>CAIYRB010000044.1 GCA_903928445.1 uncultured Pseudomonadota bacterium | reverse complement strand
TTAAATTATATTGATTTTTATAATTATTCATAATAACTTCATGCGGGTGTCTATATTTTAGACACCCGCCCACCTAGTTTACACCCAACTTGACTAGAATTACCTAAGGAGACCACCCGCCCAGCCCCCAAGCTCCACTTCCATCTCCCCGCTGTTTCTCGTATATTCTATCTGTTATTGCAGCCGAACTGGAGTTCTCAATGAATCGTTGTCGATCGTTGCTTAGCTTAATTTGTCTTTTTTTAATATTTGCATGCCAGGCAAAAGCACCAATGTCTCGCTCGTCCAATGTGGAGCGGACAGACGCTTCAGCATCGGCGCGCGTGCAAATTCCAGCGACTCCCAAGCACGACCCAAAGTCCGCCACTTCGACACCCCAGTCGACACCGGAGACACCGCAGTCAACACCCCCGTTGCCGCCTCAAGAGGCTCCTTCGCGCCCAGGCCAGATCGTCGGGTCGTTCACCTCTGGACTCAATATCGCGTGGGTCACCTTTGCCTCGGACGTCGGTGCGGGCCACCCAGACCTGGAGGCGCTGCGCGCGCAATTCGCACTGCTTGTTGGCGCTGGAGGAACGGTTGCGCGACTATGGTTGCACACAGACGGCACCGTGACCCCTGAGTTTACCGGCAAGTTGGTCACGTCTCCGGGCACCTACGCCATCTCCGATCTCACCAAGATCCTCGACCTTGCCCAAAGCGCAGGCGTCCAATTGATGCCCACACTTTGGTCCTTTGACATGGTGCGTAGCGAGTTGAAGAAGGCCAGTCCGGACGTCGTGCTGCGCAATCGCCTACTGTTGACCGATAGCGACGCCACAACCGCCTACTTGGACAAAGCGTTGACGCCCATGGTCAGCGCCGTGAAAAACCACCCCGCGCTGTATGCTTGGGACATCCTCAACGAATCCGAAGGTATGACCGCAACTGAAAACTGGAGTCAGGTGGCACCTGCCGACCGCATTACGCATCTGCAGATCCAAACCTTCATCAACCGGGTCGCTGGACGTATCCACAAAATCGCTCCGAAGAGTTTAGTCACCTCCAGTGCCGTGTCGTTCAAGTACCTGTCGCAGCGAGCTGGCCTGGATAATTTTTACACCGATGCCGGCCTCATCAGTGCTGGTGGAGATCCCCTCGGAACGCTCGATTTTTACGAGGTTCACCACTACGACCAGATGGGCAAGGAGTATAGCCCGTTCCTACATGACATCAGCTATTTTGCTGTCGACAAGCCGGTCCTAGTCGGTGAATTCGCGATGCAAGAATACCTCGAGCATGGCGTCACCGCGCCACGCTTGCTCTATGCTAAACTCCAAGCCAATGGTTATATGGGTGCCTTGGGCTGGAAAGACGGCCGGATGCCTGCGCTCAATCTTATGCTCAATTCGATCATCTACCTCCAATTCCCGACCGATCTCGGCGGCGATCCGCTGCTTTGTGTGCATTTCGCCGGCGGCTTCGGCGCGCCCTTTTACGACGGTCAAACCCTCTACCGCATGCAGACGGCCACGTCTGACTCATCAGACAAGAGGCAGCGTTGTATTGTTGAGTGACCCGACACCTAGGCCTGGGCTGGCGGGTGTTGCCAGCATGTCATGGAGACGACGAGTTAGCTGTTGGCTAGTCGTGTCGATCGGCTCAGGCCTGCTGGTAGCAACATCTCTTAAGATAGCAAAGCAGTCTCACTACTGGCTAACGACGCTGCATCAAAACCGCATCAGCCTAACCGACCAAGATATGGCATCCGCTCGGCAGCAGCTCGGTGATTATGAAGATCAAAGCTTTCAAACCAGCGATCACCTAACCCTGCGAGCATGGTATGTGCGGCCACGGAGCCGGGGCACGGTCGTGTTCGTCCATGGCGGTTACAACAACCGCGCCTCATTCCTCCCCGTTGCTGCGGCCTTGGTCAAAGCCGGTCATGGCGTGCTGCTTTACGACTCACGCGGCGCCGGGCAGAGCGACGAGGGTCTGACCACTTGGGGGGATCACGAGCAGCGTGATTTACTGGCGGCCCTTGATTTCCTTGCAACTCGAGAAGGTCCCGCTGGACAATGTGTTGGCGTGCTGGGGTTTTCCATCGGAGCTTCCACAGCCGCCATGGTCGCTGCTAACGATCAACGCGTCAGCGCTCTCTTGCTCAATGCGGTGTGGAGCTCCTTAGCGGGTGAAGTGGCGTATAAATCTCAACCCTATGGCGCACTGGCGGCGTGGCTCGCTCGCGGCGAATTTTTACTACGGGGCGTCGACATGGATCACGTCGCGCCAAGGGACGCCATCGGTCGCTTTAGTCCACGTCCGCTACTCATGATCGCAGGTGACGCCGATACCGACACTCCCCCAGCGGTCTTCCGCTCGGTTTTTGCGGCAGCGAGAGAACCCAAAGACCTCTGGATCATCCCTGGGGCGCATCATGGGGACTATGTGCAGATTGCCGGCGACCGCTACCTGAAGCGAGTCGAGGGCTTCTTTTCTGAGCATCTCTGCCGACGCAGCCGATGATGCGGGGCCGTGCAAAAGCTCAAGTGAAGTCGATGCCGACCTCGCGACCGTCCATGGCAAGCTTCAATGCCGGCATCGTGTCGCCTCACCCACCAGCACGAACAAACCGCAATCCTTTAGCCGAGGCGTAGGCTTCGACACGGTCGCGCCAATCACCGCGCAGCTCGATCGTTTGATCTTTGAACGTCGCGCCGCAGCCGCAGGCAGCCTGAATCTCCTGCATCAATTCTCGGGCGGCGGCCTCGGTCGGTAGCGTCAGGTTGAACAGCACGGTGACGACCTTACCACCGCGCCCTTTGGTCTCGAGACGCATTTTACACGGCCCAGCGGCTGGCTTGTAGGCACCGCCGCGGGCGGATTTGACCGCTTGTTTTTGACTGCCGGTAGCGGTTGAATAAACGGGCTTATCGGCCAACGCTGTCTCCTTTGACAAAGCTATTGCCATTGATCTGACCAGTAGGGTCCGGTACCTTTAAACGATGTCGCATCAACTGACGGAAACATGAGGATCTACTATGACTAAGTGGACCTGGCTCGTCCTTCTTGCCATCGCCTTGCTCGGTGGAGGCTACTACCTAACTTTTTACCAGAAGAGCCAGGAAGCCGCAGCAACTCCGCCTGGAGTCGGCAAATATCCAAGCAGTGAGGAACTCGACAGCGTCGAGGAAGCCGGTGAGCCAGACAAAGACGGCTCCGGGTTTGAGATGTCTGGAAGTGATGATGCGAGCATGCCTCCTGATGATGCGCCCCAAGGTCTTGGTATGGGGGGGCAAGAAGGATCAACGGCAGCGGATATCCAGACCTTCGATGACCCGGATAGTCCTGCAGCGGGACCTAAACAGGCCCCGTTGGACCCGCCCATGCCGCAGTCTACAACCACCGCCAAACCCTAGGTTTTAGAGCGCTTTAGCCGCCTAAAGGAGCAGCGTCACAGCAGCGTCTCACAAATATCTCTCAAGAAATTTCGCGTTTGTGCCGATAAGGACACCGAAGCCTTAGATGGACTGGTTTCCTATCTGGCGAAAGGACGCGTGATGAATCACCAGTGGAGTGTTGTTTCCTTAGCAGCGGTGGCTAGCATCAGCCTGAGCCTTAGCTATGGCTGCAGTAGCTCAAGCTTCAAGGGCAGCCCAGGGAGCAACAACAAAAACTTCAATGGCGCCGGTACTAACGGCGACGGCAGCCCAAGCAATGGCAGTGGGAGCGGTTCTGGGCCGACCGACGGTGCCGCAAACGGGGCCGGTAGCGGCGGCAGTGGCACGGACGGCACAGCTAACGCCGGCAGCCCTGGGCAGATCGGC
The DNA here is from genome assembly GCA_903928445.1 of uncultured Pseudomonadota bacterium. Taxonomy (GTDB): domain Bacteria; phylum Bdellovibrionota_B; class Oligoflexia; order Oligoflexales; family CAIYRB01; genus CAIYRB01. Next base: position 21,906 of record CAIYRB010000044.1, on the reverse strand, counting down.
GACACCGTGGCTTGCAAACCCGACACCAATCCCAACAGCTATAATATCATGTTTATATTTGACAAGACCGGGTCGCAACAGGTCACCGACCCAACCAACGTGCGCCGCTCGGGTGCTCTGTCCTTCCTCAGCCAGTTCAACAACTATGTCGGAAAATTTCCCGCCGCACAGGTCTACATGAGCGTCTTAGCGTTCAACACGCAATCGATCCACAGCACCAACGGCTGGATGCTGCTAAACAGCATTAACTCTAGTGTGATCCAACAAGAAATCATCACCGCGACGTCCAACCCGAACGGCGCAACCTCGTTCTCGCCTGTGCTGCAGGATGCCGCAAATTATTTCAAGCAGGTGAACGGCCTACAAAATGCACAAAATGGTCGCAACTACGTCGTCTTCTTGACCGATGGCGATCCAAACGCCGACACGCCTCAGGCAATCAAGGACGCCGTTGACAATCTGGTGAACAACTATGGCGTTGCCATCATTGCCGTCGCGACCGGTCCTCAAGTCACAGCAGGCGGCACGCAAATGGTACAGTCGCTGGCGCTGCCAGCAGCAGCAACCAAATTCCCAGACCATCTGGGTCGCTATTACCGGGCCCCTGACGCCACCACCTTGGACAAGACCTGGACTAACCTATTTGGAAGCCTAGGCGGCTGCAAGTAAGCAGTCCGCCCAGAATCCATCCAAAAAAACTCTCGCTGGCCTTAGCTCTGGGGCTCAGGCCCCGCGGCCCATCTTGCGCAGTTGCTTGATACGGCGTTTGCGCGCGGCAATCGCCTTCTTCTTGCGCTTGACTGAGGGCTTTTCATAATGCTGATTTTTCTTGAGATCGCCGATCACACCGGCCTTCTCAACCTGCTTCTTGAAGATGCGAAGCACTTTATCGATTGGTTCCCCGTCTCTGACCTTAATACCCGGCATATCGTTCCTTTCGCGTCCCGGCGCCAAAATATGAATCGGGAATGTAACAAAGGCACAGCACATTCCGCAACCATCAATTATTCCGAGACCCTATTTAAAATAATTCAAAGACTCGATGCTTTGTTAAGTAAAATTAGCTCGGCCGAGCAGCCATAGCTTTTAGCGATGAACCGCATAGCCTGGAAAAAAAATTACCGGGCAGAACTCGGTATTTACACCCTCTGGCCGCTGGGCCATACTCAAAAGGACTCATTACAATGTAGCAACAATCATCCTGGGGATCTTTCACTATGAGAAAGCCATTGCAGGGTTTAGTTCTAGCGGTACTGGCAAGCTTCGGCCCAGGGCAACAAGCTTTTTCAATGGACCAAACCAACGCATCGGCGGTCAAGACGCCGCACTCGAGCTTCCACTGGACGCGCATTCCCGGCCATGACGGCGTCAAATTGGCGGCGGTCGTCTACACACCGGACAGCTCGGTGTACACCGGCAAGCGACCGTTGGTGGTCCTGCCGGCCTCCTGGGCCGTCAGTGAGTGGGAGTACAACGCCATCGCCCAACAGATGGCTAATGATGGCTATGTGGCGGTCGCCTATGCTCCACGCGGCTTTAGCGTGTCCGGCGGCCTCGTGGACGTTGCTGGCCCGAAAAGCCAAAAGGACGTCAGCAGCGTCATCGACTGGATGGTCGCTAACGCCAAGGCTGACGGCGACAAAGTCGGCATCGCCGGCATCTCCTACGGTGCCGGCCTTGGCATGATCGTCGCCGGACTCGATCCCCGCGTCAAAGCGGTCGTTGCACTGAGTGGTTGGGCCGACCTACGCTACTCGCTCTATGCCCATGATACGCTGCGCAACTTCTGGCTTGACCTGCTGGTCACCGCCGGAGCCGTCGCCGGCCGCTTAGATCCGGAAATGCTTTACTACGTCAACAACCTCAAGACCAACAGCCACGTTGAAGAAACCATCGTCTGGGGCGCAGAGCGCTCGGCGGTCTCCAGGGTCGACCAAATCAATCAGCGCCAAGTGCCCATCTTTATCGGCAACAGCTACGAGGACAACCTCTTCCCGCCGGCTCAAGCCCGCAGCTTTTTCAGCCAGCTGACCGGTCCAAAGAAATTTTATTTAGACCACGGCATCCATGCTACCTCGGCCATTCCGGGACTCATCGGCTTGCCTAACGATGTCTGGATCGAAGGACGCCGCTGGCTCGATCAGTGGCTCCTGGGTGCAGACACGGGTATCTTGAAAGAAGAGCCGGTGACCTTCCAGACGGACCATGGCAAAGTGTTCTTTCACGACTTTCCGCCGCTGGGCGAGGCGCAGTTCTCCTTCCCCTTGCAGCCCCTCAACGCCCTGGAAACGAGCCACGACGGCGCCACGGCGGCTCACCCCGTCGTCAGCTTCCTGGCCGGAGTTGACTCCGGCGCCACCACGGGTATACCGATCCTCTCGGACGTCGGTAGCGGCATCTTTCACCTGCCCGTTCGCAGTATGATTGGCAGTATCGACCAGCGCTTCGCCGCGGTCTACCAAACGGCAAAATTCGACAAGCCTCTGAAGCTACGCGGCTCGAGCCGCGTCCACGTGCCAGTGGAGCCACATGACGGCCCGATGCAGGTCGTGGTGTACATGTACGAAGTCAACGACTGGGGCCTAACCACGCTGATCTCGCACGGGGTTGCAAGCCGGCACACCGGCGCTGCAAGCGTGACGCAAATCGATCTGGACCTTGGCGTCACAGCATACGACCTAAGCGCTGGCACCCATGTCGTCATCGCGATCGACAGTATCGACCCACTGTACCAAGCCCCCTTCGTCTTCCCGTACAAGTTGGCCCTGTCGCACTCGGATACGGCCAAGGTGACGTTGGACTTACCGCTAGCTATATAATGTCTCGGCGCGCTGCGCAGATTGGGGTGGACTCCTGGATGGGTCCGCCCCTTTCTCGTTAGGGATGCGCCCTAACGTCTAAAGCGCACCGGACGCTCCCGAGACGTAGCTTCGCCCCTTCCAAATCAAGGCCCGACCGAGTAAGCGATCGCTCATCGCCAACGCCGAAACCAAACAGAACAAAGCTAGGGACAAGGGCCAAAGCACGGCCCCAAGCACGGCAAAGTGGCCCAGAGAACGCTGCCGCATGGCCATAAAAGCGGCCGTTGCAAGCATGACTAAGGCACTGCCCAGGTTCCAGCGCAGTCCACCGGTGATCGCCATGACGATGAACACAGCATCGACGCCGGCCCAGGGCGTCGCATAGCTAAACCCGGCGCGAAAATTGCGCCTCCAGCCGGATGTAAACTCCGCCAAGCTCGCGTACATGCGCACCGCAAAGACGGCTTCGCCTCGGTATACGCGGTAGCCAATGCCCTTTTCCAAGCACAAATTGGCCAGAGGAAGGTCCTCGACCATGGCCCCAGCCACGGCAGCGTGGCCACCTAACTGATCATAGGCCTCACGCTTAAATAGCAAATACTGCCCGATCGCGAAGACCCGCTGCGGCCGAGGTGCGCCGTAAGGCGCGGTCAGCGCCAGCAGCATGACTTGAAACGGCCCGGTTAGCCGCTCCCAATAGTGCGGATTCAAATGAAAGGGCAAGGTCGACAGCAGCCCAGCTCCGGAGCCGAGTAGTTCGTTGACGGTGCGCTTTAGACCATCTGGAAAATGCTGCGTGTCGGCGTCAGTAAACAGAAGCAAATCGCCAGTCGCCACCCGGGCACCCTGCATGCAGGCCCACTGCTTTCCTCCCCACCCTGCTGGCCGCTCGCTCCCACTCACGAGCGTCACGCCCGCTGCTTTGGCCACTACCGGGGTTTGGTCGGTCGAGCGATCATCAACAACGATGACTTCGAGGTTTGGGTAGTCTAGACGAGCCAGCGAGGCAAGCAGCAGTGGCAAACTAGCCTCTTCGTTGCGCGCTGGCACGATCAGCGAAACCTTCGGCAAGTGTTCGCCGAGAATCGGCAGCAAAGGGCGCCCACGCGGCGTCATCCGCCAGACTAGGAGCAACAGCCCAAACAGCGGCAACAAGGTTCCAAGGTCCATTCCAAGGTCCATTCCAAGCTCCAAGCTCGCTCACAACTACTTTCGCCATCACTTCATCACTTAAAAGGCAAGAACGCCAAGGTCTCAGCCACACCTTGGTAGCCCGCGGAGTACCATTGCCACCAACAGGAAATCATCAAAACATGGCCGAAAATGGCGACAAAATGGCTCCACATCTCGACCCGATCGATGCCTTTACCCAGGTAGCGCACCCAATGCATTGCTTCATCTAGAGCACTGTAGAAGAACGAGAGAAAGATCAGCCCGATCGCGGGCATGCGAAAGGTATCCGAGTGCAGGTAGCACAGGCACAGGGCCATCACGCTGGGCACCGCGGTCGCCACGATCATCTGATGGATATAGGCCTCGCCGCGCCGCAGTTCTTGTTTATACAAGGTACGATGGCCGATATCATCGATCGCTAGAGCGCTGCAAAACAAAAAAGTTCCAATCGGAACCAGCCAGACATAACCGGGCCAGTTGACACCGTGGCTATAACCAAACAAGACAAAGCCAGCGGTGCCAAACAGCAGACTAAAAATCGTCGCCATCCAAGTCCCGTAGCGCAGCCAATCACTGGGCTGAAACGAGCGAATATTGCCCACATAGGCGGTGAACTCACGCCACGGTAGGAATTCGTGGCCTTGGGCCCGGGCATTTGCGTGTGTCACTTTTGAAATCTCCAAAGGGTTTGTATAGGAACTGGACGCCACGGGGTGTGCCAGCGCTCAGGCAGCGTACGCAGGACGGCCATGATGCCGAGGCCGACCAACCACAGCTTGCGCCGAAGCGGGATCACGACCCGTTGGTCCCAGGCCTTGGGGCCGAGCGAACGCACCTTACGGCCGATCTCGGCATAGATAAAGCGCGCCGATGCCGCAGCAAACGCGGCGCTTAAGGGCAGATAGAGGAGCCCTTGTTCGCCCGACCGGTAGTGCGCATCGGCTTCGGCCAGCAGTCGCGCCACCACCCGCGCCACGGCCTCGCGGGAAGCCTCAGCGGCGACCTCACCGAGTCCCGTCACGCCCTCTGCGGCCAACCAATCAGCCGGCAGATACACCCTGCCTAACGCCGCATCGGTCAGGACATCGCGCGCTATATTGGTGAGTTGCATCGCCGTGCCAAGATCAGCCGCATGTTTAAGCGCGCGCGAATCGCTGATGCCAGCGAGGTGACTGAACATCAACCCGACCGTCGCAGCGACGCGGTAACAATAGAGTTTCAGATCCTGCACGTCGCGATAAACAAAGCCGACGATGTCCATCTCCATACCGGCCAATAGTTCCTGCGGATAGTATTCCGGAATATGGTAGCGGCGGGTCAACAGCGCAAATGCGGCAAAGACCATCTGGCCTTCACCCTCGCCAGCCACCGCAGCAGCCGTCTCGCCCACCTGGCTCATCGCACTCTGCGTGCGGCGGCGCAGCTCGTCCAGCACCAGCAAGCGCTGCGCCGTGCCCAGACGAAGATCCTGCTCATCGACCGCATCATCGCAGTAGCGGCACCAGGCGTACAAAAGCAATATAGCATCGCGCAAGCGCTTACCGCTTAGGCGCGCGGCAAGAAAGAAACTGAGCGAGCCCCGCCGCATCGCCTCGCGGCAATGGGCGATCACCACAGCGGCAGGATCCTCGGCCATTTAGTTGCTCCCAAGGACGAGTCGTCCCAGCGGCTTTGGCAGAGGCGCAGGCTGCTCGCCCAGAATCACCGCTGCCGTAGCCTTAGCTGAGCCAATCACGCCAGGGATGCCCGCACCTGGGTGCGTCCCTGCCCCGACAAAATACAGACCGCCGATTTGCGCGTCACGGTTGTGAACACGAAAGTACGCGCTCTGAGTCAAGGTTGGCTCCAAGGAAAAAGCCGAGCCCTGATAGGCGTGGTAGCGACTTTCAAAGTCGAGCGGCGTAAACGTCCGCCGCACGGTGATGTCGCCCCGCAGTCCCGGCATATAGCGCTCATCCAAGTAGTCGATGACCCGGTCGGCATAGGCCTCGGCCTTGCGCTCCCAATCATAACGACCGTGACCGAGATGCGGCACCGGTGACAGCACGTAAAACGAATGGCACCCGCTTGGCGCGAGCGACGGATCAGTCAGAGTCGGAGCGTGCAAATAAAGCGAAAAATCGTCGGAGACCACGCCCTTGTCAAAGATATCCTGGAGCAGCTCACGGTAGCGCGCGCCAAACAGCACGTTGTGATGCAGGAGTCCCGGATACGCCTTGCGCGTGCCAAAATACAGCAAAAAGAGCGACATACTATGGCGCTTGCCGCGCAGGCTCTTGGCTTTAGACTTGGCCGCAGGCTCGCCTCGCAGTAGCTCATTATAGGTGTAGGTGACATCGGCATTGCTGACGACTAGGTCAAAGCGGTCAACCGCACCCTTTTGATCCTGAACCCCGGTGACCTTGCCCTGACTGGTTTTAATCGCAGCGACCGGCGTCCCTAACCGAATCTCACCGCCGATGTCGGTAAACAACTTGGCTAAAGCGCGCACTAAGGCATGCGTACCGCCTTTAGGGAAGGTAACCCCCCATTTACGTTCAAGCGGATGGATTAGCGTATAGATCGATGAGGCGGTAAACGGATTGCCGCCGATCAGCAAACTGCTAAAGCTAAATACCTGACGTAAATAGTCGCTGGCAAAATAACGACTCACCGTCTTGTAGACAGGGACGTGGGCCTTCAGCTTGAGTAGCTGCGGCGCTACCTTAACCATGTCCCAAAAATGCAGGAAGGGGACATGGCAAAGCTCGGTGTAGCCGGCGTCGTAAACCTTCTTGGCGTAGGCATAGAACTCATGATAACCGGCCTCGTCACCCGGTGCGACGCGGCGGATTTCGGCGGTGAGGGCGTCGAGGTCGGCGCTATAATCAAAGCGGGTACCGTCTTCCCAGAGCAGCCGGTACATCGGTTCGACTGGCAGCAGCTCGACGTAGTCGCTCATCTTTTTGCCGGCGACCAGAAATAATTCTTCAACCGCTTCTGGCGCGGTAATCACGGTCGGACCGCGATCGAACACATACCCGTCTTCGGTAAACACACCGGCACGGCCGCCAAGTTCATCCAGTCCTTCATAGAGGACAGTTTTGACGCCGCCGGCGGCAAGGCGGATCGCGGCGGCAAGACCGCCCAAGCCGCTACCGATCACTGCGGCGCGGCGCTTTTGCTGATTATAACTAGCCTTAGACTTGGACTCAGACTCAGACTTAGTAGGCATCGATCAATGACTCCGCCAGTTGGCGCAACGCGCGCAGGGGTTGATGGTCAGCTGACACACCTAGAGCGTTCTGCAGCGAAAGGAGTGCCTCGGTCATATCCTGGTCGATCTGCCGGCGGGCGCGCGCAGTGATTTCATGCGCCTCTAGCCAGGCAGTCAACAGCTGTGGCTCGCTGTCGACTTGGGCTACGGCGCAGCGAAATGCTGCAAATTGCTCGTCGTCGCTCGATTCGGCCGCCAAGGCCCAAACGGCATTTGGTTTGCGTTGACGCAGATCCTCATAGCGCTTACTCGGTTCGATCCGGCCGAGCAAATCACCGAGATCATCAAACATCTGCAGCGCCATGCCAAAGCGCTCACCGAAAGACCGCAAAGCTGCCTCCTCGGCCGCATCGGCACCGCCGACGATCGCCCCAAGCGACATCGCCAAGCCGGTGATCGTGCCGGTCTTCCAAGCGATCACGGCATTGCAGTAGGCACTCACCTCACTGCGCTCAAGGGCATCGACTTTGACGCTTAGGTCGAGGGCTTGCCCATAGTGGGCTTTCTCCAGCGCGGCGTTGTAGCATTTAAGCACGCGCAGTTCGTCCAGGGCGTCCAGGCCCAGATCGGCCAGTAGGCGCATGGGCCAAAAGTATAGCCAGTTGCCGGTGCACAGGGCGCTGGGCACCCCATAAACAAGATGAAGACTAGGTCCGCCCCGACGCTGCGGGCTGCCATCTTGAATATCGTCGATGATCAACGAACCAGCATGCAGGAGCTCCATAGCTGCCGACGCTTTTTCCACGGCAGCCAGACGAGTCAGCGTTGGCTGCTCCTGGATCAAATCGCACGCAACCGCCACGAGACGACCGCGAAGACTCTTGCTACGTCGTCCGAGGAGCTCGCGAGCTGGCGCCACCAAGCGGGCTTCGACCTGCGCTGCAATGCCAGGTTGAATCCCCCGGCCAAGCAGTCCAGCCAAGTCCACCGCATTTGGCAAACTTTGGTCCATTCATCACTCCTCTCAGCCCGAGGCTGCCTTGACAAAAAATGCTCGCAATCCAGCACCAACGGCCACGGGGGGGCGTCCACTCAACAGGCGCAACCAATCCAGCTGTGTCAGCGAACTGGCATAAAATCTCTCAATCAAACCACTGTCCCGCCGGTAGAACTGCGCCATAATGCGCCGTCTAGCCTCAGGGGCCGCCGCCATAAACATCATATTATTTAAGCGGCGACAAAAGGAGCCACGCGCCCAGTGCGCCGAGGCTCGGTCCGCCGCTGCAACGCTGAGCACGTCACCATCAAAATCCGCGGCTTCAGCCAGCCAGTTGGCAAAGCGCACCGCGTCAGGTAGGGAGTAACCCGTCGTTGGATGAAACAGTCCGGCACGCACTCCAGCCGTGACCACACCAGGCGCAGTTACAGGCTTTAGCGCTCCATGCAGCGGGATCGGCAACACTCCTGTTTCATCCCCGGTTACGGTAAAGACAGAGGCGATATGTTCCTTGATATAATCAACTAAAGAGCCACGCATCGCTGCCTTGTCCAAACTGGGGCCATCGCTATACCTGGTGTCTTCGACGAGCAGTTGCGTGCGACTCCATGGCAACACATAAATGAATCGGTAGCCATCGATCTGCTCCACCGCCGCGTCCATCAGCACTGGTTCGGTAAGGCCATGCGGTGTGGCCGTCGTCACAAACAGCCCATGAAACTTCTGGTACGCGCACGCAGACGTTTCGCCAGGCGTAAACCCGCGCGTGTCGATCACACAATCAGCGGCAAATGTCCGTCCATCAACCAGAGTCACCAGGTGCGGCGTAAGGCTTAAAACAGCCGCATTGGTCTGCGCCCTCGCGCCTAGCTGCTGCGCAATATGCCGGTGTAGGTCGGCGGATCTTAGTGCATGATAGGCGCCGCTAAAACGCCGTTTATAGCCGGGAAAGCGCACCTCGTAGCCAGGCCAGCTACAGGTTTTAAATGGCAAAATCCATTCACCACCAGAGGCGATATCGGCGTCGTGAAAGCACCAAGTGTGCTCACCGCCAAAGCTTTCCCCTTGCTCCAAAAGCAGCAGGTCAAGATCTGGCCGCATCGCCTGCAGACGAAGGGCCACAAGCCCACCGGCCAAACCTCCGCCCACCACCACGACCGAACGCTGCTTACTCAATCCCTCACGCCCTCCCCTCGAAGGGCGTACCCTAATGCATGAAGCACAAAGGCTCAATGCGGACTTTTCTCAGCCGTCAATCAAGGCGACCTAGGCAAAATCTGGCGTTCACACCAGCCGCGTCCCATAAGGTGATTCCGCATGAATCCAGGACGTTAGCCCATCAGGGTGGTGCCAGGAGGCCAGCAAGACTTGGCCAACTCCCTGTTCGCGGGCCGCCGCTAGACTTTCGAGCTTTGGGATCATGCCTCCGGATATAGCGAAATCTAAGCAACCGGAGCGAATATCACTGATATTTACCCTTGGCACTCGACTCTGTGGATCGCTGGGATCGCGTAGGACTCCGTCTAGCGCCGTCATCACCATGAGGCGACTAGCCCTGAGTCCAACGGCTATGGCACACGCCACCGTGTCGGCATTGACGTTGTAGACCAGGCCATCGTCGTCCACGCCCAAGCTCGCGACCATAGGTACAAAACCGTTGCTGGTCAGAGCCAATAAAACCTTGGGATCGACCGCCGTGACATCGCCAACCCAGCCAAAATCCACCCCGTTCCGCGGCGGCCGCCGCTGCACCTGGAGGAGGCCAGCGGCGACTCCGGACAAAGCAACCGCACTGACTCCCTCGCCATGCGCCACCGCTGCCAGATCGGTGCCGACGCCCCCGGCAAAGACCAGCTTGGCGACCTCGATCATCCCCGCGTCGGTGACCCGGCGTCCACCGACAAAGGTCGAAGGTTGGCCGAGCCTCGCAGCGACGTCAGTCAAGCGCTGGCCGCCGCCGTGTACCAAGACGACGCGAATACCCGCCGCAACGCACTGCCGCACCTGGCCGAGCAGGCTGCGGGCAGCAGCGGCATCGTCCACCATGGCTCCACCGATCTTGATGACCCACAACTCGCTTGTTTGCGTCTGCATCGCTTAAGCCAAAATCGAGGCCAGCAGCGCCTTTTGCGCATGCAGGCGGTTTTCTGCTTGGTCGATGACAACCGACATCTGTGAATCTAGCACCGCATCTGCGACGACGACGTTGCGGCGTACCGGTAGGCAGTGCATAAACATTCCATTATTAGTCCGCAGCATCCATTCCGCCGTCACCTGCCAGTCGACGAAAGCGCGCCGGTAGTCTAAATCCGCCTCAATTTGACCGTAGTGGCGCGTACTCGCCCAGCTCTTGGCATAGATCACCTCGGCGCCCTCGTAGGCCGACTGACGCTCGGTCGTGAGCTGCAGTTGGCCGCCGTTCACCGCGGCAACCTGCTTTAGTGCAGCGACGCTCTGGTCGTCGGGCAGGTAGGCAGGAGGCGCGGCGATCGTCAGATCGACACCGCTTTGCAGCGCCGCCAAGGCGAACGAATTTGGCACCGCGTGCGGCAGCACCTTCGGATGATTGGCCCAGATGAGCGTCACTTTACGCCGCTTTAAGTCGCCAAGCCGTTCTTTGATCGTCATCATATCAGCGAGAGCCTGACAGGGATGATGCATGCTCGACTCAAGATTGATCACCGGCACCGTCGAGTGCCTGGCAAAGGCATTGAGCACCGGGTCGGTGCGATCGAAGGCTAAATCCTTTAGCGCCGGAAAGCAGCGCACGCCGATGGCGTCCACATAACGACCAAGCACTGGCACGGCCTCACGCACATGCTCGGTGGCGGTCCCGTCCATGGTGACCCCGTCTTGGTGTTCGAGGTTCCAGGTACCGGCCCCTATCTCCAGCGGCACCGCCTGGCCACCGAGTTGCGCCGTCGCCATGATCATCGAGGTGCGCGTGCGAAGCGAGGGATTAAAAAATACCAGGCCCACACCTCGCCCGGCCAGCGGCGAGCCAAAGGCCTGTCGCCCAGCCTTCTTTCCAGCTAGTGCCAAACTCAGCAAAGCGTCTAGTTCGCTACCACTGAGGTCACCGGTCGACAGAAAATGCCGCCCCTTCAAGGCGCTGACTAAAGGAAGCTTAAAGGTCTCCATGAAATACGGACTCCGCGCGCGCAAAACGCTGCACAAATTGCTCGAGCTCGGCGTCCGTGAGCGTCAGGGGCGGCATCATCCGTAGCACCGCGGGATCATCACAGGTTCCAGTCAACACCTTTTCGCCGAGTAGTGCGGCCTGGAGCTTACTTGCCGGCCCTCTCAGCTTGAGCCCGAGCAGATAGCCAGCACCACGCACCTCGAGCACGCTGGGAAAGGGCGCAAGTGCTGTCATCAGTCGCTGCGAGCCAGCCGCCACCTTGGCGTAAATTTGCTCCTCGAGCAGGATTTCAATGGTCGTTTTCACAGCAAGAGCGGCCAGAGGACCACCACCAAAGGTCGTGCCGAGGTCGCCGGCTTGGACCGAAGGCGCCAGGCGCTCATGGACCACGCATGCAGCCACGGGAAAGCCACCGCCCATGCCCTTGCCAAAGGCGATGAGATCCGGCGCCACATCATAACGCGGCGCGAAGCTAAAACTTCCGGTGCGACCAAAGCCCGTCTGCAATTCGTCGTAGATCAAAAGCGTGCCGTAGGCATCGCACAAACGCCGCAGCTCTTGAAAGAACTCGGGCGACGCGCTACGCACACCAGCCAAGCTTTGGATCGGCTCGACGATCACTGCCGCGACATCCCCAACACGCAAGAAATCCGCCACCGCGTCGATCGAGCCAAAGGTGGCAAAGACATGGCCAGGAACGGCATCGGCAAGGGCGCCACGGTACTTCGCCACCCCAGTCACAGCCTGTGCCCCAAGCGTGCGACCATGAAAACCACCGCCGAAACTGAGCACCTTGACGCGTTTGGTCGCAAGCCGAGCGACCTTCAACGCATTCTCGGTCGCCTCGGCACCGGAATTGACGAAGAACACCCGGTCTAAACCTGCCGGTAGCTGCGCCGCGATTAAGCTAGCAGCTTCCTCTTGGTGTTCGAGATAAATGGAGTTGCTATAGAACATCAGCTTGCCCAGCTGTGTTCTCAAGGCTTCGACCAAGCGGGGATGACAATGGCCGAGCGACACGACGGCATGGCCACCGTACATATCAAGAAAGGCCTCGCCCTCATCGTCGTAAACGTAAGAACCCAAGCCGCGGACCAACTTGCGTGGGATTCGCTTATAGACATCAAGAAGATGGCTCGACGTCGCTTGGACAAAACTCATATCACGCCTCCGGCATGCCAAAGCCCAGTGGTTTGCGGCAGACCAAACATCAGGTTCATATTTTGCACCGCTTGACCGGCGGCACCTTTACCGAGGTTGTCCAGACTGGCAAAGACCGTGAGCTCACGTCCCTGACTCACCCAACCGATATCGACGAAGTTACTGCCGCGGCTCCAGTTGGTATTCGGCGAACTATGGTCCGCTAGACGAATAAACGGCTGCGCCGCATAATATTCATGAAAGGCCGCGTCGACTACTGCGATTGAAATGCCCGGCTTGAGCTGAGCGTAAACGGTCGCAAATATGCCACGCACCAGCGGCGTCGAATGCGCCTGCAAGACTAACTCCTCACCCCAGCCCGGCGCCAGCTTCGCCAAAGCCTGGCGGATCTCAGGCAAGTGCTGATGGGCGTAGCTCTTATAGGCATAGAGACTGTTGACGCGTCCGGCATGCTGGGTCGAAGCGGAAGGCTTAGCACCCGATCCAGACGAGCCGGTCTTGGCGTCGATGATCACCCGCGGCTCGATCAAGCCACGCTCGAGCAAAGGCGCCAAGGCCAAGATGCAAGCCGAGGCAAAACACCCAGGGTTGGCGATTCGCCTAGCGGCTGCAATCTCGCCTGCGGCTGCAACTTCCGCCAGACCATAGACAAAGGTGGTTTGAAGCGCGGCAGGTGGCGGCTCGCAGCCGTAAAAACTAGCGAAGGCCGCCGCATCTTGCAGGCGAAAGTCACCGCCAAGGTCGATGACCTTAGCCTCCGCGGGCAGTGTGGGCACTAGGTCACGACTGGCCCCATGTGGTAAACACAAAAACACCAAGTCGAGCTGCGGCCAAGCTCCGGGGCTCGGGACCTTATCAAGCGACAAGTTCGTCAAGCCGCGCAGCGCCGGATGCGTGTCGGAAAGAGCGGCGCCGCTGCCGCTTGACGATGCCGCAAGGACCACCTCAATGCCCGGATGAGACAGCAGAAAGCGCAGCAACTCGCCACCAGCAAAGCCGCTAGCACCGATCACGGCCACCTTTTTTGCCGCAGCAGTCATCTCAGGACGCCTCTTTGGCAGCGAGTAGTTTGGCTTGAACCAAGGCAAATAGGGCGGTACCGCCAACCATAGCGTTGGCAGCCGGGATGCCGAGCTCGCTGCGGATGAACTCGATACCCATGCGGCTATCGGTCACAGCACCGGAGATCACGTCCGGCTTTAAACCGTATTTCTTTAGTAATTCAACCCCGCCCCAGGCGCTGACGAAGTCGCCCGCACAAAACACCATGGCTTCCATCGCATCGCGGATATGTGTGTTATCGAGAACGCTACTGACATTGTAGCCACCGAGCAGGCCGTCGCCGAGTTCAATGACGATGACATCAGGACTCGATGCCGCCAGGTGTCCAACGATTGACTTGGCCACGGCACCAAGATCGGCGATGCCGACAGTGGATGGCAGGCCAAAATCAGCAAAGCTCAAGGTACGCGAAGCACCGTTGTCGCGCATCTCCAAGGTGTCTTTCAAGCACGCGACACCGGACACTTTACCAGCGGCGACCTGATAGCCAGCCGCGGTGAAGCGCCGCACCAACTCGACTGCGACCCGGGTTTTACCGGCATGCATGCAGCTGCCAGAGACAAGGATCACCGGTGGGCAATCCGCCGGTGGATCGATCAACGGCAGGGCGTAGTCGGCCAGATTACAAATCTGCCCGTCGTGCAGCACCGCTCCGAGGAACTCAATACGCACCGGTTGGCCCATCGCCTGGTTAAAGCCCGAGCAGCGGCCGACGACGCCGCCCAGGTTGAGGATCGACAATTCATCGCCGACGGTTAGCTCACTCGGCACGTCGCCAACATAGCCCTTGAGTGCTCGGCGAGCGCCTAGCACACCGATGAACACATCACCGATGCTCAGTCGCGCCATCCGACCAGAGGTCAGCTCCAAGCGATCGTAGCCTGGATTTTCGCTGAGGACCTTGACGGCCACCAAGTCACCCGAGCGCGGCTTAAAGGCCGCCATGCTGATCAGAACCTCAGCACCGAGACCCACCTGGGACGTCACCGATGCCATCTTGTCGGCGCGGATCAAACGCTTTGCCGAATGGCTCTTGCTCGTCGCAGGCATCAAAGGCGCCAATTGATAGGCGGAGGCGGTGGCCGCCTGGACCGCCGCAGTGGGGGCCATGGCCACGCTTCTGGAGACTTCGCTCTCACTATGCAACATCAAGCACCCCCTCACTGTTTAAAGATCGCAATAATCCGCCGCATGACCTTCGCCTGCTCGGCGCGATTGCGCACGGCGATAAAGATCGTGTCATCTCCAGCAACCGTACCGATGACGCCGCTAAGCCGCGCCCGATCAAGGTGCAGAGCCGCCATCTGCGCGTGCCCTGGCCCAGTGCGCAGGACGATCAGATGGTCGCCGGCACGATCGGCTGATAGCCGGTCGACGATCATCGACTGCCCCGGCTCTAGCTGCGGCGCCCGGTAAGCTCCATCCACCTTGACCACTCCGAGCTCAGCAAGGTCGCGTGAGGTACTCGCCTGCGTCGACTCAAAACCCAAGGCAGTCAATGCCTGGACCAGCTCGCTTTGATTGCGGATGGTCTCCTTGCGGAGGATATCACTAATTTTTTGTTGGCGGAGCTGCTTGTCCATAGCTTTACAATCTAAACCAAATATTAACAATTATTCACTTTATGTGCATAATTGGCATTCGCATTCACATATATACAAGCTCAGCGAGTTCGTGTAAACCCTTTTCGCAGCTAGGTCTCATTTGGTCTCAGCTTAGTGGCCGTCACTTGATCAATGGCCAGGACCATTCACAACGAGGTTTCAAAGCGTGGAAAAAAAAGCATGGAGCGGCCGCTTTGCCGGCACAACACACTCGCTAGTCGAGGCCTTCACCGCATCCATTGCCGTCGACGTGCGCCTGTGGCGGCAAGATATCACTTGCTCCGTGGCGCATGCCCAGATGCTCGGGGAAGTTGGACTCATCAGCATGGATGAAGCGGAACAGCTCGTCGCCGCACTGCACGACATCGGCGCTGCCTTTGAGCGAGGCGAGATCGAACTGCGTCCGGATCTTGAAGATATTCACATGCACATCGAAGCAGCGCTGATTCACCGTCTAGGCGATATCGGTCGCAAGTTGCACACCGCCCGCAGTCGCAACGATCAAGTCGCGACAACGCTGCGGCTTTGGACGCGCGAGGCTATCGACCAAGTCAATGGCCAGATCGGCCACCTCCAAGCCGCGTTTGTCACCGCTGCAAGCAGGGAACAAGCCACGCTGATGCCAGGCTACACCCACCTGCAAAGAGCCCAGCCAGTGCTCGCCGCCCATTCCTTTCTCGCTCATGTCGAGCGCCTCGAACGCGACCGCCTTCGCCTTTGCGATGCCCGGGCTAGGGTCAATCTGTTGCCACTCGGCAGCGCCGCCTTAGCTGGAACCTCGCTGCCCATCGATCGCAGCAGCGTCCAAACCAAGCTCGGCTTTGCCGGACTATGCACAAATTCCCTTGATGCTGTCTCCGACCGCGACTTCGTCGTCGAGACCGTGTTTGCCTTGAGCCTAATCGCCTCGCACCTGAGCGGTTGGGCCGAAGAGTGGATTCTGTGGAACACCCACGAATTTGGCTTTATCCAATTGCCCGATGCTTTATGCACTGGCTCATCGATCATGCCACAGAAGAAAAACCCAGACGTTTTGGAACTGATCCGCGGCCGCACCGGTCGTGTGACCGGCGACTTGATGTCGCTGTTGATGCTGCTTAAGAGCCTTCCCCTAGCCTACAACCGCGACTTACAAGAAGACAAACCAGCCCTATTTGACGCCGTCGATTCCGTCCTCAGCTGCCTTGAACTCGCCACTTTGATCGTCGACGGTGCCCGCCTGCGTCAGGACCGAATTTCCGCCCAGCTTGAGGCCGGATTTCTCGACGCGACAACGCTGATGGAGGCGCTGATTTCACAGCAAGTACCGATGCGCACGGCGCATGGGATCGTCGGTGCCCTAGTCAAAGCGGCGGAAGAGGGCGGCTTGCACCTCGCCGACCTACCAAACGCTGTGCTTCAAGCCACCCACCCGGCCTTGCTGACGATCCGCGACCAGTCCTTGGGCGTTAAAAAGGCTCTCGAAGCCTTTCGCAGTAAAGGGTCCACAGCGCCCAAACTGGTCGCTGCGGAGCTTAGCCGGTGGTCGGATCTGCTCACGCAGCGTGGCTTCGCCACAACGATTGCATAGTTTTATTCGCTAAATATTTTATTTTTACTGGCCTAACATCCACGGAGTCCACCTCGTATGAACCAGAAAGTAAGCAAAAAAAAGGTCGTTTTAGCCTATTCCGGCGGCCTTGATACCACCGTCATCCTGCATTGGCTCGCCCACACCAAGGGCTACGAAGTCATCGCCTTTCTTGCCGACGTTGGCCAGCGCACCGAAGACCTCGAGCTGATCAAAGCCCGCGCCCTTAAAGGCGGCGCAGCGCAGTTTATCGCCGTCCAAGTGCGAGACGAATTTCTGCACGACTTCTTTATGCCCTGTCTGGTGGCCCACGCCCAATACGAAGGCCGCTACCTGCTTGGGACGTCGATTGCGCGCCCACTGATCGCCAAAGAGCAGGTCAAAGTCGCGCTCGCCTGCAATGCCGACTATGTCGCCCACGGCGCCACCGGTAAGGGCAACGATCAGGTGCGCTTTGAACTCACCTACCAGGCTCTAGCCCCGCAGCTCGGCATCCTCCCGGTGTGGCGCGACCCTGAATTTATCGTCACATTTAATGCCGGTCGTCGCAGCATGCTCGCCTACGCCGAAGCGCACCACCTCGACGTCAAAGCCAGCGCCGCTAAGCCCTGGTCATCCGATGACAACGTCATTCACATCTCCTATGAAGCCGGACTGCTCGAAGATCCATGGCTCGGTGCGCCAAAATCCCTGTTTGAACGCATGGTCCACCCCGAGGATGCTCCAGATCAAGTCGAGCGTTGCATCATCCGCTGGCAAGGAGGCGTCCCGGTCCAGGTGTGCGCGGTGGTTGCCGACGCACCGCATGGCGATCTAGGCGTCCTTTCGTATGAACCCGGCGAAGTCCTGGCTGAAGGCCTGAGCGCAGTCTTTGACTGGATCGATCTCGCGGCTGCACGCCACGGCATCGGCTCGCTCGGACTGGTTGAATCACGCTACGTCGGGATGAAATCCCGCGGTGAATATCATGCTCCCGGCCACACCGTGCTGCTCGCGGCACACCGCGACATCGAGGCGCTCTGCCTTACCGGCAGTGTGATTCTGGAAAAAGAACGTCGCGCGCCAGATTTTGCCGCGCAGGTGTACAACGGCTATTGGTTCGATCCGGTCGCTGAGGCTGGACGCACCTTTTACGCGGCAACGCAAAAGCCGGTGTGCGGCGAGACTCGCGTCGCCCTGTACAAAGGCAATGTCATCGTCGAAGGGCGTCGTTCGCCGATGGCACTTTATGATGCCCAGGTGGCGACGATGGACGGCGAGGGTTCGTACCGTCAAGAAGATGCCAGCGGCTTTATCCGTCTGCATGGCTTACCGTTACGGTTGCGCAAGGCGGTGCAGGGCTGAGGCACGAGAAAGCTAGCTGCAGATCGTCAGCGGTGATGATCTGGGTTGCGGATAACCGACTGGACAAGGGCCGGAAATACCGTACCATCGGGGTCTATTGGCACATTCGTGCAGACCCCGAGCCTTGCGCTGGCGCTGTGGCTTCTGCACTTAACCTTTTGGGTGCTCGGTGCAAAGATTCCTGCATGGTTCGCGGTATGGGAAAGGTCTAGTCCTGCTCACCTTGAGTGTTTGGCTCGCTTGGATGCCGCAGGCTGCGCTGGCCATGTCCGCTCCCGAGATTGACCTGCGCCCGGGCGACGTGCTGCTCATCGAGCTACAGTGCTATGTCTGCCGCGCCATTGCCCAGACGACTGGAAGCCATTTCAATCACTCCGGCCTAGTGATCAGCACTGCCAGCGGAGACATCAAGGTAGCGCAGTCTCTGACGCATACGGAAAGAGTCCCTTTAGCGCAGTTTCTCGGCCAGACGCATGCGACCAGACTGGAAATCCTGAGGTCACGGGAACTGGCCGCACTCTATGCACGTGATCCAGCGGGCTTCGCACAGCGGGCGACAAAGTTGCAAGATGTCTTTACGAAGTTTATGGAGGGACGGCCTTTTGACTCGGACTACCTGTGGGACAATACCGATGCCGATGGCGGGGAGCTCCTTTACTGCTCCGAGATGGTACAAAAGACGCTGAATTCGCTCCTGGAGCAGCCGCTTATGACTGCGCCCATGGACTACACCAAGGCATGGGATTTTTGGCAAAGGTACTTTGATGGCCACGTGCCGCAAGGCGAGCCGGGAAATTCTCCGCAGTCCCTCGCCGATGCTCCACAATTGGACGTGATTTATTCGCAGCCGTGACGGCAACCATACGACCCAACGAACGACCTCTGCTTGAGGAACGCGCTGATCTGCACGGCAAGGGAGCGCTAGCAACCGCGATCATCCATGCGTTCATCTACGAACAAATCGAGTTCAGCCAACTCGGCCGTCACTTTGACGACATGGCGGCACCACTTCAGGCCGAGGGCCTGCCGATCAGTTGCGGTGACGTTCCACCTATCAGCGTGCCGACGACCAACGACCAACCTTGATCGGCTAGACTGAGCACCGACCTGGTAAGCACCCCGCACCCCGCCGCCTGATAACACCAAACCAACCTTAGGCCGTCGGCCATAGATTGACACGCCAGACTGGGTAGTATCTGGCAGATCGACCATAGCCAAATCGGCCCTTCGGATCTGACCCATTAGCCGTTTTAGGTGCAGCACACGTCGGCGCAGTTTGGGTTGTAGCTGTTCATGTTCGGCATGCCGGAGCCATAGTAGTAGCCGTGGCAATACCCCCAACACTCGACTGCGCAGCGGCGATCAGGCGGTGCACTTTCGCAGCTGAGTCCGTGCATCGGGCTCATGGTCATCTGCCACAAGGACAGGGCAAGTATTAAGTTCATAACGACCTCCACGCAGTAGGGGGGGATAAAACGGGCTGCGAGCCCCGTATTCCAGTTCGGTCTACCACGGGAGACAGGGCAACGCACCTAAATAAGAACCGGTTTTTTTTGCGCGACGCGTACGTTTGACGGCGATGAGATAGACGCCTGGGATGACCCCGCTGACGGCAAGTGGATGATGAAGCGGGTATTTTTGCCGGATCTATCAAGGAAGAGGTGGCCGCTAATCCTCTCCATCAGCGGCATAGAGAGGTTGAGGCCGAGGCGTGTTTCCTTGCCCGCGGCATTGATGGTGAAAAGCGCCTTAACGAACTTATGTTTCTCATCGGCGGTCATCTGATTTCCGACTGATTAGCTCAGGAGCGCAAAAGGAGGCTATGAGTGCTGTTGAAGGCTCTTGCAGGCTCTCTCATTTCGCGCAAAGTCAGCTAATGATCCCTAAACGACGATTATTAAACTCTTTTATGCTCGTGAGAGGCTCTAGGACCCATGCAGCTCTGTGACGGCTTGTTGGTAAACGCTTGTCTGCGGATCCAGCGCCGCTGCTGTCGTCATCTCCTGCAGCGCCTTGTCGCTTTGCCCCACCTCACGCCAGCGCAGTCCGATCTGATAGTGCACCACCGCGTTTTGCGGGGCGTAGGCGAGCGCCCGTTGCAGCTTCGCGTCGCAGCGACTTAGGTCGCCTAAACGCTTGGCGGCGATCGCGCCATTCACTTCAATATAAGACCAGAAGAGCTGGTTATCGCTTGCGCGCGGTGGAAAGCGAGTGCTGTGTTTAGCTCCAAGAGCCTCCCAGGGTTGCACCAGCTCGAGGACTTTTTTTGGCTGTGACTCAAGTAGGTAGAGTCGACTGAGATAATAGAGCGGCAAAGTGTGTCCGGCTTCCAATACCAAAGCTGCCCGCAGGCTTTGCTCTGCTTCACTCGATGTGGGTTCGGCTTCGATAAGGGCGGCAGCGAGGTTGACCTGACCGTTGAAGCTACGCGGATTAATTGCCACCATGTGGCGATAGAAGGCCACGTTATTCGCCCAATAAGTCTGCTCCCGGACCGTAAGCACCGACAGCACCGACAGCAGGAGAAGTGGTGCGGTATACCAGAGCCATGGATACACCTGTGGCCTTGAGTGTCTGACTTGCGACTTGCCGTCTAGAGGGGAGAGCATCGCCCCAAGGCCAATAAAACCAAGGTAGGCGTAGTGATCGGCCGGCGTCGAAAAATTCTGATGCAAAAATGGCATCAATCCCAGAACAGGAAGCAGGATCACTACGACCACCATGGCACCGCGCCGAACCCCAGATAAACCTTTGTATAATATAAACATCAAAATGACTACCGAAGGCAGCCAAGTCCACAGCCATTGACGCGATAAGAACAGATACTCAGGTGAGCGTCCGTAGTCGGCACCAAAGGACATGGGCATAAATAATTTGCACCCATAGAAGGTCAGGGTATCCAAGGCTACAGGCAAGCGAAACCACAACGGCGCGACCCAGTCGAAGGCAAAGTCAACCGCCTGGGATTGACTGAGCCACAAACACGGCAGTGCACAGATCAAAGTCGTCGCGGCCAGCCTAAGGCAGCGCCGGTCCATGATCACAGCCACCACCGGCAGGGTCACGATGCTCGGCTTGGCCAATATCGACAGCCAGAACAGCACTGCGGCTGTCAGCATCTGTCTGGTCGCGCGACCTTCATGCGCGATATTGAGCGCCGCAAGGCCCAGGCTGGCACCGAAGAGGTCACGAAAGCCTGAGATCCAACTGACGGTACCGGCCTGAATGGGATGAGAAACAAACAGCAAGGCCACGACCAATGATAAGTAGCGTGGCACCTTGTATCGCCCCAAGAGCAGAAGAAATAAAACCCCATTGACGGCGTGTATCAAGACATTGAGCAGATGCAGGCTGTGGACGATATGCGACGGCGCGACCACGGCGACCAGCTTCAGCCACATCCCCCATGCCGTATAGGTCAGAGGAATATAGAGACCAAAATAGGGCTGCTGCCACAACCTGGCTAACTCAGCCCAGCTGCCGGCTTGAAGGTAGGGGTTGGCGAAAATATTCTGCGGGTCGTCCCAGCTCAATGAGGCAAAGCCGATGGTTCGAGCGTAAAGCACGACAGCCCAAACAAAGATCAGAAAGCATGGGATCAAGGCGACCTTCTTGCTTTGCGCGTCGCCCATCAGCATCTATCCTATACAAAGTCACTCACATGCCATGGCTTAAGTTTAGGTGGCTTAGCGCCACCTGTCCAATCTGTCGATTGACAATAAACATATCAGACCATTCCCACTTAGTGTGAGATCAATCCCATCTAAGTATTGTCTGGACTGGGTTTGAGAGCTTGAAAGGCTGGCCGCAGGCTTGGGAGTAGGCGTCCAGGGGTTTATCAGGTACAGTTCGTGGC
>CAIYRB010000043.1 GCA_903928445.1 uncultured Pseudomonadota bacterium | reverse complement strand
TCGGTGTGCGTTTGACTCACCTACCACCCACTCGGGAGATGCTTAACCATGCATTCACCAAATCACGGATCTGCGGTCACCTTAAAGCTTACTCCATCTCAGCATCAATGGGTTGAGCAAGCCGCCCGTGAGTGGGCTGATCTGCAAGGGCATAGCATCGGCCGCGACGCTGTTCTGCTCAAACTCATGGAGCTCGGCTTGCCGTTGTTCCAAGCCGAGCTCAAGCAGAAGCAAGCGCTCGTCGCGGCCAAGTCCAAATCGCGCGGCAAAATCCGGCTGGATGCAGACCGGCCCCGTACCCTGAAGATCGTGCCGCTGGCCTAGAACATGTCCTAAAGATTCCCTGTCTCCTAGTCGCGGGCGCTTCACGCGCTGGCGGTATCCACAGGTGCTGCTACCCACAAAAAAAGGCTCCCTTGCGGGAGCCTTTTCGGGTTTCTAGGTGGTCAGCAGCCAGAGCTGCCGCGGCTTAACTCGCGTTGGCCTCGGCCGGTGCCGAGGCAGCGCGCGACACTGCTGCCATTGGAATGCGCTCGCCGCTGCGCAGAATTTCCTGGAGCTGGAAGCCAATCAATGACTTCGGCACCCAGAACAGCGCGGCCAGCTCCGAAATGATATTGCGACGGCTGTCGAGCTTGGCCATCTCAGCCTGGAGCAAGGCTTTGGGCACGAGCAGGCTAGCAGTAAACAGCATTTCTTCGAATTCAACCAGCGCCGGGTTGGCCTCGCCAAGCTCGGGAAAGCGACTGCGCTCACCCTCAAAGACGATGCGCGCCAGGTCTTTAGTCATTCCCATCCGAGTTGGCGCCTTGAGATCGCCCTTGCGGAAGTGAATCATATATTGACCGGGCTTGACGCGAAGAATACGACTCAGCTTGTCGAGCATTTCGCTTGGCTGCGCCGTCACGAAGGCGAAGAAGCGCATGACCTCGGGAATGTACAGCGGCGGCGTGGCGAACTCAGCCTGGGCATGCAGCTGCGCGACGAATGCCTCAACGCGCTGGCGAGCCTTTTGCACTTCGTCTACGGCAACAGCATTGGCTGTTTGCAGCGTCGTCCGAAAGCTGTTCGACTCTTGCCATTCATAGTAGGCCTCGTCGAGGTTGACCGCGCCGCTTGCCAGGTCATGCACCAACGCGGTTTCGACCTGCAGCGCCTCAGCCAGTTTGGCCAGCGAGAAGACCGACCGCACGTTCTTTTCGCCGCGCTTCCAATGACTGCAATCGGAGGGATTGAAGTCAAGGATGGAACCGACGTCCTGATCGTGCACCCGGGTGGAGCCGCGTTGGCTCATCAACACCTTCTGGCAGAATTTAAACAGTTGCACAGAATTTGGAAACTTCACGGCTCCCGAGCGTTTCATCGCCCCTCCTCAAACGTCACGGCTATAACGCAGGTTCCAAGAAACTTTATCGATGGCTTTGGCTTACTAAAAATATACCTACCCGCGCTTACCAGTGTCAAGGAGGCTGCTCAAATAGTAGCCTCACCTACCCTCTGACGGTCCGACGCAGCGGAGTTGGGCGAAGTCCCAAGAGCGTCTCACCGCAGGTACGACCAACTAACATCCTAAAGAAAAGTGCGTAAACAAGAAATAATGCATAAACAGCTGCAAGCGAGATCATCGGATTTAAGCTAAGCATCCACTGCACGGGCCTTCCAGCCAACCAGCTGGCGCTATCGCCGCGCCAAAAGTGCGCAGCAAAAGCAAGGGCCAAAGAGCCAAACAAAGCTAGGGCAACAAACAGCAAATCGAGGCTCCAGGCCAAAACCAGGCGACCGAGGCCGGCCTCTCTGGGCGGCTGCGCCGCCTGGGCACCCGTCGAACCCACAGCTCGGCTACGCGCCGCCTGTATCGACGGACTGGAGGGTCTGTGCTCGGACACAATTGGCGATTGACCAGAAGTCATCGCCACCGCGCTTGGCTGCGTTGCTGGCGTGGCCAAGCCCAGGCTTGGCGGCCCGGGCAGAGGCCGGCCTTTATGCAGTCCGGCTGGGCGCACCTGGCCAAGCCCAAGACCCGGAGACAATGCCTTGAATTCTAGTTTATCGATCGCTTGGGTGAGGGCCTTTAGGTCGGCACGACGCGCCAATGGCATCGCCTGATCCATCGCCTGATCCATCGCCTGATCCATCGCCTGATCCATCGCCTGATCCATGGGTAGCCCTCCGCTGGACGCCATCTCCTGGATTATATAGGCGAGGCCTCAGGCGGCACAACCAGACGACCAAACAAACTCAAACGCATGTAGCGACTGTCCTAGCAACTAGGGGCGCCGCTTCAAACTGGTGCCACTTGGTGCGTCATGGATATCATACCCGTGGCGGGCGATCTCACCTCTGAGTTGATCCGCGCGCTGCCACTGCTTGGCGCTGCGGGCTTGATTGCGCTCATCAAGCAAAGCCAGCAGAGCCGCCGGAGGTGGCGCTTCGACCATGTTTGGTGCTGGCGACAACAAACCTAATCCGAGCACTTGATCGACCTCAGCCGCCAGGTCCACCTGCTCCGCCGGCGACAGCTGCTGATCTTCAAGTAGTCCGAATAAACTCGCCAAAGCTTGCGGCGTATTGAGGTCTGCAGTGAGCGCGGTATGGATCTGCCGACGATATTTGTCGCCGCCTTGGCTAAGCACGACGGCCTGCTGATGCCCACCCGCCGCTTGCAAGGCCTTTTGCGCCAGATGCCTCAAGCGTTCGAAGCCGCGCACAGCGCCAGCCATGTTTTCATCGGTAAATTTTAATTGCTTACGATAATGACATTGTAAGACCAGCAAACGAAAAGCCAGTGGTGGGATGCCTTGATCCGCCAGTGACTGCACCGTCAAGGTCTTGCCCGCTGACTTGCTCATCTTGGCCTCGTCAGAGGTCACCAGGAATTCCCCGTGCATCCAGTAACGGACAAAGGGTGACTTGCCACTGGCACCTTCGCTCTGGGCGATCTCATTGGTGTGGTGGATCGGAATGTGATCGACGCCACCGGTATGGATGTCAAACTGATCGCCAAGCAGCTTGCTCGCCATCGCGCTGCACTCGATATGCCAACCGGGAAAGCCGCGGCCCCACGGGGCATCCCACTCCATGCAGCGATGCTCAGCCGGCTTTGACAGCTTCCACAGGGCAAAGTCGGTCTTCTGCCGCTTGCCACCCATGTCGACGCGGTGGCCCTCCTGCAGCCCCTCGACGTCGAGGCGACCGAGCTGGGCATAGGTCGGAAAACGGCTGGTGTCGTAATACACGCCGTCTTCGGTCGTGTAGGCGAAGCCTTTGTCAGCTAAGGCCTGCACCATGGCGATCTGCTCAGGGATATAGTCGGTGGCCTTGCAGACTATGGTTGGCCGCTCGATGTTCAACATCGCCGTGTGGGCGAAGAATGCCTCGGTATACTTTTTGGCCACGGCCCACGCATCGAGGCCTTCGCGGCGTGACCCAAGCTCAAGCTTATCCTCACCCTCGTCGCCGTCGCCGGTCAGATGGCCGACATCGGTGATGTTCATGACGTGCTTGACGTCGTAGCCAAACAGCTCGAAGCTCCGCCGCAACACGTCGGCGAAGATATAGGCCCGCATGTTGCCGATATGGGCGTAGGAATAGACGGTGGGCCCGCAGGTGTAGATGCCGACATGACCAGCTTTGAGCGGCCGAAAATCTTCCACCGAGCGACTCAGGGTGTTAAACAAACGCATCACTTCCGGCACAACAACACTCCGCGGCAAGGTCTCTGGGCATCGGCTTATGTGGCGTTTATAGCATCAATATCAGGTCGGCGAAACCTTTGTACTGGGCGAGGATCCGCCGCTGCGGCTTGGCCGCGCCTCATCGTAAAGCGTCTGGGCGCTGCGGCGGCGTTCTGGGTCCTGGGTCAAGGCCGCGGTCTTTTTATCGTCGACCATCCCACGAAGGGTTTTGATCGCGGCGTCGAATTCCGCCTCGGGCAGCTTGAGCAGGCGCTCGCGTAGAGCCAGCAGCTCGCCGCTGCGCCGCGACTGGCCAAAGGCATCCATCGAGTCGCGTTCCACGGCATCAAAATAAAAGCAGACATCGGCTAACTTGATGGCTTTGGTTTTGTGGTTGGCATAGCTCATGGAAGGTGCTTCGGCTAAAGTGCCCATCAGCTTTAGCCGCGGATCGTTTAGAAAAGTCGCAAGCAATGCGATGATACGTGTATTTCCAGGTAGTTAAAGTCGCAACAGAGCCTCACAACAGCAGGCCACAGCTTGTGTAGAAGGACGAACACCTTGACCGCTCCAGCAAAGACTCTGGTCATCACGAATATCGGTGAACTGGTGACGATGCTGCCGCTCGCCCTAAGCAAGCGGTGTACCGGGACCTCCGAGTCCGACCTCGGCAGGCTCGGACCACACGCCTGGCTGGCGATTCAAGATGGGTGCATCGACGCAGTCGGTACCGACCCACTACCGGTGAAGTACCAAGGCTGGAGCAAGCTCGACGCCCATGGTCAACTGGTGCTACCAGGCCTGGTCGATAGTCATACCCATGCGCTGTTTGCGGGCTCGCGTGCCGCCGAGTTCTGGCTGCGCGCAGCGGGCACCAGCTACCAAGATATCGCCCAGGCGGGTGGCGGCATCCGCGCGACCATGACGGCGACGCGCAGCGCCAGCCTGGAGACCCTGGAGCGACTGCTCGACCTGCGCCTGGAACGCATGCTGCGCCAGGGCGTGACAACCGTCGAGGTCAAATCGGGCTACGGTCTTTCGGTGCCCGAAGAACTCCGCCTGCTGCGCCTCCTGAGTGCCGCCCAGCAGCGAACGCCCCAGACCCTCAAGATCACCTGCTTAGCCCTCCACGCGCCGTCTCCTGAGCACGCCAGTAGGCAGTCCTATGTCGATGCCTGCAGGCAGGAGCTATTGCCGATGATTGCCGCGGAAGGCCTCGCCTCGAGCGTCGATGCCTTTATCGACGACGGCTACTTCTCGACCGCCGAAGTCGATGGCTACATGCGTGCCGCTAAGGATCTGGGCCTAGGCCTGCGCCTCCACGCCGATGAATTCACCGACGCTGGGGCCGCCGCCGCCGCAGCAGCATGGGGAGCGCACAGCGCCGATCACCTCCAGTGTGCGACGCCCGCTGCCATCGCCCGCATGGCTGCGGCGGCAGTCACCGCCACCATCCTCCCGGGGACCTCGCTGTACACACGGATCCCTTTCACCGATGCCAGGCCCTTTACCGACCGCGGCGTGGCCGTGGCAATCGCCAGCGACTTTAATCCGGGTTCGTGCGCCATCACCAACCTGCCACTGCTGGCGACGGTCGCCTGCATGCAAAACCGCCTGCGCCCGGCCGAGGCCATCGCCGCCGTGACCTATGTCCCAGCGTGTTCCTTGGATCTTGGCCACCGCAAAGGAGCCTTAGCTCCAGGATTTGATGCCGACCTGCTCGTCTTTGAGCTGGCAGATGCTGCGGCCTGGTTAGCCGCCGCCGGCGAACTGCAACCGACCTGGGTCCTGGCAGCAGGCCAGGTGGTCAGCGGGCCCGCACTTCCTTGATGGTGTATTCGATCGGCCCCTTTGGCGCCCGCACCTCGATGAGGTCGCCCTCACGCTTGCCTAAAAGCGCCCGGGCAATTGGCGAACTCATCGAGATCAAGCCGCGCTCGAGGTCGGCCTCAAGCTCGCCGACGATGCGATAGGTTTTGTCTTCGCCGGTGTCCTCGTCGCTGACGGTGACAAAGGTGCCGAACTTCACCTTGCTCAAATCCTCATGCTCACCGAACTCGATCACCTGCGCCCGCGACAGCTTATCGTCGAGGTCGGCGATGCGGCCTTCGATGAAGCTCTGCTTTTCCTTTGCCGCATGATACTCGGCGTTTTCCGACAAATCGCCGTGGGCGCGAGCATCGGAGATCTCGCGGATGATCTTCGGGCGCTCCGCCGACTTCAGATGATCGAGCTCTTCTTTGAGACGGGAGTAGCCTTCGCGCGTGAACGGCACGGTTTGAATCGCCATGGGACCTGTCCTATTCTTACGCTAAGCGCTTAGCTTCTCAACTCCCATCCAATCAGAGGTTATGGGTCGCTGAGAACGCGAATGAGTATTGCTGGGACTTCACGTCCTGGACTTTGTCATCGCCCAACTTCTCCGCTTTACCGGTGCCCTGCTGCACGGTCACCCCAGCGGAGATCTGACTGTTCGGCTGTACCCAAGCAATAAACAGGCTTCCCCCGTAATAGTCAATATGATCAGGCTGACCACAATACTTTTTATAGTAATCGAGGTTAGAGCAGGTCTGCCCCGCGGCCGCGTTATGGGTACCCGTGGCGACCTTAGGCCGGGCGTCATTATTGGTAAAAACACCGACGCGCAGCGGTAGGGACGGGGTGATAAAGTATTCGCTGCCGAGGGCAAAGTTGGTGACGGCCTGCTTGGCGTAGGGGGCCCGGACCTTCACCGGGTCGATGCTGGTATCGGCGTCGGTCACGGCGCCGATATACATGACGTCAAAGGCCAGGAGTAACCGCGTGTTGGCGAACCAAGCCAGACCCAGCCTCGCCTCAAAAGGCGCTGATCCGACTGGCTTTTTTGACTTCACCGCGGCGATATTAACGGTGTTGGACACCGGGCTCTTGACGGTTGTGCTGGCACCATTGGTGTTTTGGGCATCGGTAGCGTAGGTCTGGTTGACCTCACTGGTCGACTCCAAGGACTGGGTGGCAATCAGGGTCTTCTTGAGCGTCAAGCCAACGGTGAAGCCCAGCGGCAAAGCCGCCTGAGCCCCGAACACCGGCTGCACCCCGTACACCGACAGATGCTGGCGGACGTTGCTGGACAAGGTGCTCCACCCTGGCACCGTGGTGTTGTTGGAGCCAGCCAGGCTGACCGACTGCTTAGCAAACTGGAACTCCTGCACCAGTTCGTCGGCATTGTGGTAGGTCAAGCCGAAGCCAAAGCCAAGGTTGGGCATCGGCCGGTAGCCCACCGCGGCTCCAGCGTAGTAGGTGCCAGCCCGTGCGTTGGAGGTTCGGTGGTAGCGATCGATCTTGGTCGTGCCGATCTGCTTGCCCTCGATGGTCGTATCCTGATCCTTCAAGTCACCATCGACGTAAAACACGCCAAAGGCCACGCTGAGACCTTCGACATAGCGATCAAGCTTTTGCAGGCCGCCAAAAAACGGCGTCAGGGAGCCGGAGCTGCTCTCGGAGAAGTCGGTCGATCCGAGGGTCTGCTTGTAGGTCATCGTCTTGCTGTAGAAGGCGTTGGCCGACCCTTGGATGTCGTTGGACAGAGCGAAGGCCAGGCCACCAGGATTGTAGTACAGGCCCGAGGCATCATCGGCGACGCCGCCAAAGGCTCCACCCATCCCTACGGCACGGGTCCCGACGAGCACGTTGTTGTAATGGAACTGATCGGCGAACGCCTGTCCACTCCAGGACATCGACACGTGAACGAGGAGGATCAGGCCACTCAAGCGCAGACCATTGTTTAGGAGCTTCAAACCACCGCCCGTCATCGCTTCTCCTCTCATTCGAGAATGCTCCCTTGGTAGCCTATCTGTTGATAGCTGATCCGTTGACACTCAGGTGACGCCCTGATCGCTCATTCACGCTCGAATTTTGGAAAGGCCTTTTTCACCTTGGTGAAGCGTTCCTCCCCGCTGGCGCCGATGATATCTTCGGCCTTCATGGTCTTCAGTAGCTCGGCTATGTGCTTGCGGCGATCAGCCATCGGCGGATGGGTCTTTTCGAGGTTTTTCACTTTCTTGTCGCTATGGTCTTCGAGCCGCTTTAAGTAGGTGAGCAGAGCTTTTGGCTCATAGCCAGCGCGAATGGCATAGCGAACGCCTTCTTGATCGGCTTCGAATTCGACGCTCTTGTCGAGGCCCTTACCGGTCATCAGGTTCATCCCGGCTTGCGCGGCAGCGAGGACGTTGAGGCCGACACCGCCTTTACCAGTCAGGTATTCCGCCAAGCGCGAACCAGTGGTTGAGGTGTCGGGCTCCGGCCGCTCGCGTGGCACCAGGGCATCATGCATCGGTCCGCCGACGACTTTGGACTTAGCTGCGTCCTCGAGTTCCTTTTCCTTCATCTTTTTCAAGGCATCATACATATGCCGTTTGCCGACATGCGCAACTTCGTGGCCGAGGATACTCGCTAGTTCTGCTTCGTTCTTGGCGTTGCGCAACGCCCCCATGGTGATCAGGATGTAGCCGCCTGGACAGGCAAAGGCATTGACCGACTCATGCTTCAGGATGGCAAACATATAACGACGCTCGGGAGCATCGCTGTAGCTAGCCACGTAATTGCCGACTTGGTTGACGTAGCCGAGGACCTTTTCATCCTCAATAATGCCGTAGTATCCGAGTAAACGTCCGGCCATGTTGCGACCGACCTCGATCTCTTGGCGATAGTCATCCAAAGCCTTCTGCTGCTCGGCACTAAGCTTTGGGCCGGCGGGCTCGGTGGGTTGTTGTTCCTTTGGGGTACAAGCCAAGGTCAGGCTAACTAGGGCCAGCAAAGCGGCCACATGCCGAGGGTGGAACCACATCTGGGAGTGCTCCTCATCTCACATCTAACCAAAAAGGATCAGTCCCTTTAGGTTAAGGGAATGAAGGGGTATGAGCAACCGGAGGCGCAAAGTTTGCCGGGAAGAGCGGGTCGCAAGACAAAGCTGCCCGCCCGGACTCAGTCGGCACTCGCTTTGCGACTGACTTCACGCAGGACCTGATCACCCAAAGCCGTGACCTTCTTATCGTTGACCCGAATATCTTCCATTTGATAAACAGCGCGAAGATTAGGTCGAACATTTGACGCATTGCCAACATTATCGTCGTCGGCAAGTCCACGCACGCCCATGACTGCGGAACGAGCCCGAGCATCCTTGCCATCGCTCTCGCTGCGGCCTTCCTTGGCGATCGTCTTAATCGCCTTAGCCAGACCAGCGTCGGTATCGGCCTTGTGCTTTACGGCGAGGACGGAAACAAATCCGGGCTTGCCACCGACCGTGACCTGCCAGAACATCCCCTTGCGCTCACCGACCGGCACTACCTGTCCGGACTTCAGGCTGCCAACGACAGCGCTCTTGTTGGTGGCGTCCTGATAGACCTCCACCCCGTCCTTCTTGGCTTCCACCTCGGCTGCAAGCAGCGGTGTGCTGAAGGCCAAGGCGACCATGGCCAAGAAGGTGAGAAACGCAGAATTAGGTAAGCGATGGATCATGTTCATACCGGCTCTCCTTAGAAACAGGGCGCGAACCCCTGAGCCAGGTTGTCCCCGTTGTCTATACAGCCCACTTCGGCCAAGACCACCAAAAGCTTTAGCTTATCCCAAAATTCTCAAGCGATAATAGTGCCTTTTACCCTTTTTAACCAAGCACCCTGCAGCGCTGGCAAAAGCCTGAGGCGTCAAGACGCTCCCCATATCTTCCACCTTTTCGCCGTTGATGGCTAGCCCACCCTGCTCGATCAAACGCCTCCCCTCAGCCTTTGACGGCACGATCTTGGCGGCCAGCAATAAGTCTAACACGTTCATACCGGCGCCAAAGGCCGCCGCCGTGATATGCACCTCGGGCTCGCTGCCACCGCTGCCGCCACCGTCCTGACTAAACAGTTTTGCCGCGCTACCGCGAGCCGCCACCGCCGCTTCCGTCCCGTGCAGCATCGCCGTCACCTCGTAAGCCAAGATCTTCTTCGCCTCATTGATCTCGGCGCCGCCAAGAGCCGCCAAGCGGCGCACTTCGACCATCGGCAGCTCGGTATAGAAGGCCAGGCACTTACCGACCATGGCATCCTCGACATTGCGCCAGAATTGGAAGAACTCGTAGGGCGAGGTCAGCGCCGGATCGAGCCATACAGCACCCTTTTCGGTCTTGCCCATCTTGCGACCGTCGCTGTTCTCGAGCAGCGGAGTTGTGATGCAAAAGGCCTGCTTGCGAGTAAAGCGTCGCACCAGCTCCATCCCCGCCAGGATATTGCTCCACTGATCATCGCCGCCCATCTGCAGGGTGCAGGCCTCGGTTTTAAACAGGTGCAGGAAGTCATAGCTTTGCAGGATCATGTAGTTAAATTCGAGAAAGGATAGCCCTTTTTCCAACCGCTGCTTAAAGCATTCCGCCGTCAGCATGCGGTTGACGCTAAAGTGCGGCCCGATTTCGCACAGCAGGTTCAGGTAATTGAGCGGGCCAAGCCAATCGTGGTTGTTGACCATGATGGCCTTCGCCGGCGAGGAGAAGTCGATATAAGTCGCCAGCTGCGACTTGAGACCCTGCATGTTGCTGGCAATTGCTGCGGCGGTGAGCACTTGACGCATCTCGCTTTTGCCAGTCGGATCACCGATCATCGCGGTCCCGCCGCCGACCACAGCGATCACCCGGTGTCCCGCGTCCTGCCAGCGCTTCAGGTTGATCACGTGCATCAGGTGGCCGACGTGCAAGCTCGGCGCGGTCGGGTCAAAGCCAATGTACGCGGTCCGTGGCGCCTCGGCCAGATGCTGCGTCAGCTCCTCTTCATGGGTGATCTGCGCGATCAGGCCGCGCTCTTTCATCGTTTCAATAAATCCCATGCTTGGACTATCCTTTGGAGAAGCATCCCAAAACAGCTACCGAGAGGTGGCATCCTATCCCAAACCTACTGAGAGGCTCATCACCTTGCAAGCACCTAGTCGCCCTCTATGGACCCAATGTGGCGCACCGATTCTGCTGATCGGCCCAGCCTACGCCGGTAAATCCGAACTCGCGATGCAAGCCCTCAGGCCGGACCTGGCTGCCGTCGTGCTTGGCAGCGCCCCGCCTGAGGAGCCAGCCTTCTCGTCGCGCTTGGCACAACTCCAATCGCTGCGCCCACCGTCGTGGGAGACGATCCATGCCGGCAAGCATCTGGTCCAGGCCGCGACGGAAGCGGCGCAGGCCAACAAGGGTGGGCAGATCCTGATCGATGCCGTCAATCAGTGGCTAGCGGTGGTTCTCCTTGGCGACCCGGAGTCGTCGCACAGTGAAGCGGTGCGGGCGGCCTGGCTGGACGAACAAATCACCGCTCTGATCCGCGTCCTCGGAGCGTTTCCCCAGACCCGCTTCGTCCTGGTCTCAGCTGAGGTTGGCGCCAGCCCGGCACCAGCGCGCTTGCCAGAGCGCCTTTACCGTCAGTACGTGGGGGTCACCAACCAACGCCTGGCGGCGGTTGCGCAAACCGTGGTGAGCGTTCAAGCCGGCATCGGCACGGTGATTAAAGGATGACGCCTGGCGGGTGGTCGCATAAAATCAAAACCGTAGTCGAGACATGCTGACGTTTCTGGAGGTTGACGATGCTTTTAAAGATGCTCCGTTTAGTCGCTGTGCCCCTCATTCTGCTGCATGCCGGCTCGGCATTCGCACTCATCGACGTCGAGGCCCTAGCGGGCAAGCGCTGGTACAAACTCGGTGTTAGCCCATCGCAACAGGTGAGCGCCACCGAGGTCGCCCTCGCCGCCCACGTCGACCCGATCCCTTTGATCCCGGTGTCCTTTGGCGTGCGGGCCTCATCGGCTGCGCTCAACACCAATGATCTCAAGTCTTATTATGGAGCCGCTTCCATCAGTAGCGCGCTGATGGTCGAGGCTGGCCTCGACGTCATGGTGTGGGTTCCTCTGATTCCGATCATCACCCCGTATGCGCGCTTGAACCTCCCGGTGTATGGCCTCTGGAGGGTCGCCGGCGCCACCGCCAATGGCAACCCGACCCCCACCGATTTCTCCCACAACGCTAAGGTCAGCGGCGTCCAAGCCAGCATCGGCTTTAAATACTCACCGCTGCCCCTGATCAGCGTCCTCTTCGAGGTCAACCGCGCCGCGGAGACCTGGAAGGAAAGCGAGGCCAAGGTGGGTGGGCAAGGTGTCAGCGTCGATAGCAAATCCCATGCGTTAAACTCCAACGCAGTGTTTTTAGGCCTAGAAGTCGGCCTCTAAGCGACAGGGTGGGTGGCGGCCTGGGCCTTTGGACTTGATCCCTAGGCCACAATCTCGATACAAAAAGGACCCAAGTCCCTTTGTTCGAGGCACCCTTTGTCCATTCAACGCCCCGAGAGTGAAGCGAAGATCGCTGCGATGTTCGACCGCGTCGCGCCGCGCTACGATCTGTTAAACCGCCTGCTCAGCGCCCGCCAGGACCAACGTTGGCGCCGGCAGCTGACCGCCATGGTGCCGTTTCGCCCAGAGGGTCGCTACCTGGACGTCGCCACGGGCACCGGGGACGTGCTCCTCAGCGTGGCCCGTGCCCGCACTGAGTATCAAGAGCACCTCGGCGTCGACATCTCGGCCGAGATGCTCGCCTTGGCGCAAAAAAAGGCCAAGACCTCGGGCCTCAAGCCAACACCCCAGTTTCGCCAGATGAGCGCCGAGCGCCTCCTGCTGCCGGATGGCGCGTTTGATTGTCTAAGCATTTCGTTTGGCCTACGCAACGTCGTCCGCCGTGATCAAGCGATCAAGGAATTTTACCGCGTGCTTGGCCCCGGCGGCGTCTTGCTGATCCTCGAGTTCTTCTTACCGCGTAAGGGTCTCATGGCCTGGTTCTTTCAACTATACTTTCACCGTATCCTGCCGTTTATCGGCGGCCTGCTCAGTGACCGGGAGGCCTACCGCTACCTGCCCGAGAGCGTCGGCTCGTTTTACACCCCAGAGGCCATGCGCGAGGCCCTTTACCAGCAGGGTTTCACCGTCACCAGCAGCTACTCTTATCTGTTTGGAGCTTGCCGCTTGATTCAGGCGACCAAGGTCTAAACGAGGCTCTCCCACTCGGTCTCGTCGCTACTGCCGTCAAGCTTGACTGCTTCCTCGATACCGGCGGCCTTGTTCTTTTCGCGGTTCTTCAGCACGAGCGCCACCTTCTCCAAAGGCCCCCTGGCGCGCTGAAACTTCGGCCCACCGAGGCTACAGCTCTCGGTCAGGCAGTCCGTCGCCCGCTCCAGGTTACCGGTGCGCACGAAGCCCAGGCCCATATTGAACAGCAGTTTGGCCTTAAGCTGACTATCGCTGCCAGCGCCGCGCACGGCATAATCGTAGTACTCGATCCCTTCGACATATTTTTGCGAACGAATCGACATGATCGCACGCATATTGAGAAACGAGATCATATCCTGCGAAAACTCCTTGTCGCCAAGATAGCCGAGCGCGCCCTTCAAGTCCTGCTGCGCCAACTTCACCTTGGCCAAACCCTCCTTCACTCGGACATCGTTTGGCCCGACCAGGGCAACGCTCTTTTGCAGCGTCGCCTCCGCTTGCTCGACCTTGCCAGCGACCACTTGAGCATCGCCTAGCGTCAGCAGGCGCTCGCTGTTTAGCTCATGGAAGTGGCTTAGCTTCTGCAGGACATCCATACCCTCAGCGGCCTTACCGGTGCGCAGGTAGAGCTTGCCAAGGGTGTTGGCGGCCCAAAGTTGCTGCGGGTTTAACGTCAGCAGGCGTTTTAGATAGGCTTCGAGTCGCTTGGCATCGTTGATAAACAAGAACGCGCTACAGAGTAGGCGCAGCACCTCCTCGGTGGCGACGGGCAGGGCTCGCAGCTTATCCGCAATCCGGCGCACAGCAGCGACGTCGCGTACCTTGATCGATTCGAGCAGATCGTGTTCATAAGCTGATAAGGACCCGAGCTGATGCACCTCGCTGCAGACACGCTTTAAGTAGTCCTTGAGTTCGTCATTCTTGCCGGGTCCGGAGCAGACAAACCGCGCACCCACTTCCTGGGAAAAGAGCAGCTGCTCCCGACTGAGTTCATTAGGAGCGACGACATAGACGACGCGATGGGCTAACGGCGATTCACTGCTGGCGCAAACCCGTGCCGTCTTTTGCATCGACTCGGGGCTGGTGAAGTCGGCGATGATGACGACAAAGTGCGGGTCGGAACTGAGGACTCCGTGGCTCTCCTCGCCGACCTTTGGCTGTAAAAAGTAGTAGGGCTTGAGAACCTTGCGCAGCTGCTCGATGCGGTCGCTCGGACCGACGAGAAAGAGGTCGCGGACAAAGTTGATATTAAACTTGGAACTGACTTCTTCCATGGACGCTGACCTCATCGGATCACTGGTTGCCTTGGGCCACTAGATCAAAACAGGCATTGATACATTCACTCTCGGACAGATCGCGTGCCATGAGCTGTTCGAGCTTTGCCAAGCGCGCCCTGGCCCCCTCCTGCAGCGGCTCCAGGGACACCGGCAAGTTGGCCAGCGGCGGCACCATGGCGGTAAGAAAGCCCTGCCAGCGCAGTTCTAGCAGGCGCAGCAGGCGCAGCCAGCGAACCAAAGGCGTCCACAGTGTGAGATGGCGCGCCAGGATGTCGGTGCGATCACACGACCTGACGACGCGTTGACCCAGGGATAAAGCGATCATCCCCGGTGGGTCCGTCGCAGCGACTTTGATCGCAGACTCCCACACGTTGTACAAAACGCCGAGGTCGTCGACGACGCTATCGCACAACCAGCGCCATTCAGCACGCCTGTCGGGACCTTCGTCGGAGTCGCCACCGTAGGTATAAAGTCCGGCGATTTGCGAGAGAAACTGGTACGAATTATAGACGGTTGAGCCGGTCTGATCGAGAGGGGCCAAACGCACCTGGGATACCTGCGAAGACGACATAGACGGCACTCACCGTGGTGATTGATATCCGTCCATCTTAAGACTTCGCTCTGGGCTAGTCAAAACCACCGGGCCGGGCTGACGGCGCCCGCCGTCAGCCGAGCGAACGCCTCCAATGGCCCGCTGCGCTACAAGCGGCACGAACCTGAAAAGCAGGTGTCCACCCATGTGTTTTGGCATGGCAGTCGTGATTGCCGATCAGTAGGTTGAACGCCAACCAGTCGAGGAAGGTAAGAAGGCGATCATCTCGGCGCTCACCTCCTGCGCCCGCTCCCATTGAATCCAATGCCCGGCGCCGGCGAGACAGACTGACTTCTTTAGGTTGGGCACGTCGACGTGCATCGACGCGATCTGCTCGCGCATCCTCGGTGAGCTGACGACCGGGTCTTTGTCACCGTAGATAAACAGCGCGGGCGTCATGACCTTCGCCCGGTTCCACGGAGCCATCAGTTCCCAACTCTTGTCGAGCATGCGGTAGTAATTAAACCCACCGGTGAATCCGGTCCGCTTGAACTCGCTCGCCGAATAGGCGAGCTCCTCCTCCGTGAACCATGGCGGGAGCGCTGCAGGAGACGCCAAGCCATCGAGCATTCCCTGGCCGGGCTGCACGATCAGGCCCGAACCGCGGGGAGCACCGCTCTTTGGCACACCGCATACCAACTTCAGAAACGTCTCGCGCGTGTCGCGCTCGAACTCCGCCTCGGCGACACCAGGCGTCTGAAAATAGTTCATGTAATAACCTTCACCCGACGCGGCCCGGGCGGATGCCAACAGGCTCATGTCACCACGTGGCAGATATGGGATACTGAGCACGATTGCGGCACTGACCCGGTCCGGGCGAACAAGGCAGGTGGTCCACGTCACCAAGGCCCCCCAATCATGTCCAGCCACGACGACACGCTCTTCGCCGAGAGCGTCGATCAGCCCGACGATGTCGCCCGCCTGATGCAAGCTTGTGTACGTATCCGGTGCCGCTGGTCCGTCGGTTTGTCCGTAGCCCCGCAGATCGGGCGCAACCGCGTGAAAACCCGCGTCGGCGAGAGCAGCCATCTGCGCCTTCCACATGTGCCAAAGCTCCGGAAAGCCGTGCAGCAAGAGCACCGTCGGTCCCTTACCTTGCTCGGCAATATGCATTCGAATGCCGTTCGTTTGCACGAAACGGTGGGTTATCTCGCTCATCATGCCTCCTTCGGGGTTGTAGCAACAACTCATTGCACTTGGACACCGGACCGTACCGAAACCTCTGGTTCCAGTCTTTCTTCCGCACCACCCATGGAACCTGGCACTCAAGGGCTCTTGGCGAATCGGTCTTTTATGGTCGCTTCGACGGCGCAGAGGCGGTTTTCATGTTGTAAGACCGTGATGTCCAAGCGGTCAAACTGTTCGTCGCGCCGCTTACTGGGGAGTAACATTTCCACCAGTTTTTTAACGTCACCGCCCATGTCTTCCATAAGACCATTGAGACGAAACTGCTCTGAAGCCAGCTTCTCGATCGCTTTGGTGTTTGCAGCGATCAGCACGCCGTGGTGGTTGACTTGATGTGAGAGACTTTGAACATCTGACTTCAATGTATTAATTGTGCTATTTCCCTCAATAGCCTCGTCGATCACAACCAATAATTCCGAATGATTCCAATGCATAGCGCCCCGCATTCCGATCTAATCTGCAGCGAGGATCCGCCGCCCTAGGACCAAGCTAGCAGGTCCGCCTAGCGGTTGGAACGGACATGTGCAGAAGACCTGATATACTCGCCGACCAAAGCGGCATCTATCAATAACGATTGAGAAAATCGAAGCCGTCGCGGCAACAGCCAGCACTTTTACATGGTCCTTATCGAACAACCGTTGACCGGGAACGACGTTGCCAAACTGCCTTGTTGAGTGCACGTGAAGTCAACGCTGCTAAACATTAAAAAGCTCGACCTTGACCAAACTATCCATGACGCTGTCGATCGATTCGCCACCATGTAACCGCAAATCGGCGCTCAACTTACGAAACCAAGTGCACTGCCGCTTGGCGTACTGATTGGTCGCCGTCATGATCGCTTCGGACAACTGGGCCACATCCAAGTGTCCAGCGAGATAATCTACAACCTGTTTATAGCCGATACTCTGCATGGGCTTGCTCATCGGATCAACTCCGCTCCGCAGCAGTAGCTCGACCTCAGCAATCAAGCCAGCAGCAAGCATCGCCCGCGTGCGCTCGGCGATGCGTCGGCGCAGCTCAGGCCGCGGTGGTTCCAGCACGATGATAAAGGCACTAGGATCGCGCGCCGCCTTGGCCGTCAGCCCCGCCGCCGCGAGCGTCGACCCGAGCAGGGTGATCAGCTCAAGGGAACGCAGGATCCGCACTCGGTCATGGGCATGCACCGCCAGCGCCCGCTCCGGATCAAGCTGCTGCAGTCGCGCCCAAAGCTCCGGCGTCGCTTCCTTGGCCAAAGCGGAGCGCAGGGAGTCGTCCTTGGGTAGATCTTGATGCCACCCCTGGCCGAGCAAGGCCCGCAAGTAGAGGCCGGTGCCACCGACCACCAGCGGTACGCGCCGCGCAGCACGCACCGCCGCAATGACCAAGCGCGCAGTGTCGGCATAGGTCCCAGCATCAAAGTCCTCGTGACCATCCCGTATATCCAGTAGGTGATGCGGCACGAGGCTTTGCTCTGCCTGGCTCGGCTTCGCAGCGCCAAGATCAAAACCGCGGTACACCTGCACCGAATCGCAGGTGACGATGTCAGCGCTAAGACGCGGCGCCAGGGCCATCGCCAGGGCCGATTTGCCCGAGCCCGTTGGACCGGCGATCACCACATATCGGTAGCTACCTAAATTTGGGTTCAACGATCGAACCACTGCGCGACCTGCGCACTGGACCACCACTTGAACACACGACGACCATGCGGGCAATTATGGACAAAATCAACCTGACGGGCCTCGGCGAGCAGTTGTCGCAGTTCGCCTGGCGGCAGCTCCTCGCCGGCACGAACGGCCGCGTGACAGGCCGTCGTGGCTAAAATCAAGCGGGCCATCTCGGCGTTGGTCGCGGTAGGCTCGGCGCCGGAGTCGACGTCGACATCTTGGGCCAGTTCGCTAAACAGGGACGATAGATCTCGACCAGCGAGCAAGGTCGGTACCGAAGTTACTAGAATCGTCGTCGGACCCTCGCGTTCAAAGCCAAAGCCGCGCTGCTGCAGGTCGCCAGCGCGTTCCATCAGATGTGCCACTTCGGTCGGACTTAAATCCAGCGCTTCTGGCACCAGCAAACGCTGACTTTGCGCCAGTAAGGACACGTCGGCAACCAAGCGCTCGTAGAGGATGCGCTCATGAAAGGCATGTTGATCGACGACCAGCAGTTGCTTCTGCTGGGCGAACAGCAAGTAACAACGGTCGAAGGCGCCGATAAACTCGAGCCGGTCCCAGTCGATCGCTGGCCCGCTAGGCTCAACCACACCGGGGACTGCGATGCTAACGCTACGGTCATCACCCTCGTCCGCATCGAACCCAGCCAGCAAACGATCGATCCCAGCCTTATCGACGATGGGCTGCGTCGGCCACTCCGACTGCGCTCCTTGCGCCGATGCACCACCAAAAGAACGAACCGTGGGGCGAGCCGCTACTGGCGCGCTGGTCGGACGCGAGCTACGACCGAACGACCTCTCGCTCGGTGCGCCGCCGTACTCAACCGAGGTGGCCGGTCGCGCCAAAAAGGCTGCTCCGGGAAACACACCGCCTGATAGCGGTGCCTCAGTGCGTGCAGCCGGCGTCGGCGACGCTGCGGTAGCACCGCTAACCACCGGCTCCGGGGGCATCGCCATGGGCTGCGCGACCATCTCAGGTGCCGCCCAGGCGCCGCTGCGCAGCGCGCCGCGGATCGCCGTGGCGATGAGATTTTGCACTTCATCGGGGTATTGGAAGCGAACCTCGGTTTTTGCCGGATGAACGTTGACGTCGATCAGGGCCGGATCGCAGCGCAGATGCAGCAGCACCACCGGAAAGCGTCCCTTGAGCAGATGGCTGTGATAGCCGCGCAAGATGCCGTAGCGCAGCACCTTGTCCTTGACCAAGCGGCCGTTGGCAAAGGTGTAGAGTGATTTAGCCGTGGCTTTTTCCACCCCTGGAGGACTGATCAAGGCTTCGAGCTCGCCGTAGCGACTGCTCGACTGGACATAGATCAGGGCCGGACCTTCTTTGCCAAAAATCGACTGGCCACGCTCGGCCAGGACCTTGGCGCCAAAACCCGGCTCGTCGTCCTCCGGCACCGCAGCGATGCGCAACTGCTCGCGTCCATTGTGGCGGACGGTGAAGCCG
Organism: uncultured Pseudomonadota bacterium; assembly: GCA_903928445.1. Lineage (GTDB taxonomy): Bacteria > Bdellovibrionota_B > Oligoflexia > Oligoflexales > CAIYRB01 > CAIYRB01. The sequence continues at coordinate 56,740 of CAIYRB010000043.1, read as the reverse complement.
ACGTGCGGGTGCGCCAAAGCAAAGGCATGGACCAACTCCAGGCAGTGGCTGAACTCGGTCGCCGGTGCCTTAAGAAACTTGGCGCGCACCGGCATGTTGTAGAAGAGATTTTCCACCGCGATGGTGGTGCCGCGCGGCCCATTCCAGGGCAGCGGGGATGGCTCTGGCAGCTCAGTGGTCGGACCGAGGAGCTTGATTCCGCCCTGCCCAGCCGCTTCGGTTCCGGTGCAAGTGGCTAAACTAAAACGGCTTACGGCCGCAATCGAGGCGATGGCCTCGCCGCGAAAGCCCATCGTTGCGATCTTAAATAGGTCATCGGCCGCCTGGATCTTACTCGTGGCGTGACGGCGCATGGACAGCAGAGCATCCTCAGCGCTCATCCCCGTGCCATTATCGGTCACGACGATGCTGCGGATCCCCCCCAGCTCGAGGCTGATCTCGATCTCGGTAGCGCCGGCGTCGAGGGCGTTTTCTACCAGTTCTTTGACCACACTAGCTGGTCGCTCGACGACTTCGCCAGCAGCGATCTTGTTTATCACGTCATCTTCGAGTAAATGTATCCGTCCCATAGATGCCCCCTCCGGGCGAACCCGCATGTCCCGCACGCGGCTAAAGCAGGTAATACCCATGCAATCGTCCTATATCACTAGCGCCCAGATGGCGCACCAGCTACCTGACCTCGGCGGCATCCCCGAAATCGCCTTCGTCGGTCGCTCGAATTGCGGTAAATCGAGCCTGCTTAACGCCCTGCTCGGCCGTAACAACCTGGCCAGAGCCAGCAGCACGCCCGGCCGCACCCAGATGGTGAACTTCTTTGCAGTCGAAAAAGGCAAGCAAAAACTGATGCTTGCCGATTTGCCTGGGTATGGCTTTAGCGCCATCGGCAAAGAGACCAAGCACCTCTGGCAAGACCTGGTCAACGGCTATCTCAAGCGCGCCGAGATCCGCGAGACCTTGTTCCTCCTCGACATCCGCCGGGCCAAGAATCTTGGTGAGGATGACATGGAGCTACTGCACCACCTAGCCAGTCGCCCCGCGGCCTTGACCGTGGTCCTGACCAAGGCCGACAAGTTGTCGCAGTCGGAGAGCCGGCAGGTCCTGAGCGCCATGCAAAAGGAACTAGCCATCCTCGGCGTCCAAGTCGCCCGCGTCTACGCGGTGTCGACCCTAACCAAAAAGGGCGTCAGTGAGCTGCAGCAGGAGGTCATGGGCGAGCTGTTCGACAGTGTGGCTACCGCCGCCGTCACGACCAATCCCAAGGCGCGCCACTAGGTCCGGCTCGCCGTTGGGAGTGGCAGCACCCACCACCACGACTGGTGGAGGCTGCAAATCGCCCCTGGCGGCGGCCGGGGTAAGTGCTATAGTCCTCGCATCTGTGCCCGTTTTCTAAATTGCTTAAAGGCATTGTCATGACTTCCCTGGGTCAACCCTCCGAAGGCTATTTTGTCGGCGTCGATGGCGGCGGCACCAACACCCGTATGATGGTCGTCGATGCGGCCGGCCGCAAGCTTGGCGAAGGCCATGCCGGCTCGACCAACCGCAATGACCATCCCCGCACCGAAGTCTTGGCCAATATGCAGCAGGCCTTTGATCAGGCGGTGCGGGAACTGCCCCGGGGCGCCACCATCAAAGCCATCCAGCTCGGACTTGGTGGCGTCTGCACCAGCGCTGACCAGGCCGACGTCACAAGCATCGTCAGAGATGTGCGCGGCATCCAGGCGGCCACCAAGGTCCAAGTCGAAAACGACACCTTCATCGGCCTAACTGGCGGCCTAGCCGGCCGGCCCGGCATCGTCTTGATCGCCGGCACCGGCTCGGCCTGTTACGGCCGAAATGCCGCTGGCGACAGCTGGCTGTGCGGCGGCTGGGGTCCATTAGTCGACGATGTCGGTGGTGGCTACTGGATCGGACTTCAAGCCCTGAAGATCGCCGTGCGCGCCGAGGATGGCCGCAAGCCTGCCGGTCAGCTGCTGCGCCAGATGGTGTTTAGCGCCCTCGAGCTCAAGGAGCCGCGCGAGTTTCTCGACCGAGTGCAAAACCGCCACCTCGAACGCGCCCAGATCGCCGCGCTGGCGCCCCGCGTGGTCGAAGCCGCGGCGGCAGGTGACGCGTCATCTCTAACGATCCTGGTGCAAGGCGCCGACGCCCTCGCCGAGACCGTTGCGGTGACCACGAAAAAGCTGTTTGGCAGCGATCCCTGCGACTTGATTTTGGTCGGTGGCCTGGCGCTATCAGGTCATCCCTACCAAAGCCAGTTGACCGCGAGCATCCGCCGTCTGACGCCAAACGTCACCATACGCGACCCCGAGATGAGTCCGGTGCACGGCGCCGCATTGGAGGCCTTGCGCAGCGGTGGTGTCACCTGGTCCGATGCGGTGATCGACCAGCTGCGCCGCGGTTGAGCCGACAGCGGTAAGTATCTTTTTTGTTTAGACGCGTAGCTCAGAGTAATGAACTTTGTTAAACTTGGGGGACTAAATCCCGCTCTTTTAACACGTTCAGCCTGGGAGGCACAGACATGTTGCGTTGGTGCACCGTACGCCGCAAGAGCGGCTTCGTCGCCTTGACCATGGTGAGCGTTTTAGCTTGTAAGACCGGAGGATTAAGAATTTCGGCGTCCGAGGATGGCGCTGTGGACGGCAATGATTTTATCGCCAAGGCCACCGCGGGAAGTAAGGATTTGCTCGCCAAATACAATGCTTATCAGGTCCAAACCGACCCTGGTGATGAGCCCACCGATTGCCGCACACTGATTGTTCCCGCCGATCCCAGCGTCCCTTTCAAGGGCACAGCGGTGTTCTTTCACGGCTTCTCCGCCTGTCCAAATCAGTTTATCGAACTGGCGCACATCCTGGCGAAAAAGGGTGTCAACGCCTTTGCACCGCTGATGCCCGGTCAAGGCCGAGCACCAGTACCCGTGCCAAGCACCGGCAAAACCGTCGCCGGCAAGAGTCTGGCCGATTATTATGGCGAGTATCTGCCGGAGATTCGCAGTCAGGGTGTCAAGCGCTACGAAGACTTCGTCCACGACGTGAATCAACTCGTCCAGAGTTTTAACGGCGATAAAATGGTCATGGGCCTGTCCGTTGGTGGCGAGCTGGCAACCTTTGCTTATCTCGACCAGCCGGGGCTCTACCAGCGGGCCCTGCTGACCTCGCCTTTCTATGGCGCACCCGGAAAGTATGAAACCGCCCCGATTAAATCGACGTTCGTCAGAACCATCAAGCACGCCCTGGACCGCTTTCTGTACCGCTTCGAAAACACCGTTCTAGTGGAGCTGGCGGCGGACATGTCCATTGTTGGGCACCGCCCAATGGGCTGGAGCGATAACTGCTTTGTCCAAAACGCCGGTGAACCAGGCAAAGCCGCGAGGCGAGGTTTTTGTAATTTTAAGCTAGGTAACCTAGCCGCCGTCATCGGCTTTGGCGACGAAATTTTCAGACGACTGCGCGCGTTACCCGCGGCGGCCCCGCTGCCGCAGGTTCAGTATATCTTCTCGGAGTTTGACACTGGCGCAGGTACCATACAGATGCGCCGAGCGGCTGCGGTCCAGCAGCTAGTCAGTGCGCCAGGTCAGGTGAACATCTGCGCCCATCCGCACGAGGTTGGCCATTCATTCTTTTCGCGGCCTGATTTTTACCATAGCGTCGCCGATCCTTACTGGCTAAATGGGTTCCTCCAGATGGCGACTGATTTTCTCGCCGACGGTACACCGTATAAAGTCGACACCGAGCAGGCAAGCCTCGAGCGAGTCTACGATGCCAAGGCTGATAAAGACGGCAGCGACTTTCTGCGGCGCTGCACGATTATTCGTGATCAAACGACGCCTGCTTCAGGGAGCGAGCCGACGGAGCAAGGGGCGCCGGCGGCTCCGACCGAGTCAGGGACGCAGGTGGCTCCGCCTAGTTCGAATGAATCATGATGTCGCACGCTAGATCTTACGTCCTACACGTAGTTTATAGCTGACGCCCATGCCGATGGCGGTGACGAAGATTAAGAGGCTGGACAGGGCGTAGATTTCTCGGTTCAAACCAAAGCGAATCATCGAATATAGCCGCATCGGCAGGGTATCCGACCCGGCTCCGGCCGTGAAAAAGCTGATAAGAAAATCGTCAAACGAAAGGGTAAAGGCCATCATCGCCCCAGCGACGATCGCGGGAGCTATCAGCGGCAAGGTGACCGTGCGAAAGACCTGCCCCGGCGTAGCGCCCAAATCTGCTGCCGCTTCCTCCAGACTGGTATCAAAATCCGCCAGCCGCGCCCGCACCGTGATCACCACGTACGAGAGCGCAAAGGTGACGTGGGCCATCACGATCGTATGCACACCCAGTCTGACGCCAAGGAAAGCAAACCAAATAACTGAAGCAAGCCCCATCACCAATTCGGGCATGACTAAAGGCACCACGGTCAAAGATGCGAGGAAACGGCGGCCGGGAAACTGTGCGCGCTCCAAAGCCATCGCCCCTGTGACGCCAAGGAGGGTTGCAAGGACGCTAGTCATGGCCGCCACCTGGAGGCTCAAAATCAGCGTTTGACCGAGAAGCTGATCTTGAAAGAGTCGTTCGTACCACATCAAACTCGGGCGCCATACCAACCCTCCCGCCGCAGACACCGGCGCAAAAAACGAGTAAATCACCACGGCGAGTAAGGGTATCAGCAGCAGGCTGAAGGCACCAACCGTGATGATTTTGGCGGCAATGTGCGGGGCTGGCCGCGGCTTTTCGTCACGCTTTCGCAAGCGTCGCCCCCTTACCAGCCAGGGCTCGCTGCACGGCAAAACTACCCAGCATGGCCAGGATCAAAATCATCGCCAAGGCAGCTCCGAACGGCCAATCACGCGCTTTAAGAAACTGTTCGGTCATCAAGTTCCCAAGCAGCATGGTACGAGCCCCACCGAGCAAGTCGGGGATCATGTATTCACCAAGCACAGGAATAAAGACCAATGTCGCGCCTGAGACGAGTCCCTGGCGGCTAAGCGGCAAGATGACCTTGAACAATATCGTCCAGCCACGAGCACCAAGATCTGCAGCTGCCTCGAGCAATGAAAAGTCAAACGCCTCGAGTACCACGTAAATGGGCAGCGTCATAAATGGCAGATAGTTTGTCACCATCCCCACGGCGACGGCAAAAAGCGAATCGGTCATCATCAGCGGTTCGGTCAACAAACCGCTGGCGATCAGCGCACGATTGATCGGTCCTTCGACCCCTAGAATCACCCGGATCGCATAGACCCGGACGACAAAGTTAGTCAGAAAGGGCACCATGAGAACGGCTAGCAGCAGTGAACGCCATGTTTTGGTGGCAGTGGCGATGGTGTAGGCCAGAGGCAAGCCAATGATCATGCAGACGCCTGTAGTCAAGGCCGCGAGCATCAGACTTTTGGCAAAAATCCCGAGATATAGAGCATCCATCGCGCGGGCGTAGTTGTGCAGCGATAGCGTCCAAATCACCTCGCCGTAGGCTCCCCGCTTGAGCAGGCTATATACGGCCACAAATGCGACCGGAAGGACCAGGAATGCCCCTAGCCAGAGCGCTAGGGGCAGCGCAAGGCCAACACCCTTATGCTTCATGGGAGTCCTCAGAGCTCAAAATCCACGCATCATCGGCACAAAAGCCAAACTTCACTAAGTCGCCCACGCACAGACCAGTAGCCACCCGGTCGGCGTTCAACAGCGTGGCCGTAACCAAGCTCGTTTGCGCCTGAAAAAGTCCACTAATATCAACCGTTGCGCCACGATAGAAGATGTCACTCAGCGTGCAAGTAAACTCGTTTAGGTGCACGTTTGGCGCTGCGGATGCTGGCGCCAGCTCCTTGATCTTGGCGAGCTGGACCTTCTCGGGCCTCACCTGCACTTGAACCTCGCGTCCGATGGGAAGATTTTGCTGCAGGCGCGGCAAACGCGCCATAAAACGCCTCCCTTCACCAAGATCGACCCAGCCGTGAGTCGACTTGCCCGAGGCAGGACCAGCGAAATGACCTCGTAGGCGGTTCATGGCACCGAGAAATGACGCCACAAACGCGGTATCGGGCCGTTCGTAAACGTCCTGAGGCGAGCCGACCTGCTCGACCCGACCACGGTTCATCACGGCGATGCGGTCTGACATGGTCAGAGCCTCGCTCTGATCATGGGTAACAAACACAAAGGTCATTCCTAGGCGCCGCTGCAGGGAGCGCAACTCGGCCTGCATGCGTACCCTTATTTTTAGGTCCAACGCACTGAGCGGCTCGTCTAGGAGCAGGACCTTGGGGCGGTTGATCAGAGCTCGCGCCAAGGCCACTCGTTGCTGCTCCCCACCGGATAGGGTATCGATGCGGCGGCCTGCAAAACCCTCCATGGCAACCAGGGCTAGGGCCTCTTCGACACGGCGCAGGCGCTCGGGACGCGCCACTTTGCCTAGCCGGAGGCTAAACGCGACATTTTCAGCCACGTCCATGTGCGGGAATAGAGCATAACGCTGAAACACCATGTTCACGGGACGAGCGTGGGGTGGCGTCTTAGTGACGGAGGCACCATTCAGGTAGACCTCGCCACGGTCGGGATGGTCGAACCCAGCAAGAATACGGAGCAAGGTTGATTTGCCACAACCGCTGGGCCCAAGGATCGAGAAGAATTCACCGGCAGAAAGCGCAAGCGAGACCGACGAGAGGACCGCCTTCCCATCAAAAGTCTTGTCAATGCCCCGCATTTCCAACATATATCAGCGTCCCGCCACACGGCCCCAAAGGCTTATGGTTTACACCAGTGTTTACCTGTTTGGAGACGATACATGCCCGCTAAGCCCCATACAACCCTCATCACCCGGGTGATCGTCGGCCTGTTGACCTTGAGTCTGTGCGGCTGCACTTGGTTTAAAAAGAAGGATGCGACAACGGCTAGCCAAGCCGCGCAGCCGGGGACGCAGCGGATCATCAACCTCTACATCTGGGCTCAGTACACCTCGCCTGAAATGCTGGCCGAATTCACTCGTCGCACCGGCATTGAGGTGCGGGAGTCCAACTACTCGTCGAACGAAGAGCTACTTGCCAAACTGCAAGCTGGCGCCGGTGGTTTCGACGTCGTCGTACCTTCAGACTACATGGTAACCGCCATGATCAAGCTCGGCCTGATCCGCGAAATCGACAAGAGTAAAATCACCAATGTCCGCAATGTCGATCACAAATTCCTCGGCAAGTCCTACGATCCAGACAACAAATGGTCGCTACCCTACGCTTGGGCGATCACCGGTATTGCGGTGAACACCAACGCCTATCCAGACCCAGTGACCAGTTGGCGCGATCTATTGCAAAACAATCAGGTAAAAGGCCGCATCTCCCTGCTCGATGACGTGCGAGAAGGGATGGCCGCCGCGCTTAAGCTCAACGGTGTAAGCCTCAATTCGACCAATAAAGACGACCTCAACCGCGCCAAGTCGGTACTTTCCGCGGCCAAGCCAAACATTAAGGCTTTTAACTCAACACCCTTGAACCTGTTATCCGGCGGTGAGGTGGTGATGGCGCAAATGTACTCAGGCGAAGCGCTAGTGGCAGCAAGAGATAGTGGCAAGGCCATCAAATTTATTGTGCCGAAAGAAGGCGGCACGCTGTCTATCGACAACATGGTCATCCCGAAGGATGCTGCCCACGTCGAAGAGGCCTATGAACTATTGAACTACTTCTATGAAGCGACGACCCAGGCAGACTTCGTCAAGCGGATGCTGTCGGGACCCGTGGTGACGGGCACTCGGGCTATTCTGCCGGCGTCGTTGCGAGACAATAAGGTCATTTATCCGAGCGATGAGGTGCTGACCCAATGCGAAATGATGCACGATCTGGGTGATGCAACCACAGAATACGACCGCATCTGGGCCGAAATCAAAGCCAACAGCCATTAGGCCCTTAGGCGCCTGAAGTCGATGCAAGAAGTAAACAAAAACCACCCGTAGGCTGCCATTTTCACTGGAAAAACTGGCTAGAAGCGACATTCTTGAATTGACAAACGGCCATAGTCGAACTATCAGATGCTTACTTCCGTTTTATGCTCGCACCAAAAACTGCCCCCGATACATCGAGCTGTACTTTGCGCAGTCTATTCTTTCAAGCTTCTCTTGGACTCTATCTAGCGACCTCAGCCACGTGCTTACGCGCGGCTGAATTACCAGCAATTCCAGGCCAACCAGCGTGGCCCCTGCACACCCATGGACGGTACATCGTCGACCGAGACGACCACCGTTTCAAATTGGCCGCCATCAATTGGTACGGCGCTAGCGACGTCGAGATGGTCCCAGGTGGCCTGGGCACCGCAGCCCTACCCGACATCGTCAAGGCCATTAAATCCAGTGGCTTCAACTCGATTCGCCTGCCCTTTTCCAACCACATGCTGCACGTGACCACCAGCGTCGAGCAGCGCAGCGTCGCGGCCAACCCGGCCCTGGTCGGCCACACTCCGCTTGAGGTCCTCGATGCCGTGGTGCAGGAGCTGACAAAGCAGGGTTTAGCGGTCATCCTGAACAACCACACCACCCATCCGATGTGGTGCTGCTCCTATGATGATGACGGCCTGTGGTACACCAAGGACTACAGCGAGGCGCAGTGGCTTGATGACTGGGCGATGATGGCGGCACGCTACCAGAACAACCCAGGGGTTGTTGGCACGGACCTGCGTAACGAGATCCGCGTCACCAAGCTTGGTGGCACCTACGTACCTAATATTCCACATTGGGGCCAGGGTCCGAACGATTGGCGCGCGGCGGCCGAGACGGCCGGTAACCGCATCCTCGGTATCAACCCAAATCTTTTAATGATCGTCGAAGGGCTTAACTTTCCTAGAGACCAGCTGCGCTTTGCGCGCACCGATCCGGTTCGGCTCAAGGTTGCCGACCGCCTGGTCTACTCCGCCCACAACTATGCCTACACCAGCCCAGAACCTATCGGTAAGCCATACGGTGCCATGGACTACGAGTCCTTTCGCGAGCGCATGACACTGGAGTGGGGCTTTGCCGTCACCCCCAGCCAAGCCTATACCGCACCGGTGTGGCTGAGTGAATTTGGCGTTGGCAGCGCGTCCGACGACATGGGACATACCTGGCTGCACAACATCAGCCGGTACTTGCAAGACACCGATATCGATTTTGCCTACTGGGCGGTCAACGCCGGGGCTAAGCCGAGCGGCGAGATGGAACCCTTTTCTTGGTTAGACCTCGACTGGCAAACACCGCTGGACGATTGGCGCAAAGATGTCCTGCAGCCGCTATTTACGCCGCAGCATGGTCCTGGCGTCGATCCGGGTTGGCAGCAAGATCCCGCCAATCACTTCGAGGCCTTGATCTTTTCTGATTGGGATAGCGACCACAGCCAAAGCCGAGAAGACTGGCGCAAGGGATCGTTTAAGGCAACCTGTCGCGACGATGCGCGCCTACTTGGCATCAGTGCCGGGGAGCGCGGCGCTCAGCCATTTGGCCACCTAGTACTTTGCACGGACTACGTCACCTTAGGTCGAGCGGCTAAGTGGGTGACGTTGGACAATGACGACCATGATGTCGGAGCGGGCGGCCTCTTCGGTATCCAAGACTGGTCACCAGGCAACAATAAATTGACCTGCCCGGCAAACAACTATTTGATTGGTGTAGCACAGCAGCGGACGGCCCTCACCTACCGCATCACCGGCGTGCGCTGCGCGGAAAGCCCAGTGCCACTTGGAGGCGATTGCCACGCGCAGACTTTCGCCAGCGGCGACGCGCGCGCCACCGAAACTCCCAGCGACTGGGACCCGGGCCAGCGCAAGGGGCAGTGCGGACTGAACGAATACGCTGCGGGACTGAGCCTGAAATCCGGCGTCGCTCAGTCGCTACTTTGTTGTAGCCTTGGTTCGCGCTAAAGCGCCGCCAAGGCTTCAAACATATTTTTATTTAGTCAATTGCTGCCTGGGTCTTCAACACCTTTTCACAGACATCCCACAGCAAGGACTTCTGCTCTAGGTGCCGCATAAACGAACCGAGGCGGTGCGCTAGCAGCCCGGCTAAATCCCGCGGGTCGATATCGCCTTCGGTCAGGTGGCGCAAGATGATCGCATCGATCTCATCGGCGATATGCATCAGCCGCTGCATATCTGGGCTGACGCTATTTGGCCCTGGAAACTGAATGACTTTGCCCACCAGCCACCTCCCGCGTTCGGCGCACCATCTGACTCGCTTTTGACTCCTCCAACCTTAGCATGAATCTGGTTCCAGTGATCATAAGCACACCACCTCGCGTGGCCGCTCAGGGCGTCAGGAACTTGATAAGGATCGCTTTATCGCTGTCGCTTATGGTTTTACCACCTGTCGACATGGTGCCAGCGTTGAGGCGGTCGATGATCAGCGCGGTAGCAGTAAAGCTTTCGTCGCAACATCTCATGCAAGGTCCCATGTTGAGGCAACCATTCGCCGCCCCACGACCTAGGTTTCGGCATTTTCACGGCATGTCTTTAATATTTTTCCTTAAAGCACTTATTTTACCATATTTACTTATAGTTACATCAAAGTCCGGAGAGGCCTTGCGAGATAGGCCCTGGTCCTTATAATGGCGCCATAGTCATGTAAGCCCCGTCGCCAAGGTCATGGCACCAGGAGTTCTTATGTCCGCTGCAGTTAGCTTCGACCTGATCGTCATTGGTTCCGGCCCTGGAGGCGAAGTTGCCGCCATCCGCGCCGCGCAGCTCGGGCTTAAAACCGCCCTCATCGAAAAAGCACCGCACCTCGGCGGCACCTGCCTAAATTGGGGCTGCATTCCCACCAAGGCGCTGCTGGAGGCGGCTAAAACCTACACCAAGCTGCAGCATGCGGGCGAGCTCGGGTTCAACGTCGGCCAAGTCTCCTACGATTGGGAACGCATCCTCGCTCGCAAGCAAGGCATCGTCGACGCCCAGCGCAAGGGCCTGCGGTTTTTGATGAAGAAAAACAAGATCGAGGTATTTCAAGGCCACGGCCGCCTGGCGGGCAAGGGCCAGGTCAGCGTGACCGCCGACGACGGCAAGGTCACCACCCTGGCGACCAAAGCCGTGGTCCTAGCGACAGGCTCGCGCATCCGCGACCTGCCGTTTGCCAAGACCAACGGTAAGTCGATCATCAACTCGGATGACATCCTCTCGCTCAAAGCGGTGCCAAAGACCCTGTGTGTCGTCGGCGGCGGTGTCGTCGGGACGGAGTTTGCCTCCCTGTATGGGCGTTTTGGCACCCAGGTGACGATCGTCGAGCTGGCACCGCAGATCCTGCCATTTGAGGATGCCGACACCGTTAAAGAACTCGTGCGCCATCTCAAGAAGCAAAACATCAGCATCGAAACCGGCAGCAAGTTGACCGCGGTGCAAGATCAAGGCGACCATGCGCTGGTCACCACCGAAGGACAAAAGCCGCGCGCCTTCGAGCAGGTCCTGATCGCGATCGGCCGCGCCCCGGTGACCGAGGACATCGGCTTGGCGACGGCGGCGATCACCACCGAGCGCGGCTTTGTCAAAGTCAACGAGCACTACCGCACCAGCGCCGATTGGGTCTGGGCGATCGGCGACATCATCCCAACGCCCGCGCTGGCACACACGGCATCGGCAGAAGGCATCCACGCCGTCGAGGTCATCGCTGGCCACAAGCCACCGGTGATCGATTACCAAGCCAATCCCAACGCCATCTACACTGCGCCCGAGATCGCCAGCATTGGCCGCACCGAACAGGCCCTCAAAGAAGCCAAGGTTGAGTACAAAGTGGCGCAGTTCCCCTTTGCGCCGATGGCCCGCGCGAAGATCGACGATGCCACCGAAGGCTTCGTCAAGATCCTCTACGAACCCAAATACCGCGAGCTGCTCGGCGTCCACATCGTCGGTGCCAAGGCGACGGAAATGATCGCCGAGTTTGCTCTCGGCAAGGTCCTGGAGACGACGGTGGACGAGATCGCCCACACCATTCACCCGCATCCGACCATCTCGGAAACAATTATGGAAGCAGCCCATGTGGCCATGGGTGGAGCGATCCACCTATAATCAACAGGACCACCATTCCCTCAGCCAAGGACGCGCGCCATGCAGACCGAGACGACGGAAGTGCTTATGCCCCTCATGGGCGAAGGGATCACCGAGGCGACCCTGGTCAAGTGGCTAAAGCAGCCAGGGGACGTGCTACGCCAAAACGAGCCCTTGCTCGAAGTGTCGACGGACAAAGTCGACACCGAGATTCCTGCCCCGGCCGCAGGCACCTTGCTGCAGGTCTGCGCCAAAGACGGTGACGTCGTCGCCGTCAACCAGATTATCGCGTACATCGGCAATCCGGCAGCGGCTTCGGCCGTGGTATCCCCCAACAAAGCCGCGGCGCCTGCAGACGTCCATGCGGCCGCGCTAAGACCCGTTGCGGCGACCGTAGCGCCACATCAAGATGCGGCCGAGGCCGCCCCCCGCCGCTCCTCGCCACTGGTGCGCAAGATGGCTAAGGCCGAGCACGTCGATTTGGCCCAGGTCGCCGGCACTGGTCTGCACGGCCGCATCACCAAACGCGACCTCGAAGCACACCAGTCCAAGGCGCCTCTCAATGCTCTCACCACGCCTACGGCTGCTACCAGTGGGACGCTCAAAACCACCCTCGTCGGCGACAAGGAAACCCTTGAGGGCGTGGTCGTGCGCCGCGAAAAGATGTCGCGGATGCGCGCGCTGATCGCCGAACACATGGTGCGCTCGGTACGGACCTCGCCGCACGTCACCACAGTATTCGAAATCGACATGCACCGAGTCGTCACCTTGCGCGACCAAAGCAAGGCGGCGTTTGCCAGTCGTGAGGGTTTCAACCTGACCTTTACGCCGTTTTTTGTTTACGCCGCAGTGCAAGCGATCAAGCGTTTTCCGATCGTCAACTGCTCGGTCGACGGCGACGACATCCTGTGGAAGGACCAGATCAACATCGGCGTCGCCGTGGCCATCGACAACGGCCTCATCGTCCCCGTGATCCGCGACGCTGGTGAGCTTAGCGTCTTAGGCGTGGCACGGCGACTGCAAGACCTCGCCCAACGCGCGCGCAGCAAAAAGCTGCTGCCTGAAGACGTTCAGGGCGGAACCTTTTCGGTCACCAACCCAGGCATGTTTGGCAGCATCGTCTCGACGCCGATCATCAGTCAGCCACAGGTCGCCATCCTGAGTATCGGCGCGATCATCAAGCGTCCGGTGGTGATCGACGACCTCATCGGCATCCGCCCATTGGTGCAGATCGGCCTGACCTTCGATCACCGCGTCGTCGATGGCGAAGGCGGCGCGCGCTATTTGGCCTTTCTCAAAAAAACGCTGGAAGAGTTTTCGCCAGCAGAGCTTTAGCCGAGGAGCTGCCAAGTGCTCGGAGGCAGCCGACTTTAGCCAGGGCCCCTTGTGACCGATGCACCCTCCAGAGGTACCGGAGAGAATAGTCTCTCCGGCCCAGCCTCGCTGTGGAGAGGGTACGCGTTGGCAGGCACCAATAAAGTGCTGCAAGAAGGCCAGGTCTTATTCAAGGCCGGCGACACCTCGGACGGGATGTACCTGATCCGCAAGGGTGAGATGCGCGTTTATCTCGAGCAAGACGGGAAAGAGGTGACGCTTGCCACGGTTGGTGAGGGCGGCATGATCGGCGAGATGGCGCTCTTCGATAAACAGCCGCGCTCGGCCTCGGTCAAAGCCACCAAGGAGAGCGAAGTCACGCTGATCTCGCTCGACGACTTTGGCAAGCTGATGAAGCAGATTCCCAAATGGTTCGTCGGCTTGATGTCGGCCTTGTCGTCGCGGTTGCGCACCACCAACGACCGGCTCAAGAACCTCGAGAGCAACGGGGCCGCCGCCGGCCCGGCAGCGGACAAGGGCCGCCCTTACCAAGCGGTGCTACGCCAACTCAACGTCATCGGCCTCCTGTGGCACCGAGACGGCGAGAAAGACGGCAAGGACTCAACGCTGCGCCGGGCGCCGATGGAGCAGGCATTAGTCGAGCTGTTCAACGAAAATCCGCAAAAATTGAAGGAACTCCTGGCCATCCTCATCAAGCAGAAAATGCTTTCGGTACGCCAGGACGCTTACAAAAACCAGGTGCTCGTCTTGGCTAATCGCGCCGCCTTGACCCAGGTCGTGACCTTCATCAACGCCTTCGTCAAAGGCAATCCGAAGAAGGCCTACCTCACCACTGAGGCGGTCGAAATCATCCTCGTCCTAGAAAAACTGGTGCTCTCAGCACCTTATGATGCCTCAACGATCCCGCTGCCCGACCTGGCGAAAGAGGGCAAGCGCTCCGGCAAAGTCACGACCACCTGGGACAAAGACATCACCTCGCTACAAAACGTCGGCGAAGAGGTCAAGCTGGTGAAGACCTCGACCGGCGTCGGCCTCAAGGCAAGCAAGAAGGACATCGCGCACTTTGCTCGCCACTGCGAGCTGTTGGCTGAGTTGTATAAAGCCAACTTGATGTAGCGAGCTGACTGGCCCGCCACGGCTGGCTTTAGGGCATCTGCACGACGCCTGGTCCGCTAGTTGCTTCGTCCACTGCTTTGCCGGTGTCTGCGGCAGCAGCCTGTGCGGCGATCTTGCCGACGTAGTGTTTCGCCATGACCACGCCGGTCAAACAAACCGCCAAAATCAACACCTGCATCCGCAGCTTTGCCATGTCTGGCCCTCCTATGGTGATCTTTCAGCATCTTAGCATTTAAATACTTTTTGACACCATGGCCCTAGTTTGCTAGCGTCCGCCAACCTCGGTTACCGAGCAAGCATCAGATAACATTTGGTTTTTACAGGAGAGCCTGGGGCATGAAGTCCACCGTCGAACAGCTCAACCCAGTGCAGTACCGCGTCCACGTCGAAGTTTCGGTGGATGAGGTGAACAAGGCCTTCCAAGACGCTTATCGCAAATTGCAGCAGCGGGCACGCATCCAGGGCTTTCGCCCAGGCAAGGCGCCGCTAGGAGTCGTCCGCAAATTCTACGGCGGCTCTGTCACTGGCGAGGTCCATGAAGCGCTGATCAACACCCACTTGTTCAAGGCCATTGGCGAGCAGACCTTTCGGCCGATCGCCTCGCCGGTGGTCGAAGCCAAGGCCGCACCGGTCGAGAACCAAGACTTCGCCTTTAGCGCGGTTGTCGACGTCATGCCGGAGATCACCATCGCCGACTATAAAGGCGTCGAAGTCGATGCCGAGGTCTACACCGTCAAGGTCGAAACGCTCGAGCGCGAGCTAACCAACCTACGCCGCAGCCACGCCCGCACTAGGCCGGTCGAGCCTGGCCAAGTCGCGGCCAAGGGCATGGTGGCTGCCATCAGCCACAGCGCCACCTTGGACGGCAAGGAGCTGGCGAGCCTCGACACCAAGAATATGAGCGTGGTGCTTGGTGACGGTGAGCTGTTCCCAGAACTCGAAGACCTGATCGTCGGCACCGCCATCGGGGCCAGCAAGACCGGCCCCGTCACCTTGCCCGAGACCTACGGCGACAAGGACCTGGCAGGCAAAGCGCTGACCTTCACCGTGACCGTCAACGACCTAAAGCACCTCGACATCCCAGCGCTGGATGACGAATTTGCCAAGGACCTGAGCCTCGAGAGCGCGGATGTCCTGAAGAAAAACGTCGAAGAGCACCTGGCCAACCGGGCCAAGGACCTCGGCCGGCAAAAGCTAGAGACCGCGGTACTGAGCAAGATCCTGTCGGCGCAGCCCTTTGAGGTGCCGCCGGCGATGGTCGATCAAGTGATCGACAGCATCATCCAGGAGGAATTGGCCCAGCATCCCGAGGCCAAGCGCAAGGAAGCTCTCCGCAACAACGACCTGCGCCAGAGCCTGCTCGAGACCGCCAAGCTGCGGACCCAAAACACCCTGCTGCTGTGGCACGTCGCCCAAAAGGAAAAGATCGAAGTCACCGCGGCTGACGTGAACACCCGCCTCGACGAGGTTTTGGCCTCATCCGGCATCACCGAAGCCAAGCAAAAAGTCCAGGTCCGGAAAAATATCGAGCCCCGCGTCCGGGAAAATTTAATGTTCGAATTGGCCCTGGAATTACTGATCAAAAGCGCCAAAGTCAAAGAAATCCCAACCGCCCTTTAAGCCCTCTGCCGGAAGCGGGACGCCCTGTCCCGCTAAAGGTTTTCCCCCTCCCGTCGATCCCCCCTATGGTAGGTCCGTTCCGCTTTCGCAAGCAGCCGAAGAGGTATTGGCTGAACAGGTAAAATAGAGTAAGAATTCCTATAGGTTCGCGAAATAGGGCGCAATGACTGCCGGTGTGGGCCTTTGCGGCTACCTGCACGGCTACGGTTAACCTGCTGATTGAGGAAGGGTTTTATGCCACTTGTACCAATTGTTGTCGACCAAACCAACCGCGGCGAGCGCTCGTATGACATCTACTCTCGGCTACTCAAAGACCGGATTATTTTCCTCGGTTCGGCGGTCTACGACGATGTGGCCAACCTAATCGTGGCGCAGATGCTATTCTTAGAGAGCACCGATCCGGACAAAGACATTCATTTTTATATCAACTCGCCTGGAGGCTCGGTCACGGCTGGGATGGCGATCTACGACACCATGCAGGTTATCCGTCCCGATGTGCGGACCTACTGCGTCGGCCAGTGTGCCTCGATGGGTGCGTGGTTGCTCGCTGCAGGGACCAAAGGCAAGCGCTACGCTCTGCCCAATGCTCGCGTCATGATCCACCAACCGCTCGGCGGAGCGACCGGTCAAGCGACCGATATCGAGATTCAAGCCCAAGAGATTATCAAGACCAAAGCACGCATGATCGAGCTTCTGGCTTTTCATACTGGTAAGAGCGAAAAAGTCATCGCCAACGACATCGACAGGGATTACTTTTTGTCGGCCGAACAGGCCAAGGATTATGGTATCGTCGACGAAATCGCGCCTTCCGCGAAGAAAAAGAAGGCCGAGTGAGGCACTCCTAGTGCTTAGGTGAGGTGCCGAGGTGGCACCGCACCCAAAGAGATGGTTGCGCAAGAGAGGGGAGCAGACACATGGCAGGCAAAGACTCAGGGCTGCACTGTAGCTTTTGCGGCAAGGGGCAGCGTGAGGTCAAAAAGCTGATCGCCGGGCCGAACGTCTACATCTGTGACGAATGCATTCAGCTTTGTAACGATATCATCGCCGAAGAAGTCGAGAAGGAGGAGCTGCTCAGTCCATCGGGCAAGATCCCCAATCCCAAGGACATCAAGAAAGTCCTCGACGATTATATCATCGGCCAGGAATCAGCGAAAAAGATCCTCTCGGTAGCGGTGCACAACCACTACAAGCGCATCGACCACAAAGCCAAAGGCGACGAGGTCGAGCTGTCGAAGTCGAACATTCTGCTGATCGGTCCAACCGGTTCGGGTAAGACGCTGCTCGCCCAGACTTTGGCGCGCATCCTGAATGTTCCCTTCACCATCTCCGATGCGACCAACCTCACCGAGGCCGGCTACGTCGGTGAGGATGTCGAGAACATCATCCTGAACCTGCTGCAAAATGCCGACTACGACGTCGAGCTGGCGCAGCGCGGTATCGCCTACGTCGATGAGATCGATAAGATCGCCCGCAAGGGTGAGAACCCATCGATCACGCGCGACGTTTCCGGCGAGGGTGTGCAGCAAGCACTCCTCAAGATCATCGAAGGGACCATCGCCAACGTGCCGCCACGCGGTGGTCGTAAGCACCCACAGCAAGAGTTCCTGCAGGTCGACACGACCAACATCCTGTTCATCTGCGGCGGCGCCTTTGCTGGACTAGAGGACATCATCCAGGGCCGTATCGAGGTGGCTTCCATGGGTTTTGGCGCGGAAATCCGCTCCAAGCTGCAAAAAGATGTCGGCGCCTTGCTGTCTAAAGTCCAGACCGAAGACTTGATGAAGTTTGGCATGATTCCCGAGTTCATCGGTCGAGTGCCGATCGTTTGCTCCTTAGGCCAACTCGACGAGGCGGCGCTGATCCGGATCTTGACGGAGCCGAAGAACGCCATCGTCAAGCAGTTCAAAAAGCTGTTTGATTTTGAAACGGTCGAGCTTAAGTTTACCGACGGTGCGCTACGCGCCGTGGTGAAGGAAGCACTCAAGCGTAAGACCGGCGCCCGCGGCCTGCGTTCGATCCTGGAAACGGCGATGCTCGAGGTCATGTACGAAATGCCTTCGCAGCTGAACCTGAAAGAGGTCGTCGTCACCGAAGAGGTGATCGTAGCCGACGCGGATCCGATCCTCGTCTACCGCTCGGAAGCCGAGACCAACAGCAAAGAAGGCCTTGAGAAGCGGGAATTCGGCACTGGCGGCAGCCAGAGCTAGGTCCATCATCGACGCCTAATGGGTCCGCCGCGACGGTTCGCCGTCGGTCGGGCCCATTCTATTGACTGTTTTTTGCACAGCAGCCCGAAAAGAATCTCGCCACGAATCTAGCCAACCTCAGCTATTTTTTCCCCTCACCGAGCTCCACAAAGAATTTACTCAGCGATATCAAAGTTTCTAGGCTTTCCCCTGGCACATGCGATAAGATGACTCGGAGCGCCACCTAGTAAAATTTGTCTCGACCTTCGGCGGGTTAGTTGCTTTATTCGGCGCTAGTTGACCGATCAGGAGGCTTTGGTATGACGACTGAACCAGCATCGAAATCGCAGCGTGTCCGTATTCCCTTGTTGCCCCTTCGCGATATCTTGGTGTTTCCGTCGACGGTCGTGCCTCTCTTTGTAGGCCGCGACAAATCGATTCAAGCCCTTGAGCAAGCCATGGCGGCAAACAAGGAAATCCTCCTTGCAGCGCAGATCAAGGCCAAGACCAACGATCCAAGCGCCGAGGATATCTACCGCGTCGGCACGATCTCGGTCATCCTGCAGCTCCTGCGCCTGCCAGACGGCACGGTCAAAGTCCTGGTCGAAGGTCAACGCCGCGCCAAGGTGATCGACTACCTGCAAACAGAAGAATACTTTATGGTCGAGGCCGAGCCGCTGGTTGAAGCCGCATCGTCCGGCGTCGAGAACGAAGCGCTCACCCGCACCGTGAAGATGGCCTTCGATAATTACGTCCGCTTGAACAAGCGCATTCCGCCAGAGATGCTGCTGTCGATTGCCCAGATCGAGAACGAATCCAAGCTCGCCGACACCCTCGTGGCGCATTTGACCAATTTAAAACTACAGGACAAGCAGCGACTGCTCGAGCAGACCGACCCGCGCATCCGCTTGGAGGAGCTGTACGGCTTTATCCAATCGGAAATCGAAATCATGCGCGTCGAGAAAAAGATTCGCGCCCGCGTCAAGCGGCAGATGGAAAAGACGCAAAAGGAGTACTACCTCAACGAACAGATGGCGGCGATCCAAAAGGAGCTAGGCGACCGCGACGACGGCCGCGCCGAACTCCAAGAGATCGAAACCCTCATCAAGAAGAAGAAGCTGTCCGAAGAGGCGCGCGAAAAAGTCACCAAAGAGCTGCGCAAACTCAAGCATATGTCGGCGATGTCGGCGGAGGCGACGGTAGTCCGCAACTACATCGAGACGGTGTTGTCTCTACCATGGAACGAACTGACCGCGGAGAAACGCGACATCAACTTCGCCCGCAAGGTCCTGGATAACGATCATTTCGGCCTGGAGAAGGTCAAAGAGCGCATCCTCGAATTTCTCTCAGTGCGCACTTTAGTCACCGAGATGAAGGGCCCCATCCTGTGCCTCGCCGGACCTCCTGGCGTCGGCAAGACCTCCCTGGCTAAGAGCATCGCTGAAGCCACAGGTCGCAAGTTCGTCCGCATTTCCCTCGGCGGCGTGCGCGATGAGGCCGAGATTCGCGGCCATCGCCGCACCTATATCGGATCTATGCCTGGCAAGATCATCAACGCCTTAAAGAAGGCTGGCAGTGCCAACCCGGTGGTGTTGCTCGATGAGATCGATAAGCTCAGCCAGGACTTCCGCGGCGACCCGACCTCAGCTCTGCTCGAGGTGCTCGATCCAGAGCAAAATACGACCTTTGTTGACCACTACCTTGATATCGACTTCGACTTATCTAAAGTCTTGTTTATGGCCACCGCCAACAGCCTGCACACGATCTCTAAGCCTCTTCTCGACCGCATGGAAATCATCCGCCTGGTCGGCTACACCGAAGAAGAGAAGTGCGCGATCGCAAAACAGTACCTGGTGCCAAAGCAGATCAAGACCAACGGCCTTTCCACGGGTAGCGTCACCGTCAGCCCTGGTGCTCTCAAAGAGCTGGTCCGCTACTACACGCGGGAATCCGGCGTGAGGAGTCTGGAGCGTGAGATTGGCTCGGTCTTTCGTAAGATGGCACGCAAGCATCTGGAAAAGTATCACGAAGGCAATACCAACGAGGTTAAGACCGATGGCATCATCGATCTAAAAATCGTTGAGAACGTCACCGAAAAGAGCATCAACAAATACCTTGGACCACGCCGCTTTCGCATCGGCCTCACCAACCAGCACCACGAAATCGGCCTGTGCACCGGCCTAGCGTGGACCGAGGTCGGTGGTGATCTGCTGGTTGCCGAAGTCTCGATCCTGCCCGGCAAGGGCAAACTGACGTGCACCGGCAAACTCGGCGAAGTCATGCAGGAGTCGGCACAAGCTGCGCTTAGCTACGTCCGTTCGCGGTCTAAGTTCCTCAGCCTTGATGACGACTTCTACGCCAAGATCGATATCCATATTCACGTGCCAGAGGGTGCCATCCCAAAGGATGGCCCATCCGCCGGGATCGCCATGGCGACCGCATTGACCAGCGCTTTGACCAATCGCCCCATCAGCAAAGACGTGGCGATGACCGGTGAGATCACTCTGCGCGGCCGGGTGCTACCGATCGGTGGACTCAAAGAGAAGATCATTGCGGCGCATCGCGGCGGGATCAAAAAGGTCCTGATCCCGAAGGACAACGAGCAGGACATCCTCGAGCTGCCGAAGCAGATCCTCAAAGAGGTGACCATCGTCCCAGTCGAGCACATGGATACCGTGTTGATGCACGCACTGGTCTGGCGCCAACCAGGCGACAACGTCAAAGACCAAGACGAGCTATTTGAGAAATTGCGTAAAATCACCGAAACCGAAGTCGGTAGCGCCGAGTTGGCCTTTGCCCACTAGCGCTTAAATTAGTTAGCTCCCGATTGATTGGCCCTGGCCAGCCCGAAGCGGCAGCCAGGGCCTCAACTTTTTTGGCAAAGCTCCGAAACATCCCAGGTAGAGACGGATATCACTCCTCCCGACTTGAGGATCTTCATGCCCGTGAAAAGGACCGTACGCGCGCCCATTACGAAAAAGCCGAAAGCTATGCCGGCAAAAGCTAAAGTTGCCCTGCCGACGGCACAGCCACTCAGCAGCGAGGGCGACCTGCTGAAATTCGTCGAGGACTTAAAGCGCCAGTGGATGTCCACGATCGACGCCTTGGTCGATCCGCTGATGATCATCGGCAACGACTTCGTCGTGAGCAAGGCCAACCTCGCCGTCGCCCGGCTCGGCAAAGCTGCCGTCAAAGACATCGTCGGCCGCAAATGTTTTGAGGTCTTTGCCGGCCGCAAGTCCCCCTGCACCGGATGCCAACTGAAGAAACAGGCGAGCAGCACCGCTAATAGTTCCTTTGAGCTGGCCGGTGTGCGCGGTGAACGCTTCTATGAGGTTACGGCCCAGCCACTTCTGGATGCCAACGGCGTCAAAGACGGTGTCGTCCACGTCTACCGCGACCGCACCGAAGCTAAAAAGATGCAAAGTCAGTTAGCACAGCAAGACAAGCTCGCCTCCATCGGCCTTCTGGCCGGCGGCGTGGCCCACGAAATCAATAATCCACTTGGCGGCATCCTGATCTTTTCGCAGATGCTGCTGCGCGAGATGGACAAGAATAGCTCGCACTATCAGGACGTCGTTGAGATCGAAGCCGCGACCCAGCGTTGCAAGCAGATCGTTCAAGGTTTGCTCGATTTTGCCCGGCAAAACCCCCTTGAAACACCCAAATCCAAACTGCCCGAGATCAACACGCTAGATGCCATCCGCACGGCGATGCGCTTTAGCCGCGCGGCGATCCAAAAGGCCGGCAGCATCCACCTTAAGGAAGACTTCGACGGCAACGAGCACCTCCTGGTGACAGACCGCAACCGCATTATCCAGGTCTTTCTCAACCTCATTCAAAACGCCATCCAAGCCTTACCAGGCGGCGGCACCGTCAGCATCAAAGCCTCCACCCGAGTCGATGCAAACAATCAAATCTACGGTGTCTATGCGGTCGCTGATAATGGAGTTGGCATTTCACCTGAACATCTACCGCGCATCTTCGACCCGTTCTTCACCACCAAGGATCCCGGCGAAGGCACCGGCCTCGGCCTAGCCCTGTGCTACGGCATCGTCCAAGACATGAACGGTACGATGAGCGTCACCAGCAAGCTTCATGTCGGGACCCGCTTTACCGTCGAAATACCGCTTAGAGCCGTGCGACCGGAGGTCCATGCGGCATCCTAGTCCTAGGGGTGTTCGAGGTGCTCGAAGGGTTCGAAGTGTTCGTGATGTAGTCCGACTGGCTGATAAAGGTGCTGCATGCCCGCAATAAGACCTGCCCATCCAAAAGTGACCATGAGCTCCATGGCCGCAGTGCTTAGCTTGATGCTAGGCTTGCAGCTGGCAGCTGGTGGCGGCTTTTTAGGTGCGCTGTTCAGCGGTGAGCTACCTTATGCTACCTGTGTCATGCTCGGCCTGACCATGATGTTTAGCAGCGCCGCCATTATCAGTAGCTTTTCTGCGACGATTCAACCCCAATCAGCCCGCATCGCCAGCGCCGCGGGATCGGCAGCACTGGCCTTTTCGGCGGCCATCGACGTCAACCACAGCGTCCACCATCTCAGTGAAACCAGCTATTTTGCTCTATTTCTGGGCGGACAGGCGGCCTATGTCTACGCGTACTTCTTCTTCATTGGCCAGCTGCTAAAGATCAGTGGATTATGGACCCAACTACCGCAGCGCGTCGCATCTGGCGCCTTGGTGCTGGTTGGCGGCTTTGGCTTTCTAGCGCAGACCTGGGTGCCTTTAGCAACATTTCACCAGGTGACCTTACTGGCCCGCGAGATCATCCTAAGCCTCGGCCCGCTGCTGATGGCCCTGGCTTTTGGTCAGATCAAGACGCTGCGTCTTGATCCGCAAAGCATCCTGGGTTCCATCAGGCTGCGACTACCAGCAGGACCTGAGCAAGGTGCCAGGCGCAAGGCCCTGATGATAGCGGCCCTCGGGGCCATGGCAAGCCTCGGCCTAAACCTCGCATGGTCGCTCTCAGGCCACGAGGACAGCAACTTAATCAGCCGTATCCTCACGGTGTTCTCGTTTAGCTGGTTTGGCTGCATGTACTTCAGCCTGGACGGCCTCCGCGCAGTCTCCCGCGAGCAGCATCAAAGCCTACTGAGTGCCAAGCTTGCTCCAGCGTCAGCCCTGCGTTTTCTCACTCGCTACGCAGATCAACGCCACAACTGGGCAGCGACGATCGGCCTGAAAACGGCTAATTTCATGATCGACCATGATCCAGGGACGCAGCTGCGGGCGGTTTTGCCAGCATCCATCTTGCAAATCCGCAGCGAAGAAATCCAACGCTGCGTCAATGCCGTGCTCGGCCCACTGGAGTTGCACAGCAGTGCCGCCTCAAATCTAGTCTTCGGCGCCATCGATCCCGAGCCGGCGCTAAGGCCCTGTATCGATGCTCTAAAGATGTTTGCCTGCCTCTACCTCGATGCCGGCCCGCTGGTCGAGCGGCGCATCAAAGGCCTGGTCTCACTGCTGCCGATCGTCGACCCTGGTCTGGCGCAAGCGGTGGATAAGGTCAATATTACATCGCTGATTCAGCGCAACCAGTGGTTCTTTCATTTTGACTTCGACTGGATCGACCAGCATATGACCCAAACGGCAAACCGTGCTCGCTACGATGTGCAAATCGCGACGCTACCTATGCCGCTGCGCCACGCGATGCTCGACTACCTGGCTAAACACGGCGGCATCGGCAACTTTGTCTGGCTCGGCCCCCAGGCGCGTGAACGCCTGCTGCAGGAAGCACCAGCGATGCACTCGGTGCTCGAACCCTGCCCGATTCCGCTGGGCGGGGCGGGAGGAGTGCAAGTTCTGATGTTCATCGTACGTTTCGAGCAGCTCATTCCCCGGCTACAGCGCT
This sequence comes from uncultured Pseudomonadota bacterium, assembly GCA_903928445.1. Taxonomy (GTDB): domain Bacteria; phylum Bdellovibrionota_B; class Oligoflexia; order Oligoflexales; family CAIYRB01; genus CAIYRB01. The sequence continues at coordinate 32,661 of CAIYRB010000043.1, read as the reverse complement.
ACTTCGACCTTGATACGATGCGCCAAGCGCTGTTTGATTTCGAGCCAAGCGAGGCCAGCAACCGCATTCACCGACTGCTGACGCTGCAGCTAAACAATGCCCAAAGCGCCGCCGATATCGCCCAGGTCTTAGCCCAGATCAGCAGCGTGGCGTGGCGCGGATTCCGCGAAAAGGACAATGCACTTTCGCTCATCCTGGCCGTACATGAGCGCATCACCAACTCCGACCATGAACTAAAGCAAGAGCTGCTGAATGCAGTCCAAGCCATCGGCTACCCCAGTCAGGTTCTCCACCATGCCCAGATCGATAAGATCGCCCTGCGCGACATCGCCCGCCTCAAGGTCGTCGCTTTGTCGCCGTATGACCCGCGCTTTGAAGAGGCCTGGCTGGTGCTTTCGACGACCGACTACCATCGCCATACCCAGGCCCAAAGGCGCGACTTTTTGGCCTTCTTGTGTCGAGCTGGGCAACGCTCACAGATCGCAAAAATACCACTGGTCCAAATCAAGGGCACTGATGCCTTGGCTGGACTAGCTCGCGCCTGCGACAACAGTGACCTGGGCCAGCTACAGGAGACCTTGGCAGCGCTCTACCAGTGGCTAGCTCGCGCCGAAGCGGAACCAAATACGCTGTGCCTGCTACTCGATGCGCACATATTCATCAAAGGGCAGCTGCATCCAAACCTGACGCTGCCGAAGGCGGCAACACAGGAGCTAAGTATCTATGTGGAAGAGCTCAGACAGCGGTTTGGAGTCAGCGATCCGCAAATCGTCTCGCTCAATGCCCGCTGGTTAGAGCTAGGCTTGGACGAGTCGAGCCCCGAAGTGACGACGCTCGCCTCGTAAACACCGTCCACCTTAGGTGGTCTGAAGGTGGACGATGGTGAGCTCTTGTTACTGAGGTTCACCAGCCGTGATCCAGGCTTGGAAATTGGCCAATTCCGTCGCCGAGGCTGCAGCACCGCCTTTCGGCATCCTCTTTGCCACCATCGAAGAGTAGGCGCTGGCTGCATTGGCTTTAGCATTCGCATAGGTGTCAAGCCGAGGCGAAGTACCGCCGTGGCACCCGGCGCAATGCCCGCTTAGATAGGCTTGAATCGTGTTGGTGTAAGTGATCGCTGGTGCTGGAGTTGTTGGTGCCGGTGGTGCCGGTGGTGCTGGTGGTGCTGGTGGAGTTGTTGGTGCTGGAGTTGTTGGTGCTGGAGTTGTTGGTGCTGGAGTTGTTGGGTCTGGTAGCACTGACGCCGGTGCAGACCTAGCCTGGGGTGCAAGAATTGGTGTAGATGCCGGTGCCGGTGCTGTGACGGGCGCCTGCGGATCACCACCGGCGCTCACTGGAACCGCAGTGGAGCCGGGTTGCATCCCACCATTTGCTGGAACACAGGTTGCCGGCGTCGCAGCTGCGGGTGGGGCACTGGGAGTCACAGCAGCCGTGCTGCCAGACCCTGATCCACTAACATTGGAGGTTCCGACGGAGGTGCCAGTGCCTGCAGCAGCTCCGGAACCGACGCTAGGTGTCACGATCGGCGTCGCAGCCGCCGCGGATTGCGGCGTGCCAGCGGCTACCCAAGCGGCAAAGGCTGCTTTTTCCGTGGCGCTCAAGGTGCTGCCAATGGGCATCTTACCTGATTGAATGTCAGCTAAGCTCGCCTGCGCTCCAGCCACGGCCGCCGCATAGGTGTTGAGTAGTGGTTTCGTCACACTATGACAGGTGGCGCATTTTGCCGCCAAAAAGGCTTGGATCGTGTCCGTATAATTCGGGGTCGCTGCCAAGTTGAGCTGCGCCGTAGGGCATGTGCCAACGCCTACCTGATTGGCTCCTTGCGGAGCCTGCCGCTGCGACGCCTTGGTTGCGGGCGTTGTACCGCCACAGTTATTCAGAAACGCCACCAAGACCACCGCGAAAGAGACAGGGACGAGCGATTTGATCATGCTACCCTTGGTCATAATGACTCCCGGACGATGGATGTGTCTTGGCCCATTAATCTCAACTAGCCTATCGGCACCAGGACGAAGAAACTTTACCCATATCCAAGTGGCATCGCTTTTATCTTTAATATTGTTTAGTTATAATGCCGCGAGGAGAATAAATTAAAACGCCTTTGACCACACGCTCCGGTCACGCAGGTTAGTTCGACTAATCAAAAAAATGTGATAAAATCTCTCATAGAATCTATCGGTTATCGCTTGCATCACGACCTTGCGATATACCGCCGCGATTCAGCGACTGAAACGGGCTGACAGCAAGCAGCACTAATGCGTCCCGTAGAACGACGCCGCTGTCTTAATCTCATAAGTCCGCGCCATCCGCGCCTGTGCCTCGGCTAGTCCATCCATACCGAGGATCACCTCCTCACCCACCGGAGCAAATTGAATGCGGGCGTAGTCCTTGCCATTCATTCGCACCGGCCTGTCCAAGGCAGCACGCAAGTCGCTCAGCGCGGCAATGGGGCGACCGTTGACACTTGCCACCAGCTTATGGCGCAGCTCAGTGTAGCCGCGGTTAAACGGGTCGGCGAGCACACGCGCTAGGAAGATGCTCCGGGTGTTCGGCTTGGCCGTGACCTTGTTGGCGAAGTTAAGCGTAAACAACAGGTCACTAGGCGCAATGTCACGCCAATCCTTACCCCACTGCTTAAGGTAATCCTGTGACAATTCTTGAAACACCAAACCAGCAAAGATCAGGTGCGGCTGTGGCTCGCCGTAGCTGTAGGTGACCACCGGCGCACGGTTGGAATCAAAGCGTTGCAGCGGTGCTTGAACCGTGAATTCGCGCCCCTGGCGCAGCCCCTTAAGCACCATTTCATCGCCACCAAAGTGCTGGTTGAGCAAATACTTGAGGTGGATTTTACCCCACGTCGGATGCGTTACAAAGCCCTGCTCGCTGACGGCTACACCAGCGACGGCAAGGACGACATCGTTGACCTGTAGTTTGCCAAGAAAAGGGCTGTTGGCAAAAACCTCGGCGACCCGGACGCCGCCAGAGGCCGAAGCGGCACCGATGAGACGCCTGGTATCCGGTGATAGCAACGGTTCAAGCTGCACGCCCATGGCGGGAAAGCCACGGTACGATTGGTCGTGATGGTCGCTGAGGAAGTGGCGGATGAGCAGCATCGGGGCCGCTTGCACGAAATTTTGGTCCTGCCCAGTCGTGAGGCCGACCAGCTTGCCGCGTAAAAACACCGGCTCGGACCAGCCCAGACCGCTTTGCTGCACTTTTAACGCATAGGAGATCAATCCATAAGCACTCGTCGCCGCAGAGGTGACGGCCACCTCCTGGAGGCTAGCCGGCAGACGGCTAAGTTGATAAGCATCACGACCTTTAAAGATCTCGACGCTTTCATCCATGGCGACGTCCTCACCCAAGGTGACCGCCTTGGTTGCCAAAAGCTGCGCTGTCGCGACTGGTTTTACCAGCGCCAAGTTGACTTCGTAGTCGACGAACACCAGGCTGGCTTCGCCGCGCTCGGTACTGCCAAAGCGCTGCATCTCGATGAAGATCGCGTTTGCCACCGAGTTCGCCGTGGTCAAAATCTCGCCGTTGGGCAAGACCACCCCGAGGAATTCCTGCTGCACTGTATCCTCGCTCTGCCACGGCGAACTCGGATCAACCTCGCGCTTAGACACATGCAGGCGCACCACCTGGTCCTCGTAGCGGATGGACGCGGCGGCGAAAGCGCCCGACTCGCCACAGGCAAGTAACAGCAAGAAAATGCCAAGCCACAACCTCAAGGGCGTCCCTCCCCTTCAGCGCCATGCAGAGCACCGTCATCGCTGGACCCGTTCAGCCAGCGGTCCGGTACGACCCCGTATTTGGCGTTGATGATGGCATTGCGGCTAAGCACTTTGGCACGATCAAGGACGATCTGATCTTGATTGCCAAAGAATTGAATGGTGGCAAATTCGCCAGTGCCCGTGCTTAAGGCCTGGACGAGATCTTCCATACTAAGAATAGCTTTGCCGTCCACAGCACGAACGACGCCAAACAGCTGGTTTGGGACATAGGCATTCACCCCGTCGGGTAAGCGCTTGGCGAGGACGATGATGTCGCGGTTGGCGGCAAAGTCAGGCAGGTAGACGGCGTCGCCTTCGAGGTAACGCAGCAGCAACGGTGCATCACGATACCAGCGGTCGCCCCAGGTTTGCAGGTAGTTGCGCGACAGGACCGTAAACACGAGGCCAGCATAGACAAAATAGCGCGGATGCTTGGCGTAGATGTGATCCGTTGCGTGATGCGGCAAAGACGGTTTAACGGGGACCTCGATCTTCAGGTTTTGCCCGCCGCGCAGAACTTGAAAGACGACCTTGTCACCCATCAGCTTTAAATCAAAGAGCGTCCGAAAGTCGACGCGCTCGCCGCTATAGCTCACCTTAGCATCAACACCGATCGGCTGATCATCGATGGTCAGCAGGATATCTCCAGGTCGAATCAGTGTGGCGGTTGGCGCCCAGGCACTGACAAAGGCCACGGTGACGCCACCGCTGTCGGGGCTCAATCCATAAAACGCCGCTGTTGATGGGTTGAGCAAGGCGCCGTCCATGGTCGTCAATCCATCATCAGGATGCCCTTCGTAACGGCCGTTGGCGATATCGCGCAAAAACCGCCGCACCACCGGCGTCGGGATAATATATCCGGTGCTCTGCGCCTGGCTGATGGATTGAAAGGCGACGCCGATCACCTGCCGACCTTGGACGACCGGCCCACCGCTGTTGCCTGGATTGATCGCCGAGTCGACTTGCACCAGCAGGTGGCGGGCATTGGCATGGTGGATATAGCGATGGTAGCTGATCCGCGAGACGATGCCTTCGGTGATCGACAGCTGCTCCCCGCCCGCCGGAAAGCCGATGGTCGATACCGGGGAGCGGAGCTTTGGCAGAGAGCCAAAGGACATCGGCTCCAGCTTTAGGACGGCCTTGATCCCTTCGGGGTCCACCGCTTCCAGCACCGCCAGATCACAATCATGAGCGATAAAACGCACCCGAGCCGCCATAGGGGCAGCATCGCCATCGCGCAGGACGGTGACAAACGAGGCGTTCGCCACGACATGCGCGTTGGTGAGGATGCGGCCTTCACCGATATAAAAACCGGTGCCAGAGCTATGCGCGGATGGCAAGCGCTTCCATGGTTCGGTCAGACTCGGCTCATCGGCGATGACCTGAATCTTAAAGAGTGAAGCGCGTAGCGCATTGAGATTGAGTGCTGCGGCTGGCGACGTGTGTGCGAGCAAAAGGACGCAGAAAGCCCACCACACCATCGGCATAAACCGCATGCATTATCCCCGCAGCTGGCGCCATGCGGCGACGGAATTGGCCTGAAGATAGGGGTTGGTGGTCTTCATCTTGGCGAGGGTGGCATGCGTTGCAGGATCATAATGATGGCCGGGATAGACCACGGTCTCGTCAGGAAGCTTGGCAATTTTATTGGTTAAGCTATCGTAAAGCTGATCGGCATTGCCGCCTGGCAGATCGACTCGACCGCAGCCGGTGATAAACAACGTATCACCGGAAATCAGGTTGCCCTGGCAGAGAAAGCACTGGCTGCCCGGGGTGTGCCCAGGCGTATGGATCAGGGTGATATCGACCCCACCGACGGTGACTTTGTCGCCGCTGACGCAGGGCTTAAAGTCACCTCGCGACAGGCCCGTCACTTGCATGATGCCCGCCATCTCGTCTTGCTGGACATAGATCGGCAATGGCTTATCAGCGACCAGCTCGGCAACGCCCTGGATATCATGTCCCCACAGGTGCCCACCACAGTGATCTGGATGGTAATGGCTGACGAGTGCCCCTACCACCTCCATGCCGTCGGCCTCGGCGGCGGCCCGAATAGCCGGCACGTCCCAAGCAGGGTCAACAGCCAGACACTGCTTGGCGCTACGCGAACCGACCAGGTAAGCGAAGTTAGCCATCGGTCCGACACTCAGTTGTTTTAAATAAAGATCAGACATAGCCGAAGACTACCCCGCAGCCGGCGGAACGTCAAATCGTCCAATCGTCCAATCGCTAAATAAAGCCTAGCCGGACCAACAGTCTTCGCTGCAGACTACTCGCTCAGGGAGTTAAGATTCAGCGACATCTTTACCAAAGAAGACGTCGTCACAGCCGGACACATGGGCGAATTGGCTGGAGTTGAGGCCGCCGGCACCGTCGGAAAGACGTTTGACACGGTGATGACGTCATAGATTGTCGTGCCAGCGACGATCTTCGCCATGCTAAATGAATACGCCATTTGCGCATTCACCGAGCAAGCGTAGAGGACCTCGCCGTTGGTATCGATGTACTTTTGAAAGCGCGCTTCGAGCTCGGCGGCCATGGTGGGAAAGTGGTTCTTGATTTCATCTCTGGTGCAGCACCAGCTCACCAAGCCATCGACACAATCACTCGGCTGAGCACCGCCGTTAACCACTGCACGCCAAGCTTGATTGGCAGCCTGACATTGCTCGAGCGTCTTCGAGCCGATGGGCGCACCACCAATGCTGCCGTTGGTTGCACCAATGGTACCAGCGCCTGTACCAGCGCCTGTACCAGCGCCTGTACCAGCACCGTTGCCAGCGCCTGTTCCAGCGCCGTTGCCCACGCCTGTTCCAGCTCCTGTACCAGCACCGCTGCCGTTCGCACCGACGCCGGGACCTCCGCCTCCGGAGGTGTTTGGCACGGCGTTAGCAGACCCGCCTGTGCCACCACCGTTGCCCACCGTGGTTCCCGCGCCGTTGGCTGTCGTGCCGGTAGAGGAGCTCGCGATGGTGCCGGCAACCGCTTCACCCACCGACGACTGGCGCGTCTGCGGCGCCTGGCTGCAACTCGCCACGACGTATAGAACCACAGTAAATCCGGCAAGATAAATCTGACGGCGCATGATTTGCTCCCCAACTTGTCGCAACCAACGGGACATCCCCGCTCGTTATCCGGTTTATCGGCAAGTCCGGATGCAAAGTTTAAAGATTATTTTTACCTCGGTCATATCAACGGGATAGCTTGGTTATTCGCGGCTATCTCAGGGAATTTGCTTGAGTTTAAAGCGGTTGGCCTGTTAGATAGGCAGCCGTAGATTATTGGACCAAGGAGAGCCCCATGGCAAAGAAGCAGAATCGCGAGCTAATCCGTCTCGTCTCCAGCGCTGAGACCGGCTATTTCTATACGACGCGCCGCAAAAAAGGCCGCGACAAACTCGAGCTGAAGAAGTTCGATCCAGTCGTGAAAAAGCACGTCATCTTCAAAGAAGCCAAAATCAAGTAACTGCACTGTGGCCCAGGTCGCTGTGCAACACCTGGGCCACTGTTGTTTGTTTTTGACTATGTCGGGCGGACCATATCTTCGGGGCGAACGAATTTGTCGAAGTCAGCAGCGCTGATGAGGCCGAGTTTAGTCGCAGCTTCCTTCAGTGTGGTGTTCTCCTGATAAGCTTTCTTCGCCACTTTGGCGGCGTTGTCATAGCCGATGACCGGATTCAAGGCGGTCACCAGCATCAACGATTGATCGACGTGCCGCTTGATCATGTCGCGGTTGGCTTCGATGCCGACGACGCAATTGTGGTTGAAGCTGTTCATCGCGTCGGCCAGCAACCGCGTCGATTCGAGCAGGTTGTGGATCATCACCGGTTTGAACACGTTGAGTTCAAAGTGGCCGTTGCTTCCAGCCACGCCGATCGTCACGTCGTTACCCATGACCTGGCAGGCGACCATGGTTAAGGCTTCGCACTGCGTTGGATTCACCTTTCCGGGCATGATGGAGCTGCCCGGCTCATTTGCCGGTAGGATCAGTTCACCGATACCACTGCGCGGTCCACTGCCGAGCAGACGGATGTCGCTGGCGATCTTCATGCAAGCGACGGCTAATACCCGCAAAGCTCCGCTCGCGGCGACCACAGCATCATGGGCGGCAAGGGCGGCAAACTTATTTGGCGCCGTGCGAAAACTATAACCGGTCAGTTGCGCTAGCTTGGCCGCGACTTTCACAGCGTAATCCGGATGCGTGTTAAGGCCCGTGCCCACGGCGCTACCACCGAGCGCCAAATCGTAAAGACCATCCACCGCCTCGCCGACTTTCTTTTCAGCGAACTCCAGCTGCGCGCCGTAACCAGAGAATTCCTGGCCTAAGGTCAACGGCGTCGCATCCATCAAATGCGTGCGCCCGATCTTGACGATGTCTTTAAACTCATCGGCCTTCTTTTGCAGGGCTAAACGCAGCGCCACCAGCTCCGGCAACAGGCGTGTCTTAAAGTCGCTCACGGCGGCGACGTGCATAAAGGTGGGAAAGGCATCATTGGACGACTGCGACATATTGACGTCATCGTTTGGATGAATCGGCTGCTTCGAGCCGACCTTGCCGCCAGCCAACTCGATGGCCCGGTTGGAGATGACCTCATTGGCGTTCATATTGCTTTGCGTACCGCTGCCGGTCTGCCAAACGACCAAGGGGAAGTGCTCGTCGAGCTTGCCGTCAATAACCTCGTCGCAGGCCTTGACGATTAGCTCGCACTTGGCGGCGGACAGCTTACCCAGCTCCTGGTTGGTCAGCGCCGCCGCCTTTTTTACCAGACCAAAGGCCTTGATCATGCCGCGAGAGAAGCGATGCCCGCCGATTTTGAAATTCTGTAAGGAACGCTGCGTCTGGGCACCCCAGTACTTACTGGCATCGACCTCGATCTGGCCCAGGGAATCGCTCTCAAGACGGCTGCTCATAACTGCTCCTTCGGTTCGATTGCGGCAGGCGTCACAGCCAGCGCGCGGTAGTAGGTATAAAAAAACACGATCGGCACCACATAGAGCAAGGCCGAGGCCAGACCTACCGACAAGCTCAGCGCCAGGCCGGTGCTGCGCGCGTCAAGGCCGAGAAGGTCAGGCAAGCCTTCGCCAGCCAGCTCCAAGCAAAGCGGCAGGGCATAGGCCACCGCACCGCAGCCAAGCACCGTCCAGCGCCGCGACTTGACCAGGGCCGCGCTGCGCTGGCGAGCGTAGAACGGGCTCAAGCCCTCGATGACCACCACCGGATCGATGAAGGCAAAGCGCGGCAGAGCCAGCACCAGTCCTACGAGACCAAAGGGTATCAGCAGGTAGGGCTGCTGGATTTTAAACATCGCCATACCGATATAGGCAGGGAGCACGGTTGCGACCAACCAGGCCAGCGTGATTAAACTGACCCCGACATAGGCGACAAACAGCCGCGACCAGTATGTCGTCGCTGCCTGCAGCGCAGCCCATAAAGACGGCCGCTCTCCCTGGTAGCCGCGGTGCAAGATCCAGACGATGCACCCATTGAGCACCGGCATCAGCAGCACGTTCAGCAAGCCGATGCCCTTGTCGGCATCATCGGGTGCAAGACCAAGGACCAGTACCGCCAAGGCATCAAGGCAAAGAAGGGGGCCAACCAGCAGCAGCACCAGCGCCACCAAGGTCCGGCCATGCCCCTTGAGCAACTGCCCTGTCTCGCGCCACTGCTGCATCATGAACTGGTCGTGCATCGGTCCTCTCGGGTAAGCGACGTCGGCCTGATTTAACCACAAACTCCGCCAGTCGCCCAATTAGAATGGCGCCCGAGCCCACCATGGGCTAGAAAAGGACGATGATGCGTACACGACCTATCGCCACGACCTTGCTCTTGGGAACCCTCCTCTGGACGCCGCTTGGCCACGCCCAAGACAGCGGTGGCCTGGGGCTTTTTGATGCTACCGTGCAGACCGTTCAGACCCAGGTCGGCGCGTCGGCCAAAGCGGGTGGAACCTGGGCAACCGAGGCCGGCAAGATGCGCCAGGAGCTGCTCGAGCACGGCGCTAAGACCGGCGAAGCTCAAGTGCAATTGGCCCTGGAGCAACTGCTGGCAAAACTCGACGTTGGTCGCGTCGAGCTCCTCAGCGCCGGTGAGCAGCGCTATTGGACCTACCTTTCGGCCTTTAGCGGCCAGCTTGACGGCGCCCCACTGCGCCACATCGGCGCTTGGTACGAGCGTCACGGCAAGCACTGGTTTATCACCCGAGTCATGACCGACGGCCCGGCCGCCGTTGCTGGACTAGTGGCTGGAGACGAGCTGCTGCAGGTCAACGGGCAGCCGTTTAGCCCGGTGGACAGTCTACAAAGCCTCGCTCCGGATGCGGTGGCACAGGTGACGTATCAGCGCTTGCCCTGGAGCAAACCGAAGACGATCAGCGTGCCCACGGAGTTCAGCAGCCTGCAGACCAGCCTGCTGCGCGAGGTGACCCACGGCCAAAAGATCCTGAGCAGCAAGCAAAAGCGCATCGCCTATCTGGCCTTGCCGATGAGCTCAAACCCAGCATTTCGCACCGCCCTGCTGCAGTTTGCCACCCAGGCGCAGATGCGGTCGGACGCGATGGTACTGGACCTTCGCGGCAACTACGGCGCAGTCGGGTTGACCTACAGCGAAGCCTTCTTGTCGCCACCGACTGGCCCCGGGGCGCAGCCGGCCGCGCAGGTCACACCCTACACTAAACCACTTGTTGTGTTGATCGATCACGGCACCAGCGGCGGCCGGGAAAACCTCGCCTGGTTGCTTAAACATCAGCACCGCGCGGTAATCGTTGGCCACGCCAGTGCTGGGCAGATGAACCCCGTCCAAGCAGCTGAGGTCCTCCCGAGTCGCTACCTACTGGTCACACCGGCCAATATCGGCGGTCAGACGCTGGCGGGGCGCGGCGTGAATCCCGACATTGCCAGCGATCCACCGCATATCTTCACCGCCGGCCACGATCAAGCGCTCGATGTGGCCCTGAGTAAGGCGGCGGATCTTGCGCCATGACCGCAGACGGGACGCCGCGCCCTGACAAGAAGACGCTCTATGAGCAAATCGGCGCCGACTTTATCCGCGCCGCCCTCACCGAGTTCTACCAGCGTGCATTTAGCGACATGATCATCGGCCACTTCTTCTTTGGTAAAGACATTGCGCACATCACCGAGCAGCAGATCGCCTTTGCCACCGGCATGCTTGGCGGCCCTCGGCTTTACCGTGGCAAAGCTCTCGGTGCGGCCCATCTTGACCTTAAACTCCGCCCACCGCATTTCGGTAGGCGGCAGGTCCTGATGTACGAGGTCTTGTCGGGAATGGGATTAGATGCGGAGCTATGCCAAGGCTGGTTGTCTCTGGAAGAGCAACTGCGCAGTGTGGTGATGCCAGCGCGCGCAGCAGTTGCGAAATAAAAGCTGGCATAAAGCCCTAGATAGCCGAAGATAGCCGAGTCCGTCGGACCAACCAGAATACACCAGGAGAATGCGATGCTTTATGATGTCACAGTCGTCCAGTTCACCAAGATGTTAAACAACCTTAGCCGCATTTTGGATAAGGGCGAGGCCTATGCTGGCGGCAAAAAATTTGACGCCGAGGTGTTGCTGCAGTCGCGTTTGGCTCCAGACCAATTCAACCTCGTGCGCCAGGTTCAGATCGCCTGCGACACCGCTAAGTTTGCCGCCGCTCGCCTGACCGGCAAGGAGGCGCCAACCCACGACGACAAGGAGAAGACGGTCGCCGAGCTAAAGGCACGTATTGAGCAAGTAACCACCTATTTACGTACTTTCAGCGCCAAGGACTTCGCTGGTGCTGATGAGCGCCGCGTGACGACCCCACGCTGGAATGGCAAGTACCTCACTGGCGCAGAGTTCGCCGTTCAACATGCTATCCCTAACTTCTACTTCCACCTCACCACTGCCTACGCAGTGTTGCGTCATAACGGGGTGGATGTGGGCAAGGGCGACTACCTTGGCGACATGCCCTACAAAGGTCCTTAAGGCAAGGGGGCTGTTCGTACGGTACTACGCAGCATGACCATCATCTTTCGTGACACATTATTTACCCAGCACGACACCGGTCGTCACCCCGAAAACGCAGCACGTCTTGCTGCCATCGACGCGGCTTTGACGGCCAGTGGCCTGTTGGATCGCTGCACCAGTGGACCAGTGAGTGTCCTTGCAGCCAAAGACTTGCTCCACGTCCACGCCGCCGACGTCGCACAAAAGGCCCAGACCGTTGCGGCTGCAGGCGGCGGCCACCTTGATGCCGATACAGTGGTATCAGCGGCATCCTACGACGTGGCACTTGCCGCTGCGGGGACGGTTGTAGCCGCGGTTGATGCGGTCATGAGCGGCAAGCACCGCGAGGCGCTATGCCTCATCAGACCCCCGGGTCACCATGCAACACCCAGTCGAAGCATGGGCTTTTGCCTCTTCAACAATGTCGCCCTAGCGGCTGAACAGGCGCGCCGGGTCCATCAGGCTGGCCGCATCCTGATCGTCGACTGGGATGTGCATCACGGCAACGGGACGCAGGATGTCTTTTATGAACGCGCAGATGTCGTGTTTTATAGCATCCATCGCGCACCACCGTTTTACCCTGGCACCGGTGCCGCGGATGAGGTTGGGAGCGGCAAAGGCCGCGGCGCGACGATCAATGTACCGGTCGAATACGGCACAGGCAGACAGGCTTATCTGCAATTATTCGCGGATGGTTTGGAACGGTCGCTAGCTGTCACAAAGCCCGACTTAATCATCATCAGCGCTGGATTTGACGCGCACCGGCTTGATCCGGTCGGCAATCTCGGGTTAGAGGCAGAGGACTTTGGGGCCATGACTAAACTGGTTTGTGACGCTGCAGCGCATGCCTGCCAAGGGCGTATCGTCAGTTGTTTAGAGGGCGGCTATCACCCACAGGCTTTAGGAGCTTCGGTGGTGGAGCATCTTAAGGTATTAACGTCACAATCTATGAACATCTAATGAGTGTTTTTTTGAACCCTGCATAAACGCTGCACGACGCCTACGTTTTTTGAGGCTCAGGGTACGACATGCCGATTAAAAACAGCATCGAAAACCACCTTCTTGTCACGACCAAGCTCACGCGGCGTGACAAACAGCTGGCAGGCCCCGATGGTGCTGTGTTCAAAGGTATAAAGGCCTTGGGTGAGCGCGGCAAAGTCCAGCCCTTGAAAGCTCAGGCTAAAAGTTTCAAAAGCGGCCGCGAGCCGCCGGTCGCTGATGGCGACGAGCTGACAGCGCTGTCTAGGTCCCGCCCCAGCCTCGTCGGTCATGAGGAATTCCTGATGCAGCAGGCTCTTTAAGACTTCGTAGCTGGGCAGCATGGTAAGGGCCTCAGTCATTTGGCAACAAGGCATCCCGGCGCCGCCTAATCTAGGCGCGATGATGCAAGGCTATTTTATAGTAAAACTGCGACCGATCCTCAACCACGAAACCCTTACGCAGGTAGAGATTTAAGGCTGGGTTGTCGGCAGCAACCTGGGCCTGAATCGGCAGGCCGCGCGCCGCGGCCACCGCCGCTAAACCATCCAACAAGGCGCCGCCGATGCCGCGCCCGCGAGCAAGGGGCAGCAAGCTAATATCGACTAAATGAATGCCAGCCGGTGTCTGGTCGATGACAACCCGTCCGATAGCAATCCCAGCGTTCCTGACGACCACATAGCGAGCTGTTGGCGCCGTCTGGCGCCAGGTGTGGCATTGGCTTTCGTACTGCATCTTAAGCAAAGCTTCCATAAGCTCTGGGCGAAAGGCCGCATGCTGCAGCATCGCCCGGCGATCTTGACCGAAGAGTTGGTACACAAAGGGCTCATCGGCGGCAAGCTGCTCGACCAGATCCAGCTCCGGCAGGGCGCTGCGGTACAGGGCAAACAAATCATCGCAATGAAGGTCTAGAGCCACCATCTTAGACTGCAACCTTGCGCGAGCTGAACACGGCCTCATAGGATTGCGTGACGCCGGGACGATGGATCTGACTGAGAAAAACCTCAAGCTCACCAAGGCGGGGGTGCGAGACTCGGTAGATGTCATCCGCCAAGTGTTGCGCCGGATGCCCCTTAAACAGCAGCGAAAAGGAGTTAAATTCCGCCGCCTGGGCGCCGGCCGTAACCGTGTGCAGGGTCAGCCTGACCTGCCCGCTAGGGTCATGGACCGTAAACTCGCTTCCCGCTGCCGCAGCAAAGGCCTCGACACGAGGCGTGCTCTTCGGCAGTTTAGCGACGGTTTCTGCAACAACTAGCGCTTTACTGGCGAGCAAAGGTTGCGACAAGAGGCCCAGCCCCGAGAGCACGGCCGCAGCTGTCGTCATAAATTCACGTCTTGATCCCATAACATTATCTCCTGTTAATTTTGCGACGGAAAGATGCCCTGCAGGGCGATGACAAAATACACCGCCAAATACGGCGGCCGATTTTGATGGCCCACGCTCTGGCCGGCAGCAGCCAAGGCAGCACTGGCCCCCATGGCGACATTTGGTGCTTTATCGGAGTAAATCGCTGGTGCCTCTGTGGCTGGCATCGACCACAAGCCCCCCGCCGGCGCATTCTCTCTGCCGCGCGAGCTAACTGCTGGCACTGTGTGGGTATGCGCGGGCATCTGCGCCGTGGTCAAAACCACCGCCTCTTCGCCAGCGGCTTGACCCAAAGTCAGTGATTGACCCATATGGAAGGGAGTGCGCCCCGTCAAATTTGGCAGCGCAAAGGTTGTTGTGCCATTGCCGCCGTAGGTGGTGCCAAGGAGAGCAAACAGTGCCTGGTTTTGATTGATCGGTAGCAATTGACCATTGCACAGTGCCCAGCCTTTGGGCGCAAAGGCAAAGGATGTCATACGGATTTCTGCTAAAAAGGGTTCGGCCATCGCTGGCTCCTTTGCATGTTAAGTTCTCGGCGGGTAAATTCCCTGCAAAGCGATGATGAAATTTAAGGTTAAATACGGTGGCATATTATCATGCGGCTGAGCGCCACCAGCCGACGCAGCGACCGCCCCCATGGCCACATCGGGGACGGATTTTGAATAGGGCGGCGCTGCTCCGGTCGGCTCGGCGCCAAAGGCGGCATTGGCTGGACTGGCCACATTAGCCAGAATCGGTGAAGCGCTGAGACCGTGGCTGTGCACCGGCATCTGGCTTTGGAGCAGGGTCTCCGTCGCCGTGCCACCTGATTCCCCGAGCTCATGCAGGCTTAGGCCTGGCCCCTGGCCAGGGTGCATTGGCGCCGCTCCTTGCAGATTAGGCAGGGCAAAATTACTCGTGCCGTTGCCACCGTAGGTGGTCCCTAGAAGCGAGAAGAGGGCTGTATTTTGCGAAATCGGGATGATCTGTCCATTACAAAAAGCCCAGCCTTTGGGCGCGAAATTGCCCGCGAATATTCTTATCTCTGCGACAAATGGATCCATCGTTGATTCCTAGGTTCGTGTTTAGTTTTGTGAAGGAAAGATGCCAAACAACGAAATAATGAAAGAAATACAGACATAAGGTGACATATTATTATGCGGCTGCGAGCCGCCACTTGGGCCAGACGCGCCGGCCATAGGCAGCGTGGCGCTGCCGGTCACATAGGTACCAATTTGACCGGCCCCATCCTGCGCCCAAACATGACCGCTCGGGCTCTGTTGATTGCCAGGCCCGTTGTAAGCGAGCAAAGAGTGCCGATGTGATGGCAGGTTGGCCGCAGTCAACGTCACCGCTTCCGCACCGCCGGATTCAGCAAAGGCAACCGTCGATAGACCTGCCCCGCTACCGGCATGCACAGGCACGCGGCCGCGAAAATCAGGGACGGCGAAGGTAGACTGACCATCGCCGCCAAAGGTCGTGCCAATTAAGTTAAACAATGTTTCATTATCTGCAATAGCTAACAATTGGCCGTCGCAAAAAGCCCAGCCCTGGGGGGCAAAATTTCCGGCAAAAAATCGTATCTCGCCGACGTATGGTTGGCTCATGGTTTAACTCCAAAGCAAGCAAAGATTAGGGTCCAAAAAGATCAGGGTCCATTTTGAATTTCGTAGATGTCTAGCTCGCCACTGGTAGTGGAAAATTCACCAGCCGGAGTAACATTTTGATCGACATAAGACAGTTGGTCGGCGTTCGCCATCACAGTAATCGTAACCGTACCGGTGAGCGTACTCGGGACTAACCACTTGACGGTGAAATACGCCGGCGCAAAGTGCCCCTCGACGCGTTTAATCGGTGTAATCGCCGTGCCATTGACGGTCAGCTGAAAGCGGGCGTTTATACGGCTCAAGGTCTCCGAATACTCGACGACCATTTCGGCGCCTGGATCCGAGAATTGCTTGGTGAAAACGACTTGGGCGACCTGCGTCCAACCGCTCGCGGCGGTAGCGACGGACTGAGCAGAAGCGCGCGTAATGAGACTGCGCGCCCGCAACAGCGCCGCTGGACCGACGGCGCCGCTGATGCCCTGCGGGCCCTGTATTCCTTGCGGACCTTGGGCTCCGGCAGGACCAGCGGGACCGACAGGGCCAGTGGCACCGGTCATGCCAGCCGGACCGGCGGGGCCAGTATTGCCGGCGATTCCTTGGGGACCTTGGGCGCCGTCAGCGACAAAGACGGTATTGGTGCCGCAGCGTAGATCATAGCCATAGACACCAACTGCAGAGTTAAAATAGCCCGCCCCAACCGTGCAGCCGACACCCTGCGGGCCGATGGGCCCCTGCGGCCCAGTGGCACCGACGGCGCCGTTTGCTCCCGTCGGACCGACAGCACCTATAGGGCCTACGGCTCCGACAGGGCCAGTAGCACCGACAGGACCGGCGACACCTTGGGGGCCAACTGGACCAGCCACCCCTGCATCGCCCTTGACACCTTGTGGGCCTGCTGGGCCGACGGGGCCCGTGGCGCCCGCTACCCCGGTAACGCCTTTAATACCCTGGGGCCCAGCTGGACCGATGGCGCCCGTGGCACCGGTGGCACCCACGGCGCCGGTAGCACCCACGGCGCCGGTAGCACCCACGGCGCCGGTGGCACCTGTTGCCCCGGTGTTGCCTTTGACGCCTTGCGGACCAACAGGCCCGATGGACCCGGCCGGGCCCGTCGGGCCGGCTGGTCCGACAAAAAGCGCCCGATTGATAATCTGATAACCAGAGGCGGTACAGACCTGCATGTTTGTCCCGTCAAAGCACACATCGCCTTTTCTAAAAGGCGTGCATACCTCCGCACAACTTGGCGCCGTCAAAACCGGCGCTGCTGCGTACGCTGCATTACTACTCAGCAGCGCGGTAAACGCCGTCACCAAAAGGTACCCATACCGCATATTAGTCTCCATAAAAAAGTTACGTCGGGCATATCGAAAGGTAATTATCTAATGCAAAGTTTGCGCCGCATAATTATCAACCAAGTCGACGCAAAATGTTTGTTCAATTTGCGCCGACCGCTGCTCAAGGTCTGGTCGCATAGGAACATCTGACTAATGTCTAAACAGACATTCTCTGTGCCACCAAGCATTTTAGCCAGTTAGAACAAACAACAAAAAATCATAAAAATCAGTTGGTTTGCCCTCTCGCCTTTACCGTACCTTTTCAGGGCGCAGTCCTTTGAGCCATTCGAGCACACGATTTTTTCGGGCGAGGTTAGGCTCGTCGCGGTATATCTGAAGATCAAAGCCAGTTTGTGCCAGGATTGCCTTAACCGGCTTGCCCAAATTAGGACCACATCGATGCTGATACTTTAGGAGTCGATTCCAACTTGACGTCCCGCTTTGGTCGAGCACCTTATGTGCAAATGAAGCGGGAGATGTTAACTCCGGGCCCCAGACATTTTGCCCCAGAACCTTTCTATATGATGACGCCGTATCAGGATCACCAGATTCAAATGACTTAATCACAGAAGAGGTGCAGTGAAGGCCAGGGATTCGATACTCCGGCATTTTACTATAGAGGTCTCGCCAATACTCGCGGATGGCTCGGCCATGCTCTGGCTTAAGCTCAATGGGTACGTAGATCACTGTCTGATTTGAAGCAAGCTTCTCAAGATTCGTAGCCACCTTGTCAAAAGTGACTTGATCTGAGCTTTTGATATCATCAGCCCAATACCGTTCGCCTTTACGCGTGACACGGTCAACATCCTTCCACCACCCAGCTCCCTTAGCATAACGAATTGGCGTCTTAATCTTAGCCCAGTCCCACCCCAGATCAATCGTAAAGGTCTGATATCCACCCTTTGGTCCAAAGTCGTAAAAATCATCGCCAACTGCAATCGCAGCATGACCGACATATCTTGCCATGGACGGCAACTCAAAGATGAGTGTCGCCAGCTCACAACCTTCACTCGCATGTTTAGGCCATTCATCGACTGAGCTATAAAGTACCTTTTTCAGCCAGGCGTCGTTGATTTGTCCCTGACGAGCGAAGTCCTCTTCTGGCGGCACCTGAGCGCCGGCAAGGTCACTCTGTGGCCCCTCTTGGACTGAATTAATGGCTTTGCAGCCGACGATCATGACATTAAGACCCAACGCTAAGAAAGGCGGTAAAATCATACGCCACCGACTCATGTTTTTCCTCCGCTTACCCTGCAGTTGTGTAGACGATAATCTGAAATTGCAGATGGATTGCTAATTTCCGCACTTTTTACGAGAGAGAAGGTAAGGCCAGCGGCATTACTACCGATAAGGCAGGGCGTACAAACACCCACCTGGCCTTTGAATGGTCATCGGTCGGCTGGTGTTGCCCTTTAGAGCCTAGCCCCATGCATTCCTGTCCAAGCGCCGTAGGCCATCGCCTTAAGTGCCCATATTGCAGAAAATTCTTTGTGATTTTTGTTGCAACGGCAAAAACGCCGGGGCTAAGACCCTTGCAGCCAAGGCTGAAGCCCTGGAAGCCGAGCTTGGCCAAGCCTAAAATGCCCAAGCAGGCTCAATCAGTGCCGCGAGACCTGTACCTCAAGACGCTGACGAGCGACGGCGAATACCCGCATCGGGTCGTCACATCATTTGCCGGTGAAGCGCTTGAAGAAGCCGCATTCGGCGATCGCCTCTTTGTAATACTGGGTGTCGGTGTAGTTGTCGGCCAGCAGTTTGAAGTGCTTGCCGACGACATAGGTACTGTCCGTGTAGAGCCCGTCATAAGTAAGGGCATCCTTCGTCTGTCTGCTGACGTAAATCCCGTCGCGTTCAGCTTTGGCTGCCATAAAGTGGGCCTTCGCCTGGAGCTCGCGGTCCTTCGCCGTCTCGGCCGATTGTTCATAGAATTTCAATGCTTGTTTGGTGTCCATTTGGCGCGGTAGAAAGGTAGGGAAGGTATCGAGAGTCGTCGCATAAAGGGCGCGCGCGTTGCCGAAGTGACTCATGTTGTAATAGCCGGTCGCCAAATCGTAGGCGGCCTGCGCGCTGCCTTGTTTAGGCTCCGCTGCCTGTACTTTTAGCTCGGCCATGCGCTGTGCAAAGGCGACCTTGGTGAACGGCTTCGCATGCTTCACAGCATGATCGCAATCATGGCAATCGACGACATGACTTGCAAAGGGATCGCCACGCAGCGTACTACCCGCCGGGAATAGTTTTGCCGCCTCGGCGAACTTCCCCGAGTACATGAGGTTGATCGCTTTCATTTCGTTCAATTCCGCTTCGGAGGGACGTTTTAGCTTGGTTAAAAAGGCATCAAAGGCGTCTTTAGGTGCGTTTGCGAGCATCGCCTGCAACTTTTCGACGTTGGCATTATCCTGGTAGTACGGATCGCTACTTCGGGGTTCGAGGATCAGGGCGCGCATGTAGTCACCGCTACGCGCGTATCCTTGGGCTAAATAGTGGCGAAACCAGTAGAAAAAGTGGCCGGCACGGTTGCCGTCGATGGACGGCGCCTCGCCGTCCATCCAAGGACTGAAATCGCCGCCCTTGGCAAACAGCCAATTGAAGTCAGCGGCCACCGTCCTGACGTGGTCACCCGCCAGCGGCGAAGGGAAACCACCCGCTTTCGGCAAAGCGAGGGTGCGTTGGACCACGCGACTAAGCGCCAGCTGCTGCTGCACCTGGACGTCCTTGCTCTGCGCATGCTCGACTTTGTCGAGGTAAGTAGCCGCCGTCTGCGCATCGCCGCTTAAGGCATAAAGGTGCCCGACTGCAAGCCACCAGATCTCTGGTTTAATCGCTTGGCCCTCGTCAGCGATCTTACGGAGCAGCCCGATTGTCGCGTCGGCACGACCTGGAGCCTCTTTGCTGAGCGGCCCCTCGGCCGCGTTGACGGCGCGGACCAGCAACAGCGGCAATAGCTCGGATTTTGGGTCGATCGCATAGATTTCTTTGATCGCTCGCGGCCCGTCGTGATACAGGCCGAACAACTGCCACAGCTGTGCCTTTTCGCGCGGTGTGCGCGCCAGCGCCAGGGTTTGGGTCCAGTCGGACTCTTCCTGCGGACGAAACGAGAGGTAGGCGCTCTTCTTAAGTGGCACGTAGCTAGCGAATATCTGGGAATAGAGAGCATTGGCGGCGGCAACCTGCTTGGTTCGGGCGAGCGCGCCGGCGCCGAAGGCGAGAAAGCGATAGTGCGCATAGCCCTCGCCCTTCACGCTCTCCTTGTATTTGTCGAAGTACTCGCGCGCTTGGACAAAGTCCCTGGCGTAGAACAGCAGGCGCAGACTTTGTAAGCGGTAACGCTGCGTCAGGAATTCATCGCTGAGCGCGTTGGCTTGTTTATCGCCGGCAGCCAAGAGCTTGGTTATGTCCGCCACTGGCACATCGGCCTTTGCCGCGCCTTCGGCGGGCCACCTACCCCAACCTGCCTCGACCCTGGCTTTAATCGCCAGCGGCTCGACTCGCTTGGCGTAGCCGAGATAATAAAGCGCCTTGACCATTTTTGCGCCCGCGGACCCTTGCAGCTCGGAGACTAGCGTTCGAGCCAGGTCGCTACCTTTGCCAGGCCGTTTGCCTTGCAAGCTGAAGATGAGAAAATCAACATCCGCCAAGCTGGTCTTATAAATCAACGACCGGACGCTGGCGGCGCTGACGGTGCCAAGGTAGGTCACCCATTCCTTTACGTTGGCGTCGTCCAGCACGGACGCCTCTTGGTCGTCGGTGAGGTAAAAAGCATGAGAGGTCTTAAAGAACGGCGCGACACCGGGCTCGCCTATGACCTCCGGTGCGAAAAACGAGTCACAAGTGCTGCAATCATAGCCACTCCAACCGCAGCCGACGGCAAACGGCGCGTCCGTCAGAGCGACGGCTAAGCCGAGGGCGAACCTAAAAGACAGCCAACGCTTTGGGGAAAAAACTCGGTTCATAGCGTGCCATTGTCCTCGCGTTAAGGTCAAAAAAAGCGATGGTTTGGAACGGCGCGTGGCGTGGTTGATGCGCGGCGGCAGAGCGCGCGGCGAGGCGTGTCAGCTCCGGGGTCACCGTCTCGAATCGGACGCGGTCGCCCTGGTAGAAATAGCGGCCGTGAAAGAGGCCGCTGCGGGTGACAAGATAGGTTGTGGCGGTGGTGCGCGCGAATAAGTTGGAGTCGGCGAGCTCGGTCTCAGCGACGCTTTCAAGCAGCGCGACCACGGCGTCTCCACGTTCCTGGATGGCCCAAGAAAACACCGGTAGCGCAAGGTCGAGCGGCAACGGGTAGCGGTCGATCCATGACGCGTATTTATCGGCATCTTCTTGATTGTAAATTGACAGGCGAGAGCTGCGTGCGGCGATCTTGCCCATATTATAGTACATTAACATGCCGCGATCGACCGGCGGTACGCCAGTCCTTTGCAGATATTTCACTTGGTGCAGGCGGATGGTGGCCGACAAGACCACGGCCTTGCGTTGCAGGCGCGCCGGCGCTTGCGCCTTGATGGCGCGCAGCAGCGCGAAATAGCCGCCGCGCGTCGCGTCCGACCAGTCGCAGTCGAGCTGCACCTCATCAACGGCTACCTGAGCCTGCGTCGCTACCTCGGCGATCTTGCCCAGGATCTGCGCCGCTAGCGCGCTGGTATCGATGCCACCTCGCAGCACGTCGTTCTGGATGAACACCACGGGTGTGATGGTCACGCCCTGCGGCAGCGGCGCTGAGAGCTCCAGCGGTGCGACCGGTATGGCCGGCACCCGCTGGCGCTGGCTGTTTTCACTCGACGCGGGGGCGACATCGAAAAAGCGCAGATAGAGACGGTCGAATCCGGCTCCATGCCAGGTGTTGGCGGCGGCCGCTGGTGTCCACGTCGTTTGCCAATAATAAAACGCACCGCGCGGCGGTGGTCCATGCCGACCACGACCGAACATCATCGCGGCGGCGATGGTCGCGCCAAGCAAGGCGATGCCAACGAGGCTTCTACGTGCCATGAAGGTCCCCTCCCGCGGGCAATGATGGCTGGGAATGCTCGAAAAGGCAATGCTACATGATCACGGATGTTTTATTCTTCGCAGCAAATGTTCTAGGACGCTGCTTGGTGTGATCGCAACCTAGGTTGCAGAAAAGTCCCGAGACATGGGTTACATGTCTTTGCATCAGTGGCCGAGCACTTCAGCAATCGTCACGGCGGCAAGCCCTCAATGCTGGCTCAGGCAAAGTCGCTGGATAGTGGTAGGTCGCGGCGGCTGTGTAGCTGGCCACGGATACGCTCGGCCATGTCCTCGCTTTTTAAATGATCTCCAGCGTTTTGTGAGCAAGGTATAGAGGTAGGTTGGTAATTTCACCATCCTTTGCTGCATTCATTTTGGAGTATCTAATAGCTGTTTTCGGTTTGTATTTAGCAATAAATTTTTTGAAGCTTGATGATCTATTATTTTTATCGCTTTTGACCTCAATAGGAATGATCTCCATGCCGCGTTGGAGCACAAAGTCAATCTCTTCGCTGGAGCCGTCTGCATAAAAGCGAGGCTCCACAGGACTTAGGTCACGAATCTGCTGCAGCACAAAGTTTTCAGTTAATGCCCCTTTGAATTGATATTTTGACTTGAGAAGAATAGCTTCGTTATCGATGCCAGCCATACACTTAAGTAGACCCGTATCAAACAAATATAGCTTGAAGCTATTAAGTCGATCGAATGCAGGCAGTGGATGTTCCGGTTTTGATACGGCATAGACCCGTGTCAGCATTCCCGCAGAAACAAGCCATTCAACGGCTTCTTCAAACTCTCTCGCGCGAGCACCTTCTTTGACGCAGCCATAGATAAATTTACGATTCTCTTTGGCAAGCTGCGAAACGATGCTTCGGAAGACCATAAGAATTCTGGCGCTATTAACTTTGCCGCTGTGTTTTGCAAAATCATTTTCATAGATAGTGATGAGTTCGCGCTGCAGTTCGAGGATTTTTTTTGCATCCCTTTTTTCGATCCACGATCTCACACATTCCGGCATTCCACCCACAATCATATACAGGTTATAGACTTCAAGGAGTTTATTGTGAAAGATCTCTTCAATGTTCTGCGGCGAGTCAATCTCTAAATAGAATTTGAACAGGATGGGGTCCACTGCCATTAGGAATTCATCAAATGCTAATGGATAGATATTAATGAGATTAACCTGCCCGACAGGATAAGTTTTAGGCTGCGCTAGTAGCGTCCCCAGCAGACTTCCAGCGGTGATAACGTGATATTCATTGGCCTTCTCGTGAAAATATTTAAGCGCATTCAGCGCCGACGGACATTCCTGAATCTCGTCAAGGATGATGAGGGTCTTGCCTGCTTCAATTTTAGTTCCACGAATGAGCCCAAGTAGTTCGATAATGCGGTGAGGATTTTTGTTTGATTCAAAAATAGACTTTAAGTCATCTTCTTCATCGAAGTTGAAGTAGAGCGCGCTCTCATAAAAATCTTTGCCAAACTCTTTCATGAGCCAGGTCTTGCCGACCTGCCGGGCCCCTCTGATGATAAGAGGCTTTCGGTCGTCCCGCTCCTTCCACATTTTGAGGTACTCAGTAGCAATTCGCTTCATCGACAGTGGCCCATCATTTTATTCGTAATATTAGGCACTTGCTTTGCATATTCACAATTTTTTAGTATTTTTTAGGTCTCTTTTACACATAATTGTAACATTATCTCATCGTAATTTACACATTTTCTGCGAAAGGAACGGGTGCATCAATTTGGTGCTCGAAACTATCCTGCTTGGCACAAGGGCCATCCGCCACAAGCGGCATGCCTGAATACGCTTGTATACGGTATTAGGGCCCACAGCATCCCGGGCGAACCTAGAACTTCCGATAAGGGCAATACCAGCCAACGCTGGGGGCGTGTAACCCGTAAGGAAAGGTAGGAAGCGATGAACCTGATCAAACAAATCGATGAGACTAAACTGACACTTATGACCCTGGCGCTCGCCGTGACGCTCCTCGCCTGCGGCTCAGTGCGCCCCCATAAAAAGGCGGCCTCGGCCGACGCTACCCCGCGGGGTCCTGCTTGCGCCGCGGTTACGGACGCTGCGTGTGCGCCAGTCCCGCAAGGACCAGGCGGATGCGTCGATCTCATCGACAACTCGTGTGCGCCGTTCTCCCCTGGACCGCAAGACGGGCCAAAGCCCGATGGCAAAAATCGCGGCGGTCTGACTTTCAATTTGGGTAGCCCTGAGATTGCCGGGGCCAAGACGGTGGAGGTGATGATTGCCGGAGGGTGGAGCATCGAATTGGAACAGAGCTGTAAAAATGGCGCCGCCGCGTCAGGGGTGAGCACCGCGACAGCTGGTGCCAGCGGCACGACGCCGGTGACGACGACCAGCAATGGCATCACATCGACTTACCAACCAGCGTTTTGTACGGCAACGGGCTACTACTCACCATGGACCCAGACTTTCAGCTTTGCCTACCAGACGAAGTCACCGGTGGCGTTGCCCAGTATTCCCGCTGGTGATCATCCGATGAGCGTCAAGATTAAAGACACCAGCGGTAATGTAATGGAAGAAGGTGCCGACGAGAACGTGCTGATCTTCCCTAACCAGGACAATCCTGCCTCGTTCAAGCTCTATCCCGTCTCTGGCTCCGGAAATCTGGTGGTCACCACCAAAGAGACCATCCAGGGGGCGACCACGATGGAGGTCACCGCTACCCAAAGTTATGCCTGTGCGGCTTTGACAGAACCGGCCGACGCCCCGTCGATAAGTCCGTCGATACTGTCCAGCACTGCACAACCGCAAGTCTACTTCCCGCCGCCGTGCCAGACTCCCTGGACCAAGACCATCAAGGTTCCCTACCATCCCGGCACGCCGGCTATCGTCCACGACGTGCCAGCGGGGAGCATCGAAATAAGCGTGAAGCTCAGCGATGCATCCGGGCAAAGCCTGGCCGCCGGTAGCTCTGAGACCATAAGCGTATACCCTGGCCAAGACAATAGCGCCACGGTTAGCCTCAAGCCAACCGGAGGAGGCAAAGGCGGTGCCGTGATCAACGTGCAGCAAGGCCCGTAAACCATCCAAGATTTAAGCAGCCGATAACCCGGCCGGAACGGTAAGCGACGCAATCCGAGGGGAACGTCGCATGACCAAGGAAACTGTACGAATTGAGCTCGAGGCCGCGGTTCCCCCAGGCGGGGGTCACCCATGTCCGCCACCGACATCTCGCGCGTGCCGATGATGTCCCTGTCATTCAGCCCCGCCCGTTGCAGATGGCCGACAACTTCACGGCTTCGAGATCAAGCACACTTTGGAGCCTAAGGTCACAAAATCGATGATGACCGCGGTGAGTACGCTTGGACTTGAGAAGCTCTACGTCATCTACCCTGGCGAGGATCGCCGACCGCTCGGGAACAACTTAGAGGCAATTCCGTTAGCCATGCTCATCTAAACAACAATGCGCTAACTGGCAAAGTACGTGGAGAATAGTCCAAACAAATCGCGTTCTATAGATTGGCTGCAGCATCCAGCCTAAAATCGAGCCACTTGGACCATGAGCCAACCAGCCGCGTCCATGAACCTTCACGTAGATTGATCTAATCGCAAAAAAGTTCAGTCTAATTAGCGCGGCCCTACAGGCACTCGAGTTGGCATACTCTTTGCTTTGTATTTGATGATTCAACAAACGTTGATCATCAAAAGAGTAGCCATGAGCGGATCGCAAAACAACATACTACATCTCGGCGTCTTAGCGATCTTCCTCGCGACGTCCCATGGCTGTCACGCATCCGAGAAAGCTACGACGGGCATACTTCGCAAGGTGGGCCCTCATCATCAAGAGGCGAAGCGTACAGATTCGGACAGCTCCAATCAGATCGCGTTTGGTTCGGAGCAGTCATGGAATGACTGGCGTTTGCGCGAGCTAAAGCGGCTCGCGCTGGCTTCGTACCAGAGCAATGCCAGCTACATGTACGAAACATTACGGAAATACTCACCTCAGCTAGAAAGCTTGGGCATCCGTGCACGCTGCTTTGACAATCTGAAGCGCTTTACCAAGCGGTATTGGCTATCAAAGCAGCCCGACCACAAGCTCGGTTTGGATCTAGACGATGCCGGCTACATCGCAACACTAAAGAAGAAGGGCTATCTAACTTTGCCCGATCCTCTTGGATCTCAGGAGTTTCTGGATTTGCTCGATAAGACCGATTCCGACAACATCGAAAGCATCGAAAGCATCGAAACCAGACTGCGCTCCGTGAATCCAAGCTGGCGGGTCTTTTACTTCAAATCACGTAACCTGCCAACCGTCGACGATAGTCAAGCCCGTGGCCGTCTATTGGTTTACGTACCGTCCGAGCTCACGGATAAATTCATTCAATTTGGCGTCCGAGACCGCGTGGATGCCGTCCTATCCGAGAGCATCTCCGAGATCGTCGTCGAGAAGTCGGATTCAAACCATACCCAATCTCCAACGGCAAATACGGTCTACTATGCCGACTTGTGGCGTGTCCGCAACCAGCAACACACGCTCATTTCAACCCGCCTAGAAAGCGTCAAGACCAGCGAAGCCTGTTACTCCTGTCATCAATCCCCGTTGTTGACGGTCAAGCCCGAGATTGGATCCGTCAGGTCGGATATCAGCAGAAATCACCTCGAAGATATCAACAATCTGATTAAGTCGTATAGTAGCGCTAATGTTTACAGCCTAGACCAAGCGGACTTTGGCCCGTCCGTTGGCACATTGCGAATGTCGGGTACAACGGCCAAAGCGGTGGATCTCTGTGTCAATTCTCGCATCCCAGATGCGAGCAGAGCGCTTCGCGTCAGGCAAGCGATGCAGTGCGATACATGCCACAACGGCAACGCCCAATCTTATCTACATTTTCAAGCCACATATGCTGGCGAGATTCCTCCAAACGAGAGCCTCATAAAGCGTGCAGTTCTAGAGGACCGGACAATGCCACCAAACGTGGAGCTATCGACAGGCGAACGAACCGCCGTCTATGAATGTCTGCTCAGCCAGATATCATCCCCCCAAGACCTGAGCGGCGATTTAGAGCAGTGGCTCCTCCAGAGTGACTGCACCGCATCCACCTCGAACTAAACAAATAAAAATGACAAAGATGACCTTTGGCAGCAACCAGTAGTATTGGAGATATATCATGGTAATTAGTTCAAAATGTTCGAAGGTATCCTCGTTGATTCTCACATTGGCCGTTCATGCTTGTCATTCGGCAAACGGGGCATCCCCGGCCAAAAGCATCCTAGGCCCCACCAGCCAATTGCAGGCGACTTCGGATAAACATCTGCAGGACACGGTCGGTTATTTGACCACTGCCGATGGCAGCAAATGCACCGCCTTCATCACTGGTGCCAGCGAGATTACCACCGCGGCACACTGCCGTGGCAAGAGCTCCGACGGTGGGCAAATCAACGCCAAATTCCAAACCGTGGACGGATCATCATATAGCGTCACGAGCGTTAAGACGATCGAGACCAAGAAGGACTACCTCGTCCTCGTGGTGGACGCCTCATTTACCGATACCTTAGCTCTTGGTTCGATCGGCAACGGCACCATCAGCATCGTCGGATATGATTTCGACAAAAAGGCCCTCTACAGTCAGGACGGATGCCAAGCGGAGAGGCACATCGATGGTGCTGGCGTATTCACCCACTCCTGCGATAGCATTCCCGGATTCTCGGGCGGGGCAATCCTGCAACAAGGCAAAGTCGTCGGGATTCACCTAGGATATCAAGCCTCGTTGGACCGCAATGCCGCTTTTGAAACCGCAAAGTTAACCGACGACAGCGTCGATGTGAGCACCATCGGCATCAAAGATGAATGCCTCTTCGACTGCCACATTCGCAACGTAATCCCCAACCCAAGTGCCGGCGCGGTTGTCGGAGCGGCCCTTGGCGGCGTTGTTGGTGCGGCCGTCGGCGCCCTGATTGGCAATCACAACCTAGCCCAACAAAAACTTAAGGAATATAGGGACCAAAATAACCAACAGGCGGCCGAGCTGCTCCAGGCGAAAATAGCACTAGACGATGCGGCGGCAAAATCCAAAGTCGATCATACGGCGCTAGTCAACGCGAACAGCTGCGTCAGCGGCGTCGCGGCTGCCCGAGGCTACTTTCTCGGTCAAATCGATGGCGCTTACAACACCTTCAACACCTGCTTGCAAAATGCCGCTGCGCCACAGCAAGGCCAGCTATGTCTTGATACCTACGAAAAGTCAATGAATGATCAGCTCAACGTTGCGAAGATCATCGCCAATTGTCCGTCGTAAGTTAACATTATCCTCTGAAAGGAGCTTCCATGAAGAGCGGCAAGCGTTTTCTTTTCTGTTTACTTATCTTAAGTCCGAATTTTGCTTGCAGCAATTCGGGAGCCAATTCGGCATCCTTGTCAAGTCCGGTTGAAGCAGCAAACCAATCAGTCCGCCTCGGCCAGGGCTACAACTCCTTGGGTGGCACCTCCGCATCGGGTGACAAATCTTATTGTGTCGAACGGCCCGCTCTTACCTCAATCGGCAACTCAACCGGAGAGGAACTGTCGATCTACGTAGACACTATTTCCTCTCAGCAAGAGATCAACCTGGCCGTCACGTCGTCACAAGCCTTCGGCGCTTCCGGTAAAGCCACGAACGTGTTCTCTTCAAGCATCGACTACAAGGACGTGCGCAAGGTCAACTCAATGTACAAATCGTCCTATTCCTACGTATTTGTCCACGTGAAAAAGACATTTGCTCCGGAGAGCATGACGGATTTTCGAGTGACCACAGAGTCGCTCAACTACTTCAAGGATCGTCCAAGCGAATTTTTTGGCAAATGCGGTGACCGTTTCGTCAGTGGCGTGCAAAAGGGTGCCGAGGTGATTGCGATTCTCCGCTGCGAAACTAGGTCTCAGGAGCAAAAGGAATTGATCGACCGCAGTGTCAAAGCGGAGGCTGGCTACAAAGGACTATCTGCAAGCGGTTCGGTTCAGGCGATCATGGATTCAGTACAGAGTTCGGCCGAAAACAAATGCGTCGTATCAGTCGCGGCACAAGGAGGTAGTGGGAGCTACGATGCAAAAACCACGGATGGCCTGACGACTAGCGCCATTAACTATGTCACCTCCGCGACCCCCTCGACCGCCAGTGCCATCGAGTTTCAAACCATGACCTATGCCGCCATTTTAAATGCTGATTTTTCCCACTCGGTGCTTGATAAGGTCGACCTTGAACTCAAATCGCAAAAGGAATTTATCGGCGGGAAAAAGAGTCAAATCGACGGCTTATTGGGCACCATCGACGAGCTCATTAAGACCACCCAGGCTAACCAACCGGCCATAGATGCGGCTTTCGCTGAAATTGACGACCTTAAAAATTCCATTGATAAATGTGTCAACAACGTGTATGAGGCGAGCAGCTGTAAAGATCACACTACTATACAGCTCCCGCCTGGAACTACTTTACACCCTGTCCATCCATAATCTTGCGGAAATGCCCCCTAGGCTGCAACCGCTGAAATTTGCGAGGTATTGAAATGACTAAACTGACGAAGAAATGCTGCAGATTCACCCTGCCCCTACTGACACTGTGGTGCTCAGCTTGTGGAATCAGGCCGTGGCATGATCACAAAAATGGCGTCGAGGCGACTCCCGATCTAACCGAGGCTCAGTGCCAAGTCGAGGCTAAGACCGCTGCCCCTGCCTGGATCGACAGCACCCAGCTAGCAACAAAAGTCGCGGATTTGCGCACAAAAAAATGCACTGCTCAAGCCGATTTGTTGGCGGCTAAAGGGGGGGCATTCACGCAGCAAACAAAAATTCGCGCTGATCTAGAAGAGCAAGGGCGAACAACTGCTTGCCTGGGTGACGAGCATGGCGCACCTAGGGAATATTTCAGCGGCCAACTCGCCGGACAGCAAAATACGTTCAATTCTTGCCTAGATCAGGCTCAAGGCGCGCCAGTGCTGCAGACCTGCGTCGATGCCTATCGCGATAGCGGCCGCACGGCGTGGTCGACAGCAAAGGCCATCGGCGGCTGCACGTAAAGCCATGCGGTAAAGCCTCATTTGGGCTTGGACATCTGCCGAAGATTAGCGCACTGACGGGCGCAGCCACGCGACGATAGAAACAGCAAGAGAAGGTTGAGCTTGTCCTTCTGACTGCTCTTTAAAAGACAATTTTTCCAAAATTACGAGCAGAGCGGCTTGCTCTAATTTTGAAAAGGAGTTCGATTAATAGCGATAGACCTTGGTCTGGAGCGGGCCAGGCGCAAGATAGATCCCGGGGCCAAGCGCTGCATTGTCATGATTATAGTGGCGAATCTGACTGTCGAGGAGGGTCGCATTGACGGTATAGAGCGGCGCGGCTCGATCTTGGCGCGAAGTGAAGTTGGGTGCTCAAATCCGAACCACCGCTAGTTGCGGAAACACCTTTTTGATCGCATCGAAGTCCCGGTCCTGGTGTACCACAATCAAATCGTCAATCAGCGCATTGGCCGCTATGAGACAATCAAGGGAACGCCGAATTGTTTGTCCGCGGCGGCGGCATGCACGGTAAATGACGTTGGCCTGTTGGAAGTACTGACGTGTGAAGTCAGGAAAATATTGAAAGGGTTCAAGGTAGTCCTTCGTCAAGGCATACGATCGCTCGTCCTTAATGCCCTGCAAGATTTCCATTTCAATGACTGCATTGATACACAGTGCTTGATTGGAAAGCAGGGCTGCCTCAACGTACCCAGCGGCGGGACTCTTGGCATGATTGAAATACGATATCCAAACACTGGTATCGATAAGCTGCATCAGCCAGTCTCACGCGATTGGTCGAGATCGATCTCGATCTTCACTTTGCCCTTTAGGGCCAAAATGCCCTTGCGATGGTGCGTGCGCAGGAGTTCGGAAAGCGCGAAATCCAGCAGATCCTTGGTCGTTGCAATGTCGAAAGCCCGCTTCGCAGCTTTCACTTTCTTTTCATCAAGCACTACATTGGTTCTTACCAAACCGCCCCCCCCTATACACATAAAACTCGTCTGGAAGTGTATGATACACACAAGTCAATGTCAAGGTGCTCGTTGGTCGTTGTTATGCCCGAATTCGACGTTCATTTATTTTGCTCGCTCAACTATGAGCGCTACCCGGTCATTTCCGTGCGCATAAGCGGATAAGGGCCGTCCCGGCTTTAGCTTCCGTGATTTTTTGCGTGCATGAACCTAAGCCGCTTTGGTGGCGGTCACCTAGCTTGGTCGCTCACGTCATGGGTGTGACCCCGACTCTTGGTGCGTTGACTGCCGATCCAGGAGTATTGACCATCCTTGAGGTCACCAAAAATTCCCTGCAGGCATCGACCTTAGGCGGGGGAAGCACGACGGTCATTGTGCAATATGGCTACAGCGTTTCGATCACGGATTGAAAGTAGCCAAGCTTTTTCAAAGGACTTCGGCGACGATAGGTAGGTGGAGCCATCGACGCCATGTGCACGAGTGAGGAACCAATATGAGCCGCAAAGGACATAGCAAGGGCCTCGCGACTAGTGTCTTATGCTATGATCGATGTGGTCATGCCTCACAGGCCGTATTGATTAAACGGCGGCCGTGCTAATTGTGAGCCGCAGCGTCGCCGCCGCTCTTGTCGCCGGTTTTGCGATAGCCCTCAGCCGCCGAGTAGATCGGCTTTCGTCCGCGGTTCATATTGCCAAGTGGCCGCATCTCCTGGTGGCCGTTCCAGGGGTTGAAGATCAGGTTTTCACAGGCCACGCTCCGATCTGGGGTTTGCGCTGGGAAGTTGATCTGGGCCAAAAGCACCTGCGGCGTACGCCATTCCGTTTGGTGATTCTCAATGGGCTCGGAGATCGGGTTTTCCTGAGGCTGCGCATAGAGCTTGAAGCAGGCTGCACTCTGGGCGAATCGATCGTCAAAGTCCTTGGTCAGCCGCGCCGGATCACTACTGTTCGGATTGCTCCCTGCGGCTACGGGATCGCACGGCTGCGCTAAAAACTTGACCGATAAACCCGCACCGAGAGTGTACGCCGCGCGGCTCCAGTAGGTTTCTGACAAGACGCTTTGGACCTGACGACTAGTCTGCTGGATCAACGTGCTTGCCAGAACCGGATGGGACGCCAGAAACGCCGCATATTTTACCCCGCCCGCCGCCGACGCCTCGACGAAGTCCATGAGCTCTACAATATTGGCGGCGTGGTGTTTGACGCCGTTGGTCATCAGAAGGTCTTGGTCGCCGGGCGAAACGGCTTGCGGCAGGAAGGGCGCGTCAATGCTGTGGACCTTTACCGCGAACCCGCGCAGATCGCGCTCCGAATCGGTCTGGATCAGTCCGGCCCCATTGGAGAAGCGGCCGGTCACCTGGTAGGTACGCCCCTGCGTTGCGAATATTCCGTATCGATACTGGGGCAGCTCCGTCGCGACTTGCAGGGTTCCCTGCACGCAACCATGGGCCCTGGCATGCATGCCGCGCCAGACAATGCCTTGCTCCCCGACCTTAGCCACGTTCTTGGCCTGTTGCTGCACGTGCACCGCATGAAACCGGGCGCCTACATTCTGCATGAACTCGGCCTCCTCAGGTCAGCCCTGCCTAGGGCGCTACCGAGTCGCCAACCCAGGTCGCGTCCTCCTTTACGCTGCGGAAGACTCCCCACGGATCGTCAAAAATAGACTCATTGGTGTCGCCGCAGCGCG
>CAIYRB010000042.1 GCA_903928445.1 uncultured Pseudomonadota bacterium | reverse complement strand
GGCTAGCTTGGCCGAGATCACGGCGTTGTTAAACCAAGACCGCGCCCGGTTTGCTGGTGCCATCAAGGAAATGGGCTTTGCCGGCGTCGCCATCGAACCGATCCTTGGTGCCACAAAGATCTACCGGACCGATCGCAATGTTTCTGACCGACGGACGCAAAAGAGCGAAGTCTCGGGGCTCACGGGCAATTGATGTTCCCGGTAACTTAGAGGGATTGCCGAATGAGCCGGCTGTAGGTGGCGATTAGGTTCAGAAGAGGCTGATCGGAGTCGTACACCGAGTACCAGCCTTGTGGCTCGTGGGGTGGGTCGCCGATAAACGGCTGGCCGTTGCTCCACCAGCCCCCTGGCGTCACCGGACGGCCCTCTCCTGCCCAGGCCCAGAAGTTGACGCCGGCTAGGCCGTCGCCGCGGCGAATGGAGCGAAGCACTTGTTCAAATAATGTGGCGTAGTAATCTTCCCGCCGAGTCGCAGGCGTACCAGCGGCGTAGCGCTCATCGTCGCGAGCGAGGCCAAATTCGGCCAGCACGAGCGGCTTACCGATGCTGGCCAAGAGACGCCGCGAGCCGTCAAGATTGGCTAGGGCGCGGTCGCGAGCCGGTATATAGGTCTCATCCGGATGTTTCGGGTCGTACCAGCCGGCATTTTGTGCCCAGATATGCGTGGTGCCGTAGTCGATATCCGCGAGGCGATTCACCTCTTCGGCGCTGGCGCCCTCGCTGCCGGAGATCACCAGGTGATGGCGATCGAGCGATTTTATGAGGTGTGCGCTGGCACGGATCCAGTCGACCAGCGGCTGGGTATTGCCAGAGATA
The DNA here is from genome assembly GCA_903928445.1 of uncultured Pseudomonadota bacterium. GTDB lineage: Bacteria > Bdellovibrionota_B > Oligoflexia > Oligoflexales > CAIYRB01 > CAIYRB01. The sequence continues at coordinate 19,154 of CAIYRB010000042.1, read as the reverse complement.
TCGGGCTCGTTGGCGAGCTCCCAGGCCATAATAGTTGGATCTTCTGAATAGCGAGCGCCGGTGATGGAATTGGTTCGGGTCACAACGGTGTGCAGGTGATTGGCATAAGCACGTCGGGCGCTGGGGTTCGTATAAAATTGTTCTGCGTAACGGCGATAGCGATCCCAGTCGCCACCTGGCGCTGGCGGCGGATAAGGAATCGGCGTACCAAGCGCCCAGCTCACGTACTGGGCAAATCCCCCGGACCACTGCCAGTAATTGCTCAGGCAAAGGACGGCGTGCATCGAACGTTTAGCCATCTGTGCAAGCAGAAAATCAAGTCCATGCATGACCGCTTCATGGTATTGGCCAGGGCTAGGCTGCATCGCTGGTAGCATGCGCTGTGGCTCCGTGTCCGGTCCTTCGCTGCCGGCCATGATGCGCAGATTGGTGATGCCAAGCTGGTGCATGCGGTCTAGCTCGCGGATGAGCCTTAGCTGGTCGCCGCTGGCCCCTTCGGCGCCAAGGTTGGCGCCATACCAGAAGTTGGCGCCCATGTAAGCGTGGCGTCTTCCGTTCAGAATGAAGTCGGTACCTCGCGTCCTGATAAACTTGGATGATGGAGCATCGTTGGGCGCTGTGTTCTGCCCTAGTGCCCTTGGGGCTCCGGTGATAGTGGTTAAAGTAGATATCCACACAAAAGCTATCAGTTTACAATATGTCATCGAGCACCTCCTTGCTTAGCATACCGAGGAGGACGGTGTAGTCGCAAATCACTGGGACAGCTAATAGGTGTCCTCCTAGCCTCCGAGTAGGGTCACTTATGCACTTGGTGCCAGGAACCCTTCATTTCGTCTCCCGGGCTGCGATGGGCGACCGGCTCTTTCGCAAGTTGGAGCATTTTGCCTTTAGCTACGGCCGCAGCTATGACTCCTACATGGTCATAGAAGAGGGTTACGAATATTTCTGGAGTGTTGGCGAAGGGGGAGTGGTCGCCTTCAGCCGCCGTGGGCAAACCCTTTTTGTCATCGGTGGACTACTAGCCACTGCAGAAGCCAAAGATCAGCTGCTGCATGACCTAGTCGCCTGGTCGCGGCTGAATGGTTTGACCCTGGCGGTGTTTAACCTAGCCGACGACGACCTGCCGCGGTTTCGCCACATTGACTGGAAGATCAATAAGTTTGGCGAGGACGCAATCGTGACGATCGGCGCGGAGTCGTGGCAGGGTCAACGCTACGCCTGGGTGCGACGCCAGGAGAGTTATATTCAACGGCAGGGTGTGAAGTTTGATGAAGTGATTCATGGCGATATGAGCTCAGAGGCTTGGCTGTCATTGATAGGCCAGCTCCACGCGCTAAACTCCGCTTGCTTAGCTAAGCAACCGCAGAGGCAACAAAAGCTGGTCTTCGAGGGCTGGTTTGATCCGCAGCAGCTGCATCGAAAGCGCCTCTTTATCGCCCGAGGTGCAGATGGATTAGGGCCCATAGAGGGCTTTCTGCTATGTAATCCCTATCACAACGGGCAGGAATGGGCCATCGAACTGTACCGCCAACGTCCGGGGGCGCCGCGTGGCGTCGTCCCGTTTATGATCATAAAGGCACTCCGGTGGTTTCAAGCCGAGGGCCTTTCGCGCGTCTCCCTGTGCTTGGTTCCAGCGGCCCATACCGCATCGACTCATCCTAGCGACAGCCGCCTAGTGCGTTGGCTGTTGGTTATCTGGTCTCGCTACGGCAATTTCTTGTTTAATGTCCGCGGCCTTTATCACTTTAAAAGTCGCTTTCGCCCCGAATTTCAGCCGCGCTACGTCGCGCTTTACCCACGCGCAACATGGCGGACGATCATTGATTTTCTTGCTGCCTCGGGGATTGTCTAATCGCTGCAGTGTCTCACCAGCCGGCAGGCGATAGCGGCCACCACTTCTTTTGGTAGCAGTCGTAGGTCTGCTTCTGGCTGGCGCCCCCTCCGGCGGCGTCGGGCACGGCGTAGAAGCTACCGCTGAAGTAGCCGCTGGTGAGGAGGCCAGAGAACTGCAAGGCCGCGTAGGACGCCGTGGGGCCGTTGCCGCCGCTGCGCCTCTGGGCCATCTGCTGGCGGAAGCTATAGTTAATCTTGTAGCGCTTATAACCGGGGCCGCCCGAAAAGCCATCTGGCACCCATGCTTCGGGAGGTGTGTTGCCGGGATCGTTGAGGAACTTGGCGTCTTTATCAAAGTAGAAGGTGTCGTGCTGCAGGGCTAGATAGACCTGTTGCTGGCCGCTTGGGAAATCGTCTGGCTTAGTCGGCGGCTGGGGTTGGGTGTCGGCATCGGTACGCGTGGAGACTGCGCATGACCATTGATAAGACACCGTATCGGGTAGATGCGCCATTTGCACGTCACCCGCATCCTGGACATTCGCTGAATCGCCACCCTGGTGCGCTTTGCAGGCGGACAAGGTGCAAGCCGCGGCCAGGACAAAAAGGTTTGTCGATTTCGTCAGCATCAAGAAGCTCCGCGCTGCGGGGAACGTGGTCGATGGTAGGATTCTACCACCCATCGGGGCTGTTGTGAACATTAGGACTTAGGGATCGTCCATAGGACAAAAACTTCTCGCCGCATGCCGCAGTTTCGACTCAACTATGATATTTTAGTTAGTATACGCAAATGGTCAGAATGGTCCGAATAGATTGGCATCTACTTATGTAGGATGAAAACCATGAATCGTGTCGCCCTTTCGCTCATCACGGTGCTCATGAGCCTATCGCCCGCTTCCTGCAGGCATAGCAGCAGCCAAGTCTCCAGCGAAATTCCTGCATCTTACAGCGATACGGCGTTTCTTGGACAAGCCTATGACTCGACCAAGAGCAAGCTCTACAACGTTAGTTGCGTCAATGGGACGGAGCTCGCTGGTGTGGGCAATAGTAGCAGCGAGCTTACCATCACGTCGGATATGGACTACAACAGCATCGTCAAGAAGCTGGATGGCGACCTGTCAGGAAGCGTGACCTTTCCGGAGGTTTCGGTCGGCGCCTCTGCAAAATTCGCCCTCGACTCGCAATACGATGATCGTTCGGAAACTCACAACATTATCTGGGTGGGTGTAAACCGCAAGAAGGTATTTAAGCCAGGATCTCTATCAGTGTCGGAGCAGGGGCAGCAGTACGTCACGGGATATCGGGCGATTTTGCAGGATAAATGCGGTGATGAGTACGTGAGTGAGATTCAGTACGGTGCTAGTTTATTCGCCACGCTCAAAGTTCAATACCTCAATTCGTCGGATAAATTCGAAATCGGCGGATCGCTGAATGTCGGGATGAAGGAAATCGTCAAAGTCGACGCCAAGGCAGAGCTCCTCAACAGTAAGATGGCCAAACGCACTCGTGTTTCCGTCATCGCCAAGCAGTTCGGCGGCAATCCGTCGGGCCTGCTCAGTGTCATTCCACAAGGCATCGTTAGCTGCTCCTTTGACAATATGCAGCCTTGTATCGATGCGTTCAACGCCATTGTTAAATATGCTACCAATACCCTGGCACCGGATCTCACCGGTCAGCCGGCCAATGTCACCATCACCGATTCCAGCGGTAATCTCATCGGCGCGTCGGGATCGACTCCGACTCCGGTGAGCACTACGACCGGGGGTACCGCATCTGTTCCCGGTGGCTCGGTGACTGATTCAACGACCACGACCTCGGGAAGTTCGAGCAGTTCATCGACGACAGCGACAGCCGCTGACCCAACCGCTGACCCAACCGCTGACCCAACCGCGGCCCCAGCTGGTAGCCTGAACCTTGCCACCGATGCAACTCAGGACAACTGGAATGTCCTCAAATATAAAACCGCTCGTTACGACGAATCTGGATTTGAGATGCTCAAGCCGCTGAGCGGGTGGTCTACCGTCGATGCCATCACCCGGCAGCGTCGCCAGGACCTTCAAGACCGCTATGTCGCAGAAACCGATATGTATAACCGAGCTTCCTTTCTTATCAGCAGTGCCAGCGGCTATCTGTCACAGGCCAAGCTCGTCGCGATCAAAGATGTGCAGGAGAAGACCAAGGGAAATGTCGCTGTCCTGACCGATTCGCAGAACCAGTGTCTGAATGATCCACGGCACTGCGCTGATTTGGCAGTGACGACGCTGGCGGCGCTCGCTCCGGTCGATAAATCACTCCTTGATATCGAGATCGATCAGAAGCGCTCGGTTGGCGTCTTTAATTATTACAATATCGTCGGCGGTTTTGTTTATGGCGGTCGGTATGATGATACCAAGGTCGGCGGCAACGCGCCGGTGGTGACGAAATTGCGCTTTGCCACCACCGCGGGGATCACGGATCCCGGCAGCCAGGCGGCCTCCGCCGACTCCCATCTTGCTGGTGTCACTGTGTTCTATAAAAACGGCAAGACGGCGGTCCACGGCAACATGGCGGTAGGTCAGAGTCAGGAGCTGGATCTGTCCAGCGACCGCGTAGCACAATTCAAATTGTACTTTACCAGCAATACCGGCTCGAAGGTCACGCCGCGCGTCACGGGCCTTTCGATTATCACGGCGTCAGGAGCCAACGTCACTGTTGGCACGACCGCCGCAAGCTTTGGCACGGTCGTGGTTCCGGATAAAGAGGTATTCGTTGGATTTGCCGGTAGCAGTGGCGCCGAAGTGGATAGTATTGGCGTGATCACCAGATCGCTATAAATCAAGCAAAAATGGCGACGCTCCATGGCAGGATTTGGTAACTTACGCCGTGCTCCATCACTAGGTCACTGGGCCACCCCGACTCGCTTACTCGGCGGGCTGTTGGTCGCGGTGCTCATGAGCAGTTGTAAGATGATCGGAAGTGCTTCGAGTACGAAGAGCGAGCTGATTAGCGGTCCTTTCAACGACACCGCAGTCCTAGGCCAGGGCTATGATTCCTCGCGCAAGAAGATCCTCAATAATATCTGCGTGACGGGAACCGGCGATCCAGTGATTCAGGGCAATGCCTCCGGGGAGCTCAAGTACGAACAGGACATGAGCTATGACAGCATCGTCAAAAAGATTGATAACGACTGGGATAGTGGCGCCAACCTCGTCCTCACCCAGGCCAGCAATACCGTCCAAGTGGCCATCGATTCGTCTAGCGATGATCGTTCCGAAACCCATATGATCTACTGGATTGGGGCGAATCGCAAAAGGATCTTCCCCAACGGAAAAATGGTCTTGACGCCGCAAGGCAAGGATTTTGTTGCGACTGCCAAGGATCGGTTGCAGGGTATGTGCGGCGATAGCTTCGTTTCGGAAATCGCCTACGGTGCGAGCCTTTTTGCGACTATGAAGATTGAGTATATGAACGTGTCGGATAAATTTCTGGCCGGCGGTTCGTTCAATATGGATCTTGCCGCGGGGGTTTTCAAAAGCAACGAAAATCTGCAGAAAATCGATCAAAATCTTAAAAAACGTACCAAGGTCGCCATCGTCGTCCGCCAAATCGGCGGCAACCCAACCGCGCTCATGCGCGTTTTACCAGCCAATGCCATTGCCTGCTCGCTGGACGACCTGCAGCCATGCATGGACACGCTTAATGCGGTGATCGGCTATATGCGAGGGGAGTTTAAAAGCAATCTCGATACTGGCGGACCTGGCGGCTGGAACGCCCTACAGTTATCGGTCTCTCGCTATGACAATTCTGGTTTGGAGGTTTTGACGCCGTCTAAGGGCTTTCTCGTCGTTGATGATGCGACGCGGGTGGGACGGAAGAACTTGGAGACCCGGTATGTGGCCGAATCGACCAATGCTGCCCTGGCGCAGTCGATTGCGCAAAAAGCCACCGTTTTTCCCTATCTCTCCGACGACTACCTGCGGCGAATTCAGAACATTTACCAAGACGCCTCGAGCAATGCGGACATGCTAGCCAACGTGCAAGTTGCCTGCTACGAAGACGTCCTTAATTGCGCCAGGCTTGCCAGTGACACCCTGGGCCGTATGCCCGTCTATGACGCCAGCATCCTTTCTGTCGACCTAGCGCGAAAGCAAACGGTCGGGAATTTGAATTACTATGCCATCGTCGGCGGCTATAAATTTGGCCGCAAGTATGACGACACCAAGAGCGCAGCTGGTACCTCGGTGGTGCAGATCGACCTCGCCGCCGCCAATATTGTCGGCGGCTCGACCCTCAACAATGCTACCGATACTCGCTTGAGCGGCATTCGCATCACTTATGGCAACCATGCACAGGTGACTCACGGCGTGCTTAACCCAAAGACGACCCAGAGCCTCGATTTACGCAACGATGCCGTGGTTGGTCTGACGACTTGTTTTGATGCTGGTTCGGATATATTGACGCCGCGGGTAACCGGACTTTCCTTTCTGACCAGTGGGGGCAAGAAGCTGAGTTTGGGCAATCTCCTGAGCAGCAAGTGCTCGAATGTAATGTTTCCAGCGGGAGAGACGTTCATCGGAGTAGCCGGCTCTTCTGGTGCAGAAGTGGACAGCCTTGGTGCGGTCACCCAAACGTCGGGGGGATTATAGCTTGAACCAGCGTCTCGTCCGCACGGTGATGACCTTGGTAGTGTTCGCATGGGCGATGCCGTCGCCGGCGCTGACCTACGGCCTCGGGCAAGGGGTGCTTAGCCGGTCAGCGATCGGAGTGAAGCTGTGCGTGACCGGTGAGACGAAGATCGTTACCTCCTCGTTTCAAGAGGTCAAGACCGACTTCGCTGGTGATCAGAGCTTCAATCTGAAGCAACTCAAGGGTCGCCTAGCCACGGGCCTTGATACCAAAATCTTGGGCGTCAGCGGCAACGTGGACATGCTGTCGTCGATTCAAGACAGCAGCAAATCGATCACAATTCTTATGACGGAAAATCTCGTCGCAAAGCAGATTTTTTTGACCAATGTCAAGGTGCTTCCAGGTCAAGAACGCGGCCAATGTGGCGACCACTTTGTGCGCGCTAGGAGGCTTGGTGGTAGGATGTACATTGCGTACACCTTCCATTTCACCAACGAACAGCAGCGCAAGCATTTTACTGCTACCGCTTCCATTTCGCTGTTTTTCGGTCTGTTCAAGAAGACCTTCACCAAGTCGAAGGTCGATGACAAGGATCTAAGCAACATCAGGGTTGAAATTCGGGCATGGCAGTTCGGTGGTGATCCTGAGGCCCTTAAAAAGCTTACCGAACCTATGCAGCCCAATATCTGCACCTTCGGTGACCCGGATAAATGCACGACAAACATGCAGGCCCTGAACAATTATGCGCAACATGACTTTATGGACCAGATCGACGCGGCGATCCGCGATCAGAACTGGGACGCCCTCGATGGCCAGGGCACTGACCTGTCCGACTATGGAGATCTAGGCATCGCGTCAACACCAGTCGATCAAGGTGTCGTCGATCGGATGGTGGCCAAGCGCGATGCGATCCTCAGTCAGATCCAGAGCATCAAGGCTGGGTTGGACGCGGATGCGGTTGCTAGTAGTCAAGCAGCGGTTTATTCGGCGGACCTCATGGCCATGGAGCAAAAGCTGCAGGATTGCTCCACTTACGATCAGTCCGCCAAATGCCTTGAATAGTCTTTAGTTTTTGCCCTTAAGGTACCTTAAATCCGGATTGGTAAAGACCGCGACCTTTTAGGAACACTGTGTCGACGCTACTACTGGGCGGCAAACACCGTCACCACGCCGGTCGCTATATCCGTCAGCTCCACCCGCGGGACGGTGATCGTCGCGGCATTGGTGACTGCCGCTATGTACCAGACCAACTGCTTGGTCCGTCCAGTGGCGGTCTCCGTAAGCGTCACCGTTCGTTTGGTAACGAGGTCAGTTTGGCCGGCGAGGGTGACTTGGGTGGTTGTAGCCACGGTCGAGCACTGGTAGCCAAGACCGACGGCAGTGCCCTTAGTATCGGTGGCAGTCACGCCGAAGGTGCTATTGGTGTTGGTTGCGCTGGCGAGGATCTTGCGCCATAGCTTCGTGTTGGTGTCGAGGATATCCCAAGACTTCGCATCCGCATCTTTCATCACGACGAATGTCTTAGCCGCTTCGGAACTGGTCGCGACGCTGTAGGTCGTTGTGTTGGCGACATCCTTCGCGAGTGGCGAGGCGCAGCTTGCAAAGGCCACATCGAGGACGCCAAGAGTGTCGGTCGGTAGGGTGATGGCGCCAGTGCTCGCGGCGGCGGCTGCACCGGTCATCCCAGGGGCTGTTGTTTTATCTGCGCCTGCAGCATTGGATGCGGTGGTTGGTGCGCTGCTGTCCGGAGAGCTTGGTGCCCCCATAGTGTCTTTAGGCCCTTGTCCCGGGTTGGGTGAGGTGCTCGGACTCTGGTCGCTCGGCTTGACGCCGTTGCCGACTTCAGTTCCCATGCTACAAGCAGACAGGGACCCTAGCATAACGACTAGCGCTGTGGCCGCCAAGGCGCGTTGGCGGCTGATGGCACGGAGCGTGACGCATTTTAGGGAGCAGATCCTGATCATCCGTTGACCTTTCTCGTCACGGGGTGCATCTGTACATTCACTTGAAACACCGCCTCAGGTCGCGCCTCCTGGGTGGTATGCACCGCCCATGTGTGTAGCTCGCGACGAAACTGTTTGATTCGCTCCTTCAGCGCCGGAAGGGCCGCCTCGGGAAGAATGACGGTCACGGCGCCATACTCGCGCTCCGACATGTCGAGGTTTTCAAGGGCGTGCTTGGCAAGCTCCAGCATCTGGCGATGATAGTTGCGGATCGCGAGGCTACGCATTTCGTCGCTGGAGAACACCATATTGTCGGTTGCAACGAGGCGGTCGTCCTTGCGTTCGACAAACCCACCAGCGAGGAGAAAACTCAGCGCAGCGCTCACCTCCGCCACCGAGGCGGCGCCGACTAAGCGGCGCGATATCCAGTAGGGATCTTCACGAAAGTCAGGAAGATTCACCATTTCGCGCAGCACCGGATAAAGCCAGTGGCTTAGGTAGGTCACCTCGTCGCCGTGCAGATCACGACGTTTCGCTTGGGGCGTCAGATGCTGGAGCATGCGGAAGAAGGCCTCTTTATCAACATCCGACTTTGCTTGATTCATCTGCACCATGGCCGAAAAATAGGCGGCCATGGGTCCCTCCAGATTCAGACCCTTGGCGAATTGAGCAATCGCCGTGGCGCCGATGTTGCGTTCGCCGGTGATCACAAGATGGAGTGTGTTTGGTGAGGAAAAGCCAGCGGCCTTCGAGAAGGCCCGGTAGCTGTAGCCGCGTTCACTCTCTTTGCGCATCTCGTAGAATTGGCGTAAGTACGCCCGGTAGTCCGTGTAGCCATAAACCGATAGCGTCGGCTTGCGCCTGCCCTCAGGTGAGCGAGCTGCTGCTTTGTCTCCGGGCTTGTGGGGTGCACGTGGCATACGGGTTCAACTCCTGCGACTGACTTCTATGTATTCGGAATTTTCGTCGCAAAGCTTTAGGGAAATTCGCAAGTATCTGTTTATGTCCAATATTAATCGCCACTCTGTATACAAGAACTGCGCGCGACGAGAACGCTGCGCCACCAGGCGAAGGTCGATTAGGCGTCGATTTTATTGCGAAAGCATCGCTGCACGGTCGAATTTAGACACCTCCCGCTGACTCAAGATTTGCTCCAAGCCGCCGATCAATGGGCACGGCTAGTTCAATCGTGAGCACATCGATATTGCGATGTGGAGGAGGAGAGAGATGTTGCAATTATTGCGCGAGCGGACTTTGGGCATTGGTCTGCTCGTAGTTCTGGCGATGGATGGATGCGGTAAAGGAACGGACTCGGTGCGTGAGCGCAGTCAAGAATCGGATCAAGCTCTTGCGCTGACGGAATCTAACGGTTACCCGTATTGCACCAATGGTAGCAACACCGGTCGCGGCTACGGTTGGGATACCAGTGTTACGGATCCTATTGGATCACATTCATGCCTGGTGCCGCCACGCTGGGGGCGTCGTGGCACCACGAGCGAGTCCTCTGGCTGTCAAATCGATAGTCACGAAACCGGGGTGAAAGATGTGACGATTCAGGTCGGCTCGAGGCAAAGGACGTTTATTCGCGTGATCAATCCAAACTACGACCACCAAAAGAAGCATGCGCTGGTTATTGGCTTCCACGGAGCTGGACTCGACGGCACCTCGCCACGCCGCGATCATAAATGGCCTTTGGTCGAGGCTATGGCCGGTGACGAAGCCATCTTTCTCTATCCCAATGGCCTCGGCGGGCGCTGGAGCGCAGACGGTCCTAGGGGAGCCGACGTGCTATTTTTTGATGAGCTCGTCAGGGTCAACAGCGAGGCATTCTGCATCGATCCAAAGCGGGTATTTGTGCACGGCTTCAGCAATGGCAGCTTCTTTGTCAATGGCCTAGTGGGACTGCGTCAAAATGCGATTCGCGGTGTCATCTCGGTAGCCGGCGCAGGTGCGGGGACGAGGATTCCGGCGATGGTTATTCATGGTACGAGTGATCAGACCATTGGGTATTATCCGAACGCTCAGCAAACCGTCAATGCCTATGCCAGGCAAAATAGCTGTACCATACCGGTTAACTTTGGCGGCATGAAAAGCAACAGTTGCCAACTCCTGGCCGGCTGCCCGGCAGATGAATCGGTGTGGTTTTGTCCTTGGGACGGCAACCACCACTGGCCGGAGTTTACCTTGCCGGACGTGTGGAGATTTATCGCATCGTTTAAATGATCGGCCCTAGCAGCTATGGTGGCACCGGCGGCGATGCTTGCAGCTGTGGGATCATAGACTGGATGCGCTCTTGCAAAAATCGGTAGCGCTGGTTGGGACTACTATCCAAGTCACGGTCTAGACTCCGCAGATGGTCCAGGGCCACTGCGGGTTGGCCCGCCTGCACGTAGACCAAGGCGAGATTAAAGCGGGGGATGAACGCCTCCTCGGGCCGGGGCGCCATGGCTATTCCCTGTAGGAGATAGTTGGCGGCTTTTTGCAGATCAAAGGTTTCAAGATGGCCTTTGTCGCTGTGGATCATGGCGAGATTGTTTAGGGCGGAGTTGTCGCCGGTTGGGTTGGCGGCCGCTGCAGCGAGGCTGGCTTCGAAAGCGCCGATAGCTGCGGTGCGGTCGCCTTGGCTCAGTAGGGCCTGGCCGAGATTATTATGGGCCAGGCTACTGCCTGGTATTTTGGCGACGGTATCGCTCCATAGCGCCAGATTGGACGTCCAGACCGTTAGTCGCCTCGCGCTGCTAACGCCGCCGCAGGCCATAAACAAAATAGGTAGGAGCATTGGTCCAACTTGGTGGAACCAATGCCCGCTCAGTTTACTTGCAAGACGCCTCCCAAGCGCCTCCAGTGCCAGGAGCACCCAAGCCGTGGCGCCGACGATGGGTAGGTAAAGATAGCGGTCGTTGACAAAGTTGAGCCGTGGGACCAGCTGCAGCACAGGTAACAGGGTGACCGCCGCGAAGAGCAACCACAATGCTGCGTAGCGAAAGGACCTTAGGGCCATGCAAGCAAGGCCTAGGAGCATAAGCAGTCCACCTAGGGCAGAGTCTAGCAGCCAAGGGCCGTTTGTGCTAAACGGCAGGTAGATGATCGATAGGTCCATGGGCCACAGCAAAGTGCGGGCGTAGAAGCCGATGGCAGCCGCGATCTGCTCGGGTAGCATACGCAGGTGCGCTGGGTCGAACACTGCTGTGCCCAGGCTGGGTATCGAGCTAGCGTAGGCCTTGGTCCTAACCCAGGCGAAGTAGATCGCTAGGACCACGACCGGGAGATGAAGCACCAGGATCCTTCGACGTCGATCAGCGGGCGGCTGCTCCGACGCTTCGTTCAGCGCCACGGCGATCAACCACACCGGTAGGAGCAGGCCGTTGGCCTTGGCTAAGGCGGCGCAAAGGAACAAGCCAAAATATAGGCCGCGGTAGATCCAGCTGTGGCGCTCCGTTGCTGACGCACGCAGCGCGGCCCAGATAGCTGCAAAGTAAAAGGCGCTGGCCAGTAGGCCCTTGCGTTCGCTGAGCCAGGCGACCGATTCGACTTGGACCGGATGCAGCGCGAATATGACGCAAAGCAGTGGCGCCCACCGGCGCAGGCGTGGGAAAGCTTGGAGCCAGACTGCCAACAAGGCGGTATTTAGTAGGTGCAAGGCGAGGTTGACGCCGTGCTGCGCGCCCGGTCCAAAGCCAAATAAGCGTAGCTCTAGCCAATAGGACTGCAGCGCCAGCGGCATGTAGTCACCGCTGTAGTAGCCGCCAAACATCGCCTTTGTCGCCTCCCACCACGGCAGGCGCAGCAGCGCGTTGTCTTGGACGGTGACGTTGTCGTCCCACAAGACGTAACCCATCCGGGTGACACCGCTGTAGGCCCAAAGCGTCAAGGCCGCGAGTAGCGGCCAAAAAATCCAGGCGAAGGAGGAGCGTACGCGCTCGATGGGTCGTCCTTGTTTGGTCATGTAGCCAAGGCTAGCCGGTTGCCGAGGTGATGGAAAGCAAAAGTAGGCCATTGGACGCAACCGCAAGCCTCAGGGGCCGGGCCTTTACAGCGGCTCTGGCGGAAACCACTGATCGCGCTCGGCCATAAGGCGGTCGCAGGTGTAGTCAGAGTCGATCCGTTGCAGGATGATCGGACTTTTACTTAGGTCGGCATTCTGGACTGGATGGACATCCACGGCGAGAAAGCTCGGGTAGCCGCCTAGGGTCAGTTGCTCGGAGCGATCATGGACCACGCCTTCAAAGCGTCCAGGGGCGACGCTGCTTAAGTCGTAGGCGAAGATCTCGCGGCGGGCCAGGTAGATCTGCCCTTGCATGAAGCCCAGATTGATGTTGACCGTCACACCTGGGTGGCCATCGTGATCGTCATCGCTGAAACGCGGGTCCTTCGGGTCGTTAGGCAGCGCCTCGGTGCTTGGATCTTCGAGGTGGATTCCCAATGCAGTCGGCGTCTCGGGCCGCAACCAGCGGACGACGCCGGCATTCAAGCTCAGCGTTGGAACCGCCGACGGTGGTACGATGGCACGAGTAAAGCTGTCAGCAACCCTCGATTTGAACGGCAGGTTTGAGCGATGCTCGGCGTGGCAGAAGGTTTCTGTCTCAAGCAAGTGGTCGCCCTCGAGGCGCAGGTCGGTGAAGCCATAGGTAATGACCTGCGACCGCATGACGCCTAGTGCCAGCGGTGCATCGTAAGCGACGATATCATAATGCGCATAGCGCCCGCCAAGGTCGCCCGGAAGATCCGCGGCAAACGCCGCACTGGGCACCAATCCCACAACCAACCAACACCGTCCCATCAATATTTTCATAGCCAAAATCCTTTGCGACCTTCGCGATCTCTGCGGGGGATCACTCAGCGCCCTTGCGCTGATGCAGCAGCCCTTGATGCATGGCAATAGAGCCGCCGTCCGCTTAGGTCAATGTAAATATCAGTGCACCTCTCAACCTGCCGTTCCACCACCCATGGCCCCACCTTAAGTCCTTCGAATGAATGATTCAATAACCCCTGCTTCCAGCCTTTACCAAACACCTGCGCCTGGTTCATCAACCCCCTTCCATTGGCCAGACCCTTCCGAACCGCAACCAAGTCATCTATACTAAACCTAATATCAACTGGCCTATTCCGATTCGTTGTGAATTGATCGACATATTCCTATTCAACCCTCGAGGAGAGCCTTCATGCAGCGTCGCTTCAGTCCGTTACCGGTGACCCTGGCTTTGGCGACCCTGGCGGTGTCGGCATGCAAGTCGACCACCGAACCAGCGGCCGGATCTGGTCTCCAGTCTGCTGACTCAAGCTCATCCAACAAGAACAAGATTGCTGCCGACATTAAATCCTTCAACGACACCCAAGCTGCGCTGATCGATGCTAACAAGCGCGGCGCTAGTGGCTGCGAAAAGCTCGACATCCTGTGGAAGAAGATCGAGGAGACCAAGCAGGCCGAAAGCGACCTCGTTCCACCGAACGCTAATCCGGTCGAGGTTCTTACCTTTGGCAATGGCTCGGCCAACCGCTTCTGGCGCATTTTTGAGGGTTGGAGCGATCAAGATGGCGGATCGGAGATTCGTCCCTACGAGAGCTTTGGCAACAACTTCATTCGTTTGACCCATCGCTATGCGGTGTTGGCCAAACTAAAATTTGTAGTCGATGCCGACGCGGTCAAACGGCTTGGTTATACCGGCCACTATGCGGCCGGTAACGATTGTGTTCTGGGGCGCCTATCGAGCGCTGTGCCGACTGGCACGCCTGACCGGTTCACGCCGGCTATGGCGGCCAAGTTTTTTGTCAGTGGCTCTTCGGAAAGTCAGGTGCTGATCACGCAGCATGATATCGGCGGGCAAAGCTTTGGCACCGACTATACCGTCGATCCGCCGGTCGCCAAGAAGATCGACAACAACTATTACACGCATTACCTGTCTAACCGCCTGAGCTTCGAAAAAGGTGTTTTATCTGGCGTTGGTGCCTTCTCGCGCTTCTTCTACACTGCCCAGTATTTCGCCAAAAATATCTTCAAACTCGACTATATCGTCGATCCGCGTGAGCTGCAGGCTAACCACCTCGCCGAGAAATCGCCAGATGGATCGGTTCCAGCTAACCCAAAGGGCCCAAGATTTGTCTGGACCGTTGCACCGAATCCAGAGATCAGAGCGTCGTTCGCGGCGAAGGCAGAAATAGACAAAGACTTCCGCCATCACTTCTTGTCACTTAATGCGGACATTGCCAAAAACCCTGACGTCGGCCTGCCCATCTTCAAGGTCTACGCCTCAGATACTTGGACCTACGAGCCAGAGAAAGATGCCACCTTGATCGGTCAACTTGTCACTAACTCGGAATTTGTCTCGTCTGAGGCTGCCGACGTCCGGTTGTTCTTTAAGCACCATATCCAGTTTCACAAGGTTCCTGATTCCGCGAATGAACCCAACCCCTACACCCAGGACTATCCATTCCCGCAGTGGGGCGACGAACTGTTTACTGGCGACTGTCGATTGGGCGTGAAAAACGCCGATGTCACACCGAGCTCGCCGACCGATCTGAACGGTACCTTTATTCGTGACGCGACCATCAATCCAAAGACCTTGCGCCGGACCAAGGACGGAAAAATCTGTATCGTCAATATCATCGAGTCACAACTCGAGGGGACCTTGGCTCCCTACTTGGCGAAGAGCCTGTGAGATTCTAGCTATCTCGACCTCAGAACGACTGAGGCCGAGATCCTTTCATGCGACGTTGGGCGCCAGCTTAAATGCTGGCGCTTTTTTTTGGTTCTGCTAAGACATCCGGATGAACAATTTTCTATAACAGTGAGGACCTCCGATGCTAAGCCGACTATTCTTGTCCGTTGCTATTCTTTCGTCCGGAGTGTCTTACGGTTCCACTTATGTCGCCATGGGCGACTCGATCAGCGTCGGCACCAATGCTGAGCCTGGAGCCGCAGGGTCCGAATATTCATGGGCCATGGGCGAAAAGCTCCAGCGCAACTTCACGTCGGCGCTCGGCAGCGACCTAGACAAGCATTATAATGTGGCGATTCCTGGGGCTTTTTCGAGCCTGCTCCAGATCCAAGCCGGGGTCGTTGAGTTTGTTCAGGCAAACTATGTCACCATCACCATCGGCGGCAATGATTTTGCCTGGGCTAGGGGTCAGGACGTGTTGCCGAACCTTCGTTCGATTCTGACTCGGCTGTCCGCTCATGACTACGTGCAGCGCGTCTTAGTAAGCACCGTGCCGGATTTGGAGCAGATCTTCGAGCTAGGGAAGCCGGACGTAAAGTGCCAGTTGTTTCACGTGCTCGCCCCGTTGTTTCTGTTAGCTCCCGAGGACTATCGTTTGCGCGTGGCGCAACAGATTCATGACACCAACGAACAGATCAAGGCTCTGGCCGCGGAATTTCCGAAGCTGACGGTCGTTGATGCAGCGTCTACTCGTACCTACAAACGCGACGATATTTCCCAGGTTGATTGCATCCATCCGTCAAAGGTCGGTCAGCAGCAGATCGCTGATGCCTTTATCGAAGCGTTCCGCGCGGCGCAGTAATCATGCGTCGCGCCAGCTTGGCGCGGCAGGGCTTCGCTGCTATTCAGGGCGCACCGGAAGACCCTGTATAGCAGCGATGATCGGGCGATGGGCGGCTGCTGTTTGGCGTTGATCAATCGTTGTTGATCAACGGTTTTGGATCGTGTACCTATGAAAGTAGGAGATCCAACCATGACGAAGATACTGAGCCGACTTGTCGGCACGTTTGCTCTATTGGTCGTCTTTTGTCCAATTGCGGCCTTGGCCGCTCCGGCGCAGGTGATCATCATCCGCCACGGCGAAAAGCCATCTCGGGGCAACGAGCTGAATAAGCAAGGATGGCAACGCGCGCGGGCCCTGGTCGATGTCTTTAAAAACAATGCTCAGTTTAATAGCGTTGGCCCCGCCGTCGCTATTTACGCGCAGAAGCCAAAGGATAGCCAGGGCTCCCTGAGGCCGATACAGACCGTCACACCTCTCGCGCAGAGCCTTGGTTTGACTATTAATAGTGATTTCTTGCGCACGCAGCAGGAACAATTAGCCAACGATATTCTGCACGACCATCGCTACGACGGTCGGATGCTGGTGATCTGTTGGGAACACAACGCCATACCCGGCATCGTCGAGGCCTTCGGTTATATGGATGGCCCGAGCGAGTGGGGCGGCGACGACGTCTACGATCGAGCCTGGGTGCTTAATTTTATCGGGGATGAGGTGGTGTCCTTTGCTGACCTGCCACAGCAGGCACTCCCTGGCGATAGCACTTTTCAAGGTGTAAAGTAGAACCATTGCAAATGATCATTGCTATGGGTTGAGATATGACCGAAAGTTGTGGATGAGCTGAAGAGAAAGGCGGCGTAAACTCCGCTTGTTACGACCAAGTAGCAAGCACTCGAACCCGAGCCAAAGAGATTTACGCCGTGATAGAAGCTACCAGCAACGTCATTTGCCTGCCAGCGCAAACACCAGATCCGTTGACCCAGATACTCCGCCAAGGAGCCCAGCGCATGCTGAGCCAGGCCATTGAAGCCGAGGTAGCTGACTATTTAGCTCGCTACTCCGCTGAGGTGGACGACCAAGGCCGTCGACTCGTAGTACGCAACGGTGTTGCGCCAGAGCGCGAAATTCAAACACCGCTAGGCCAGCTAAAGGTTCGCCAGCCCAGGGTTAACGACAAGCGGGTAGACGCATCAGGGACACGTCAACGCTTCACCAGCGCCATCCTGCCGCCATACCTACGGCGGACCAAGGCGATCGAGGAGCTTATACCCTGGCTTTATCTGAAGGGAATCTCAACCGGTGACTTTTCGGACGCCTTGACGGCCCTACTGGGAAAGGATGCCCCAGGTCTATCAGCGTCAACGGTAGGGCGCCTTAAGGAATCCTGGCAGCAGGATTACGACCTATGGTGTAAGCGCAGACTAGTAGGGCGCCGCTACGTTTATATATGGGCCGACGGCATCCACAGCAATATCCGCCTAGGCGAGGACGACCGAGTCTGCATGTTAGTGGTCATGGGTGCGACAGTTGACGGGACGAAGGAATTGATCGCCGTCGAATCTGGCTACCGCGAAAGCACCATCAGCTGGAAATCAGTCCTGCTAGGTCTCAGAGACCGTGGCATGGACGTTGCTCCCGAACTCGCTACTGGCGACGGCGCCTTGGGTTTCTGGGCGGCCATATCTCCTTAGAATCTAGCCAACAATCATAACCAGTATTTTTCGTATTTCTGCTCTTTCGCATATTTAAGCATTTGCATTGTAGCTTGCTCGGATAACTGTTCTGGCAACATAGCGCGAATTTGATATTCCTCTAACTCTATCGGGTATAGCCATAACCGGAATATACGTGGGTCATCTTTGAAAATTACAGAAACGGTATTTCCGCCGAAGTCATTGCGCTCAATGCGTAATGCTAGATACGGTCTCTCAATCAACCCCGAGTATTTCTTCTCATTAGGAAAAGCTTCTCGGCATTTCGAGCATTTTGCTTCGCTTATCTTCTGGAGGATTTTTCGGATACTTCGGACCTCTGAGGTACGTACCAAACACGATTGGTGTGCCGTATCGAAGGCAAAGTAGTTTAGGCGACACTGACGCGATTTTCCGTAGGCCGGCAGACTTAAGGGCCCAGCGAGCAAAGCGACTAGCGTTAACCTTGCTGACTTTTTCATAGCAATTACCTAATTAAAATATGCTTTCCGTCTTTGGTAATCCAGTGACCACCTCGAGGAGATTCCGTAGTCTTCAATGGAGCACCTAATTTAGCCGACTTATCTGCTTTCGACTTTGCCGTAAATTCTTTGATGTACTCAAGGATTCGCTCAACGTATTGAAGTATTTCTTTTACTTTTGCCGGGCTTGCGCCAGCGGCTTTGAGAAACGCCTTAACCTCATCCCAAGAATCCGAATTTATTCCAGCGGCTGCAGCCAGGGTTTGGGCATTCGCAATTCGGCCTTCCCCTGCATTGTAGGCAGCGAGGGTAAACTTTACGCGTTCAGTGGAATCCGACACTGGTGTTGTCTCTATTCCGCTACCTAAGTTGGTTTTGGTTCGAAAACCATCGTCAAGAGTTTTTAGATATTTTGCTGAAGCTGCAGAAGCGTCATCGACATCAAACCTTTGGTCATTTTCCTTTGAAACCGAAAGGCCAAGCCTAATAGCGGTCTTCTTCTCAAGCTGAAAATCACCAGCCGCGCCTGCAGTATTTCGCTTCCCCCGAGTCGTGCCAAAGCTGCTTTCCTGACCATATATGGATTCCAGCACGTTGACACTTAAAGCGTCGTCTTCGTCAAAATGCCTTGAGGCATTTTCTAGCGCTTTTCTCTTGTGATCAGTTTCTCGTTTAAGCCACTTGTCAACGTTTGTCGGCCCGCTTGCCCCGCGGCTTCTTTTACGCTTCATCATTCAGATCCTTGTCCTTAGAAGGTACTAGGGCGTTACAGATGAGGCAGCTATAGGAGGTAGCGGAAAAATGTTGGTGCCTAGTTTAATTTCTTAGTTCAATAAGCCGATCTCGTCAATCACGCTTTCTATTCAATTTCCGGCCGTATTCTGCAGCTAATCAACTGGTTTAGAGGTTACTGGCCGACTGTTTGACCTTGTTCGGCGGTCTGGTTGCCAGCAACGATACCGGCAAAGCCGACCTTGATCGCCTCACACAGTTAGCGCCCGCAACGTAGCGGCTATGAAGGACCCGGGACTGGGAGCCGGACGGTGTAGCTCTACAAGTCCGGTTCTGCACGGGCCTGGCGGGCGAGCAGGCTACCCAACAGTCAT
>CAIYRB010000041.1 GCA_903928445.1 uncultured Pseudomonadota bacterium | reverse complement strand
CTTAGAACATGTCCGAAAATTCCGTGTCTCCCTACTTCCGCGCCTCCGTGGTCAAACCCAAACGCCCAATTTAACCACAGAGACGCGGAAGTAGGGAGACACGGAATTTTTCGGACATGTTCTTCGTTACTACGGTTGGTCGCGGTGCCGCTAGCTCAGCGCTTCCAGGCGACCTCGCCGTTTAGTACATCGCGAAAACACTGCGCTTTATCATCAGTGCAGACAAAGGCGATCAACTTATAGGTGACCGAGCCGCTGCTCTGGCTTGGCGGGACCGTCGTGGCCAGGGTAAATCCTGGCAGAGCAAAATCAACCGCGTCCTTCTTCAGCGTGGTGCTGGCGAAGGTCAGGCCAGGCGCCGCCTTGATCTCAAGTTGCCAGGGACCTTCCTGGTTTATGTGCAAGCCGGCGTCCGGCACGACGTGAAAGTGAAAGGCCAAGCCCGACTTGCTCGGCTCAACCTTGGCTTCGACCTTGGACTTTTGCGCTGCCGGCGCGGCCGAGGCGGCGGCGGTGATGACCCAGGAGGACGCGGTTAGGAAGGTAGCGGCCAAGGTCTTGACTATGGTTTTCTTTAGAAGCATCCCGTTTTGCATCCGTACTCTCCCATTCAAATTTTGACGATGCGGTGCGTGCTCATCCGCTCGACCTTGAGCACGCTGCTAATCGATTCGACTTTGCGGATGATCGCCTGCAACTGGGTCAGGCTTTGCAGCGTCATCTCAAATTCCAAAATGCCTGACAAGTCGGGCGTCACGCGGATCTGTGCTCGCTGAATATTCGCACCACAGGCCGAGATCGCGCTGGTCACCTCGGCGAGAACACCCTGCTTGTCTTGGGCGGTGACGCGCAAAAACGCAGCATGCTGCCCGCGGTCGAGATCGGTCTCGCTGGCCCAGTGCACCTCGACACGGCGCTCTGGGTCCATATCCAGAGCCCGCGGGCAGCTGCCGCGGTGCACGGTGACGCCGCGTCCCCTGGTGATAAAGCCGACGACGTCTTCACCCGGCAAAGGATGGCAACAGCGGGCGAAGTTGATCAGGACATTCTCGATACCGTGGACGAGGATGCCGCCGCCTGGAGCGGGACGTAGTCCGTCCGAACGACCGCCTACCCGCGGTTTGTTGTCGCCGATGGTCTTCGGCATCTCGCTGAGCGTCGGCTCTTTGACCAGGCGCGAAGGAAAGGCTCTGGTCAGCAACTCCTTGGGGTTGACCTTGCCGTAGCCGATGGCGATCAGCACGTCTTCGATATTGCTTTCCTTGCCGGCCTTTACCAGGGCATCGACATCGCCGGTTTTCACCAATTTATCGTAGTCGAGGCCATGCTGGGCTAATTCTTGCGTCAGCATCTCCTTGCCCAACCCGCGGCTTCGGTCTCTTTGGTCGGACCTAAGGTGGGAGCGGATCTTATTGCGGGCCTTGGACGTGGTGACGAAGCTCAACCAGTCCTTGCCGGGCTTTTGGTGTGGCGAGGTCATGATTTCGATGATGTCACCGCTTTTTAGCGTCTTCTTGATCGGGACCATCCGGCCGTTGACCTTGGCGCCGACGGTGCTGATGCCAATCTTTGTATGCACGTTAAAGGCGAAGTCGAGGGCGGTCGCGCCGGTCGGCAGCTGGATGACGTCGCCCTTGGGCGTGAAGACGAAGATCTCCTCCTCAAACAAATCGACTTTAACAGCCTCGAGAAATTCGTCTGGATCCTTGATCTCCTTCTGCCATTCCATGATTTGCCGCAGCCAGGAAAAGCGCTTTAGATCGGCATTGCTACCAGCTTGCGCGTTCTTCTCCTTGTACATCCAATGGGCGGCGACGCCGAGCTCGCAGATCTGATTCATCTCGTAGGTGCGGATTTGGATCTCGGCGGGCTCACCGTTGGGACGAACCACCGTCGTATGCAGCGACTGGTAGAGGTTGGCTTTGGGCATGGCGATATAGTCTTTAAACCGCCCAGGCATCGGCTTCCACATGGCGTGGACGATACCCAGTGCCTCATAGCAGTCCTTGACGGAGTCGACGACGATGCGAAAAGCGAACAGGTCGTGGACATCCTCATACTCGAGGCCGCGTTCGACCATCTTTTTATAGATCGAATAAAAGTGTTTAGGTCTGCCGTAGACCATCAGATGATGAAACCCGTATTTGCCGAGCTCGGTTTCGAGGATCGAACGAACGTCGGCGATATAGGCCTCGCGCTCCGCCTTCTTGGCCGCGACTTTGCGGCTAAGTTCGCGGTAAATGTCGTTCTTTAGCTCGCGCATGCAGAGATCTTCCATCTCGCTCTTAAAACTATAGAGTCCAAGACGGTTGGCTAGCGGCGCATAGATATCCAGGGTTTCTTGGGCGATACGCTGGCGCTTTGGCTGGGCCAGGTTGTCGAGCGTGCGCATATTGTGCAAGCGGTCGGCAAGCTTGACCAAGATGACGCGAAGGTCGTGCGACATCGCCAGGACCATCTTGCGGAAGTTTTCTGCCAAGCGTTCCTGACTCGAACGAAACTTAATCTTGCTGATCTTGGTCAAGCCGTCGACTAGGTCACGCACGTCGGCGCCGAACTCACGTTCAACGTCCTCGAGGGTCGCCTCCGTGTCTTCGACGGTGTCGTGGAGGATGGCCGCGACAATCGATCCTAGATCCACCTTGAGTGTGGTGAGGATGTTAGCGACCGCGAGCGGGTGCGTAATATAGGCCTCACCCGAACGGCGCAGTTGGTCGCCGTGATGAAGAGCGGCGAATTGATAGGCCCTATGCACCACCTCAAGTCGGTCTTCCTGCATATAAGTCTGCAGGTTTTTCAGCAGCTCAGCGAAGATCACTTCGGGGGTTACGGGGTCTTTTTTGGCGCTCACTCCGGCGTCGATGCGGACGGGAGGTGGCGGGATGGTGGGGCGGTCGTCGCTCATGGTGTCCTTTAAAGACCAAAGGTAGCCCGGCCATCGTTCGGGATTTGATCTCCGTCCAAGTGTCTATCTTACGCCTCGAGACCTGGTGACGTCGATCGTTCTAGTTGTCGGCAAGTTCGCGCGAGAGCTTATGCAGCCAAGGGGAATCGTCGAACTCGGTCAGGAGCTGCTGGCACAGGCGCAGCCCTTCTTGATGCCCAATTTTCGATCTTTCGCCTTTAATAACAATGGCTTCTAGCTCGGCGTAGGCGGTTTCGAGGTTGTGGTTGACGATAAAGTGATCGTACAGATTGCCGCTGGAGATCTCATTGCGGGCGGTCATCAGCCGGCGCCAACGGACGTCTTTGGCCTCCGTGGCGCGCCCCTCGAGGCGTTGCCATAGGGCCTCGACCGTCGGCGGCAGGATAAAGATCGCCTTGGCGCCCGGGAGCTTTTCTCGGGCTTGACGCCAACCCTGGACATCGATTTCGAGCAAGGCGATTTTGCCGGCTGCTTGGAGGCGCTGGATCTCCCCGACCGGCGTGCCGTAAAGCGTGCCAAACACCTCGGCATATTCGAGCATCTGACCTTGTTTGATCAGCTCATGAAAGTGCTTATTGGTGACGAAATGGTAATGGACACCCTCCTCTTCGCCCTGGCGCTTCTTGCGGGTCGTGTAGCTGACCGAGACCTGGACCTCGGGGTGCATCGTGGTTAGTCGCCGGTTGAGGGTCGTTTTACCGGTGCCTGACGGTGCCGAGACGATGATCACGGCGGGTGATTTGGGGGCCTGGGGTGTGGTCATCGCTGGAATCCTATGTTTGTCCTTCGCCTAGCAGGAGCTGGTTGAGATAGCCTGCCTCGCGTTCGACGATCTGTACGGCCTTGGCAATCGCGTCGATTTTGGCCGCCGCCACATCGTCTTGGAAAGTATAGCCGGTTTGTAGGGCTTTGACCGTAAAACCAAGGGTCCTTAAGGCTGCGGTGAGGTCGTGACGGCGTTTGGCGACCGCTCGTTTCGTGCCTTCGTCAGCACTGCACGCCACGGCCAGGACGCGGACTTTAGCATGTTGAGCTTGGCGGAACAAGGAGGTGAGGGCGGGGAGACCCTCCGGCAACGTGCTATGCTCATCGTAGATGGCGAAGTGATAGTCTTCTTTTTTGTGCACCGGTGTCTCTTCAAGCTGGTTGGATGGGCGCCTGGGCTCGCTTTTGCCTCCGAGCAATCGTAGAATCATACCCTATGAGAGTCATGCACTATAGATGGTCCGTTTTAATCTGCGGCGTCTTGCTAGCGCACTGCGGCATCGATCCGGCACGTTTAGTCCGCCAGATCGAGTCACAGATGGTGCGCCTAGCGACGCCCGCGGACCATAGCCAGCACTTGGTCGTCGCCAGCAGCTATATCGTCGCCTTTCGCGGCCTACCCGGGTCAACGACGCGGCACTTTGCCAGTTTTACGGCGGAGTATGCCCAGCATTACGGCTTTCTGGCTGATCAGGTCCTGGCGGATCCGCGCTTGCGTGAGCTGCGCTATATCACCGCCGTCGATCTGGCCAACCCCGGTCAGCCCAAGCGTCAGGAGGACATCGGCAAAGCTCCTGCGGCGCTTCAGTTTGCTTGGGGTCGGGCGCAGTTCGCAGAACAGCCGGCGGTGTTGAGCGCGGTGACCTTCGATAGTCCCGCCGCCGCGGCCGCAGTGCTGCGGGAATGGGAGGCCGACGGTACCATTTGGTTTGCTGAACCCAATTATTTAAACCGGGTTCAAGACGCTAGTCCGATTTCTGCCGATCTGTTGAAGTCCTACAACACTGCGGGGTCGGGCTCAGGTATCTGGTGGCACAAATCGATTAAGCTGCCCAAAGCCTTGGCGCAGCTTTCATCTGCGACCTTCACGGTGACCCAGACGCCGGTGATTGCCGTGCTCGATAGCGGCCTGGATATCGAGCATCCACAGCTTAAGAACCACCTGTGGGTGAACCCATCGCCGGGCGCCTCTGGCTGCACGAATGACGTACACGGCTGCAACACCACCGCCGGTCAACTGGGCGGTTTAGGTAACGGAGATGTCCACCCATTTGGCGCCAGCGGCTATAGCGCTTCCTGTGACGATATAAAGTGTGACGATATAAAGTGTGAAGCAAAAGGTGTTTGCGGCCATGGTACGCATGTGGCTGGGATCATCGCCGCTGATTTTGATTCGTCCTTGGCGGCTGCGGGAGTCTGTCCCCTGTGCCGCATTATGGCCATCAAGGTCATCGACGAAACCGGGGCAAACAAGGGCCTGGCTTCCGATCAGGCGATCCTGCTTGGTTTTAAATACCTGACCCGCTTTCGTGATGCGCAAGGCGGCGTCGTCAGGGTCGCCAACTCGTCGCTTGGCAAATATGCGCACTCTCGCGCCACTGAGTTGGTCGTCGGGGTATTAAAGGAGGCACCAAACGAAATCTTGGTGGTTGCCGCAGCCAGCAACGACGACTCGATGATCCGTTCCTACCCAGCAGCATTTGGCAGCGCCGTCGCGGTGGCGGCGGTTGGACCAAACGACGAGAAGGCGGTCTATTCGAACTTTGGCCCATGGGTGACGGTGTCGGCGCCTGGGGGGAACGGCCTTAATACGGAAAGCGAGCAGATCAACTCGACGGTTCCCGGCGGTGGGCTAGGTGTAAAGCAGGGCACGTCCATGGCCTCGCCAGTGGTCGCCGGGGTTGCCGGCTTGATTCTCGCTTACGACCCAGGCCGCGGCTATCAGGCCCTACGCGATAGCATCGTCAACACCGCTGATCCTCGCCTTTATGATCCAGGTGTCAACAGCGGTATCAATCTCAACTATTACGATCCCAAGCTCAGCGGCAATGACACGCGCATCCAGCTTATGGGCAGTGGCATCGTCGACGTCGCGGCAGCTTTGACCTCGACCGTCGCGACTTCAGCCACGGTGGCGAGCAGCCGGGTAAGCCCTGGTTGTGGCGTTGTCGCCGGTGGACCGGCGGCGCGGGGCGGATCTTGGTGGTGGTTGTGGCTGCCGTTGGCTGGACTGGTGCTGCTATGAACGCAGTGTTTCACAGCGTCTCGCTACTATTTTTTGCCGTGTTGGTTTGGCTGCTCCTGCGCTCCCAGCGCGACCATGCATTCGCGCTCAGCTTACTGCAGTCACAGCGCCGCGGGGCGGTGCGGGGGCGAGTGGCGGTGGCCCCGCCTAGCGTCTTTATGCGCCGCTTTGCCACGGCGCTGAGGATTCGCTTTGAAGGTCACGGTCCAGCACACGAAGCACCCGTGCGCGTGAGTTCGGGCTTATTTACCGAATTATTTTTGCAGTCGGGCTTAAGCTTGATACGATGTAGTTCTGGCCAGGGGGCTTTGTCTGACCGGTTGTTGATCGAGCTGCAGACGGTGGAGCCGGTGACGGATCTTGGTTTGGTCGAGCGCTTACAACAGGCGCTGGGTGGTGCTGTTCAGGTTCAGTTGCTACCACCGGGTGAGCAGTCCCAACCTGGCTCTCTTCGCTAAGGAATGCTTATGACCAGCGTGCGGCAGCTGTGTGGTGTTACTTTCGGTGCGTTCCTCTTGGTCGTCTTGACTGCTTGTCAGACCCAAGCCCCAAATGGTGGCGGCAAGCAGGCCGAAAAGAAGGACAATAAACCGCCACCGGTGATTTACGCCAATATGGACCTGGAAAAGGCCGTCGCCGCCGGTATCGACTTTGGCGGTGACACCCTGACGAACGTGAAGCGCCTGATCAAGCGCCGCAATTTAACCCAGCCGGCCTACGCCATGGTCGCAAAGGATCTGCATGAAAATATCCAAAGCTATGAACACAACCAGCTTATCAACGCTGGCCATCTTTACGCCTCATTGCCGTTGCCCGTAGCGCCGGCGATGTTCCATGATCTCGTCGGCTCCGGCCGCCCCCTGGCGCAGCAGTTAGGCTGGCAGCTTGCCGCCGTCAAGCCGTCGCCGCAGCTGGTCAAAGTCATCGAGAATGAATTGACGCGGGCGATTGCCGACAATGACGAGGACAGTGTGCTGGTGCCGCAGATGGCCAATGCCGTGCGAGCCAACCACCTGAGTGACGCCTACACCCTGCTGCGCCAAGGGCTGATGAGCAAGGGCGATGAGGAGTTTGCCCTGGGCATGATCGCGCTAAACTCCAGTGCGGCGTCCGATGATTTCCTGCCCTATCTGGCCTTACCACCGGCGGAAGAACTGCGTCAGCTGACGCTGTCATCCGTCAACTTGTACACCTGTATCACTATCCTCAAGCACCTGCAAAAAGTCCCGCCGGCCGCCGGCAAACCTGGCTTCGACCATCTGCTGTTCTATGCGGTATCGCGCAATCCTACGCTGGCCGAGCTGGCGCAAGGGGTGATCGAGCAATTTCTGCCCGAGCAAACCGAGTATATCGCGCAGACCTTGGCGCGGCAGCCAGCCTGGGTGCAGATCGCCTACGTTGAGAGTGCCCGTCGGCGCATGAGTCCCAAGGAGGGCCTGCTGCTGAGTGAGCTCAGGAAGACGACCTCGGAAAACGATGTCGTGCAGGAAATCAGCGAACTCAAGTTTTAGGCACAAGCACGCTCGCCTTTGCTTAAAACCTTCGAACTTGCACTATTGACCTTAAGGTTTATAAACGCTAGCCTTTGAATTGCTCACATTTTACCAACTTCAAGGCGCCCATCCATGCCGCAGCTGACATCGGACCGCTTAGAACACATGCTAACCGAGTATGGGTGGACGTTTGAGTCGACCGGTGAAAACGCCTGGCTGACTGGGTTTCAAGGTGAGCAACGGTTGTTTCCCCTGAGTATTCGTTTGACGCAGACCTGCGTCTCCTTTGAGGTGCGTCCGCTGGTCGATCTCGTCCTGGATAGCGTCAGCTGCCCAGTGCTGTCGCGCGAGATGCTGGAACTGAACGGCCGTTTGCAGTTGGTCAAGCTAGCTGTCAGCGAACGCGGTGAGGTTAGCCTCACCTGCCAAGTCCTGGCCAACGGCTTTAACGGCGACATGCTCGGTCGGATCCTCGGCATCATCGGCTACTATGCCGACGAGGTGGCGCCGGAGATTTACCATCTGATCGCCGCGGTCGGCCACTATGGCCGGCCGACGCTGCTGTCCTAACAATCTGTCCGGCCCTACCATGGTAGATATCAGCCAGCCATAACGGCATGCGCTCGCTGGGCAATTCAGCGTCGTTGTGGCTTTCGACCAAGATTAAAATGCGGCCGTCGCCTCACTCATAGGCAAAAGGCACCGATAGGCCTCCTGAGCCCATAAACTTCGTGGGTGGTGTCACCAGGATGGTTGCTGTTGAGTGAAGCGACGAAAAAATTACCAGAGCGCCTTGGTCACTATCGCATCGTCGAAGAGGTCGGGGTCGGTGGGCTCGGGCGGGTGTTTCGCGCCATCGATGAACGCACCGGCAACACGGTGGCGGTCAAGGTGTTGCATGACAAGTACACGCATAACCGCAAATTTCTCGGAATTTTTCATCGCGAACTGCTGATCATGGCGGGGATGCATCACAAACACATCGTCGGCTACCTCGACAGCTACTTTGAACCGCCCAACTGCTACATCGTCACCGAGTTTGTCGAGGGGTGGTCTGGACATTACTTCCTAAAGCAGGTCGGTCGGGTGCCTCCACTCGTGGCGCTCAGCATCGTCATCGACATGATGAAGGGCATCGACCATCTGCATCTGCACGACACCATCCACTCGGATTTGTCGGCATCGAATATTCTCATCGATCGCAGTGGACGCGTGATGGTGACCGACTTTGGCCTGTCTTGTCAGATGGATGTCGAGGATTACAAGAATTATATGATCGGGACACCGGGATATTACTCGCCTGAGCATATTTCCGAGGCGGCCATTTGTCCGCAGACCGATATCTACTGTGCCGGCTTGATCCTTTACGAGATGATTGCCGGGCGCAAGGCTGTTCCCGCCTCGACCGACCGTAACAAAACACTGACCGCGATGAAGCGGATCAGCTTTGACAAGCTGCACATCAGCGACAAGGCGATGAACAGCATGGTCGCCAAGCTGCTGCGGCAGTGTTTGCAGTTCCAAGCGTCAAAGCGTTTGCAGACCGCCGAGCACCTGATGTTTGGCTGCTACGAGATCCTGCGTCGCTTCCATATCCGCTATGCCCGCCACGCCATCAAGAAGTTCCTCATCGACAAGCACGTCGTCAAGGGACCCTTCAGCGGGAACGACCAAGAAATTTACCACGGCGCTGGCGAGTGACACGGCCGCGCTGCATCTCGCGCAGCGCCATTGTAAAGGCCAGCGCCATGGCTAACACTTTAGCTAGGGTTACGCTTCCCATGGTTGTCCCTCGCGATCGGAGAACAGCGCCTGATACAGGCGGACATTGTTTCTCGCAGTATTATACAGGGTCATCGGAATCTGCATGCTCAGCTCCTCGGTGGTGAGCAGCTTGATGCCGGCGCCGTGCAAAAGTCCCAGCACCTTGGCCTCGAAGCCGGTGACATCACCCCTGCCGGCATGGATGAAGTCGCTGCTAGCAACCTTAGCCTTGAGCCGGATGAATAGGCCAAACGGTCCAACGACCGACAGATCCAGGCGCCAGAGCGAGCTTTGACCCTTGAGCAGGAAGCTAAAGCAGACATCGTCCTCAGCCTCGATCAGCTCCTCGACGACGCTATAGTCGCGCAGGCGCTTGATAAGCGGGTCATAGGGTCTGGCATTGAATACTTTTTTGACAAAGGAGAAATCCGGCTGCGCCAGCGATTTATAGGCGCCTTCGATGACGTCGCGGTAGGGCTTTAGATCTCGAGATTCCAACATGAAATGATTCACTCGGGGCTCGGCTCGGTCTCGTAACGGACCAGAAACCATTCGTGGATCGGATGCGGGCAACGCGAGGTGTCGTCGCGCGCGGTAGTCGTGCTGATTACCTGAAGCCCATGGTCCTTGCAATCCCTAAGCTGCGTCATATCGGCACCGCGAAAGCCGGCAAAGTGCGGCGGCTGGCTACTGCTAACTAACCAGAACCCTGGGCCTTGTTGCAGTGCGGCTGCGGTAAAGGCGTCGGTGGGATTGCGCACAAACTCGGAATCCCGTGTCATTCTGGGCCACTGCGCGACCTGGCGACCGTCGCCGTAAAACCGCAGCATGGCAGTCAGCTGGTAATTATCGGCGAAGACCGGCCCCTGCAGCCGTGCGACATAGCGCCCTAACTCCTCATAACCATGAGTTTCTTTAAGGATTCGGTCACGCGCGGGTCGCAGCGGTATCAGGCCGGTGCGGGCATGTCCGACGACGACCAATAGGACGGCGATGTTTCCAGCCAGGCCCCACCACAAGAGGCGCCGATTGGATTGGAGAATTGGAGTCAGCAAGGCCGCGGCCGCAAACAGGTACATCGCCGACCAATTGGCTTCGATACCGGTCACCAGACTCAAGGCGCCAAAGAACCCGAGGGGCACTGCTGCTCCAGCGTAGACCAAAAGCCACGAGTCCCGATGCAGGGCCACTTGGCTTGCTCTGAGCCAGCTGAACCACCTAGGTTCTATGCGGCGCTGGTGCCAAGTCCAGGCAAAGGCAGCGAGCATCGCCCCCCAAAAAGACAGCTGGCTGCCAAAAAAGCCGATGCAGCGATTAAGCGCATGTACATAGGGGTCAAACACCGTCGGCACGCGACGCGGCTTCGGCTCTTCAGGTGGTCCTTGGAAGGCCTGCGCTAACTGCCACTCGCGGCTACCAGGGGCGGCGTCGTCGGGCCAAGGCAGCACGTCGCTCCTGGGCAGGTTCATATAACTGCTAGCGAAGCCGTGGCGCAGTTGAAAGCGCATGGTGATCCAATCATGCTCGGCATTCCATGCCAAGTGTGGCAGGACGACCAGCAGGGCCACCAAGCCGCCAGCATAGGGCCACGGTGAGCGCAGGGCGGCTTGTTTAGTCCGGGGCGTGCGTCTGGCCTCGGCGATGAGCGCCCACAAAAACACTGGTCCAATGAGCACCATGGTGTATTTCGCCAGAAAGCCTAGACCGGTCGCAAGTCCAGCTGTGAGCCAGCGGCGCTGCGAGCCTTGAAGCGCCAGAGCGGCTTCGGTCAAGGCGAGGGTCCAGGCCAGCATTAGGCCGGTGTCTGGCGTCGTGATGACGCCTAAAATGAGCCCCATGATGTTGCCAAAAGCCAGCAGCAGCGCGGTCGCCTGTGCTTCGCGTGTGCGTAGGCCAAGGACGCGAAACAAGCGCGCCGCCAAGGCGAAGGTCAAGCTGGCGCTGAGCACGGTGCCAAGTCTGGCGATCAGTGGTGAGGCATGCGCGAAGGTCGCACTCCAACCGATCAGGGCGACGATCGGCGGGTGATCAAAATAACCGAAGGCCAGGTGCTGCGCCCAGGCAAAGTAGTAGGCCTCGTCTTGGACCAGAGGCATGAACCAGGCGGCGAGTAACCAGCACAAAGAGATGGCAACGAACACGGCGCGAGGCGAACGCATGCGGCGGAGGGCTCCTATGGGGTGCGCAGTTTAGCGACGAGGCCGGTCTGCCTGGCGCTGCTGGTCTTATTGTTGATGGCGAATTGGAGCGCGCGCTTGGCGCCGACGAAAAAGGCCAATTTGCGTGCCCTTGTCAACGCGGTGTACATCAGATTGCGTTGCAGCATGACATAGTGTTGCATCGAGCAGGGAATGACGACGACGGGAAACTCACTGCCCTGTGACTTGTGGATGGTGATCGCATAGGCCAGCCTGAGGTCAAGGGTCGCTTCGTCCTCATAGGTCACCAAGCGATCGTCGCCAAAAGCGACTAGCAGTTTGCCGCCCTCCACCTTGGCATCGCGGACGAAGCCGATGTCGCCGTTGAAGACGCCCAGGTCGTAGTTGTTGACGCTCTGAATCACCTTGTCGCCCTGGCGCAGCATCAGGGTGCCACGCTTCATCTCGCGTTTGTGATCCGCAGGCGGGTTTAGGGCGCGCTGCAATTCATCGTTGATCGCCGCAGTACCAAGCTCGCCGCGATTCATCGGCGTCAACACTTGGACGTCGCTGGCGGCGTCAAAGCCGAACTCCTGGGGGATCCGCCGCTGCACTAGGTCCAGGACAGTGCGGCGGATGTCGTCGCCGCTGTCGACTTCGATAAACTGGCAGTCGCTGCTAGCGTCCGCATCGGCAAAGGCGACGGCGGCACCGTTGTTGATGCCGTGAGCGGTTTGAATGATGCGCGAATAGCTAGCCTGACGAAAGATCTGCGTCAGACGGGTAAAGGGAACGACGCCCGAATCGATCAGATCGCGCAGGACGTTGCCAGGACCGACCGACGGCAATTGATCGATATCGCCGATGAGGATCAGCTGGGCGTTTGGTGGTACGGCCCGGATCAAGGCGTCGGCCAGGCGGATATCCAGCATCGACGCTTCATCGACGATGACCACCTGGACCGGGAGCGGGTTGGTTTCGTCGCGAGCGAA
This sequence comes from uncultured Pseudomonadota bacterium, assembly GCA_903928445.1. Taxonomy (GTDB): domain Bacteria; phylum Bdellovibrionota_B; class Oligoflexia; order Oligoflexales; family CAIYRB01; genus CAIYRB01. The sequence continues at coordinate 17,521 of CAIYRB010000041.1, read as the reverse complement.
GGAATGCAGGTGCGGTAGCCATTCCAGCGTGCGGTGGATGGTCTTTGCTGGGGCCGCCGCGACTTCGGTCAAGCGCTGCGCCGCGCGGCCAGTCGGTGCCGCCAAGGCGACGGTTTTACCCATCGCCTTGAGCAGGCGAATGATGGTGTTAGCCGTCGTGGTCTTGCCGACACCCGGTCCACCCGTCAAGACAAACAGGCGGTGGGTCGCGGCTTTGCGCACGGCTTCGAGTTGTTCCGGAGCGAGGATGGTGCCGGAGGCTTCGCCGTATTTGGCTAGCCAAGCGTCGATGCGTTCGGTCTCAGCCACGAGTGGTTTGGCCAGGAGCTTTTGCGCACAGCGGGCGACATTCCATTCCGCCATCAGGATATCGGTGCGGGCATGGACGCGAATCTGGCCTGATTCTGGCGTGTCGGGATGGTCGATCAGCGTCGTCGCAATCGCGCCGATATCGTTGAGATGGCTCAAGCAGTCGGCCAATCTCGGGGTGATGCGGTCGCCGTCTAGGCTAAGGCTACCGGCTAGCGCGTTGATCAGCTGCGGCGTGGTCACATAGCAATGACCGCGCTCTTCGGCTTGCTGGATCTGGTAGAGCGTCGCCGCCCGCATGCGTTCGATCGAGTCGGCAGCAATGCCCATGCTGCGCGCGATCTTGTCGGCGGACAGAAAGCCTATCCCTTGAATGTCGTTGGCCAGTCGATACGGGTCCGCCGAGACGTGTTTGATCGCGTCGGGCCCGTAGTGACGTAGGATGCGGGCAGCAAAGAGCGGCGAGATGCCGTGGGTGTTGAGAAACATCATGACGTCCGAGGCCACGCGCTGGTCGAGCCAGGACTTGATGATGACGCCGGCCTTTTTCTTGCCGATCGACGGGACTTCGTGCAGCCGCTTTGGCTCGGCATCGAGGATATCGAGGGTCGTCGCGCCAAAGTGTGCGACGATGCGGGCGGCGGTCTTAGGTCCGATGCCATCGACGAGTCCAGAGGCTAAGTAGCGTTCGATCGCCGGCTTGGTCGAGGGGCGAATCGGCACCAGCCGGTCGATCTTGAACTGTTGGCCATAGGTGGGATGCTTCGCCCACGCGCCGAAGAATTCAAACTGGGCACCCGCGTGCACGGCGGCGAAAAATCCCGTGGCGGTCAGCAAGCTATCGTCATCGCAATTACGCGCCTTAAGCACCGTCCAACCATTGTCGTCGTTGCGAAAGGAGACATGCTCGACCTCGGCACGGATCTGCGCGTTGTCGCTGGCTAACGTCGTCAGATGGCCTCCCATGATTCGGCCACTACGGCCAGGTGTCGAGGCGCAATCCTAGCAAAATCGGTACGGTGAGGACACCGACATTGTCCAGGTCCGGCAAGCAGCTCCGACGGCAGCGGCGGACCCGAACGCCCTGCCCGAAAAATGCAAATGACCGATATCAAAGTTAAAAGTTTTTAACCTTGCGATTAATTTATCTACTTCAATGATTGAGCCAAGTTTCGTCGTGCCAGGGAGCCGCGACGTCGGCTCCCGGCGCAGCTGGCGGAGCGGGGTAAAAATCGTCTGTTGGTGCAAGCTCTTAATTACCGTCCTCTAATCCCCGTACGGATATAAAAATAGCTAAAGGTTCCGGCGCGAGATGCCGATGCAACCTTGACAGGGTCGAAAGCCGCCACAAATTGAAGGTGGAACGATTGAGTCCTAGACTGACGCGAAATATGCTCGGTCGTCTTTAAGCCGGGTATGTTGTTCCTTGATCCATTTGGGAGGTTAAACAATGCAGTTTCATTTTGCGTTTAAACACATGGATACGTCACCCGCTCTACAGGCTTACGCCGAGGAGAAGTTGCTTGATCGAATCGAAAAGTTTGTGACTAAACCGATTGCTGCGACTGTGACATTTTCCGTGCTGAAAAATCTCTACACCGTTCATTGCCATCTGGAAGCTGGTGATGGATTTAGTATCGACGTTGAACAAAGCTGTGATGACATGCACACGTCGATGGATGTCGTGGCGGATAAGTTGACGACCCAGTTAAGAAAGCACAAAGAAAAACTCAAAGATCACAAAGCGCCGCGCCGCGTGATTCCACTGATCGACCCGGAGGCGCGCGCCGCCGAGGCCGTCGATGCGGCGGATATTCTCAAGTACGAGCAGGGCCGTCGTCGGGCTGGCGCTCGGTAGTGTTCTAGTACTGGACCTTCACAATTTGCTCAGGCCGGCTGGTTGCCGGCCTTTTTATTTGGCGTGCGAGCATGGGATGGTCGACTCACGGCTCTTTTAGCGTCCGCCAGTCGCGGTACAGTTTGAATCGATTCTCGACGGCACCTTTGCCGGTAGTGACTTGGTATTTTGTGATGACTCCACGCTTGACCAAATAGGCCAAGTCAGCGACGGCCACGCCACTTGCGGTCAGCTCAGACTCGGAAATGTCGCGGCCATGATTCTTTTTGTGCGCATCCACCATGCGCGTCACGCGTAGGATTGAAAACTCATCCACGATCGACCTCCTGTTTGTCTGCTGTTCATAGCATCTGTCAGTCATCTCGCCAATGGCGTAGGTGCGCGGCATCAGGTCCCTGCCGAGGCTTCTTAATTTGTTGCGCAAGCTCCTATTAACGTTGTTCCAAAGGCACTTGCTCGCAGCCTAAGGTTCTCAAATCATTTGCACTTATATTTCGCCTGCGAAAACGCCCTGGCTTAGTGGTCAAAACGGTGGCGTTGATCTAAACTTAATATAAATATTCAAGCCATCGTAAAAGGGGACTCTATGACTCGTCGATTGAGTTGGGGCTTAGTTGTGCTCGCAGGTTTTGCCACCTGTGGGACCCTGGCAAGCGCAAAGCCGTTCAATCTCGACAAAGCGCACGTCCCAGGTCAATTGATCGTGAAGTTCAAATCTGGCTTTGAAGGCCACAGCGCCTTGGTCGATGAGGTTGGCGCCACCTCGCTCCATACCTTTAAATCCAGTGGTGCGCAGCTTATTGCCTTTGACCAGGGCTTTGCTGAGGATGATCTCAAGTCCATGGCAGAGTCCTTAGCCGCTGACCCGCGCGTCCAATATGTCGAGGCCAACACCATTCTCCATATCACCGACACGACGCCGAATGATCCGCGCTTTAGCTCACTTTATGGATTAAAAAATACCGGGAAAAATGGCGGCATTGCCGGTGCTGATATCCACGCGACCCAGGCCTGGGACGTCAGTACCGGATCGCGCGACGTGGTGATTGGCATCATCGATACCGGGGTCGACTATAACCATCCAGATATCAAACCTAATCTTTGGACCAACCCAGGCGAGTCGGGCCTCGATGCCGCTGGCAAGGATAAGTCCAGTAACGGCATCGATGATGATCACAACGGCTTTGTCGATGACTGGCATGGTTGGAACTTCGTCAATGATACCAACAATGCTAGCGATGATAATGAGCATGGGACCCACGTCGCTGGAACCATCGGGGCAAACGGTAATGATGGGGTCGGCGTCGTCGGTGTGAACTGGAAGGTGTCGATGGTACCGCTAAAGTTTCTCGATGCCTCCGGCTCTGGATCGCTGGCCGATGCGACTCGTGCCATCGACTATGCCTCCACCTTGGGACTGACTCTGACCAGCAATAGCTGGGGTGGTGGCGGCTTCTCCGAGACGATGAAGGCGGCTATTGAGGGCAATCTTAAAAATGGTGTTTTGTTTATAGCAGCTGCTGGTAACGATGGTGTCGACAACGATAGCTCACCACATTATCCGGCCTCCTATGATCTTGATAACGTCATCTCGGTTGCCGCTACGGACAATCGTGACAGTTTGGCGAGCTTCTCTTGCTACGGCAAGACGACGGTGCACTTAGGCGCTCCTGGAGTAAACATTATTTCGTCTATACCTGGGGGTGGTTATGCCGCGCTCAGCGGGACATCAATGGCGACGCCGCATGTTTCTGGCGCAGCGGCCCTGATCAAAGCAGTCTTTCCTGAGGCCACCGCTGCCGACATCAAAGCCCGCCTGGTCAATAGTGTCGATGCTGTTGCCGCACTCGAAGATAAGACGATCTCTGGTGGTCGCCTCAACATCGCCAATGCGATCTCTAAGGATACCGCGCCTCCCGGTACGGTCTCGGACCTCCAGGCGACGCCGCTCGGTATGACCAGCGTTCGACTCACGGCGAATCCTGCCCTCGAGGCCGCGTCGGGTAGTCCCGCCGCTCGCTACGAAGTGCGCTACGCGGCGACGCCGATCACCGATGAAGCTAGTTGGAGCCGTGCTAGCCGCGTCTCGGCCAAGGTCAGCCTGAGCGAAGTGCTGGCCTTTAGCGCCGACCTTAGTGGACTCGGCCTTAACTCTTCTGGCTTCGTCGCAGTCAAAGCGATCAGCCGCATCGGCCGCGTCGGTGCAATCTCAGCTTCGGCACCCTTCCACGTCCAGCCGGCTGTCCAGGTTTATGTCAATGACGCGGAGTCCCTCCACGGAGTCAACGCCCAGACGCCTTGGGGCTTGGAGCAGGACCTGACGCGCCAAAAAAATATCTTTTCCCTGAGTCCAGGGGCCCGCTACCCTAATGATCTGAACACGGCGTTGACCTTGCCAGAGGCGGAAGTACACGCCGGGCAAGCGATGCTCACTTTCGACAGCTGGTCTGATCTTGAACGCGTCTACGATGTTGGCCATGTCGAGGTCAGCGTCGACCATGGCACGATTTGGACTGAGGTCGACTCTGTGACCGGGCAGACGCCTTGGACAGCGAAGACGATCGATTTGACCCCGCAGCTCCACGGCGCCAATAGCGTGCTCGTGCGCTTTCGCGCAACCTCCGACGGCTCGATCAGCGGCTCGGGTTGGCGCCTGGATCACGTCGTGTTCTACGCGCCTGCGGCACCTTCGAACTGAGGATTGCCACTGGCGGGGCGCCAGCGTTTCTTGACGGGCGCAAACAAGTTCTGTGATTTGATCGAAGCCGCTTGGTCTGACCAAGCGGCTTTTTCTTTTATGATTTTCTGGCTATATCAGGGTGTTAAAGTGGATATAGTGATTTGTCGGAAATATGGATCAAACAACAAGTAACCATTGATGAAATCGACATTCTAGGGGTCCCGCTGACTATTTGCTTAAAGTTTTTGAAAGATTCGCCGATGTTCCCTGTGGGAGCAAGCAGATGGCCATTCAAACCCTTATGCACCAGCGCGCTGGCACGATTCGACGTGTCGTGCGCCGTGGCATGCTTCACATCTGCGGACTTTGTCGTCGTCAGTATAGTGATGAGGCCGACGCGCATGAGTGCGTTTTGTCTTGCTGGACCGAGCTGCTGAGTCTTGATCCGGTACTGCCACGCCGCGCCTTGGCCGTCGTCAATTATCGCTGCCGCTTCTGTGCTAGGGACTATCGCAGCAGAAGTTTAGCGCATAGCTGCGCCAAGCTTTGTCGTCGACAAATGATCGATGCGTTTGACCTTGAGGAGGACCTTTTTCTCGCTGGCGAAGGCTCCGATGCGCGGCCCAGGCGCCGCGTTAAAGCAGGACCTGTGGCTCAGGCGCGGGTGCAAAGGACGGCTCCAAAGCTCAAGCGTACAGTCGAAGCGCCTGCGGTGGCCACTGAGGCACCGGTGAATGAAGACGCTACGTCTGCAGCCGCAGCGGCTGCCGCAGCCGCCACGGCCGCTGCGGCTTCGGCAGCCGCTGCGCCTGCCACAGCGGCTGCCACAGTCGAAGGAGGAGCGGACAAGGGTAAGAAATATAAGGATGGCGACGTCTTTACGCGTGACGGTGCTCGCTATATCTGCAAGGTGTGTAAGAAGAAACACTTTACTCGCGAGGACGTCGTCGCCTGTTTTGAAAGCCATAACGAGGCTGGCGGCGCCGCGGGTTAGTGGGACGTCGATTCTTCTATCCTGGTTTAGCTAGTCCTCGGCCCTTCCAAACAGCGAAAATAGCCGGATAAACCAAAAGCTCAAGGAGGCCTGAGGTGGTGACGCCGCCAACCATCGGGGCGGCGATCCGCTTCATCACCTCGGCACCGGTGCCGGAGCTCCACATGACTGGTAGCAGTCCTAGCATCGCGGCGCCGACGGTCATCAGCTTCGGCCGAATGCGTTGGACCGCGCCCTCGTGAATCGCCGCATTGAGCATCTGCCAATCTCTGGGGTTACCCGCCTTGATGCGGGAGTCATAGGCCTGGGTGAGGTAGAGCAGCATGACCACGCCGGTTTCGGCGTCAAGTCCAGCGAGCGCTAGAAGTCCGACCCAAGAGGCAACGGAAAACTTGTAGTGGAGGAGCCACATAAGCCAAACCGCTCCGATCAGCGAGAACGGCACTGCAGCGAGTACAATGCCGGTTTCAACAACCGATTTAGTATTGAGGTAAAGCAGCAAGATAATGATGAGCAGGGTCAAGGGTACGACGTAGGTGAGCGTCTCTTTGGCTCGGCTTAAGGCCTCAAATTGGCCGGAAAACTCCAGTCTGACGCCTTCCGGTAGTTTCACCTCCTTGGCGATGGCCGCCTTGGCTAGCGTCACGTACTCACCCAGTCCGATGTCCGGCTCAACGTCAGCGTAGACTAGGCCCAGGATTTTGGCATTTTCGCTGGCAATCATCGATGCCCCCGAACTGACTTTGACGTCGGCCACTTGTGACAATTGGACCTGTCCCCCTGAAGGCAGCGGGATCGATACATCGCGTATCGCCTGGAGGCTTTGACGAAAGTCCGAAGCATAGCGAACCTGAATGGCGTAACGCTCTCGACCTTCTATCGCGGTCGAAGTCACCGTGCCACCGAGGACCGTCTCAATGATTTGGTGGATGTCTGCAATGTTGAGGCCATAGACCGCAGCAATCTCGCGCTTTACGTCGATATCGATAAAGGCGCCCGCCTGATTTCTTTCGGCAAATGCTTGACGGGTTGCCTTCACACCTTGGAGAGCGTGCTCGATGTCCAAGGCTGCGGCTTCCACTTGGGCGAGATTTTCTCCGAGTACCTTGATGCCGACGGCAGTTCTAATGCCTGTCGACAGCATTTCAATGCGCGTCTGGATGGGCATCCACCAGACGTTTGGCATACCAGGAAAACGTAGCTTTCGGTCAAGCTCGGCGATCAGGTCATCGTAACTGAGGCCTGCGCGCCACTGGTCTTTAGGCTTCAGCGTAATCACCGTTTCAAACATATTCAGCGGAGCGGGGTCCGTGGCGGAATTGGAGCGGCCGGCCTTAGCAAAGACACGCTCGACTTCGGGCAACTGGCGAATGATTTGGTTCTGCTTCTGCATGACCTCTACGGCTGTGTCGATGCTCATGCCGGCGACAGCGGTGGGCATATAGAGAATCGTTCCTTCATTCAGAGCAGGCATGAACTCCGATGGTAGAGCCAGGAACACCGGGATCGATATAAGTATGAGGCCAAGCGCACTGGCGATCACCATGTTGCGGCGTCTCACGACGAAGTCGATGACCGGGGAATAGATGCGGTGAAATTGCCGACTCAGCCAGTTGTCTTGTTCCCTGACGAAGCGGCCCTTAAGAAGGAGCACGGCAAGTGCCGGAGTTAAGGTGATAGCTAAGATCGCCGCCCAAGCCATAGAGACTGACTTGGTGAAGGCGAGAGGCATGAAAAGTCGCCCTTCACGCCCGGTCAAGGCAAAGATGGGTAGAAACGATACGGTGATGACTAGGAGCGAAAAGAATAACGGTTTACCCATTTCGACCATGGCTTCGGTGATGACATGGCGTCGATCGGCCTCTGGCATGTCGTTGGTGTTGCGTCCTTCGAGCTTTTTATGGGCGTTTTCGACCAAGATAATACCGGCGTCGACCATTGCCCCGATGGCTAAGGCAATACCGCCAAGTGACATGATGTTCACCGTGAGGTTGGTGGCCAGCATCGGCACAAAGGACAACAGTACGGCGATCGGCAAAGGCAGGATCGCCACCCAGCTGGAACGGGCGTGCCAAAGAAACAGCGCAACGATCAAAGCGACGACCAATAGCTCTTCGGCTAGGGCCCGCTGGACCGTGCTGATGGCGCGGTGAATGAGATCTGAACGGTCGTAAACAGGGACGATTTCGACGCCGGGAGGCAGCGTGGACTTGAGCTCTTGTAGCCGCTTCTTGACCCCATCAATGACGGTCACGGCATTTTCTCCGATGCGCATGACGATGATGCCACCGACGGCTTCGCCTTGGCCGTCGAGCTCGGCCGCTCCCGCGCGCGGCGCAGGTCCGGCCTGCACGCGTCCGACCTCGCCGACCGTGACGACGCGTCCCTTTGCCGAAACGACCGGAATTTTTGCTAGGTCTGTCAGACTATGAACATAGCCGCGGCCGCGGATGACATACTCGGTGCCGGCCATCTCCATGACGTTGGCACCGACCTCCTGGTTGCCAGCTCGGATAGCCCGGGAGACTTGCAGCGGAGAAATACGCAGGGCCCGAAGCTTCACCGGGTCAAGTAGGACCTGGTATTGCTTCACAAAGCCGCCGACAGCCGCGACCTCAGCGACGCCTGGGACGGATTGCAGGGCAAAGCGAAGATTCCAGTCCTGCAGCGCACGCAGTTGTGCGAGGTCGAGGTGACCACTGCGGTCGACGACGGCATATTGATAAACCCAGCCAAGGCCGGTCGCGTCTGGGCCTAGCGACGGCGTCACTCCTGGCGGAAGAGCCGTCACCGAGGATAACTTTTCTAAAATCCGCGATCTTGCCCAGTAGAGGTCGGTGCCATCTTCAAATACGACGACGATCTGCGCGGCGCCAACCATCGACAGGCCGCGGACGTACTTAACCTTTGGCGATGACAACAAGGCCGTGACCAACGGATAGGTGATCTGGTCTTCCACCAGGTCCGGCGAGCGACCAGGCCAGTCGCCGAAGACGATCACCTGGGTGTCGCTGAGGTCGGGGAGGGCGTCGAGTGGTAATCGATGCAGCGACAGCGCCGTCAGCACCGAGGCGACGAGCACGGCCAGAATCGTCATGGCCGGGTTGGCAGCCGAGAGGCGGATGATCCGAGCGATCATGGGCTCCTCCACTTTGGCAACGCCGACTGCAGCTGCGCCTCAGAGCTGAGAAGAAAGGTCCCACTAGCGGCGACACGCTCACCGGCGTTTACACCTGAGCGAATTTCCGTCCAGTCTTCGCTGCTCTTGCCGGTCGTCACTTCTTTCGGTTCTAACTTGCCGCCGCCGCGGTCGATAAACACATATTTGTGCAGGCCGGAATACAGGATGGCGGTGGTCGGAACGGCGACATGGCTGCCGAGGTTGATGGGAAAGCGCAGATCGACATAAAGCCCTGGCCTCAGCCCTGGCACGGGTTCATCGGCTACGACGCGGACATTGCCGGTACCCTCGCCCTCGCTCATGCTCGGATAAATAAGATCGACATGACCTTTGTAGCTGCGGCCCTCGTCTTCGGGTAGCGTCAAGGATACCGGCTGTCCGACACGGAGGTCGACTAGGTCCTGCTGGAAGACCCGGCCGACGACATAAGCCGTACTGAGGTCGCCGATCGTATAGAGCGACTGACCTGGGCTAAAGCTCGCCCCATCCCTGACATTGACCTCGAGAATGGTGCCCGTTTGCGGTGCTTTGATGACGACGGTCTTGTCAACCGCGTTGGCCTTTTTGACGCGAGCGATGTCAGCGGTGGTCAAACCAAGATTGCGCAATCTGTCGACTGTCGATTGATGCAGAGCTGCTCCCGAGTCACCGCCATGGGATTGCAAAAATTCGCTCTCGGCTGAGGCTAGTTCCGGACTATAGACCGTGATAAGCGGAGTCCCAGCGGTCACATGGTCGCCGACACGCCCGCGAAACTGGCTTTCGACGTAACCACTGTAGCGCAGGGTCAGTTCAGTCCGCCTTGTGTTGTCGGCCTCAACCAGTCCAGCGGCGCGCAGAGACTTAGTGATCGGGACTATTTTTGCCTCAGCAAAGCGGACGCCGATTTGCTGCATGCGGCCTTCGCCGACAGGCATGATTTGGCTTTGGGCGCTGGACTCGCCGGCATGGGTCGTCGATGCGCCGTTCGATATGAGACCTGCGCTTCCCGTGGTCAGCGTATAATTAAATGTTTGCTTTGACCCGCCGGAGTCGACACTGATCACGATCACCCAGGTGCCGGCCATCGCCAGATCGTAGGTGGCGCGGTAAACACCGCTGCCCTGCGGGGCGACCATAGCTTTGGCATTCATCCTTGGCATGGTGCCCATGGACGGCATCCAGACGCTGAGATGGACCTCTGCCTTGTCGAGGGCTTGGCCCTTCTCGTCTTGCAGCTTGATGTCGAGGATGTTCGCGCCGGCCTCGGGCGCTGGCGGCTGTTGGGTGAAGGTCAACTTAAGCTCGGTCGAGGCGAAGGCCATGCTTGCTGTGAACCATGGCGCCACGATTAAGGCCAAGGCGAGTCGGATCATCCACGGTAAATGTTTCACATGCTCCCCATTCCGCCACTCGCCTTCGAGGGCTCTTCGGTTGCGGGCGTCGGTGCCCCTCCACCAGGTGCTGTTGTCTCCGAGCGTCCCCCCATGCCTTTAATCGCTGAAGGGCCCATCCCGCCTTTACCTGTGCCCATATCGCCGCTCTGACCTCCCATATTGCCGAGGACCTGTGGCGTCGGTTGGTCGAGGCTGTCACCTTCAAAGCCGGCAAGGATTCGCTCCCGAGCCACGATCGCTCGCGCATAGCTTTGCCTGGCATCGGCTTCGGCAAACTCAAACCGCAACAGCTTCTCTCGGGCCGTGGATGCCGCAGCAAAGCTGGCTCGTCCCAGGGCGTAGTCGGAAAGAAGGGCCTGCAGATGCTGCTTGGCGCTGGGTACGATCTCCTGACTGAGCACGCGCAGCGTCTGAGCGAGGACCACCAGGCGGCGTTGGTTTTGCTTCAGCGCTAAGGCTCTTTTGCGGTCGTGCCAGGATAAATCGAGGTTAGTTTGGTTGGACGAGGTCACTTGTTCGTCGTCAAGGCTGCTGCGAATTCTGCCCGAAAAGACCGGCAGGGAAATCCCGAGCATCACGCCGACTGAGCGCATGCCGTCGTCTTGCTGCATGACCATGCCGGACGCCGTTAAGTGCGGCAGGCTCCGCTTTCGTTCAGCTTCAAAACGCGACGTGGTATCCGCTTCGGCCTGCAGTCGCCGCTCGCGAGTCAAGTCAATCCCTGTGGCTGCCTGCAGCACGCCGCTCCCGGAGTAGGCTTCGGGCAGCCGCAGATCGAACTTTAGATCCGTGACCTCGCTGAGGCCAAGGATCTCGGCGGCGTGGTCCTGGAGGTTCTGCAAGTCCGCCTCTAGAGCGGCTAGGTTTAGCGTGTGGACTGCCTTCTCGTTTTGCGCCTGAATGAGTTCATGGTGTGAACCCACGGCATTGCGCAGTCGGGCGGTCGCGCTCTTAACAATCGAATCGGCATCGGTGACACTGGTTTTCTCGAAGTTTGCCGTCTCCGCCAGACGCACCATATCGATAAACATATCTTTTGCGGCCAGGTGCCGTAGCGTCGCAGCCATCCTTTCGTCTATACCTGCGCCTTCCGTAGCGGCCCTGGCCGCCTTTTCCTGCGCCGCAAGAGTACCCGGCCAGGGAATGGTCTGCGTTAGGGTGAGTTGCGACATCGGTACATTCGTTGTGGTGTCCATCCCCCTGCTGGCGCCAGGGATGGGTAGGTACTGGCGCGTCACGGCGATGTCGGGGTCAGGCAAGGCGCCAGCCTTACTCTCAGCTTGTTTGGAGCGTAGGGTGGCAAGCTGCGCGGCGGCGGCTTCAGGGTGGTTATGTTCGACTAAACTCAGGAATGTGGCAAAATCGAGCGGTGCCTGGGCGTAGGATACACCTGGCATGAGCAAGAGCGCGGTCATGTAAAAGACGATGTTCATGGGAGACTCCACAACGAAGCTGACACTAGTACGCGCGGACTCGGAGATTGTGACAACCATCTTTCATATATTAAAATACATAGTAATGATTGGTGCTTATAAATTTCGTCGCGGCCTGTCACAAAGGTGCGTCTGCGCCGTAGATCATGTCGAGAGCGTCGATCAAGACGCGAGGATTCGATCAAGGGTTAAATCCATGACCAGAGCTTTCGGCAAAGATGGCGTGTCCGACCGTGTGCGCCAGGAAATCTACCAAGTTGTCGAGCGCGACCTACGACCGTCATGGGCGATGGTCTACGCCAAGACCGGCGTGTCGGTGTTGGTCGGTGGCTTAGTCTCGTTATTTTTCTGTGGTCAGTTTCAGCTCGGTTTCAGTAGCCTGGCGCAGTTTGTGAACGGCTGGATCATCGCTCAGGCGGGAATGCTCGGCTGTACTGCCTATTGTGGAGCGCTCTTCGCCGTTCTACCGGTCGCGGTATTGCGCCTCATGTCGACGCCGCTGCAATTTCGCGCCCTGCGGCACAGGTCAGCGGTACCGACCTTGGTGTGGATTGGGGCGTTCGGCGCATTTATGACCCAAGTTGACAGCATGGGGAACAATCCGCTGTGGATGCTGTTGACGTGGACTGCGGCCGGGTGGCTGAGTTTTTGGGCTATCACGCAGGTCGTCGACCGCTTTCCGCTGCTGCTTGGGCGCCGACTAGGTGCGTAAACGCCTGAGCAGTCGGGACAATCGCTGCCGCACCTGGGCCTGACTGGCGCCGTCCCTAGCGGCTATGTCGGCGTAGGAATCTTCGTCCAAAAGGCGAGCTTCGATCAGAGCTCGGTCAGCAGCGCTTAGCTCACGAAGGATGATGTTTAGCTCTTGCCGGCAGGCTAGAGCTACATCGACAGCGGTGCTGGGTATTGGCATCAAGTCAAAGTCCGCGGGAGGACGTGGCTCTGAGCGCCGCCGTCGCCTTAGGATATCGATCGATACGTTGCGGGCGATGGTCATCACCCAGGCGAGAGCCGATTGGTTCGGATCATAGCGCATCAGGGCGCCGTGCAGTCGCAGGAAGGTTTCTTGGCTGGCGTCGTCGGCGTCGCCGCGGTTGCCGAGGCGAGCGAGGAGAAAGTGAAAGATCAGGCGCTCGTTGCGGCGGTAAAAATGGTCGAACGCAGCAAAGTCGGCAGATTGGTAATGAGCTAGTAATTCCTCGTTAGACAGCAGGCTGTAGTTCAGATGAGGCCCCTTTCGGGAAGTGCGACTAGAAGTCCTCGTTACCTGGCTAGTGTAGCTTGGCGTTGTGGTCATGAGTATGATGAATATCGGGAAAATGCGCGTGCTTAGGCACAGAACTCCGCTGCCCGAGTGCGTCACGGCGGGATGCGATGCTTACATCACATTGCGGTCTCCCCGCACACGGCTTTGTCAGGTTCTTTTTTTTTGGGGTGGGGGAATGAGCTTTGAATAAAAAATTCGTCTATGAACGAATCTTTTGCTATCATTGACTAAGTTTCATCTAAAGACGAAACTAATTTGCCACTGGCACGAGATTTTATTCCGTGCCATCGACTCATTAACCCATTGAATTGATGGACCTAAATATCCATGCAGACGCTCCCAAGGCCGGATTACCTCAGAAAGATTGAGCCCCATTTCGGCAAAGGTCTAATCAAAATATTAACAGGAATGCGTCGCGTTGGTAAAAGCTCGATACTACGCCTCCTTATCAATAGTCTTAAAGATCAAGGGGTTGATGATCAAAATATTCTATTGATCAATAAAGAGTCCTTAGAGTGGGATCACATCCAGACCTACCGTGATCTGAATGCTGAGGTCATCCGGTATTTTAAAAACGCCCACGGCCGATGCTACGCGTTTATCGACGAAGTCCAAGAGGTCGAGCAGTGGGAGCGCTGTGCTGCATCGCTCATTGCTGACGAGGTTTGTGATCTGACACTCACTGGGTCCAATGCGCACCTATTGGCCTCCGAACTCGCAACATTGCTCTCTGGCAGGTACCTGGAATTTAAAATTTATCCTCTGACCTTCCGGGAATTCCTAGAATTCCGTCGGAGCATGAGCGTTCTTAGGGGGCAAATCGATGAATTCCAACTTTTTTTGCGCTATGGTGGGCTACCAGCTATCCACTCCTTTGATCTGAGCGATGACCAGGTCTTTCCTTATCTAAATTCGATTTACAGCACAGTGATACTTAAAGACGTGATGATGCGTCATGCTGTCAAAAATCCTGGCCACCTGCAACGAATCGTACGTTTCGTCTTTGATAATTGCGGAAATGTGACCACATCGAAAAGAATCTCAGACTACCTTAAGAGCCAGAAAATATCGGCCAGCGTCGATACAGTTCTCAACTATCTCATGTATCTAGAAGAAGCCTTTTTGATTTTTAAAGTGCTGCGCCATGACATTAAGGGAATGCGCAACCTGGAACTATACGAAAAGTACTACATGGGAGACATCGGCCTTAGACATGGCTTGATCGGGTTCAGAGATGCTGACATCAGCGGGGTCCTGGAAAACATTGTTTATCTTGAGCTCATAAAGCGCGGCTTTGATGTCACGATAGGTAAACTTGATGATAAGGAAATAGACTTCATCGCCGTGCGTGGGGGACAAAGAATCTACTTGCAGGTGGCTTATCTACTCCAAAATCCAGAGACCATCGAGCGAGAGTTTTCTGTTTTGGAGCGTGTTCCTGACAACCATGAAAAATTCGTGCTCACACTCGATGTCCATCAAAAGGTCTCTCGCAACGGGATCAAACACCTAAATCTTATTAGTTTCCTATTGGATGAAACATGGTGAAATGAAGCCGCGCCAGCGACTGGCTAGTGTAGCTTGGCTTTGTGGTCATGAGTGTGATGAATATCTGCGAGATCTTATAAGTGCCTAAAATCATGTGATTAATCCTTATATTCAATAAGTTTTATGATTTGTTAAATGTTGTATTAAAATAATACTTTTAATTTGTTTACAAATGATCTAATACACGTCCCATCAGTTGGAACATACGCGATAGTTATCAGTCGAAATTTTGTTAATAAATTCAGATGACAAAGTTTTTTGATCTTAAAAGTTCGAAGACACAGCCTCTTATCGTAAGACGGAGCCACGACTATGATTCCTCGTTTCATTCCTGGTGCATTTCATCTCCTAGTCCTGATGACTATGACCTTGGCCGGCTGCGACTCTGCTCCGCGCCGTTCGACCTTGCTGTCGGATGAGGCCGCCGCGACGGCTCCGGCGATCACCTATCACAATCGGATTGCGCAAATCTTTGCAAGTCGCTGCGCTACTTGTCACTACCAAGGTGAGCCTGTGAAATACGTTGGCGCATTGGCCGAAAAGACCTTTCAAGGGGCTCAGGCGCCGTATTTTACCGACTACGAGAGCATCAAAAAATATGCTTACGTTGCGCTTGCCGTCATGAAGTCCGGAGCCATGCCACCAGCGAAGAATCTTGGCGACACCGACATTGCTGATCTGCAGTCATGGATCAGTGCCGGAAGGCCAGAGGGAGACCCGGCGACTGCGCCGCAGCTGTCCCTGTCGATCAAGTCGATTTTAGATCGCCGGTGCATTGGTTGCCATCATCCTGGTGGAGCGAATGATCTTAGCAGTTATGAATCGGCCTCTGGTCCTTTGCACAGTCCGATCATCTACGCGGCCTTGAACTGGCTGAAGAACATGCCTCCAGCAAAGAATCTGACCCCCGACGAGCAAAAGGCAATGACCGCTTGGACGGCTGCTGGCGGACCGCGGGACGCTTACGACGGTCCAATGGCGAACGCTCCGACTGCTGCTGCTGCTGCGTCTCCAGCCAGTACGTTGTAGCCTCAGGTCGTCGGGGCTGACAGCAGCTTCAGAGCTTCAGAGCTTCAGAGCTTCAGAGCTTCAGAGCTTCAGAGCTTCAGAGCTTCAGAGCTTCAGAGCTTCAGAGCTTCAGAGCTTCAGAGCTTTGCGCTCGCTCTGAGGTGTGGACGGGAAAAAGGCGGGCGCGTGGGCGGTGGTTGAGCTATCATCCGCGGCCTTAGGTAGCGAGGAGTACGGTGGCGATGGATCTTGAGAAATTTAAGGGCCTGCTTGAGTCAGAGCACGAATGGCCAGGTGCTTACACCTTTAAGTTTGTGGTGCCCCAGGCGGATTTGCCGACGTTATCGTCGCTATTTCCCGATGCGGCGCCGCAGCTGCGGCCGTCGAGTGGTGGTAAATACGTAGGCGCGACCTATACGATGACGATGGGCGGTAGCGACGCGGTACTGGCGATCTACGATCAAGCTGCTAAAATCAAAGGGATCATCGCGCTATAGGTGGCAAGCGCCTCGTCTTGGTCGTCGGCTAAAGCGATCACTTCCATTTCCTGTGCCGTCGATCTAAAGGATAGTGCGTCTGGTGCTTTCGCAGTCCCCTTTACCCTAGAAGGAGCAAGCTCATGAAGATAAACATCAAGGTCCTGACTTTACTGATCGCCACCGCCTTTTCGACCAGCCAAACCGGCGCCGCCGCGCCCAAAATCATCGACCCACCAGCCGCCGTCCACGGCATGGTCTTGTTCGGTAGCGACACCATCTACGCCTCGCACATCCCGATGTATCACGTGCCCCACGATTGGCAGGCGCTGTTTCAGGTGACCCTGTCGCACCCGACAGTAGACGCCAAGGCCTTATATCTGCAGCAGGTCGCCAGTGGCGTTCAGCCGCTCATCACGATCGAGCCAAGTCCCCTGGTTCTGACAAAGCTGCTGAATGGTCAAATTCATAGCTTCGCAGCCAGCCTCTACCGCGGCAACTTCGAAGAAGACAGCGAAAAGTTGCTGCAGGGAATGACCGTCACCGTCAAAACGGTTCTCTTCCAGCAGCATTTGAGTCTAGACGCGGCTGCTTTGCCACGGTTGACCTACCTTCTCATCCCGACCTCCTTGACGTCGGCCATGCTGGTCCACCGCATCAGCGGTCCGGACAACTTCGACCAGATCGTCCAAGTCAAGACGGTGGCGACGCCGCTGCCGACCACTCCCACAGGTACTGTCAGCACCGTTGTCTTCCCCGGCGTTGCTGACACATCGGCTGCGCGTCTGCGCGCCGGAGATGCCATTGAACTGACTCGCACGGCCGACGGCTGGTCGGCAACCATCAGCGGTGGCAACAGCCTGAGCCCAACGGCGCTGAACGTCGTCGCAGACTTCTACTGCACTCCAGGTCCTGATTTTTCTGGGTCCTGCGACGCTGGTACATGAGATTCGTTGTAGCCATTTCGACCTCTCGGCGAGATCTAGTTACGAACTAATGCGGTGACCGCCGCATCAGCTCATCAAGATTCAGCAGTTGCTTTTCGAGCGCTGGATTGGACTGAGCTTGAGAAGGGTTGCGCAAGACAATAACAGTTCGTCCTGGTAGCGCGGCCTGTTGCAGAATGGTCAGAAAATTGCTGAATCTGTTAAACAGTTCGTCTCTTGAGCCATCCTTGATCGCGAGTTCCAGGCCGCGCTGGATTCTTGCGAAAAGGTCCTTACGCTCGGGTCGTACGAAAAAATAATCAACCGATGGATCATTCAGGACTAACAACCTGTACGAAAAGTCCATTTCACCTAAAATACGTAGGGGCTGTCCGAAAATTCCGTGTCTCCCTACTTCCGCGTCTCTGTGGTTAAATTGGGCGTTTGGGTTTGACCACGGAGGCG
>CAIYRB010000040.1 GCA_903928445.1 uncultured Pseudomonadota bacterium | reverse complement strand
TGTTGCCGGCGCTTGGCGCCGGGACTCGCGTCTTGGAGATTGGATCCGAGGCGCCTTTTGCCTTTCTCAAAGGCTTTCGGGCGACGGGTGCGGAATGCCACGCGCTCAATATCTATTTTCCCCTGACCACTCCCGATCCTTATAGTGCGTGGCCAATCCGCGCGCTGGGCGACATGAACCATTTACCCTACCGCGACGCTAGCTTTGATGTCGTCGTTATGTCGGCCACCAGTCACCACACGCCGACTCCTGAGTTGCTGCTTTCGGAGGTCGCCCGGGTGCTGAAGCCTGGCGGCAAGGCGCTGCTGATCAACGACCCCTTGGCCGGTCTCATCAAAGGCGTGGGTGGATCGCTCGCGCACCACCGCGATCCTTTGATCAACGAAAACACCTATACCCTCGGCCGCTACCAAAGGGCCTTCGACGCGCTTGGGTTTAGCTCCGAACATTTGTTCTCCGCATACTGGGAAGACCGCTTGCAAACGGCCAATATTCATCCGCAGACGCGTTTTGCGACCCTCGCCCGGTTGCTTGCAAGGCTGTGGCGAGTGGCGCCTGTGCGGCATCTGATTCGGCACCAGCTGCTCTGGGCCGTGCAAGTCGTCTTTGGCTTTCCCCTAAACGTGGTGTTAAGCAAGCCAAGCGCAGCACCTCGACGTGAAAGTCGTCAAGCCTAGGTTTGGTCAATTTGGTGTTGTGGATAGGGGTGGCACGATGCCAAAGCCTGCCAGTAAGGTGATGTCGTCGACTTTTCTGACCGGCGTGAAGCTCAGCGGGTAGCTCGCATGCGCCGCGCTGATGCGAAGGGCCAGCGAGGTCGTCAGCTGCATCTGGGCGCTGAGCTCCTGTTTCGACGTGAAGTCGATAAAGGTCGCGCCATCTTTGGCCTGAATGATTTGTCCAAGGATCACCAAACAGAGTCCAGTGCCGCCTTTGGAGCGGTAGCACAGCGATGGACCCAAACCCGCAGATTTGACCGAAAAGCTTGGCTGGCGAAACTTGCCAAAGGCGTAAGTGCCTTCGAGGTTAAAGCCGAGAACGTAAGAACTCTGCTTCATCGCCGAGCAAAGTCCTGGCCTCTCGATGACTCCACCCAACGCCGTCATCTGCTGCGCAGGTTCGCTATCGACGGTTGCATGTTCGGATCCGAACAGCAAAAAGATCCCGCCGCCGGCACAGTCGATTTTTGCCACGGCAGCCTCGCTGAGGCCGCCGAGTGCGAGCAGCAGTGTGGCGATCTTTCGCAAGGAAAGTCTCATGCTCAATACGGGTGAATCTGGTGAAGATGTCAGTTTAGCAGGTGTCCAGCTGGTCGCCAATGACTGCTTGAGCATGGGGCGTCGGCTAATCCCTTTTTGTGGGCGCAATGGTCTGGGCGTGGCACGGTCAACAGTTCTGCGTTTTGGTTGGACTATATCAAAAAATACCCAATGTAATCGGTGGTATATATTATTTCTGCGACTGCGTCACCTGCGGGCGTCTTCGCGGGAGTTGTTGTCAGTCATTGCTGTCGCAGTCGCCATCCCATATTGTTTGTGCGAAAGTAGCTGAGTCGATGGGCCATTTAGTTGTCGGCTTCATCTCAGCCGGAGGCGACTATGATTGTGATTTTTGCACCGCGTCAGCTGCTTCTGGCGCTATGCGCAGCGGTCCTGTTGTTATTATCCTGCGGCCGCGCAGGCCGAAGTCATTTGCTAGCAGCGCAAAGCACCCAGGCGCGTCAGGCCTACTGGCGGGAGATGGCGCCGTTGTGCGCGGGATATCCGGCTAAAGCAGACTGTGTTGATGGTGATATGACGTTGTTTGCTGGTCTGCTGTGCGTTGCTGGTGAGGAGCGAGGCTGCGCCATGGTTCGCGATAGTCAGGGCGCTGACGGCCGCTGGTGGCGCTCGCCGCGGCGCAATCCCGGGAATTTGGGTGAGACGCATTCTTTCTCACGAGATATGGCCCTCGGTGTCATGCTTTACTTGGTCAGCAGTCGCGATACGGTTGCGGCCGAGCGCTGGCTGGCATGGATCAAAAGTAACCGCTCCTGCATGGTTGACAAGCCCGGCGGTGGGTGCCTGGTGCGTGGACCCTATCGCTTCTGTCGCGATGATTCCAACCTATCTTGTACTCTGACGCCCGGCAATTGGGCGCTCCTCGGGCGTGTATGGACGGCACTCGGACTCGAGCTTAGTGCCGAGATGCGCTTGGCGGCGGGCTTAGATAGCGATGCCCTGTGGCTGCAGACAAAGGTCGCTCCGCTAGGGTTTGAACTGCATCTGCCGGCGGTCGAGGTGCTGCTTAAGCAGCGCTTGGCGATCGATAAAACGTCGACCGACAAGGCGGCGAGCATCCTCGTCGAGCGACAGCCGCAAAACCCGTTCTTCAGCTATCTGCAAGTTGGTGGTTCAGCCGCATTGCAGCAGCAGCTGTTTGCGCTTTGTCCAGATCCCGCGCAAGGCTACGCGCGACGCAACCAGTGGGCCTGGGAGCGAGCGACGGATGGCCAGGCCTGGCGCGATAGCATGGGATGGGATTGCCTCTTTCTGAGCCAGCTAGCTGGACTGTGACTGCAGTGTGGTCCAATGCTTTCAAACCGCGTCCTATTTTTTGCCAGCGACTATCCTAAAGGGGCGCAGCCCCGAAACCCTGACACTGTCTAAAGCTTTGACGCGGCTGTGCAACCATTTTGCATTGTCCCTGTTAGGTGTACAATTGTTTTAAGGACTTTGGATGGTTATGTCGGGCTCTGGGATGGTGCAAAAGTTGCAGCGTTACCGACATAATGATTTTTATGTCGACGATGATCTGGTTCCATTGGTCTTCGCTACGCGATTGACTCAAACCGATAGAAGAAGGACCCCATCGATGATGCAACGCGCCAATAAATCATGGTCTGACTCAATCAATTTGCTGCCTGCCCTCACCGCCCGAGGGGCTGGGTATCTTGCTCTCGCATTCTTGACCACTTCATGTCTTCCAGCCAAGAAATCGCTATCTGCCGCTGCCTCCGCCGGTGCATCTGCCAATATCGATAAGAGCAAGTATCCCGAAGTAAAAAGTAGCAGGGATGCCTACCTTCTAGTGGCTAAGCGAATGATGGGCGTCGATCCTTCGTCTGGAGATAAACAGAATCATATCGGTCTGACTAATCTGGGCGATATGCTTGGCTTCAAGTATCCGTTCAACGACTGCGGTGCAAGCTTCGAGGGTAGCGTGAGTAAAGACGCCGAGGTTTCGGTTTTTGCTCCGCATGCCAATGGTTCTAGCGACAATTGCAAAGAAAACGACAATAGCGCTCCGGTCCACTACACGTTTAAGGATTGGACAGTTTTATCCAACTCCACCTACGCGATGGATCCTTATTCTGACGCCTCCGACAAGAGCGCGTTGCCGGTGCCTTCCTCCCCGGGCGCAGGGGCTCAGGTCGTAAGTGGCGATGCCCAGGCGAGCATCGTCGATGGTCGATTGGTGGTGATCACTCCTGAAGTGGTGAGCGTGACCGGCACGAATAATACGACGGATCCGCAAACCCTTACCGTGGATTACACGCGCATGGTGAGTACCGAGCATGCCGTGAGCTTTACCCAGACGATTAGTCACGGTGTAGACACGCAAATATCCGTCGGAGCAGAAGGCGGTCTTGCGCCTTTTGCCAAGGTGTCAACTCAGTTGTCTACGGCTTACAAGTTTAGTATCTCGAAGGCGAATTCGCAGCAGACCACCACCACCCAACAGACGACCGTGCATTGCTCTTCGACCGTGAGCCAAAAGCCGGGATGCAGCTACACATTAAAGATTGCTGCCAATTATGTTCAGACTAAAGGGCGCTACATAGGCTATATTCAGGCGCGGCCAAACGTGGTGGGACTTAGCGGCAAGCTCAATGATAAAAAGGACTGTCAAAACAAAAAGTACCGCAAGCATAAAGGTACTTGCAACGGCGAGAAGGTTGAAGAGACCTTCGGCAGCGACTCAGTTACCTTCGATGCCGACTTGAAGAATCGCATCAGCGGCGGGGATGGTAACTGGTACTGGCAATCTCTTGCTAGTTTACCGAGTCAAAGGCAGGACGATGGCAAGGCTAATATCGATATTTTGACCGATTATCTTAGCAATGGAGATTACGACAAGTTTGCTATGAGGTTTGAGGATGTGACGGAGTCGATTACCGCTTGCAAAGCGGTCGTCGAGGTGACGGCTGGTGGCGACAACTGCCGGATTTCACCACCAACGGTGAACACGTCGGCAAATTAATTGGTGCTTCGGCTATGGTCTTGTGACGATAGACGGTAAGTGCGTTGATCAAGCAGCCGTTACACGAAATGTTTAAGGAGCCTTGCGATGATTGAGCAAAGGAAATCCGTTTATTTCACGATGCGATGCTTTGTTCATGCAATGCTTGCGTTCATTGTCGGGGTCGGCGCCCAGGCCTGCAAGAAAAATACTTCATCCCAGGCGACTGCCTCAGACAGCAGTCAAGCACTCGAGCCGGCGCCAGCGCCGGTGTATGCCACTGATATAGCGCTTGGTAGTAAGCATTTTTGTACGGTTAAATTTGACAGCACCGTAGCCTGTGCCGGGAGCAACACCTATGGGCAGCTAGGCGACGGTACGACCGTAGGCCGCAGTTTCACCGCTGCCGTTAAAATTATAACTTCGGTCAAATCCATTTCGTCCTCCGATAGTCATGTCTGCGCCGTGCTGTATAACAATGGCGTCGCCTGCTGGGGCAAGAATGATCAAGGGCAGCTAGGCGACGGGACGACCAAGGACAGCAGTATACCGATTGTGGTCATGGGTCTGAACAACGTGACTCGTCTGGCACTCGGCGCGAGCCATTCTTGTGCGCTGCTTGAAGATCAGACCGTGCACTGCTGGGGCAGCAATAGCCACGGTCAACTAGGCACAGGATCGAAGGATTTGCAGGGATTAACTCCCGGCGTCGCTATTTTAAATAACGTAAGCGACATCAGGTCGCAGCTGAATCATAACTGTGCCTTGATCAACTCCGGTGGGGTTAAATGTTGGGGTGATAACAGCAATGGTCAGCTCGGTGACGGTAGCAACTTGAAGCGCAGCGTACCGGTGGATGTGAGCAATCTTCGTCCAGCGGAGTCGATCGGCGTGGGGGCTGCACATAGCTGCGCTGTGATGCAGGACAACAGCGTTTATTGCTGGGGGTCGAACGAGTTTCAGCAATTAGGCGTGAGCAACACTACGGCACAAAGCAACCTGGCCCTAGCCGTGGGCGGCGTCGCCAATGCACGGGATCTATTTTTAGGTAGCAATCACTCCTGCGCGCTGATGAAGGATCTCACGACCAAATGCTGGGGCGACCACAGTCAGGGACAGTTTTTGTCGGTCATGAGTGCTAATGATCGACCGGTGTTGGCTACTCCTACGCCGGTAAACAATATCATCAGGGAGACCAGCTTTGGCAATGATACTTGCGTGATTCACATGAATAACCAGGTAGCCTGTTGGGGCCCGTCCATCACGAACACGTCCTCGCAGCAGTAGATCGCTTCAATACTGGGTGTTGGCTTTGCGGGCTTCTTCTAGTCCAGCGGAGTGGGCCCGGAATCTTGAGGTTGGTACTTATGCAAATGCCTGCAGCACACCGGTGACCTGGGCAATTTCCTATGAGCGTCTCCAGCCGCTAGCCGTCCGCCCTGGGAGCAATGCAGATAGCAACAGAGGGATTGGGAAGACGCAACAAAGGGCGAATCCGTTCCTAAAAGCGAAGGGTTGTGGACCTGGCGCAACCTCGCGACCGACCTTGTAGGTCGTCTTTGGACGCAGCTGAGCGCCGCATCACCTTGGGATTAATGATCTCGGGTCTCATAGAGTTCACTATTTATGCCGATGTACCACAAGTAACAGGGAGTTTGTCCCGGCACGACGTGCCATTGCGGTTCTCAGCAATGAGTTGGCCTATGAGCGACGAGAATAAACCAACAATCCAACCCGTCCAGAGCCCGACAAGTGAGGCAGACGTAGCCGCCTTTGTCGATCGTTGGTTCGCTCAATATGGCTTGCGCATTGTCAGCAACTACGCACGCGCGGGTGCGCCCTTTTATTTGCTCGCGGCCCTCTGCTGCCGCTGGATTGTGCCACCCGACCTCGTCGTCGGCGGGACGCTGTCTCTGGCGGCGATCGGTACCGAAAGCGTCCTTTGGCAGCTCTTGGAGCGGGTCGTAAGCGAACGTCTACTCGGCAGGTTAGTTATAGTCCAGGCCTACGTCGCCAACTTGTTTATTTTGCTTGGTATGAGTGTTTTTCTATATGGAACGGCTCGCAATGAGCAAACCAGCTCCGTGCAGCTGATCTTGGTCGGTATGATTTGGGGCGCGAGCAGCTGGACCACCGGTATCTTTACGCCCGTACTCGGGAACCGGGTCATCTCGCTGTTCTTGGTTTGTTTTTTTGTCGTTCTTGCTGTGCTCCATGCCGCTGGAATCCAGCAATTGCCGACCCTCGCGGTCGTCGCCATGTTGGGAGTTGTTACCGTGGCGCTATTTTTTATGGAGGAATATGGGCGTCTCATAGAGCAAGCAAGACTACAGAAAAAGATGGCAGATCTCGAAGGCAGTCACCAACGTTTGCGTCTCAAGGCGATTGAAATGGAGATTCGCCTAGCATCCGAGTTGCAGCTAGCGTTGC
This sequence comes from uncultured Pseudomonadota bacterium, assembly GCA_903928445.1. GTDB lineage: Bacteria > Bdellovibrionota_B > Oligoflexia > Oligoflexales > CAIYRB01 > CAIYRB01. The sequence goes on along the minus strand of CAIYRB010000040.1, from coordinate 2,267 downwards.
CAAAGCCGCCTGATCAGATGCGCTTCGGTCGCTATCTAATCGATTTCTTTGCCGTCCAATATAGCAACTTAGGTGGGGATTGGCTGGCCTCCCGAGATATCGGTTCTGACGGGGTGCTGATAGCTGTGGGTGATGTGAGCGGTAAAGGCGTTCCAGCAGCGATGGTTTTGCAGGCGGTGCAGTCGCTGTGGGCGGCTCAGCTCGATGCGGAATTTTCGCCAATCGCTTGGCTGACCATGGTCAACGATACACTGCTTGATATGGGCTATACGCCTGGGGGCCAGTCCATGACGTTGGGATTGCTCTTGCTGCGACCAGACAAAATTGAATATTTCTCCGCCGGTCATGTGCCGCTGATTTTTCTTCGCGGCATCGGCTCTGATGTCAGAGTTGAAATGGTCGCGGGTCAAGGGGCTCCCCTGGGTATTCTGGCTAACCCGGATATTCGTTCCGTGACGGTTGAGCTCGTCGATCACCAGCCGTATCAGCTGATGCTCGGCACCTGTGGCATATTTGATTGGCATACGCGCAAGCGCTTCAAGCGGGTTTTAGCCTTAGCTGAGGCCGTGAACCGTGACGGAATTCATGCGCTAAGGGAGCATCCCGGCCAGGGTGACAAGATCTTGGTGATTGTCCGCGACAGCCCCGCGCAGGTGGCATAATCATGGCATTTGTCGGCAATCTCAAAAGGCGACTAACCAGGCGGGGCCAGGTGTTCATGCGGCGTCAAGTGCTGACTGTCGGACAGGCACAGCATCTGGAGCGCTGGCGAGATCTTGAGGCGCTGCGTGTGTTCAGAAGCTTCGGCTTGGTGTCGCCGTTCATTTCGGTGGTCGGAGTTGTCGGCTTCCTAACTTTGGCGCCGGCGCCGATGCGCCTTCCCGGCGTAGTTTTTTCTGCGGCCTTAAGTCTCAACGCGCTGGTTGCCCTGGCGATCGAGCGTTATGCCTCACCGTTGCAGCTGCGCTTTGCCCTCAGAGCTAATGCCCTCATCAGCACCGTCATCGGAGCTGTCGCATTTGCACTGCTACTGTATCTCGCTCTGACTGAGCCTGGGGTGCCAGCGGCTGACTTCGTGGTGGCCGGCCTGATCTGGATCTGGATGCTATGGTATGTCGGTGCTTATGCCGTTTTGTTTGGACGGTACATCTTGCTTCTGAAGCTTGTTCACGCCATTCCGCCGCTCTTAGCGTTTAGTTTGGCCCGTTCGCCAGAGACACCGTCAATTTTTTTAGCGCTAATTTTTATGGACGGCTTTGTCGCCGCTTATTTTAGTCTGCTCAATGCCCGCGGCGAGGATTCCGCATTGCTCGCGCTGCGTTCGCAAAAGTTGGAGATGCAAAACGAAAGTCTGCGGCTGCAGGCGATAGAGACGGAGCTTAGCCTGGTCCGTGAGTTAGGAAATCTAGCGAAAATCCCTGAATCTGTGCAATTCGGCCGGTGCCGCATTGCCGCCTACCACGTGCCGTTCGGCATCCTGGGTGGAGACTGGATGGCATCGCGACATTTGGCGGATGGGCGCTATGTGATCGCGGTCGGGGATGTGACAGGAAAGGGGGTGCCTGCGGCTATGGTGGTACAAGCGGTTCAGTCGCTATGGGCCGCTCATTTGCATATTGATCACTGGGAGCCAATGACCTGGTTCAGCGCCGTCAATCGCAGCCTACGGACGATGGGCCGACGCCACGCGCAGACGCTGTCCGTTGGCATGGTGATTTTGGATGGACGCAAACTCACTTACATCTCGGCTGGTCACGTGCCACTTTATATAGTCGCGGATGTGCGGGATCGTAACACTGGTCGCTTTGTGGGCGGCAGTGGGCAGATTCTGGGCATCTATGCGGATCCACAGATCGTACCGGTGACGGTGGAGCTCCCGGACTTGAGTCCCTATGCGGTGCTTCTGGGCACAGATGGCATTCTCGACTGGCAGACGCGCAAGAGCAGCAAGCGCGCTTTCCAGTTGTTGCAGCAAGTCGAGGCACGAGGCGCTGACGCGATCAAGGATCACCCGGTGGACGATGACAAGATCTTGGTGACGATTCTGGCGTAGGAACTCAAGTCAACGGCGTTCGTCGGGAACGCTGATTCAGATTTGATAGAAAGTCGATAAATAGTGGGCACATCAGTGATTCAGGGGCTGAATCATGAGGCCTGGAAGCCTTGCGGCACAGGCCCCTAACTTTTTGGACCAAGTTTTTTTTCGGGCTACCATAGGAAAGTGCTTAAAATTGTGGCAGCACTGGTCCTCCTGAGGCCCGACGCTG
>CAIYRB010000039.1 GCA_903928445.1 uncultured Pseudomonadota bacterium | reverse complement strand
GGACTCCAGTCGCTGCCCAAGTCCATTTGACCTTTGATCTTATCTAGTTTCCGCTGCAGTGCCGCCAACTTCCTAGCCTTGTGATGTAGCTTTTTGCGCGTAATCGCTATTTTCAGCAGCAGGCGAGCCTGATGCTCTTCGTGCAACGCATTCATTTTGGCGAGGGACTTTGCGACCATTGCCTGGTTCGATGCTAGCCATTCGGCAACAGATTTACGTTTTGCCTCCATCTCGATCAGCCGTGTCTCAAGTAGCTCCCGCTGTGCTTTGAACAGTCCGTCAACTTCGTTCTTGATCGAGTTATAGGCGGTCGACGATATCTGATGGTTAGCGCAAAAGGCGCGCTTGAACTCGTTAAGGTCGGCAGGCCAGTCCAGCTGGAGGCCGACCGTAGAGCGCTTGCCAGAGGGTGCGTTTTAACTTTTGAAAACTCGCCATCAGTGGCTTAAGAAAGGCAACATCGGCAGGTGTGACGTCCAGCCTTTCCTGGTAAGTGAGTGTTAAAACCTCAGCCTTCATACAGCCACCGCCATTTTGTTTTTATGTGAGCGGCGCCCATAGAGCTTAGCTGAAAAGACGGTCATCAGTTCAATGACGTCGGTGCTGAGTTCTAGCTCAGTTGATTGGAGCCATACAAATGTACTAAATGATCAGGTTTGTCAAATAATTTCTTCGGCAGCTGGAGCCCCTGCGTCCGACCACTACTTTGTAACAGATTGTCACCCGCTAGATTGCAAAAAGCGCTCAAGTAGATCGACCTAGATGCCGATAAGGGTGAAACACCTTCGGAGAACTTATGTATTTAAACCAAAAAATTCATGTAGTTTTATCGGGTATTGTGACAGTGAGCTTGCTGGTTTCCTGTAACCCAGGAACCGACAGTAGCAAGAAGAGATCCCAATTGCAGGGAGCTGATGCTCAGAGTACGGGCTCTCAGACCCCGACAGATACGGATGCTAAACAGCCAAATTCTGTTCCGAATAATGCCAATGTGCGGCCAGCAGCCGCGGCCGATGTGGAACTTTTGGTTAAAGCCGGTTTAGAGGTCGCTCCGGCTGCAGCGGCGTTGAAGGCTGATCCACAGCGCTTCCATGTGGCCATGGACGCGGTAGTCAAGGAAATCTACCGTCGTCAGAGCGAAGATCCAACAGTCCTCAGTAAGGACCAAGCTGACAAACTGGCGGTCCTCGTCCCTCAGTTCTTACAATCCTTGAGTGACCACGATTCGGCGAAAACAGCTGATTTTCTAAAACAGATTAGTGAGCTGACGTCGGCTCAACCTGCCGTGAACGGGCTGGGTCTGGCGGAAGACACTGGTGTGGTGTCGAAAAGCTTAGTACCCCAGGGTGTCGTCAACATGGTGGTCTCATTTACCGGAAAAATAATTGAATTCGGTGCAGCGGTCTACGGCATCAAGCTGGATCATGTCGACCGCTTATTGGCATCTGGTATCAACTTGCTCAATGCCTTGCTTGCTGGCGGCCCAGAGGCGCAATCGGCTTTGATCGATGTGGCCAAATCATTGGTATCAAGCGTGTTTTCACTATTCACCGCTAAAACGGCTCCGGTTTCACAACCGGCTTCGGTTTCACAGCCGGAGACGCTTTCACTACCGCCTCCGCTTTCACAACTGGATCTGGCATCAAAAATTACTTATACGAATACGATCAAAGCTTATCTCGACAAAGCGTGCACTAGCTGCCATGGCCTTATTTCGCCGAACCTCTCTAGCTACGCCAGCGCCAAGAATGGAGCGCAAGCCAGTCTAAATGCGATGAGTGCTGGAACAATGCCGAAATCAGGCAAGGCAGCGCAAACAGATATCGATAACTTGGCTGCTTGGATCAAAGCAGGCATGCCGCAATAAAAGGTAAAAGAGGAAAAGAGGGTCAGTCACTTCCGGCAACACCCTGCTTCATGGTTGTCGTCAAACGTCTGACAAAGCGCTGACACGAGCTACGAATGAAGCGCTTTCGGTTCTTAATTTTGGCCAGTTGGCCATCGATGAAGAGCTTTGAAAGACCGTGGACAAAGGCCCAAGCCATGGTGGCGAGTTCGAGCTTATCCCGATCTGAGGCGCTTTTGTCCATGCAGGCGCTTGAGGTATATTTTAGGAGGGTAAAGGCGTGCGCGGCAAGACCCTGTACCTCGGGAAAGTCCTCCTGCTTAAAGTAGGCACAGTCAAACATCAGCCGGTAGTGCGCCGAATGCTCTAAAGCAAAGTGCACATAGGTGACTCCCAGCTCAAGGAAGCGTTCCTCTGGAGTGTATCCTTTGAGGGTCGCGACCGGTTCGAGTACGTCGATAAAAGCAGCAAAGCCTTGTCTGGCGACTTCGGCCAGCAAGTCTTCGACGTTCGAAAAATGCCGATAAGGTGCCGACCGAGATACCGCCAGTTGCCGCGCCAATTCGCGAAATCCGACCAAGTGCACTTGATCGGCCTGCACGAGTTCCAGAGTTTTTTCAATGAGCGCGCGGCGAAGATCGCCGTGGTGATAGCTCTTGGACATAGAGGACCTTAGATTACCTTGAACGCTTTGGTTTCAGCATGGTAAGTAGCACTCGGCTCCGCCAGAGCCCTAGGACTCTGATCGTCGTCAGGACGCCGGAGATCAGAGCGCCGCCAACCCCGCAGGTGACGATATCCTGCCCGGTCAGATAAAGATTGGTTATAGGCGTTGCGGGGCGCAACCATTTCTGTTGGAAGCGGCGGGGAGTATGGTTGATCCCATAAATCTCCCCGGTCTTGTAACGGCAGAAATGGTCCGTCGACAGGGGCGTTGACAACTCCGCAAAGTGGATCCTGCCGATCAGCTGTGGATGGATTCGGTAGAGGCTTTCAAGGAGGGTATCTTGGAGCTCTTGTTTGAACTTGGTGTAGTCCTTACCCCGCTTCTGCCAGCGGCTGCCTTGCCACTGCTTAAACCACTCGTACGGCGCCGGTGCGACGATTTCTATCGTGCTTTTACCAGGAAATTTTGCGTCCCACTCCGGATCTTTGCTGGAGGGAAAGGAGATGAATATGACGGGGAATTTATGGCCGGGTTGTTTCATCGCTGCGAGATTGGCATCGTGATGCTCATCGGGGTAAAGCCACAGATTAGATGTCGCCAGCCCCAGTTCCTTATCGCTGGCTTGTAGGCCGATATAGACCCCCACATGGGCCATGGACGGCTCGATGTTCGCCAACTGGCGCTTAAGCCCATGCTTCTCGATTGTTGCCTGGTCAAGTAGACGGCCCAAGGTATTTTCGACGCCGACCGAGCTGATGATGGTCTTGGCGCGAATCTCTTGCCCTCCTTGCAGTCGCACACCAACGGCTTTGTTATGCTCAACGATGATCTCTTCGACTGCGGCCCTTGTGACGATCTGCCCGCCGGATTTTTGGATCACCGGTTCAATCGTCCGCGCGATGGACGCCGAGCCGCCGACTGGATAACTCGCTCCATTTAAGTAGTGTTTGACCACCATCGCATGCATGGCAAAACTTGACGACTTGGGTGGCAGGCCATAGTCCCCCCACTGCCCGGTGAGGACGGCGATGAACTTGGCGTTTTTGGTCAGGGTCAATAGCACGTCTGCCGTCGTCTGCTCGGCAAACTTCAGGTAGCGGCGGCAAAGGGGAAGGCGGAGGATCTTCGCCAGCGAGTTGGGCAAAGCCTTGTGCAGAAAAAACATCGAGGAACTGGCATTGACATCGCGGATTAACTGCAAATAGCGGTCGAGGGCCTGTTGCTCCTGCGGAAAATAGCTAAGCATCTTAGCTCGAAAGCGTTCGACGCCGGTGACCAAGTCGAAGCTTTCATCACCCAAATAAATTCGGTCGTAGACCTCGTCCATCTGCGCCCACTGCAGCCCACTATCGGAAATATAATCAAAAATCCGCCGGATGGTGCTGTTTGGGCGGTGCACTTCGCCGATGTAGTGGAGCCCAACGTCCCACTCGTAGCCCTTGCGCGTATAGGTGTGGGTAAATCCCCCAGCGGTGTAATGCTGTTCTAAAACTAAGACCTTCTGACCCGCTTTTGATAAACAAGCCGCCGTTGCTAAGCCGCTCATTCCCGACCCAATGACAATGGTGTCATAGCGTTTAGCCAGTGTTGCTTTATGTCTTGGGGTGCCGATGATCATAGAGAATACCTCGATGTTGACAGGGGCAACATAGGGTATACCCGGCCTATGTTGTCTCTGTCAACATAGGGGGCGGCATTTTTGTGTTAGTCATTGGAATCTTAGGGTACAGTGCACGGCCACTGTCCCAGCCTTTGGCGAAGGGATTGAACGAGGATGCCTGGCGCTTTCGCGCCAGGGGTCTAGCTACCAACGGAACGAGGGCATACGCATCGGTCCTTGGCGCTTTGTTCGGTCACAACAGCCTTTGCATGCCAAGCGCTTCGGCCTTAGCTGCACATCGCCGATCTTTAGGACCTGGACCGGCGCTGATGTAGATCGCTGCCGGCACCTTCTCCCAGTGGCGAAGGTCGGGGCGTAGAGTATATTCAGCAACGTCGCCGCTTTTCAATGCTGGCGACCTGCCTGAGCTTTGGGGTACACTGCAGTCTTCTCGCGAACGACCGTCGTCGCGACGGAGGATTCGGTGGCGCAGCAGACATGGACTGGAATTGAAGCCTTGCGCCAGCGACCCATCGAGCATGCGCTGCTCAAGACCTATCACGATCTGATCGAAGAGCTGCTGCGCCTGGTGGGTCATGGCCTCATCTTTGCGCCGGATCCTGCAGCCTTCTTTGCCGGCCATTGTGACCGCGTCATTGCCAAGTTGCTCGGATGCCTGCGGCAAACCTACGGGAGCGCTCATCCGGGACTGGTTGATCAGCAGGCAGCTGGCCTAGCGGCCCTGCTGAGTGGGCTTAGCGAGGTGGTGCAGTCCGATATTGAGGCGGCCTTGCGCGAGGATCCGGCGACGGCTGATCCGCTCGAGGTGTTTTTTTGCTACCCGGGGTTTAAGGCAGTCTTGGCGCATCGGGTCGCGCATGTTTTTCACCAGCAAGGCCTGCCGTTACTACCGCGCATGATCGCCGAGCGAGCCCATGAACAGTCGGGGATCGATATTCATCCGGCGGCGGTGATCGGCTCGCATTTTTTTATCGACCACGGCAGCGGTGTGGTCATCGGCGCTACCAGCATCATCGGCAATCACGTCACCCTGTACCAGGGTGTGACGCTCGGTGCCAAGCGCTTCCAGCGCGATGCCCAAGGGGCCGTGGTGAAGGGGCAGCCACGGCATCCGGTTCTTGAGGATCATGTCACGGTTTATTCCGGGGCGTCGATCCTTGGACGCATCACCATCGGCAAAGGTAGTATCATCGGCGGCAATGTTTGGTTGACCGAGAGTGTGCCAAGCGGCAGTCGTATCTCGCAATCGCGTTATCAGGCCGGCTTCTTCAAAGACGGAGACGGCATTTAGGAGAGTCTATGCAGCGTCAGCACCGGCCCAAGATCGCAAGCAATATCATCGAGACCATCGGCAACACACCGCTCGTTCGGCTCGGTAAACTAGCCCAGGGCCTGGGTGCGGAGATTCTGCTTAAGCTTGAGTTCTTCAATCCTCTTGGCAGCGTCAAGGACCGGATCGGTGCAGCCATCATCGAGGCTGGCGAGAAGTCCGGCCAGCTGCGCCCCGGTGGCACCATCATTGAAGCGACCAGCGGCAACACCGGCATCGGTTTAGCCTTCGTCGCGGCGCAAATGGGCTACCGCTTGCTGCTGACGATGCCGGAGACGATGAGCGTGGAGCGTCGTAAGATGCTTAAGGCCCTTGGTGCCGAGCTCATCCTCACACCGGGAGACCAGGGGATGAAAGGGGCGATTGCCAAGGCCGACGAGCTGAAGGTTGAACATCCATCGTATTTCATGGCGCAGCAGTTTCGCAATCAAGCCAACGTTGAAATCCACAAGAAGACGACCGCGCTAGAAATTTGGGAGGACACCGACGGTAAGGTCGACGCCATCGTCGCGGGGGTTGGAACCGGTGGCACCATTACGGGAGTCGCGACCGTGATCAAAGCCCTTAAGCCAAGCTTTAAGGTGATCGCGGTCGAACCCAAGGATTCCCCGGTGCTCTCCGGTGGCAGCCCTGGGCCGCACAAGATCCAAGGGATCGGCGCCGGTTTTGTGCCAGAGATCCTGAATCGTCAGCTCATCGACGAAGTGATTCAAGTAAGCAACGAAGACTCCGGTATCTGGGCCCGGCGCGCCGCCAAAGAAGAGGGCGTGCTCTGTGGTATTTCCTCAGGGGCGGCGATTTGCGCGGCGGTGCAGTTAGGGGCTCGGCCTGAGTATAAGGGAAAGCAGATCGTCGTGATCATCCCAAGTACGGGCGAACGCTACCTGTCGACCTGGTTGTTTGACGAGGCTTGATTGGACTGTAACTTGTGACGACCTGAACTTACACTCCGACGAAAGGGCGAGGAGGGCGAACAGATGCACCAATCCAAACCCAAGTCGGTGGGTCCCCACCTGTGGCAGATTACGGCGATCCGTGAGGCTACCGTGGTCATTTTGGCCATCGGTTGCTTGATCTTCGCCATTCAACTAAGCAACGTATTTGCACCGGTTCTACTCGCACTCCTCGCTGCTTACCTCTTTCAGCCGATCGTTCGGCTGGCTAAGAGGTATATCGGATGGGGGCCGAGCCTGACGGTTGCAGTGTTTTTAGTGCTGCTGCTAGCCCTGCTAGTCGCGCTGGCATTTTGGCTTGGACCACTCCTAAGGCTGCAGATCGGTCATCTGGTCCAAGCGCTTCCAAACTATGCTGCGGCGATTGTCAGCCAAGTCGACGCGCGCCTCCGCTCCATGGGCATTGACTACCAAACCAGTGAGCTTGAAAGCGCCGCGAAACTAGGTGCCGGTCGTCTCCTCGGTATTGCCCAGAGATTGATGCGCAACGCCGCTGACGTGGCCTTGGCGGTTGTCTTGTGGCTGATATGCTTTTATGCCTTTGCGGCAAAGTGGAACAAGATTCCCGCGCACCTGTCTTTATGGACGCCGGCGGCCTTGCAAGGTCAAGTGGACGCCGTTCTCCAAATACTAGGTCAGGCCTTTTCTGGATTTTTTCACGGTAGACTCCTCATCGCCCTGGTTAACGCCGTGTTATTTCCATTGGCATGGAAGCTCACCGGCGTGCCTTTTTGGCTGTTTCTGGGGCTATTTGCCGCATTGCTAAACATTGTGCCGTTTCTTTCCGGTCTAGTTTGGGTCGCTGCCATACTCGTCAACTACGGCGACCGCCTAATCAGCGCCCAGGCAGCTGACCTTCTTAGTGTGTTCATCCTTCCGACTGTCGCGTTTGCGGCAGTTCACGTGATCGAAGGATGGATCCTGACGCCGCTGATCCAAAGCCAACAGGTCAACCTCAGTCCCGCGGCGATTGTAGTCGCAATCGCAGCTGGCGGAGCGATCGGTGGGGTGGTCGGAATGCTGTTCGCTATTCCTTGTGCCGCGGCCGTGAAGATGCTGGTTTACTCGGCCCAGCCAAGCGCATTATAGATGGCTGGCTATGCTCTAACATCGAAGGCGAGTTTAACAGCCATGGTAGCGACTCATGTCCGCTACCAACTTGCCAGTCTCAAAACTGCCGGTTGTGTGGGATTGCACTTCTCGTCATAATGCCGTCAATGAATTGGATGGACCTTGATACAAGCTCGTTGACTGGCGCCAAAGAGGTGCTCTGGCTGTTCCTGATCCCAGTGGGCGGCGGCATTCCTTCCGGCGTGCTCGCTGCAAAGGGCCACGGTATCGGGTGGCCGTTGATGACCATTCTCTACGTGGTGTCCGACATCATCCTGGCTCTAGTCTTTGAGTCTTTGATGCTCGGATTGATTGCGGCCGCCAAGCGAAATCCACGACTTGTTCGGATCGTAGATGCCCTGAAGCAACCGGCGGAACGAGCGCGCGCAAGGTTTGGCGCGAAACTTGGCCCCTTGGCACTAGTGATGGTGTCTTTTGGTGTCGATCCAATGACCGGGCGTGCGACGGCCAAAGCTATGGGTCATGGATTTTTTGCGGGCTGGGCGATTGCCATCACTGGCGACATGTTTTTCTTTGGGATCATCGCTTACTCGACCTTGAGTCTAAATGCGATCCTGAGTGAAACCTCGACGACGCTGATTATTCTCGCGGCGATGTTTATCGGTCCTGGTCTATTTCGCAAAGTTAAGGCGCTATGCTTACCCAAGGGCGCTGCGAAGTAGCGAAGTTATACAACTAAACCTGACTCAGGATATCTTCATCAAGCCGATTCATTTGGATCCAGCATCAGCTTTTGATTGAGTATTTCTAGGATAATGCTGCGCTTAGCTGTGTTGCCGCCGATGATTTGGACGCCATGCCGGAAGCTGCCGTCGCCTTGGCTAATACTCCACATGACCTCTACAGCAAGCGGGCTGACAAAGTCAAAGAGTGGGCTGCCTCGAACAATCTCAAGATCAAGATCAAACAATGTTCCCTTGGCAAAGAATACTGTCGACATCAGGCAGAACCCGCCGAGCGAATAGTTAAGGATTTGCATCGATCCCACGGACGATGTGATGATGAGCGGTTTGCGGACTTCGTAGCGCAGGTCCTTCTTTTTCACTAGAGTCACGTGCCAGTACTGAGCCTTCGCACGGGCCAGAAGGTCCGGGCGCGACTCAAATGGATTAAATTCAAAGGCTTCAACCGGCGAATCGTCCTGCTTGATGGGAATCCTAATCGGATTGAATCCGGGCATGAGCCGTTCAGAGTCGGTGAGCCTTTCAAAGGTGGACTTGCTGAGGATGACTTTAAAGGGTTCGCAGCAGGCTTCAAATTTGTTCGCTAGGACGACCCCGTCGCCTGCCAGCGTGAGCTCGTAGCGGGTCTGGTCGCCCATGTTACCGATGCAAACCACGCTGGAGTTAATGCCGATGCGCAGCGGGAATACGCTGTGATCTGGTAAGTCCTCGCGCTTAAGCGCTTGGGCGGCGGTGTAGGTCTGCAGCGCCTTGGCGCAGAGATAGGCTTGGGATGGGTGATCTTGGGCATCGGTGTTGGTAAAATTATAGCCAAAAAAGCACAGGATACCGTCGCCTAAGCTGCGGTCGATGACACCTTGGTGCTCGTGAATGATATCTGTGAGATCGGAAAATAATCGCTTAATGACATCGTAGGCCGCGGCTGTTCCCAGTCGCTGATAGATCATGGAATGGCCAACGATGTCGATGGCCATGACCGTGACGTAGCGGTGTACCGGCTCATCGTGGATACGCACACCCATGGCGACGATTTTATCGATCTCGAGGTCGGCAATTGCACCTTTCAAGCTAAATTTAAGCGCATCATGCTGCTTACGGTCTGCCATCGACCGCGCATTCATACCCATCATCGTTACGAAGATTTGGACACAGGCACCAATCGACAAAATCTGACTCATAAGCACGGACTGGTATATGACACCCGAGACGCTCAAAATATTCAGTGCCATCGCAGCAATCATGATGAGGAACTGAACGCCGTAATAGATGCCGTATTTCTGCCCTTGTTTCAGCCATCGATAGGTTGACATGTAAGTAAGAAATCCGACGCTGGCTACAGCAATCGCAATGATTGCGGGTGACACCTGTTGGGCAAAGACAAAACTAAATGGCATTAAAAGCGGGAAGGAATAGCTCACGATCAGACTAATGCGCCAGAACCTTGGATTGTTCCCTCTATTTACATCCAAGAGGGCCAGAGCAAAGCGGTGCATGGAAAAACCAGAGATACAGAGCCAAATAGTCCAGTTGGATAGAACGAATCGGCCGGCAATCAGCTTAAAGTAAACTGGGAATCCAGTTAGGCATAAGATGACCAAAGCGTAGGATAGTCCAATGATGAGACCCCAAAAGTATACCTTAGAACGAGAAAAGATCGTCGTAAGACCGAAGTAGATAAAAAATGAGACGGTAGCAGCGGTGCACGCTAGCATCATGAGAAAGCCGAGGCGGTCAAAGTTTTTAAAGTTATTCGCGTGCCTCACTGCAAACACTGGCGTACACGGTTGTCCATGGCAGTCGACCGCTAGGTAAAAATCTGTGGTGCCTGGCTCAAGATTGAGGCTATAGGCTATTCGCGAAGAGAAAGTCTGCTGGCGTTCTGTATATTCAGAACCTGCATCAAGCATCGGACTGATGGACATTGCATACTTGAATATCAGGTGAGACATCTTAATGGGAGTCGGCGACTCATTGTCGATAACCACTTGCAGGCGATCGCTGAATGGATTTTTCAAGGCGAAATGATAATAGAATGTGCCTTCTTTGGTCGCCAATGTGATGAATGGCGAGATTTCAGATGGGATCATGTTGTCAATGCTGGCGATCACCTTGGCCGGATCGTGAATGGCAATGGGATCCGCGTAAAAATCCGCGACAGGTCCAAGGCGCATAATGGCATCCGGATCGGCACTGATGGTGAGGGGCTGTACGCCGAACGCAGTGGTCGCAAGCATGGTTGCGGACAACGCGAAGTATTTTAAACATGTGAATAGTCGATGCGTCATCTTGTTCCGCTGGCCTAGCACGCTCTCTTGGAGTCTGTGAACTAGAGAAATGTTCGTCGATCCTTGTTGTGCGACTTGGACTTGGTATTCGACAGCTTATGTTTCGGAATTTGCCTGATAATCTTGATCGCTAGCGACATTTTTTGCGGCGCATGCGCATCAGGTACAGCGAGGCATTCGGGTCTTAGATCCTGAATTGATGAATGTATCTTCCATTTTATGTTGGAAGATCACCTTCGCTGTAGCCCTGGTAGGGTTGGCCATCCCGGTTAGTGATGGGTCATTAAGTGGAGGGGGACTTTAGCCGATATATAATGGTCCGTTCTTCGTGCGTCCTTTAGGGGGTTGACCTCACCAAAAATGAACCGTTTGCTCAAGATCATTTGTCTATGTTTGTTCTGCGCATATGCCAGCGTTGCGAGCGGTCAAGAAGCCGCTTTGATAACCGGCAGCGAACGGGAACCTGTGGCGATTGATACGGTGGCAACTATTCTTGATGGTTCATTATCTGGCAGCGACGCACAGGAGATATTGCGAGAATTAAGCAACCGCGGTGGGTCACCACTAGGTTTGATCAATCGCATATCCTTCAGTCGCGAGCAAGTATGGATAAAATTTTCGATTGATAATCTCGCGGCCGCCGATCAGAAGGTGGTTATTGTTACCGTCTTTCCCATCACCAATGTGCAATTACTAGAGGCCTCTGGCAAGCAAGCTGGTCGGCTTCAACGATCTGGAGTGGCTGTGCACAACGGAGCCTATCCAACCCCAACGAGGTCCGCCTTTGCGGTAACACTTGCACCAGGCCGCTCAGGTTTTTATATGGGATTTCAGCCGGACGGAAATCCCTTCCCAACGCAGATTATGGTTTGGCCTGAGGCGGCCCTTCGTACGTACGAAGATGGTCGCATTCAATTCATGGTGGCGATCTTTAGCGCCTTTGTCGCCTTGTTCGTCGCTGCCCTGCTCAATGGCTTAGTGATGCGCGACTCGGCCTACCTTTGGTTCTTTCTGGGTGGAGTTGCGGCGCTTGCCTTTCTGGGGACCGTCAATGGCTTCCATGTTCTGCTGCCGGATTTTTGGCTGCAAGTATTTATTAAGAGCTGGTTCCTTTGGCTAGCTATTGCACTCCTTGCGCCTAGCATGGTGATTCAAAGATTTTTTGATGTCAATTTACTGCATTCGCCGCGTACCTACAGGTTTAATCAATTCCTTTTCGCTCTATCATTGGTCGCTCCGCCGCTGAGTATCCTCATGCCGCGCGCGATGCTATACCTGTTTTTGGCAGCTGGGTGCGGAAACTATATTAGTTCGGCAGCGGTGATTGCTAGATCTTACCAACGAAAGCGCGCCGAGGCGCTGATCTTCCTGATTTCTTACGTGCCGATAATCATCGCAGTGATACCCTTTGCACTGGGTATTGTCGGGCTGATTCCCAACCAGATCGTATACGGTCAGATCCTGCTCTGCAGTGCGTTTGTTACGATGTTGTTGATCGCCTTCGGGATTACGACCAGTCACACCAAGATTGAGGAAACCCACACCAACCTGCGCAACAGTCTACAAGGTATCATTTCGGACGAACTGATTAACCGTGCTATTCAATCAAACGTCGATTTTATCAGTCAGCCGACCTTAGCGCGTATCAGCGTCGTCTTTATCGATATTGTCGGCTATGCGGATATGCTTCGCACGATTGAAGCACGGGATGCCTTCTACCTATTGAAAAAAATTCTCGCCGATCTTAATGCGATTGTTTATCGCCATGGCGGGGCGATCGATAAAACACTTGTGGGTGGAATTCTCTGCTTCTTTGGCTATGACCTGACGGGTGCAAAGAGTCCGAATCATGAAAGCGCGGCCCTTGCCTGTGCTGTTGAGATCAGCAAGCTTGCCGTAGACCTCATGATTGCGGAGGCTGATAAGTTAGATGGATTCCAGTTTCCAATGCGAGTTGGGATTCATACAGATGAAGTTTATATTGGGAATTTGGGTACTGCCGGACGTTACGATGTTACCCTGTCTGGAGACGGCGTGGTACTCGCCAGCCGCTGTCGCAGCGCCGCTGAGCCGTTCAAGATAATCGTCAGCAAAGCGACCTATGAGGGTCTGGATGCGACGCTGAGCGCCTCTTCAGGCTTTGGCAAGATCCTTATTCCACTGAAGCACCGGGTCGACCTGGTTGAGGCCTACGAGTATAACCCCTTCCATGACATGCCGGATTTGCTGCGTCAGGCGCAGACCATCCTTTGGCAACGAAACAAGAAACAACTGCAAAATCCGCGGCTTCAGCCGCAGCGAGACGTCCAATTCAAAACGTCGCATGGACCGATGACCTTGATGAATGTATCCCTCGGGGGAATGGCCTTGATCGCTACGGTGCAGCTCGCGCGCGGCGTAAAGCTTGAGATGAGCTTTGCGGATGATCTCGCCCATGAGTATGGGCCTCTGGTTAATCCCCTAGTTGCTGAAGTGGTTTGGAGTACCGTCAACGATCTGGGTACCGCTCAAATAGGATTAACGCTGATTGGTGTGAATGCAAAGGAGCGTCAGACCATCTTTGAGCTAATAGTGCAAATCATGAGTGAAAGCGCCGCATCCTAGTCGGGAATTGGGCGTAAGGCGATCGATGCCGGTCCATCTTTAAATAGCAAAACGCCCACAGGGGCTAGCGCTGGCGACGCAAGGCGATCTGCCGCAGGCCATCGGCGAGTTGCAGGAGGTCCTCCGCCGCAATCCCGATTTTACCGCCCATTACCTGGTACCCAGTAAGCCCGACTTTAGGCGGCGGTGTGGGTCGCTTTGAATAATCTTCCCTCGTTGAACGGATGGACTTTTTAGACGCGCTAGCTTATGGGTAAAAGTCAGCTCTAAAGAAACAGGGTTTGCGCAGACCACTGATCAACTTCACCTCAGTGATCTACATCGGCCCTAAAGGGCCGAGCTTCAGGTCTAAGCGGCTGGAGCCGCTTCTCCCCTCTTTTTTGACGCTTCGCTGCCACGTGCTCGACGCGCAGATGCCCGCCTAGTCTTAACTGTGGCTCCACGCCCACTGTCTAATAGAACACCTCTACTAGACAACTCCGATCCAGAGTCGAGTATCAGCACTATCGCTCGCTTCTTGATAACCTCTGCCGCGTTGCGATCGGCATGATCAGTATGGCCACAGGCACCGCAGACAAAGCTAGCTTGGCTTTGACGGTTCCCGGGATGAGTGTGGCTACAAGCGGCACACTCCTGAGAGGTCATATGGGGTGAGACTTTAAACAAGGCCTTACCAGCTCGGAAAGACTTGTACTTGAGGAAGGTCTCGAACTGATGCCAGCCCTGATCGAGAATCTGGCGATTGAGGCCGGCTTTGGCGGAAGCGCCATTTTTTTCCCAATGCCCAGACTCAGTCTGCTTCGGCTTTGGGGCCTTGGTCATATTCTTGGTCTTTAGATCCTCAAGAATAATCACTTTGTGATTGGGATTGCTGACGATTGCGTGACTAGCCTTGTGGCAGAAATCTCTACGGATATTGGCCATCTTAAGATGGGCGCGACCGATCTTACCCTTAATCTTACGGCGCCGATTTGAACCCTTTTTCTGGCGGGCTAAACGTCGCTGCAAGCGCTTGAGGTACCTAGCCGTCCTGGTCTTGCTCCTCTTTTGCTCAGGCGTTAGATCAAAAACCTCAGCGCCTGCCTGCACGGGACGCACTATGCCTCGATCGATCCCAACCGTGTGCTGGTTTAAGAACTCAAGACTCGCTCCACGAAGGTACTCAAGGTGATCATGTCCTGTCGCCAACGATGTGTCGTCCACAGGATCTTCGTAACAAAATGAAACGAAGTACTGTCCTAAACGCCGCTTAATGTGGATCGACTTGGGCGGCTGATAAGGGCCGTGGTTTTTGAGGGAGAGATACCCTATGTTGTTGGTTTTTGTGCCAACAAAAAGCCTAGTTACTCCGTCATCACAAGTCTCGAAACGAAAAAGTTCGTTGGTTAGATGGATACTACCAGCATCCGTCTTAGGCTTTCGTTTAGGCTTGCCGCACTCACCTTTAAGAAAGGCCTTGTAAGTCTGGAACCAGTTACTAACAGAGTTGCGGAGAATCTGACTTGGGCAATCACTTAACCAAGGGGATAAAACGCCGTCCTTGTATTGTGAGAACTTTTGATCGATGGGTGCATACACGCCAATCGGCATATACTTTTTGGCGAATGTGCTGAGATAGCGATCCTCCTCACATTTGGCGTTCCAAATAAACCTGGCACAGCCCATCCATTGACTCAGAATGAGCTTCTGTCCACTGTTTGGATGTGCCTGGAGTCGGATACCCATCAGCATATTTAATCTTGCTCCACATCTCGCATGAGCTTATAAAGGCATAAAAAGGAAGTCAAGCCTATGACAAAAGAATTTGCCTGGCGCACTGGTAGATCCTGTGTATTTAAAAACTTTGTCCATCTAGTCTTTGTTACGAAATACCGCCGCGGAGTATTTAACGCAGCGATCCTAGCACGGCTTAAGGAACTTTTTGAACAGACATGTGAGCAGATGGGTGCCGAATTGATAGAGTACAGTGGCGAGGATGACCATGTGCACCTTCTGGTCTCATGTCCACCCAAGCTGGCCCTCGCCAACCTCGTCGGTAAGCTGAAGGGGAAATCGTCTTACATGCTCCGCCAGGAGTTCTGGCCCCAGATCAAAGCGAAGCTTTGGGGCGATCACCTGTGGTCTCCAAGTTATTGTGTGGTGTCTTGCGGTGGGGCGCCGCTCAAGGTGGTCAAGCAGTATGTTGCCGATCAGAGGATCCCTGCTGACCCTCAGAGAGTAAAAAGATCCCTGGAGCTAAGCGGAAAAGCTCGACCTACTAAAACATGAGTGCTCACCACCGCTAGCGCAGTGGCTCACACGCACTCGCTTGACACGCCCCTAAAGGAGCGTGATTGCGCGAGTATTTGTTCAATGGCTTTTAGGCAGGCTAGGTTATTCCAAGCCAGCGGCAATGTCAGACCACGAAGCATCTGGCTTACCGATGGCACTCTTACCAGAGGTCGCGTTGGCGATCGCATCGCGCATGTCTCTGATTTTGTCTGGAATATCTGCGTAGTTGATACGAGCCGACACCTTGCCCAACGGCATAGCCTTGATCAGTGGTCCGCCCAGCTGGGTATCAATCATCCCGTCAAATTCGATGCCGGATTTATCGACCGTCGCTGTAAATTTGACAAACGGCAGCTTACAGGACAGTTCACCTGTGCAGTTGACGTCCTTGATGACCGGAGCAGAGCCGGCTTCCTGGGAAAAGGCGGCTTTGAGCGAAACCTTGGCCCTTATAATTTCACCCAAGTTGATCGGCGTGGCGGCTATGCCCACGGCACCTGATTTATTCACCTGAAGACCGTTACCAGCGGCGGTACGCTTCAGCGTCAGGGATACTTCAGGCCTCATGCCTAGTGGCAACTGCACGTTGAAATTAATATTTTTGTTCAGCAAGACGTCACAGGCGTCCTCGCGGCAGGTCATAGACTTCGCGTTGAGCAAATCCTGGGGAGTGATGTTGATCCCTGCGCTGAACGGACCAACACTGGTTGTGACGTCTGATGAGACCGCTTTGGCGTAGGTCTCCTTGGCCTTAGTAAAATTCACTTCCAGCGCTTTGGGTTCGATGGCGGCGTCCAGCGGATCTTCGGCCTTTTGCATGCTGGCCAGCAACGTCTGCCGCGCCTCAGCATTCTCCGTCTTGAGCAACTCGGCGCTCTGCAATAAATCTGCTTGGGTATCATCAAAAAATGAGTCAATCTCGTTGGCCTTGATGCCGAACGCTTTCTCACAGCTGGCGCCGCCGCAGGCGCCGCTGCTAGCGTCCAACAGATCGGCCATCACCCGCTTTCCCTGCCAGCTGGGCATGCCACCGGCTTTCAGAGTTTCCTTGAGATAAATTTCTTTGACGTTGGCGCGCGCCGAGGCCGTCACAACGCGTCTGGCATCGCCCATGGTCAAAGACACCATCTCAACGGAAAAATCTGCTACTTTCAGCGACGCGCGAGGTCGGGGCAGCAAGAAACTCGCCAAGCCTTCCACTGTCGAATGGTTGTGATTGTTACCGCCGCAGGCCGCCGAGGTGGCCGCAACTATCAGGATGATAATTAGCTTGCGCATGGAATCGCTCCGTTTCTTGCTGGGAGATGGGACGTAGTAACCTAAAGCAAGAATCGAGCCATAGCGCATTGGCTGTGAAAACTGCGTGTTAGCGCGCAAATCGGTGGCTACGCTGTATACAACTGGCCAAAAATAAATGTCAGTTCTTGGTCGCGGCGGGACCCAGCGCCCTCAATAAAGCATCTTTTTGGGCACCCGTAAGATTCCTAGCGCATGGATAGCCGACGACGCCGGCTTATATTGCAGAAAATGCCAAAAATTGATAAAATGCGGTAAATATCTAAAATTCCCATTTGTTTTTCAGCCTGGAGACTGGTTATGGCCGGAAAAATTTCTCTTTTGATTGCCGTGCTACTCCTTCCTGCTCTCCCAGCCTGTCGTAAATACTCCGTTAGCTCCTCGCTAAAAAGCACCTCAATCGTCACCGACTGGAGCGATCTGAAAGAGGGCCATCGCTTTCGTATAAGTCCGTCCAACGAACTGTCCAAATGTTATCTTCCCGGCTCCACTTTGAGTCTGCAAAACTGCGGCGACAATGCCTATTGGCAAATCAAAAAAAACATCAACACTCAAGTCAAGGTCGTTCAATCGCTCTTGGACTATCGCTGTCTGTCCGCTATGGACGGTGGGCTGATCACTGCGCCTTGCCGCGACGACGACAAAAATCAGATGATCGCTTATGGTGGCGGTGGACTGGGAAAGGCAAGTTTTGACGATAAAGCGCCGCAGCCAATCCTGCAAGATGTCTCGCTGCTGATCGCCGATCTTACGCCCAGGGACGAAGATCCGCTCGCCAAAATGATCCAAATCGGCAAGATCGAAAACGGCTCGTCTGTGCTGAGTGGTAAAAGTATTAGCAACGAGATAAGTTGGGGATATATTCCACGCATCAACTCGATTGCTGTGGCCACCGAAAAGGGCAAGGTCGTCGGCATTCAACTGCGTTATGCTCATGGCACCTCTATACTGATGGGGGACTGCTCGATCGACGCCAGTGGCAACTGCCAGGTCAAAAGCGAGGAACACTCCGACCGCCCCAATCCCTACATCATGGACGATGACGAGTATATCAAGGCTATCGGCATGAAATTCTCAGAAGAAACCAGCACGAGCGCTTACACGACGTCGGTCCGGATCATCGAGCTGGTGGTTGAAACCAATAAAGCCCCGAAAAAACCGGCCCTGTGGGTGGGCGGGGGCGACAGTAAAGCCAAGTGGCACAGACTCGAGGCATCGCAAAATTATATGATCGCCGGACTAAACGCTGCGCGTAGCGCCGGCTCTCTCATCGGGCTCGGCATGATCATGGTCGATCTTGATGCATACAAGGCCCATAATTCTGATGTTTTTGGTAAAGGGAGCAGTGTTGCCGGCGCCGTTAAGGACGGCGACCAAGTCATGGGGCTAACCTTTGGCAATACGCGCACGTGGGGAGGATCGGCCATTTCGCCCAAAGTCGCGGTTGACCGCGACTGGGAAACACTGTTCAAAAGCCCGACTTTTCAGTTTTCCAGCACCTTCAACGCTAGCAGCATGCAGGGTCCGGTCAATCTTTCGCAGGTAAGGATTTACTTCGATTCCGGGATGCCGATCGGGATCATGATTACGCCGCAAAAAAGCCAAAACAACAGCCAGACTGAAATATACGGAGTTATTCCTGCCCAGTCCCAGCCGCAGATTTTCTTTGAAATCAAAAGCGGCGACTACATCAAGGAGGTCTCATGGCGGCCGGGCGATTTTAAGGGTAAAAATATCACCGGCCCCTTTCTAACTTCACTCAAGTTTGAGCTCGCCAGCGGTGCCAGCCACGAATACACGACCCCGTCGCAGGAAAACATCCCTTGGAAGGTGGGTCTGTATAAGGAGGGTTACGCTATCGTTGGACTTTTTGGTACCGCTTCTGATGCTAAATATCCCTTTGCTTTTGGGGCGCGCGGCATCTTCAACCTCGGTGCATGGTTCGCCAAGGTTTCTGATTTGCCGGAATGATTGACCTGATCAGCGGCGCCCGACAGCTAAGATGTCACGAATCCTATTTTGGAGGATGAATATGTTCAGGGCACAGATCTTTGGGCTTGCTGCATTATTAGCTCTCGCTATCTTTAGCGGCTGCAAAAAAACATCGGACTCGAGGCTGGCCGCATTGTGTTCCGGGCTCAGTGGCAAGGAATTTAATGATTGCATCTTGAGCGCCGACTACGCGAGTGACAAGGTCGTGCGCGATATGAAAAACATGGGGGGTATGGGGCTCGTCCAGTTTGTTGGCCCTGTCCATAAGATTAAGAGCGCAAGCGGTTGCTTGTCGTTCAATGGCAGCAATTTTCTCTGGGAATCGTGTCAGGCATTTGATACCAAACAGCAATTTCACTTTGTCGGACAAATCAACACCACTTACCAAATTCTTTCGGGCGTATCCCTGGAAGGCATCGCCTTTCGCATCGCTCCGCGGGCTGGAGTGAACGAATGGTCGCTCGATGAGACTGGCGAGAAACAGATGCAATGCCTGACGTATGCTAAGGATGGCCTGCCGATGCTCGCCGCTTGTGACGATGCTGTGTATATGATGATGATACCAAATAAATATGGCGCCGAATGGGATAAGGCTCGTTGGGAGAAGTTCCAGTATGGCAGCATCGTCGCACTGATCAAGGACACGCGGCAGCTGAACAATGCATATGTCGGACAACAGAACGCCGACAAGCAGGCATCAGACACACTCGACATCGCATCCTTACTCACGGAAAGTAAGGGAACAACCGATGAAACGCCAGAGCCGGTGAAGCGGCAAGTGATCGATCTCGGATCTATCGCCAGCGAGTCCACCTGCGGGAGCTATTCGTTCCTAGCCAGCCAAGGCAAGCCTAAGGCCCCCGGCTCAATAAAAGGCGAGCGCCCTCTTAGCCGAGAGAGTTCCGAAGCGCTGAGCCGCGGTGCAGAGCTGGCACAATTCCAATGCAGCAATCGGAACCTGAGCGAACAACAGGAGGCCGACGCCAGTGGACACCTTTGGCTTTATTCCTGCGGACTGAGCAAATTCAATCAAGATCCCTCCTGCCAAGACCTGCAGGCCATCAAGTACTATCCGGATTTCCAGAAGGAGCGCAACCAAGGAGGCGTAGTGCAAATCCTTCCAAAAGAGAAGGATAATTTCTGTATCAAAGCCGAGGGTGAGCGCCTGAGGACTATCGATGATTGCGAGCGCAATGCGCACGATAACGCGACCACCCAGTTTCGTCTAGAAACGCTTGAAAACATGCCAAATGGCGAAGTAACGATTAGGCTTCGTTCCTTGCTGAACGGTGATGAATGCGCTGATCTTGCACAAAACCAGCTGCAGCCGTGTAAACAGGCCAAGGCCTATTCGTTCAACTCCAGTGCCAACGATCTGCGCGTGACCGCGGGCGACGGCAAGACGCATTTTTACTTTTTTCAATCCTGCATGAACGCTTCAAACCATGCGCAAAGCTCGCGTTATGACTGCCGACGGGAGATACCCTGGAAGTACCAACTGTATGACAAACTTTCTTTTTGGCTTGGATGGATCCCTATTTTTGGAACCATTCCCTCCTATGTACTGGGCGGTCTGGCTTGTGCTTCAGGCGAACCAGAGATAGCCAAGGTAAACTGCATTGGAGTGGGCACCGGTGTGGCCCTCGATGTACTGACCGGCGATTTGATGACGCTGGGTTCGCTAATTAAATTTGTCGGCAAACAAGGCATGAAAATAGGCAGCGGGAGCAAGATGCTGGTCAAGGCGCTGATCTCGCGTGCAGCGGGTGCCCCGGCACAGCTGCAAATGCGCAAACACACCACAATCATTAGACTGATCGATGGAATGCAAAGCTCGCCCGAGGATTTTAGGAAACTCATGCAGACCATTCGGACCGGCAACGATTGTGCTGGCGCCGCCTGCGCCGGGCCACTGATCGACCTGCCCACCGATACTGAGTTGCGGACCATGCTACAAAACGTCGACAAGTTGAACTTGACGCCTCAGCAAAAAGAAAGTTTTGTCAGGACTATAGGCCCGCTGTTCAATCGTTAGACACCCATCGACGGCCTAGCCGGCGAACGAGCAAGGCGGGAAACTGTTCGTTGCGCCGCCTCGTGATCAGATTTGATGACGGTTTAAGGAACGGTTCCATTGCCAGGCAGGGCAATATTGTGCGTCGCCTTTTATCCCAGCTCGCTATGGTATTCACCCACCAAGGTTTGCCGCGATCAGCGCATCCTTACGGTAAAAATCGGCATTTAACCAAGCCACCAACTCGGCCTCGCTGTGCGGCATGCTGCTGATCTCAACCCGGCGCACATGCAGGCGCACCCGCTGGATATCGCCGCGAACGATCGCGACGAGTGAGTGCGGTCCTGGATCATAGGTGATAGTCAGGCTGTATACAGCGCGGACGTGGCTGCGCAAACCCTGAACCGAGGCTGCGAAACCCTTTGGCCTAGGTAACATGACATGCTTGGGAGGCGTCACGCCAGACTTGACGGCGTAGGCGCGGCTAGCTTCAAGCTTGGCCGCGGTGAGTCGCGTGCCTTCGGGAAAGGACACCAGCCACAGTGGTACCTTGGCGGCTAAATAACGCGAAAAAGTTTGGCGGATCTGCTCGGCGTCATCGGCCCAGGTTCGCTTCAAAAACAGACTGTCGAGAAACAACATGCCCCAGCCAATCCCAGGCACATATTTCAGTCCATCCTTGACCATCCACTTGCAGTCACCGACGCGGCCTTTGGTGAAGGCGATGCAGAGGATGACGATGACATCGCTCATCGTCTGGTGATTGGCGATGACGATCGCATCTTCCTCGAGCGGCAGCGAGTCACCGCTCAGTTCGATGCGCAAGCCGTTGACGCGGTCCATGCCCCAGGCCCAATAGCCCCAGATGGCGGCAGCAAGGCGGCGGTTATAGGCGCGGTAGGCGCGGCGCGACAGAGGCAAAAGCAGCAGGCTTAGAAACTGCGCCAGGTTGATCAAACCAAGCGGGAAAAATGCAAGAAACAGCGCAACGGGCGTCCAGATCAGGTGCCACAGCTTGAGGGCGAGGCCGCCAGAGGGTCGTAGGGAGCTGATCGTCACTGGTACCCCATCGCTATGACTGTGGCGCCGTCCATCCGCAACGGGTGGTATGCGCGGTTAAAATCATGTCAGGTGATCCTACACCACACAGCCTTAAGGTAACGCCCCTCGGGCACATGCGCCATAAACGGATGATCGGTACCTGCGCCCGACAGTCTGAAGACCTGCGCCTGCCGTCCGCTATCCCTCGCCGCCTGCTTGATCACGCCGAGAAATTGCTCCTCGGTGATGAGTCCACTGCACGAACAGCTGAGCAGGATGCCGCCGCGGGCAACCACCGGCATGGCCAGACGGTTCATGTGATAGTAGTCGTTTAAAGCCTCGTCGACCTTGTCGGCAGATCTTGTTTGCTTGGCTGGATCGAGAATCACGACATCATAGGTGGTCTTGGACTTTGCTGCGTCCCTGAGCCAGTCCATGACGTCGGCAGCCAAAAACTCGATGTCGGCGCCGTTCAACGCGGCGTTGGCGCGCGCCGTTGGTAGGGCCTCCTCGGCATCGAGATCAACGCCAACGACTTTGCTGGCCTGGCCCTTGACCTTGGCAAACAAGGCAAAGCCGCCGCTATGACAGCAAAGATCGGCAACGCTTTTGCCAGCACAGAGCTCACTAAGGAGGCGGCGGTTGTCGCGTTGGTCGGCAAAGAATCCGGTCTTGTGCTTGGAGCCGACGGCAACCTGAAACTTGACTCCATGCTCTTCGATGACCACGCTGCTTGGAGCTTCCATCTCCCAGCAGTCAAACGACTCCTGCTTTTGCACGCGCTTCTCGGCGAACCAGTAGACGCGTGCGGCGGGAAACAGCTCGAGCAACGCAGCCTTGATCACCTCGCGTTGGCGAAACATGCCAGCGCTAAAGAACTGAATGGCGAGCACATCATCAAATAAGTCGACGACTAGGCCGCTGAGTCCGTCGCCTTCAGCATGGACCAAACGGACGCCGCAGCGCGGTTGCAGCAGGCCTTGCTCGCGGCGCCAAGCCACGGCCTGGCCGAGGCGCGCGGCAAAGAACGCGGCGTCCACGACTTCGCTCTGATCCGTCGTCAACACGCGTAGGCCAATGCGCGCTCTGGCATTGTAAAAACCCCGGCCCGCGAAGGTGCCGTCGGGATTCATGGCGTCGACGATGGTCCCTGGCGGGATGCGCTCGTTCGGCTTATCAAGCAGCCGGCCAAAGACCCAGGGGTGATGGATGCGGAGGTTTTTACTGAGCTGGACAGTAGGGCAATCGCTCACGGCGGTGCTTTCTTGTGAAATCCGAGGAAGGGGATCAGACCCGGCGCCACGAGTAGCGTGGGCAAGCCAAACGCTGCATACTTCGGACACGCCGTGAAGTCTAGCTGGACGCAGCGCAAGGCGATCCCTGCCCCGGGGCAGGGGGCGAGGCTACCGTAGAGGGCGTCGCCGAGGATGGGAAAGCCGTGACGCGACAGGTCAAAACGCAGCTGATGCGGCCGACCGGTGTGAGGGTGCAGCCGCCAGTGGCCAGCGGTGGTCGTCCCGGCTTGCTTAAGGCCGATAAAAGTCGCTTGGGTCTCGGCGGGTTTACCCTGTGGACTAGCATAGGCTCGGCGCTTTCCACGCAGCAGATGCGAGTGCCAGACATAGTCGGTGCCCGCTGCTGGCAAAACCCCGGGTCCGACCAGGGCGGGCGCCCCTGGTGCTGGCGGGGCGGCTGGCCCAGTCAACGCCTCGTAGGTTTTAACCACCTGTCTTTGCTCGAACCATTGGTTGGCCAGGCGATGGGCCTCCGGGCTTTTGGCAAACAGGATCAAGCCGGTCACTTCCTGGTCGAGGCGATGCACTGGCCACAGGCGGGTCGCGAGGGCGGCTTCAAGGCGTTTGCCGAGGCATGGACGAGTGTCGTCCTCGCCTTGGCGCGACGGGACGCTGAGCCAGTCCGCCGGCTTGTCGGCGGCGGCAAAGTGTTCGTTGTGGAACAGCAGGTCCATTAGAGCGTGCCGAACATCCGGTCGCCGGCATCGCCGAGCCCTGGGATGATATAGGCCTTTTCATTGAGTCCCTGATCGACTGCCGCAGTGTAAATCTGCACGTCCGGGTGGTGCTCTTGGACGAAGGCGATGCCTTCCGGCGAGGCCAGTAGGCAGACATATTTAAGGGAGCGCGGCTTTTTTTCCTTGATGCGATCAAGCGCGGCGACGGCGGAGTGGCCTGTGGCCAGCATCGGATCGACGACGATAGCGTCATGCAGCGGCATGTTTGGCGGCATCTTGAAATAGTATTCGATGGCGACATGGGTCTTGGGTTCGCGGTAGAGGCCGATATGTCCGACCAAGGCCGAGGGGATCAGTCGCAGCATGCCGTCTAAGATGCCGTTGCCGGCCCTAAGGATGGAGATGAGGACGATGCCATTCCCTTTGAGTACGGGCGCCTGCATCGTTGCTAGGGGCGTCTCGATGGTTTCTAGTACGACCTCCATATCCCGCGTCACTTCGTAGGCCAGAAGCATGGCGATCTCGCCGGCCAGGCGGCGAAACTTTGCTGTGCTGGTCGTCTTTTTGCGCATGATGGTCAGCTTGTGCTGGACCAGGGGGTGCGTGATGACGGTCAGGCCACCGGTGGCAGACGTTGTCAGGTCCGGGGTCAGGGTCGAGGTCATGGGGATCCCGTGCTGTGGGCGTTTTAGAAAACCGTGCCGTCGCTGGCCAAATGAATCGGCGGCTCGCCGCCCGGACGAAGTTTCAGGGCAATGCGGCGTCCGGCACTCCAAGTGCCGCCTTGGAGGATTTTCGCCAGCGGTAGCTCATCCTCGTCCTTGCCGAGTCGCTCACGGATAAGAACGGCCAAGCGGTCGAGGAGGACGACGGTCAGGGCTCGCCATTCGACGATGACCTCGGACTCGGGCTTGTGGGTCCCGGTGATGACGGCGTCGGACTTGGCTTTAAGGACACCCAAGTCGACGAACAAGCCGCCGTTGCGGTATTCCGCCAGGCCGGTCAACTCGTCGAGGCCATTGATCTCCAGGCCCGACTCCTGCAGCGGCTCTACTAATGAATAAGCTAGCCATTGCGATAGCTTATGGAAAGGAACCAAGCCAAAGCCGAAGTCTTCTTTGGGCAGGGCATGATGGTGCCAAACGTCCCCTAGGTTGACGCCGCCCATGGACACGCGTCCGGGCCAGATACCGCCAAGGCCCTCGAGTAAGGTGGCGAGGATCTTCCGCGCCGGCAGTTTGTTGTTGCCGGCGTGACTGCTCAGATAGTCATAGATGTTGCCGAGGCGGG
Organism: uncultured Pseudomonadota bacterium; assembly: GCA_903928445.1. Lineage (GTDB taxonomy): Bacteria > Bdellovibrionota_B > Oligoflexia > Oligoflexales > CAIYRB01 > CAIYRB01. The sequence continues at coordinate 68,801 of CAIYRB010000039.1, read as the reverse complement.
GATCGGTCAGGCCGAAGATATTCTTATGGGCAGCGATGGTGTGCTCGAGCTTGTGCAGCAGTCCCAGGCGGCCATCGAGTCCCGCCAGGCGGTTTTGCGGCGTCACTTGAAAATAGCGCTCTAGGGCCTTTTTATCGAGGTTGCGTAGACCAACCATGTCCGCTTGCAAGGGTAGGTCGGGGTCACTGGAGAAGCCACCGTCGAGGAACATGTCGAAGCTGGCCATGGCCAGGCCTTCCGAGGCCGAAAAGTCCGTCCCCGTTGCCGCGTCCTTGTAACGCCACATCTTGCCGGCGCCAGCATCGAGCAGGGTGCTGACGATGATCAACTCGACGCGCACCTTGGCCGCACTGTCGGTGTCAAGGCCAGCCAGCTTGGTCTGCAGCTGGCTGAGACGAGCCTCGCCAAAATGCCGCCAGCGGCTGTGATAGGGAATCTCTAGGGTCGGGTAGTCGCTGCGCATCTGTTCGATGACGTAGTCGGCGACCGCTGGCAGCTTGTCCAGCTGCAGTGTGAAATGCTCCGACCTGCCTTCTTCGACCTCCGTGGCCAGGCGCTCGCATTGCTCGCGGATGGCTTTGGTGGATCTGAGGTAGGCGACGATTTCCTTGCTATCCTGGTGTTCCATCATTTACTCGTCGAGGCCGCGGCCCTTTTTCTGGGCTAGTTCGCTCAGCTCAGGGACTTTTCCGGGGGTGTAGTAACCGGCTGCCACCTTGGCATCCATCTCAACCTTGGCGTCGGTGGGAACCAGCTCGGGCGGGATCTCCACTCGTTCCTTGATCGTGATGCCGGTCTTAACGATCGCATCGTACTTCATGTTGCTCATGGACACGAACTTGTCAATTTTGGTGATCCCAAGCCAGTGTAAAATATCCGGCATGAGTTCTTGAAAACGCATGTCCTGGACCCCAGCCACGCACTCGGTGCGGTTGAAGTACTGGGCCGCCGTGTCGCCTCCTTCCTGCCTCTTACGAGCATTATAGACCAGAAACTTCGTCACCTCACCTAAAGCTCGTCCTTCTTTGCGATTGTAGACGATCAGGCCGGCACCACCGCGTTGCGCGGCTTCGATGCAAACCTCGATGCCGTGGGCCAAGTAGGGCCTACAGGTGCAGATATCGGAGCCAAATACGTCGGAGCCATTGCATTCGTCGTGGATCCGGCAGGCCAATTCCTTGGTGGCGTCGGGCATGGTCGTGACGTCGCCGAAGAAGTAGGCCGTCATGCCACCGATCGGCGGTAGAAAGACCTGGCGATCGGGCCGTGTGATCAACTCGGGGAACATGCCGCTGGTGTGCTCAAACAGGGTGCGCCTGAGCTCCGCCTCATCGACACCAAAACGTTCGGCGATCCCCGGCAAGTGCCAGACGGGATCGATCGCCGCCTTGGTGACGAGGACTTCGCCGTTGGCTTTGAGGATGTGTCCATCCGCCTTCAAGCGGCCGTGGGCCAGGGCTTCGCTAAATTCTGGCATGTTTATATGGGCGCGCGTCACCGCGATCGTCGGCCGGATATCGAGTCCGGCAAGGAGTAAGGGCCGAAAGGCCTCGCTGACGAGGTGGCCCCACGGATCAATCGATATGATCCGCTTGGGGTCGCTCCACTGGGGATAGGGGCCGATCAGCGCCGCCGGCGAGGTGTTGGTGAGGTCCGGGATGTGCACGGGGCTGAGCGAGCCGGCGGCGATGGCCAGGGCTCGGTAGACGGCGTAGGAGCCCGAGTGGGCGCCGATCACGTTGCGTTTGCCGGGGTTGGTGACGGTGCCGATGACTGGTCCGCGCTCCTCGGCCGTTTTTGCCCCCCAGTTGATGGGCGACAGAGTATCCCCGCTTTCCGGGTGCGAGGTAAGTTTGATGTGGGTCAGCTTCTGCTTTTTCTTTTTAATATCGTTGTCGGTCATCGCTGCGATCCTCAAAAAGGCCACGGGCGGCTCGCTGGTGCAGGTCCATCATACCCACACGGTACTCGCTTGGACTCGCCAACACTCATGGATGTGACGGGTGCGGACGGCTCTGACCACGAACGTGCTTAAGCAGCAAGGCTTTGAAATGGGTGGTGTGATCAAACCATTCTTGTAATTATTGCACGGTTCGGCAAGAACATTCTTTTTTTTGCGGGTCTCCCCCGCCCCCTCCCCCCTCCCCCGGGTTTCTCACCTCACCCTTCGTAAAATCCCGCGAACGGCCCTCTGCGCATAGTTTTCACGGATTCCTTCAAAATCGCCGGCGGCAGGTTACCGACATTGGTCGTTCGGCCAATTGTCGGTAACTTCCTTGAACACCTACAGTACCGCGGGATACATCAGCCAAGCTGACGGTATACTGTTGACAACTTTACCGCTGACAAGCGCGCACGAAAAGAAGGCGCAATCCTTCAAGATCGAAGGCGAGATCAACCGCGCAAAGATCGAACTGGACAAGCGCACCGACGGCCTGCTCGTCTACATCACCGATCATGTCGAGAAGCACAACCAACTCAACTTTGTCGTATCCGCCGCCGACATCGTCCAGCATGACAAGGGCAAGCATGGCGTGGAAAACGCCTTCCGCGAGCTCAAAACGGCGCCTCCCCGGTCAGGCGGCCCTCAACGCAGCCGTCCCACTTGCTTGCCGAGAAACGCGCAGTCCCTGATGAGTCAGCTGCGGAGCACGTGCGCGGATTCACGCTGTCGCTCACCGCAGGACTTGATGCGCCCATAAGTCTCCGAGGAAGTCGCGCCAGTGCAGATGTTCGATGCCACTAGCAAAACGCATCCGCTGTGGGTCCTGGGAGATGACAAGACGCCGCGACCAGGTTTGTTCCTCGCCGATGGTCACCAGTCCCGCATGATCCCGTTCGCTCACTCTCTGGGCACTTTTAACTTCGATCGCCACCTGGTCACCGATGACAAAGTCGACCTCCTGCTGGTGCTTGGTGCGCCAAAAGCCCAAGGTCTGACGAACTTTATGATATGCAAGATAGGCGCGTATCTCCTGAGCGATAAAGTGCTCAAAGGCCCTGCCAAATAACTCGCCGACCGGCGGGAGATTCTCCACCTGGTTCAAGGCGTGCATGATTCCTAGGTCAAAAAAATAGAACTTGGCTGTGCTGACAGCTTTTCTCTTCTTGGACTTGGTCCAGGGGGGCACCAGAAATCCGAGCAAGGTGTCCTCGAGGATTTGATAGTAGTCGCGGACGGTATTGGGCGCCAGCTGTGCGTCCTGTGCAATCTTGGTGTAGTTTAGAATCTGACCGTTGCACAGAGCCGCCTGCTCAAGAAAACGAGCATAATTGACCAGATTTCGCACCAGGGCCTCAGCTTGAATCTCCTCCTTGAGATAGGTATCCACATAGGCATAGAGAAAGTCTCGAGCATCGTCCTCAAGGTAAGCGCGCGGCAGTCCGCCACGCTGCAGATAGCGCTGCAAATCGAATGTGCCAGCAGCGTCGAGTTCGCTCCAAGTCAGCGGGCACATGAGGTTGGGATAAGCACGCCCGGCCAGCAGATTGCTTCCTGACTTGCGTAACTTGCGCGCGCTACTTCCGGTTAATAAAAAACGTTTACCTTCATTCTCGATGAGCCGGTGAACTTCATTGAGTAGTTCCGGTATCCGTTGAATCTCATCGATGATCACGATCGACTCGTGGATCATGGCAGACAATTGATAAGGCTCGTTTTGCAGGCGCAGATAGGTCCGCGAATCAAGGAGGTCGATATAGTCGGCGGCCATTCCGTCTAAGCTATGACGAATGAGAGAGCTCTTGCCCGTGCCCCTGGCCCCTAGTAGGAATTGAGAGCTTTTCTCTAATAATTTCGGAATATTAAGCGTTCTGTGGATCATGCCGCACCAGTGTCGTGGAATATCCGGAAATTTCACGGATCAAGTGCATGGTACATCTTTTCTCAGCATTTTCAAGCCTTTCCTGGCTGGAGTGCGGACCGGACCAGGCCTGCGCAGAGGGGACTTAGAACATGTCCGAGACCTAGGCGGCTGGGTTGAGGGCCGCCGGACCAAGGACGCACAGTTGCCAACGAGGGGCATTAGGTTGGGATAGGCACGCCAGCCCGGCGCGGCGCGGCGCGGCAAACCACACAATAAACTAAATATATTAATATTTTTGTCAAACTTGACATCTAAACATCATTTAATGATAACACCGACTCGCACCTGCCAATGACCGCAAAAGGAGTATCCCTTGAACCTACGTCCTTCGCTAAGCTCCCGCGTTTTAACGATATCGGCCCTAGCGTTAACAACCCTGATTGCACCGACCGCGCTCAAAGCAACGCCTAACAAGTCGCCTTTGGTCCACGTCATCATGACCGTCGACTGGGAAGGGCGAAACCTAAACCCATCCAACATCGCTGCGATGCAGCAGCTGCGCCAAGACTATCCAACACTGCCCATCCTCCACTACCTCAATGCCGCCTATTACTTTAAGAGCGGTGCCAACGCCGAGCAGACGACCGACACCATCCGCAGCACCCTGCTACCGATCGACCAGTTGGGCCTGCACATCCATGGCTGGCAGTCTTTGTTTACCGCCGCCGGCGTCACCTTTCGTAATCAACCCAATTGGAATCCAGGTGGCAAGCCACTGACCGACGCAGAATGCGCCTCGGACTGCGGCCACTCCATTCCGATCCGAGCCTACAGCGAGGCTGAGTTGAGCCAGGTGATCAAGTTCTCGATCGACACCTTATCGTCGCACGGCTTTGGTCGCGCCCAACACTTTCGCGCCGGTGGCTGGATGCTCAGTCAGCGAGTCAGCAATGCGCTCACCGCCAATGGCATCGTCAGCGACAGTTCAGCGGTTCCTGCCGAGTTTCTGCACGCTAGACTCTACAATTACCCGCTCTATCAATGGGCGGTCCAAACCTGGACTGGCATCACCCAAACCAGTCAGCCCTACCTGCTTACCACGAAACACGGCGCACTCCTCGAAGTACCCGATAATGGTTGCCTGGCTGATTATATGAGCGGAGCGCAGATGCTCACCGTGCTCAAGGCCAACCTGGCCGAAGCGCAGGCCAGTGGCGAAGAGCGCATCGTCGTCGTCGGCTTCCATCAAGAGACGGCAGATGATTGGTTACCGCACATCCGCGACTTCTTAAGCGGCGCCTTTGCCCTCAATGCCAACGGCCAAGTGGTGAGCTTTGGCGCGATGCCGACTCAGCTGTAGCAGCGACACGGTCTTTTGCATAGGATGGCCTGAGTCCAGACACTCTGAGGCCAGCCGTTGTTATGACGCTTCGCATCCTCGTCGCACCCGATTCGTTTAAGGGTAGCCTCAGCTCACCGCAGGTGTGCCAGGCCATGGAGATTGGTATCAGAGCCGTGGTGCCCGATGCCACGGTCCATTGCTTCCCCATGGCCGACGGCGGTGAAGGGACGATGGAGGCGGTGGTCAGCGCTTGGCAATCTTGCTCAGGTGTTGAGCGGCAGGGTCTAACAGGTGTCCACCCATGTCGTTGGTAAACGAGCTCAACTTCTCGGGCTCCAAACTGGCCATTCGCAGGGTCGTACGTTCATTAAATTCAGCCACAGAAGCGCAGAGTTATGGAGGCGCAGAAATTTTAGACTAACGGCATGGCCGGCAATTTAAGTGCGTGAGCCCTGCACTTACGGCCTTTTTTTGCTGCCCACCGCAGTAATATCAAGGGGTTTGGGCTCAGAGGTGAGAAACTCGGGCGGCTCTGACCACGAACGTGCTTAAGCAGCAAGGCTTTGAAATGGGTGGTGTGATCAAACCATTCTTGTAATTATTGCACGGTTCGGCAAGAACATCCTTTTTTTGCGGGTCTCCCCCGCCCCCTCCCCCCTCCGTGATCAGGAGCTACGTGATGCCCTCGACCTCCCCCCAGACCTTGGTGAGAAAACCCAAGGTCATCGCCGTCAGCGGCGGCTCCGGCTCCGGTAAAACCACCCTGGTCGGACGCCTGCGTGAGTCCTGCGGGGACGCTGGCATCTTGGTGATCCAGCTCGATCATTACTACAGCGACCTGTCGCACCTGGCAAAAGAGGACCGCGACCGCCGCAACTTCGATCATCCGCAGGCCTTCGATACCGACCTCCTGCACCGCCACTTGGCGGCGCTCTCGGCCGGGCAGTCCATCGAACGCCCGACCTATGACTTCGCGACGCACACGCGCGTCGAGCCGACGGTCTTACTGCAGCCGGCGCCGGTCATCATCCTGGACGGGATCTTGTCGCTGCATTGGGCGGAGATCCGAGCCCTGTGTGATCTGTCGGTCTACGTCGACGTCGATGATGATGTGCGCTTTATCCGTCGTCTGCGGCGCGACATCAGTGAGCGTGGGCGCAGCGTCGAGGGGGTCATCAAGCAATACTTGGAGACGGTCAAGGTGATGCACGACACCTTTGTCGCGCCGCAAAAGCATGTGGCCGATATCATCGTTAGCTGGATGGACTACAACAGTCGAGCGGTGGACATGCTAGCTGGGACGGCAAAATCTTGGCTGGCGCACCCTGGCGAGTTTAGCCAGCGTTAGCCGGATAGTGACCAAAGCGCTTCGTGCGCCGTCGAAATAATGGCTGCAGAACCTGAAACCTACCAACAGAGGCTGCTACCCCGTAGCTCTTGATGACCCACGAGTCGGGTCGATAGCGTCGCACGCCGACATCGAGCCTAAGCCGAGGCATGTCGTTGGTAACGTTATTGTCTGTCGTCTACCTAAAGGCTTTGGTTGATGCTCTTTAGTGGAGATGCGCAGTATGAGACTCCCCGCCCAGCACGTGGGCACGACACGAAGCGGCAAATCGATTTTTACTTATTCAACAGAAAACATCGCGGAGCTGGATGGGAAGTACCTCCAGTATTCGAAGTCAGATCATTTCGACTCTTATGCGCTCCTGCAGTACCTGCTGTCGCGTGAACTACTACGCCAAGAGCCATTGCCACTGATCGTGCGCGTTTGGGAGATCGACTCAGCCAATCATTTTAGGATGCTGAGTCGAGACGAGGTCCAGTGTGAAATGGAGCAGCTATCCCTGGTCACGATTTTTGATATTCTTCAACACGGCAAGAGTCTCGCGGACCATGTCTTCGTGGATTAGAGGCGCCATTGGATCGATGAGGTGATTCAAAACAAGGCATGGATTCCGGTCCCCATTTGCCAGAAAATAGAGCCGATTCTGTGGCACATACTTGTTCACATAGCGCCCTGAAGAGACGTTGGTGACGATGTGGTACTCAGGATTTTCATGGATAAATCCTTGCAAATCCGGCAATTCATCTTCCGTAAACATACCTGCGAAATTGCTCAATTCGAACCCGAGCCACTTTAGCTCCCAATAATTTCTAATCATTCCCACGCGCTGGTCAAATGCCTCAGCGCTGACGAACAGCTCAATGTGATTTTCTTTTGCCAACGCTCCCAAGACCGGCTCCTTACTTCATCTTTAGCAAGACGGCCCGCTCGCACCATAGGCGACCACGCAATTGACGGTTCATGGTGTGCCTATCGAAAATATAGGTTTGCGACCGAGGACCAATTTTTATCGGCCGCTTGCCCGCGCATCTTGAGTTATTTTTTGTTCTTAAAATTACATATTAATGTCATATGGTTACGGAAGCTTTAAGCGAGCCTTTGCGAATCGCGTCAATATGGAAGTTTTGAAATTGAATCATGACCCTAGATCCGTGAATGAAAATTTGTGGGCCGACTGGGGCACTGCAGCAGACTAGGCAACAGGCTTTTCATGAAAAGCGTCTAGCCGATGCCGACAAGGCGGCCCAGATGAGCGCGCTGTTACTTGTCACCAGTATTCAGATCGCTAAGCACGGAAAGGGCCGAGGTCCTAAAGCGCCTGCGCCAAGTCTGCAAGCAAATCGTCCGCAGCCTCAATCCCGACCGATAGCCGAATCATCTGCGGTCCAATGCCCAACTTGCGCCGAAGCTCCTCGGGGACCGAGGCGTGGGTCATCTTTTCGGGGTGATTCACCAGTGATTCAACGCCACCCAGACTCTCGGCCAAGGTAAAAACCCGCAGCTTCTGCAAAAATGCGACGACGTCGGCGTAGCTGCCACGGTGATCAAAGCTCACCATGCCAGAAAAACCCCGCATCTGCCTGCAGGCGATATCGTAACCGGGGTGACTGCTCAGGCCCGGATAGTAAACCTTCTTCACCTGTTTATGGGTCTGCAGAAAGTTTGCTACCGCGAGGGCATTTTTTTCATGCTGCTGCATCCTGACCGCCAGCGTCTTGATGCTCCGATGCAGCAGAAAGCACTCAAGCGGCGCCGGTACAGCGCCAGCCGCGAATTGAATAAACTTAAGCTGCTCAAACAGCTTGGCGTCGTTGACCATCAAGGCGCCGCCGATCATGTCGGAATGGCCACCGATGTACTTGGTCGTGCTGTGGACGACGATGTCCGCACCGAGGGCCAGGGGAGACTGAAAGATCGGCGAGGCAAAGGTGTTGTCGACGACTAAGAGTGCGCCCTGGGCCTTGGCCACCTTGGCCAGCTTGGCGATGTCGATCACCTTCATCGTCGGGTTGGACGGCGTTTCCAGCCAGATCAGCTTGGTCGGCGCTGTCGCTGCGGCCTTGACCACGCTGTCGTCGCTCAAGTCGATAAACTGAAAATCAAGATTGTACCGAGCAAACAGCCGACGAAACAGTCGGCCAGTGCCGCCGTAAACGTCATCAGACACCAGAATTCTAGCGCCTGGATCGAGCAGCTGGATGATCGCTTGCTCGGCCGCTAGACCAGAGGCAAAGGCCAGCGCATGGTTGGCGCTTTCAATGCTGGCAAGGGCTTTTTCATAGAGTTCGCGGGTGGGATTGTCGGCGCGCGAATAGTCGTAGCCTTGATGCACTCCGGGCTCGGACTGCACAAAGGTCGACGTCATATAGATTGGCGGCATGATCGCACCGGTGGCCTGGTCAGGCTCAGCGCCGGCGTGCACAACTTGGGTAAAGCTCTTGGGATCGATAGCCATGTGTGCACCTTAATTTATTGCGACAGGACGTGGTTACTGGGCGGCGCCTTTTAACACGTCGCCAAGCTGACCTTTACGGTGCATCTCAGCGGTGATGTCCGAGCCGCCGATGAACTGGCCCTTGACATAAAGTTGGGGCACCGTCGGCCAATTGGTGTAGGTCTTGATGCCCTCGCGGATGTCCCAGTCAGCGAGGACGTCTACGGCATGAAAGGTCACACCGTAGGAATTGAGGATCTGCACGACGTGGGCGGAAAAGCCGCATTGTGGCGCTGCTGGAGTGCCCTTCATAAAGAGGACGATGGGGTTGCTGTCAATGGTGGACTTAATCGTTGCTTGGACGTCTTGGGCGCTCATGTGGGAGCCTCCTGTGAGTTTGCTTTGGACGGCTAAAATACTGTTTTCCCGTGGCTCAGGTCAATAGGTGAGGTCACCAGATGACATGAGATGAAAATGACCGGAGCGCCGCTTCCACCTTGCCGGGCTGGATTCATAAAAGATAAGGTGGCCGTCGTTATGTTAGCAGGCTAGGGGATTTATGGCTCGGATCATCAATGCAGTGGATGCCGTCGGACAATGGTTCAGCGTTAGTATCATTGGCGGTATTTTTCGTGACTTGCAGCCGCAGGCGGGGCTTATTGCAGCGTCTGGACCGTGCCGTCCGCTGATGTCGGCCGCCGACTTGAGCGCGCTGGCCGCTGAGGCCTTGGTCGATGCCGCGGGGTTGACCCTGGTGCCAGGGGCTGTCGATGTTCATGTGCATAGCCGAGATCCGGGCCTGACGGCTAAAGAGGATTGGCACACCTTGGCCCAGGGTGCGTGGCGTGGTGGCGTCGTGGCCGTCTGCGACATGCCCAATACCTTGCCGCCGACGATGACCCGTGAGGCCGTGTTATTTAAGGCCGAACGCGCCGCTGCCTCCGGCTTGGAGTTCAAGCTGCTGGTCGGTGTCGGGGCCGGCAATGTCAACCATGTGGGAGAGTTGCTGGCGGCGTCAGACCTACCGGTGTGCGCCCTGAAGGTCTTCTACGGTCGGACCACCGGCGAGCTGATGTACGATGACCTGGAGACCCTTGCCCGGAGCATTCCGGAGACTTGCAACAAGCCCTTGGTCTTTCACTCCGAGGATCAATGCACCGTCGACTGCAACCAGACACGCTTGGCCTCCAGGCTAAAAGACAAAGATAACAGTGCCTTCGAGGTCCACTCGGATATCCGTAGCTCGGCTGCGGCGCATCAATCGACCCGGGTGATCTTGGAGTGGGCGCGCACCACCTACAAGCGCCCGATCCACATCGCCCATGTCAGCACACCCCTTGAGATCGAACTTGTCGCAGAGGCCAAGGCTCGGGGCGTCTTAGTGACTGCCGAAGTCGCGCCGCACCATTTGCTGTTTTCCACCGATGACTATGCCCGACTTGGCCCTCTCGTCAAGAAGAACCCGCCGCTGCGCTCTCCGGCCGAGCTCGAGCAGCTACACAAACTAGTCGGTCAGGGTCTGGTCGATATCTTCGCCACCGACCATGCGCCGCATCTGTTAGCCGAGAAGTACGCCTCGGTAGGGTCCTCCCCATCCGGCGTACCGGGCGTGGAGCTGTTTTACCCCTTGCTTTGGACCGTGGCCAAGCGCACCGGTCTGCCCTTCGCGACGGCTTTGGCGATGGGCGCCTCGCGTCCCGCAGAGCTCTTTGGCTTTGCCCAAAAAGGACGGATCGCCAACGGCTTTGATGCGGACTTTGCCGTATTGGTGCCGTCGGAGCATGTCATCACCCAGCAAGACACCGTCGCCAAATGCGGCTGGACCCCCTACGCCGGACTACATCGTACCGTTGACATCGTCGCCACCTGGAACCGCGGTCGGCAGGTCTACTCCGGACCTGACTCGTCGCTTGGACAATCATTTGAACACTAATCATCGACCCAACTCCGGTAGAAACCAGCAGCGTGGACGCCGCAGCGGCAAGCGTAAAGAGCTCATGAGCGTGCCGCAGGTCAGCGCCGAGGCGCAAGCTAGGCTCAAGACCTTGCTCAGTAGCGGGACCTATATCGTGTTCGATATCGAGACCACCGGAGGCAACCCCGAGAAGAACGGCATCACCGAGATCTTTGCCATCCGCTATGGCAACGGCGAGGTGCTTGGCACTTTTTACAGCATGGTCAATCCAGGGATCCCGATCCCGCCGATCGTGCGCCGCATGACCGGTATCAATAATCAAATGGTCCGCAACGAGCCGCGCATCGACGCGGTCATGCCGGATTTTGTTAAGTTCATCGGTGACGATGTCTTGGTCAGTCACAACACCATCGGCGATATGAAGTTTGTCCGCCACTTTGCCAAGCAGACGGTTGGCATCGACATGGAGAACTTCTATCTGTGCACCCACCTTTTGGTGGAAAAACTCGCACCGGAGACGCCAGATAAATCCCTGCGCGGACTCGCTGAGCACTTCAAGCTGGCCAGCGGTGAACTGCACCGCGCCGAGGCCGATGCCTACGTCACCTTGGCTTTATTCAAGGTGCTGCTCGGTCGCCTCGATGAACGTTCGGTCAAGCGCATCGATGAAGCCGTGCGTTTGCAGGGCGACCTCGAGTCCGGCATGCGCCTTGGCTGGGGTATCCCTGACGCAAGCTTGGCGCAGGTCCCGTCTGGTCCAGGCGTCTTTTACCTTCATGATCACGAAGGCCGCCCGCTGTTTTTTGCCAGCTCATTAAACCTCGACCGCGACGTTGCCAAGCTCAAGGTCTTTCACCAACTACCGCGGCAGTTGCTGCGCTTGGTGCTGAAATCCGCGGATCTGAAGACCGAGCGTGCACCCAATGTGTACGCCGCCGTCCTCGCTGAGAGCGCCGAGCTGGCCAAAAGCAGTCCTGCCTTCCATCCTAGTGGCTTGCACCAGCGCACCGTGCAGACCTTGTTCGTCGCTCGCGACGGCGATGGTGATGGCGTGCGGGTCGCTTTAGGTCCTATCGAGAGCGGGACGCTCCATGCTTTTGGTCCCATCCGTGATCGCCGCATCGCGGGCGAATTTCTCGATCAGATTGCGGCTCTGGCCGAGGCTAAGGTTGGTCGACGCGGGGTATCTTTGGGGGCGCCGTTCGCGGCTCTCCTGCTCGACCTCTTGCATGGCCGGCTCGAATCCCGGATCTCTGAGCTGACCAAGCAGCGGCGCGCTGTTCGCATGTGGTTTAGTCCGGCGGCACGCCAGGAGCTTAGTCGTCAGCTGCATCTGGCGCAGGCTTTGTCGCGGTTGCGCGTCCCAGCTCGCTTGACGCCGCTGCTTGAAGAAACCGGTTTGATCTGCGTCCCAGGGCCACGCGGCACCTGGCAGATCTACCATATCGTGAATAGTCGTCCGCATGGCATCACCACCGTGCATGGCGATATCGAGCGCGAGCTTTGGCAAAACGGTCAGGCCGAGGTTCTGGCTGCGACGCTGGAGAGCGAGCTGAAGCAGGCGCAGCCGAAGGCCTTGACGCAGCATCAGGCTGACGTGGCTAACGCGACGCTATGGTTTCTCGACAATGGTAAATTTGACGGTAAGTACTTGTCGCTGCAGCAGCTGCGTCCAGCTAAGGTGCCTTAGGCAGGCGTGACGCGGGCTTGGCTGCGAACGTTGGTCGAACTCCAGTCTAACCTTCTGAACCGCGTCGCTTGATTTACGACCTTCCGAGGTACTTCCCTAGCAACGCCAGCCCATAGCGCCAACGCCAGCTCAATTGGTCAACTGCAAATAGCACCACGGCCCAAACCTTGTGTGCTAGCCCACTCCGCTTATTGACCGCAATCAACGCGCGCACCTGATCCGCGGTGCGGCGCATATCCTCCATGCTTTGCGTGCTGATCAGCTGGACGTCATAGAGCCTGGTAAATAGATCGACGGTGCGGTTGACCCGACGTCCGACCTCGGGTTTAGTTCCCCAACGTTTAAAGCCTGGTAGGCGTTCGACTTCCTTAAGTCCATCGACGCTGACGACAAATTCATCTTGGGCACCGATGCCATAGACGCTGAGGTAGTGATTGGCATCGTAGGCCGGCCAATTGGGGCCAGGGCCGCCGTAGGGTCGGTCAAACAAATAGTAATGAGCCGCCATGGCAAAGACGTCAAAGCCAGAGCCATGCACATCGTTGACGACTTTGCCCCAGGAGACGCCGAGGAGCCTGGCTGCAACCTCGACCAGCAAGGGGCCTTGTTTGCTCAGCACCAGCTCCATGTGAAAGGGGCAGCGCCGCAATCCAGAAGCCTGCATGACGCGCGTCGCATAGTCGGTCAGCAGGCGAAATTTGTCAGAGGCGTAGGGTACATGATGGTCTTGATAGTAGAGAAAGGAACGGCCGTTGGCGCTAACCTTGTAGTAGGAGATGATCGACTGGTAGACGATGGCGCCGCGGTCGTCGATTTGGCCATTGACCGCATACTCCACGCCGGGCTCGGCGGCTTCGATGAACTCCTCCATGATCACCGAGCTACACTGCGAGGCGTCAAAGTACGCCTTGATCTGGCCTTCCCAATCGGGTGCATGGATGAGTCCGACGCTCAGAGTGCCCATCCCATCGTTGGGCTTTAACACTACGCTACCTGGGAACTCAGGCCTAAGGGCGATGGCCTCTGCGGCGGAGGTCACATGGCGCGTATGATTCAGTGGGAGCCCTGGATCTTGACGCTTGAGGTGTTGTTTTAGCGCCTGCTTGTTGCGAAAGAGTCGGATAAGAGCTGGATCGTTCCAGCGTATCGGCATGCGTTCAAGAAAATCCATTGCCCGCATTAGGTAGGGTTCATCGTGTGGTATAAAGGCGATGGGGTTGTAGTTGGACATGATCTTGGCAAGCAGGACGTCGTCGCTTTGGTCTTCGAGATGATAGCGCGCCTCGACATGGCGCGGGTCGATGGCCACGTACTGCTTGGCAAAGATTTCGTAGCGCCGGCTCGTGATCAAGCACAGCGCTTTGAGGCCATGCTGATCAAAGCAGTAGCGCATCATCGCCGCGGCGTAGTCGTGGTACGGGTCGAGGATCAGGTAGACATCTGGTTTCATCAGGATTGCTGTCTCATTTTAGGGTCATCCTGCCTCTATTCGTAGGCATCTGAGCGGCCAAAAACCGGGATTTAGACTCTGACTCGCGACTATTTTATGGCATGGATGATGCAGTACCCAGCCTTGACTGGTTAATCTTATCATGATGAAGGAGATGGGTATGAATAAGCTCTTGAGCATTCTATGTGGCCTCTTGCTCGCAACGCCAGCCTTGGCGGAGCTCACGGCTCCGATCGGTAGCGAGCTAAGGTCCCAGGGCGTGGCGGCGGATAGTACGCAGTTTGGGGTCAGACTCGGTGCGACCAAGGTCAAGCAGATCTCCCGTGCAACCGGCACCTACGGCGCTTATATCGATCGTGCCGTCGCCGACAATCTACTGCTTGGGGGGACGCTCGATTACTGGAGCAAAGCGACCGGTAGCCTCGGACGCAGCGAGGCCGAAGTGAGCGACATCGCCCTGGGGCTCGACGCCAAGTTCGTCTTCACCAACACGCGCACGGCGTTTCGACCCTACGCCCTGGCCGGGGCCTCGGTGCATCGCTTCACCATCAAGGAAGTGCAGGGGCAGAGCGACAACAAGGTCAATCGTCTAGATAGCAAGTACCGCGACAATGCCGGAAAATTTGGCTTGGACTACGGCGCTGGCGTGATGTACCGAGTGCAAACAGCGATGGATTTGGTCGGCGAGCTACGCTACCGGCCGATCATGGATCCCGGCGTCGACCTAGGTCAGGTGGCGTTATCCGGCGGCTTGGCTTACAGCCTTTAGTCTTGCTGCACAAATCGGATGGCGGCCAATAGATAATCACCAGATCTTTCGTCGCTGACGCTTCTTAGGATAGTTTTCACCCGGAAAGCGGCGCTTTCCGGGTGAAAACTACCTAGGTCCCGCTGTGACCCGGTTTAATCACGGCGGGTAGAGCGACCTGCTCGGTCTGTTGCTGCGAGGGCACCGAGAGGCCAAAAATCTTTAGCACCGTCGGTAACACAGCACGCTGGCTCGCCAAGACGCCAGAAGCATTGGGCTCGCCGGTCGCTGGGTCGACGGGCAGCGGCTGTAGGAACGGCATACCTGTGCCACCATAGATACCGTTTGGGCCAGTGCCGCGCCCACCGATGATCTTGCCGTTGTTGACGCCGTAGCCTGCCATGATCACGCTGCTGGTAGAGCCATGATTAGTCCCCGGCCGATTGGAAAACGCCGGATTATTGACGGTGCGCGCCACTTGGCGGTCAAATTCTGTGCTGACGACGACCAGGGTCGCATCGAAAAATGAGCCGCTCTGACCGTTAGGTAGCGGCGTCGCTTGCAGCTTACGCAGCAGCGTCTTCAAGCAAGCAAGGCTGACGGCGACGCCGATAAGATCGGCGTCGTTGCGGTCATGGTAATCGCCGTAGCTCATCGGTAGGTCGACGACGGCCGAAAGGTCGTTGGTGATTAAGAAATCGGCTAGGGCATAGGCAAATACTAAAGAGTCGAGGTTGCCTATGGTCTGGACGAGGAATGCTTCGACATTGGCTGCTGCCGCTGGCAACCCAGGCATCAGAGCGATGGCATCGCGCAGAGCAGACGCCGACGCGCTGCTAAAGAGCAGGGCAGTGAGGTCGTCGACCACGGCTTTATGGTAGGTCGCCACCGTCGCCGTAAAGGCCGAGCTAGTGGCATAGTTATGGCCGATTAATAGCGAGGCATCGGTATAGCCGGTGAGAAAGTCGCCCTGAAATAGATTGCGCGTCGCATTGAGTTGAGCGCCGCTGACATTGCCGGCCAGATTATTGACGGTGTTATCGACGAGAGCTTTCAGTTTTGGATCGGCCACAGGGTCATTGGGATCGGCAGCACTGAGCGCGGCCCAGGAGCTTGCGTTTGGGATATTCAGCGGAATACCTGGTCCATGCATGAGACCTGGTCCGGAATCGAAGGCGGCCGTGTTGGCGGTGAGCTGGGCGTAATGTAGCGTGCGCGGATAGTCTGGGGCGCGTGCCAGGGCATCCGCAACAATAGTAGAAAACGAAGATGCATAGCTTGATGGGTGCCCGTTTTGGATCAGATGGTTGCCAACTGAGTGACTGCCTTCTGCCACGAGTCCGCGCCAAATCAGTAAGTTGTTGAGGTCGGCGCTGCTGTAATTGGCGAAGGTCGGTCCGACGAAGCCGTTGGCAAAGGCAATCGCCTGGCTATCGGGAAACCGCGTTGCATTTGCGACGACGCCGTAGAATTGATTGGTGAGGTCAGCCCCCGATAGGCCAGCGGTGTCCTTTACTAACACGGGCGAGTGGTGCCAGCTGCTGTCCCACCCCCCGAAGCCTTGGAGGTTGATTAAATAGCGGCTACGCCGCACCGGCGAAGTGCTGGCCAGAAGTTGGCCTGGAGCTATGCCATAGCCGATGATGCCAACGGTACCAAGACCGAGGCTGCTGGCTTTGAAAAATTGGCGGCGGTCCATCCTGGTACGCATATCAGTTGCTCCTCTGAAACTGTGGTGAGGCTACCAACGCTTGAATCATGGCGTTGTAGTCGTAGTTGAGGCTGGTGCGAAATTGCGTCGCGACCGAATTGACGAGGCCGACTTCGCTGCCGAGGGGTTCACGACCGAAGACGTTTTTAAAGGCGGACTTGACCACGCATTGGGAAAACGGCGTGGAGTTGGCCAGCACGTTGCCGAGGTCTTTGACACCGGTGACCACGGTGCCAAACAAGGCGCCGGTGCCAGTGGCGGTAGAACCGCGGACGCCGTAAAGATTATTCACACCCCAAATATGATCGGACTTGAGGTCACCGGTGGCGGCTTGGCTGGGATTTTGCAGGAAATTGGCGTTGAGCGCCGAAGCAACAGGATCGAGGCTGATGTGGCAGCCGTAGCAGCCTTTGGTCGGGTCGAGGTGGGCATTGCCGTTGGCTTCGTGAGTCGAAACGTACTTCATCTGTAGCTGTTGGGCATTGGTGTCAAGCAAGCTGAGGAAGTCGCTAGGCAGGCCGCAGAGCAGGCGTTCAAAGACGCGAGCGGCGAGGCTGCGGGTTTTGCCGCTGTTGACCGACACCGGGCCAAGGAATCCCATCTGCGTCAGGATCCCGGACATGAGGCGTGGCTGGATCGTGCCGCTTTGCACTTCGTCGGCGAAATACGCGGTACTTCCATAAGTGAGGGTACCTAGACTGCTCTTCAGCCAGGCAAAAGGCATAGGTGCCACCGTTGTCGGGGTAATTTGCCGGAGGCTGCCGCCGCCGGGCACTGCGGCATAACCGGCGGGGTAGCTTGGGAGAAAATGGTTTTGCGAGCGGTAGTAGAGATCAAGCTCGCCGTGACCGATCGTGTAAGGCGCCGTGAGTAGCATACGGTAGTCGCGGCTGTTGCTCACGATGTCCTCTGTCAGGCGCAGCGGCTCCAGCATAATATCTTGTAGTAGGTGGCCGAAAGCTTGATCTTCAGCATACGGTCTACTTAGAGAAGTGGCGATAATCTGCGAGGAATTGGCGCCGCCGGCGGGCAATAAATCAAACGAGTTAATGACTAGATCATTGAGACTGCTTTGGTCCATTGTTCCGGCAGCCGTAACGGTGCCTTTCGGCCAAGCAACGGCTTCGCTGTAGCCTGGTTTGCCGATATTGGCGAGTACGGTGGTGTCGGGGTTGCCGCAACTCATGTGGTCTGTGACGATCGGTGTGAGGTAGGAATCGCGCAACCCCCCCAAACCGATGGGGGCGGTGCCTTTGCTGCCCGCGTTCCAAGTGGCCGCGGCAACTGCGCCAGGCCGATTGGCGGTGGCCGCGGGACGATAGCCGCAGGTGGCGACAAAACGCGATGTGGTGTTGCAGATGGCGACAGTTTCGCCGCTGTACCATAGCTTGACTGTACTAAAGCCGTTCTGCTCACCGCTTGGGCTAAACCGGCGGACGCGCCGCTGAGAAGCGGTTTTGTTGACGGCGCGAGATAACGCGCGTTCGCCGATAAAGCCGTCGACAGGTGTACCAACCAGGCGGCCGGAGGTATAATAATTGCGCCCGTCGATCTTGGAGACGACGCTGGTGATGTCGTCAACGCTCGTCGTCATTTGGCTGTGATCAGCAAGCGTGATGCTCCCACTCTGCTGACTCCAGCTGCCATCAGCGGCCTTCTGCCAGCTGCCAATCGTCTCCCAAGCGCCACTCACGGAATTATAGTGCTGCCACACAATTTGGGTCGTACGGGGATCAAAATCCTGGGCCAGCCCGGGTGTGCAATTTTCGGAAAGATCCATATATTGCGTAGCGAAGACATACTTTTCAAGTTCGATGCCGCGGATGCTCAGCCCTGTCTCTGTGGTCGTCATGCCGCGGAACGGCGTAGCACCCATCAGCGAAGCACCCTGGCTGTTCCCATACTCGCGGCTGCCGTCCACGCCGCCGACCTTGATGAAATCGCGCAAACCTAGCTGCGTCCGGTGCCAGCTTTTGACAGCGGTCAGGTAGCCGGTCTTGGCGTTTTGCAGGGCGGCGGTGTAGCTGGAGAGAAAGCTGCCTTTGTTCCCGGCGCTGGCATACGCGTCGTAATCGGCCATAGTGGGTGGCCGACGACCCACTTCTAGCGCCAGGCGACGGATAATATCGGCATCGCCGACGTTGCCGAACAGGAACTGGGGCGCCATGATGGCCGCGACGCAAACTGCTTGCTTTGCCTGCACTGTCGCACCGCTGCCCTTTAGCGCCAGCACCCCGTTATAGAGATCGATGAGGGCTTGTACTTCGGGGGCCTGCTGGGTGTAGGGATAAAGCCAGGCGTGCCGTGCCGTGGCCAGCGCAAGACTGGTCGCAGCGTCGCCGGGCGCTGACTCGCCGCTAAGCAGGTCGCTGGCCGTGAATTTAAACAGGGTATTTTTGCTGTCGGCGCTGTCGACATAGCTTTTGCACAAAATATTTGCCCTGCCACGTAAGGCGACATCAGTGGCAGGGCTCCACATGCGGTCTGGACTGGCTAGCTGCGTATTTAGGCCGGTCGCGTTAAACATGTCAAAATTATCTGGGGCGATTGGCAGAGACGGGCCAACGGCGCTAGGGAACAAAGCAGCTAAGCGCAGTTGCAGCACCTCGCCGGAGGAGCGCGTCAGGTTGGAGGCGATATTGCTGGTCTGGCAGCTGAATTCGGCGCTCACCCAGGAACGCAGGGTGTTATAGGTCGAGGTCGTCTTAGCCAAGATCGTGCCGCCAGGATGGTTGCTGGAGAGGTTGCCGGCCATCTGCAATATCTTGCTCGCGTCGACGCTGACGGCGTCAACTTTTTGTTGGGCAGCAGTCCAGTTGGCGACCACCTCGTAGGCGCTTGGGTTAGGCCCCTTGAGCGTGAACAGTGGGCTACCGGGCAGACCGGTGCCGTGGCAGCTGAGGCAGGAATTCTGCAAGATCGGCTCGACCGTTTGCTGGTATTGCTGCACCGTCGAGCAGCCGCTGTCGGCAATCACCAGGACGCTGGTGGTGACCGCAAACGATCCGCTGGCGGCGATGACTTGTGCTAACCCTGGGCCCCGGGCCGTGATGCTTCCCGCGCTAGTCAGATCGATGATACTACCGTCATTGGTCGTCCAGGTGACGTTGCTGAGAACGGTCGTGCTGCCGTCGGATTTGGTGCCGCTTAGCTGCAGTTGTAGGGTGCTGCCAACTGGGACGATTGGGCTAACCGGTGTGACGCTGATGCTGGTTAGCACTGACGGGGTCACCGTGAGCGTCGACGTGGCTGGGCAGTTTTGAATGCCGGTGCAGCTGGCGGGCTCGGCGTTCAGCGTCGTGCTGCCAGCTACTGTAGCGGTGAGTAGTCCGGTCGGTGTCACGCTGGCGAGGGTAGAGTTGACCACTGACCACTTGACCGCCGTGGCAATGGCCTGACGGCTGCCGTCGGAATACGTGCCCATCAGCTGGTAGGCCAGTTGCTGGCCGATCGCCACGCTAGCCGCAGCTGGGCTGATGTCGACACGGGTTAGCGTGGCGCTGGCCGACCGTACGGTCACGCTGAGCGTGGTGGAAATGGGGCCGAGGGTGGCTTTAACTAGCGTTGTACCGCCTTTAAGCGCCTTAAGTTGGCCGTTACTGTCGACACTCGCGACCGTGGGAGCGCCGCTGGTCCAAGTGAGGCCGCCGGGGTTGGTAGACGTGCTGCCGTCGTCATAGCTGACATTGGCCTGCAAGGCCAGCGTGTCGCCGATGCTCAGAGTGGGGCTCAGCGGCGATAGCGCAATCGCTACAGCTTGCTTTTGACAGAGCACCGTGGCGTTTGTTGTATCGCCGCCTTGACCGCTGGTATGGCAGGAGACTTCTTGGTTCACAAAATCGGTAAACACTTGCTGCTGGGCCGCGGTAAGGGCTAAGCCGCCGCCGTGTGTCACCAGACCAAAAGGTTTCAAAATGAGCTTGCTTTGGCTTTGTTTGGTGTAGTCGATTTCACCCTTGCTCGTCGTCCAGGTGCCAACTAAGGCGGCGCAGGCGGCGGAGCCAGTGCCAATGTTCATCGGAAACGCACCATTACCAGAGCCACCGCTGGCGTGGCATGCGGTGCAGTTCTTGGTCATGATGGGGGCGACTGCCGTTTTGAACTGGGCAAACGACGGGCAGGCGCTGCTTGCTTGCGGGGGCGTTGGGCTTGGTGCCGGCGCGGGCGCGGGCGCTGGGCTGGACGGCGTGGCAGCAACCGCTGTGTTCGCACAGCTGGCTTCCTGCTGGACCCAGGCGTTGAGTGTGCTGTAGCCAGCCGAGGCAGGCGGCAAGACGCTGCCGCCGCCGTGGCCGATGCCACCTGATACTTTCGCCAACAGGTTGCTGCTGGCAGGGCTCTGCAGATTGAGTTTTGTCAGCAGGGCGGTGCGATCCGCGGTGATATCACCGGCACCCGCCAGGGTCAAAACAGCCTTTGCGTTGGCTAAGCCCGCCGCGCCGTGGCAGGTCAAACAGCTCGCTTGGAGCACCGGTTCCACGGCTTGCTGAAACGTTGCGGCCGCGGCGCATGCGGAACCGCCTTCCGGGGTACTCGGGAGCGTCGTCGCCGCAGCGGCCGCGATGCTGATCGCGGCGGTACCGCTTAAGGTATCGAGCTTAGCGAGGGCGCTAAATGCTTTTGTCGCGGCTGCGTTGCCCACACTGAGCAAGCCAGCGCTACTGATGCTAGCCGTGTCGGCGCTTATGGGCGCGCCGCTGGCGTCGACTAAGGTCCAGATGATGCCGCTACTTAGGCCGGCTGTACTGTTGTCCTGGTATTTGCCAGTCACGGCTAACTGCAAGCTGCCACCGGGCGCCAGGCTGGCGGCTGCCGGCGTGACCGCAATGGCAATAGGCTTGTTGGTATTCTGACACTTGGCTTCATCGCGGATCCAGGTCGCGACGGTGGAATACTCGGCGTCGCTGGCCTTAAGCAAGGCGCCACCGGCGTGCGGTGCGATACCACTCACTTTGGCAAGGATCAGGCTATGGTCCGGATCGGAGATATCCAGTTTTGTCTTACTGACAATCCAGTTGGCGAGCGCGGCTTGAGGATCGCGATCTTCCGCGGTTAGCGCGAGGGCGCTATGGGCTGCCGTCATGCCGGCGGCGCCGTGGCAGCTGATGCATTTGGCTGCCAATATAGGCTCAACTTTTGCGGTAAACTCGGCCTGTGCCGTGCAGCTTGCGGTGCCGACGATCACAGTGGCGGTTGCCGATACGCCGCTCAAAGACGCGGTGACGACCGCCGTACCTGGCGCCTTGGCCGCAAACTTGTTGCCGCCCTGCGGCTGCAACACGTCGGGGGCTGACGAGGAAAACTGATAGGCGACACTGTTTGGCGCGGCATCACCATTGGCGAGTAGGCCGCTGACACTAAAGGTCAAGAGGTCGCCTAAAGCAAGCTGTGCCGCACTTGGGGTGAGCGTCATCTGCTGCAAATCGCCCGCCGCAACATCCCTGTGGACGGCCGCGGCGACACGTCTGGAGTCAATCTCGACCCTGGCCGTTGTCATCTTGCCGCACCCTGTAGCCAGCACGGCGAGGCTGAGTGCTGCGTAAGAGACAAGATGGGCGGCCGCATTCTGGCGGCACCGGGAGCTCGGTTGCGTAGTGGTTGGGCTCGTCAGTTTCATGAAACATCCCCAGTAGGATTTTTTTAGGATCTGATTGGCGCACGGTCTCTAAAAAATGCAGGAGGATTCATGTGAGGTGCTTGGCATCAACTGTACTGGTGACCACTCTCATAATTGTTATCGGCCGCGCTGCGAGAAAACTTGAGGAGCCGTAAATGTTGCATACAAATTCTTTATAATTAGGTGGTTAAGGGGGGTGCCGGGTACTAAAACTCGCATCCGAGCGCCTAGCCAAGATCAATGATCCCCAAGGTCATGCGGATGGAGCAAACGTCGTGCACGAGCCTGACCAACGAAAGCGACGCGGCGACCTTGGCCGCCGGGTATGCTTGTGGGCTCGGATTCCAACTTCGCCAAGTCATCAAGCGACAGTCGGGGGTGCCGGAAGAGGCAGCATGAAACGAGAGCGCTTGTTGGGGAGTCGAGCGAAGCAGAGCTGTAATCGCCGAGATCCTTCGTTGCGCTCAGGATAGTTTCTGGCGCTTTTCGCGCCAGAAACTAACTCGTGTAACAGGCGCAAGAAAAAACGCGTGCACAGCGTGCGGAGGATGGAGGGGTGATGACTACATAGTTTGTAACTACGTACTTTCGGTGGGTTAGCGGGAGTGACTGACCCCGGCCCGGCTAGCTCTTTTTGAAGTAGGCTTTCAAGCCAGCTTGGGTCGTCTTCATCGTCTTTTCGCCTTTTTTCCAGTTGGCAGGGCACACTTCGCCGTGCTCTTCATGGTACTGCAGGGCTTCGGACAGGCGCAAAAATTCATCGATGTTACGGCCTAGTGGCAGATCATTGATCGTTTGCTGACGAACGACGCCGGCTTTGTCGATCAAGAATGCACCGCGTAGGGCAACGCCATCGGCGGGCACTAGAACGTCGTAGTCGCGAGCGATCGATTTATTGATGTCCGAGACGACTGGATATTTGACGCCGTGGATGCCGCCGTCTTCTGGTTTGGTGTTCAGCCAAGCTAAGTGCGAAAACTTGCTGTCGACCGAGACGCCGATCACTTCGGTGTTCAACTTTTTGAATTGCTCGCTCTTTTCTTGGAAGGCGTGCAGTTCCGTCGGGCAGACGAAGGTGAAGTCGAGCGGGTAGAAGAACAGCCAAACATACTTGCCGCGGTAGTCCGACAGGCTGATCGTCTTAAAGTCGCCATTGACGACTGCTTCTGCTTTAAAATCTGGGGCATTTTTTCCGACTAGAACCGCCATGGGTCGTTCTCCTAAGTAATGTTGCGGCCGATGCGGCCAACTTTGTCCTGCTTAGATGCGAATCCAAACACACAGGCACGCCCAGTGTCAATCGTCAGGGCGCTGCCATGAAGGGATAATCGAAGTGTAAAGCCGGTGCAAAGGTCTCCTTGATCGTGCGCTGGCTGGTCCAACGCAGCAGGTTCAACTTGCTCCCGGCCTTATCATTGGTGCCCGAGCTGCGAGCGCCGCCAAAGGGTTGCTGGCCGACCACGGCGCCGGTCGGTTTGTCGTTGATGTAGAAGTTGCCCGCCGCGTTGACCAAGGCCTCGGTCATCTGATGGATGACGGCGCGGTCGCGTGCAAAGATCGCTCCGGTCAAAGCATACGGCGAGGTTTGGTCGCAGATTTCGAGGGTCCGCTCTAACTGATCGTCTTCATAGACATAGATGGTGAGTACCGGGCCAAACAGCTCGGTCGTCATGGTGCGGTAATCAGGCCGGTCGGCAACCAGGACGGTCGGCTTGATGAAATATCCCACGCGGTCGTCGCACTCGCCACCGACCAAGAGGCGCACGCCGCTATCCTGCTTGGCTTGTTCGATGGCCTGTTTTAGGCGTTGAAAGGCCCGCGCGTCGATGACAGCGCCCATAAAGTTGGTGAAATCCTCGGGATCGCCGACGCTGATCTTGTTGACCTCGGCCACCAAGCGCTCCTCGACCTGCCGCCATAGGCTGCGAGGAATATACGCGCGAGAGGCCGCCGAGCATTTTTGGCCTTGGTATTCAAAGGCGCCGCGCACCAAGGCCGTGACCAAGGCGGGAACATCCGCCGAGGGGTGGGCGAAGACGAAGTCCTTGCCGCCGGTCTCGCCGACGATGCGCGGATAGGTCCGGTAGCTGCCGATGTTTTGCCCGATGGTCTGCCACATCTGATTAAACACTCCGGTCGATCCGGTGAAGTGAACTCCGGCCAGGTCCCGGTGCTGCAGGGCAATGGGGCCGATGATGGTGGGATCGCCGCCGATCATGTTGACGACCCCAGGCGGCAGGCCAGCCTCTTCGAGGATCTGCATTCCGACCCAAGATGATAGCATCGAGGTCGGTCCTGGCTTCCAGACCACGGTCGTGCCCATCAGCGCCGGGGCCGTCGCCAAATTGAGGGCGATCGACGTAAAGTTAAAAGGGGTTACGGCAAAGACAAAGCCTTCGAGGCCGCGGTAAGCAGAGCGATTCCAGGCTCCAGCGGCCGACAGAGGCTGGTCTTGGTAGATTTCGGTGAGGAAGGCGACGTTAAAGCGCCAAAAATCCGCCAGTTCGCAGGCGGCGTCGATCTCGGCTTGGTAGCAGGTTTTGCTTTGGCCGAGCATGGTCGCAGCGTTCATGACCTGACGATACTTGCCGCAGAGCAGGTCGGCGGCCTTGAGAAACACGGCGGCGCGTTCTTCCCAGGGTAGGCGAGACCAGCTCTTCTGCGTCGTCACGGCGCTGTGGATAGCGTCACCGACGTCCTTGGCTGCGGCTTGGTGGGCGACTCCAAGGTGCTGGCTGTGGCGATGGGGGATGATGATCGGTGCCGTGGTTTCGCCGCGGCGATGCTTTCCAGCGATGACCAAAGGCACATCGACCGGGGCGCTGTTTTGTTGCTGCAGTTCGCGCTTTAATTCGATGCGCTCGGGCGAACCAGGAGCATAGCCTTTGACTGGTTCGTTGAGCGGAACAGGGGCGCTAAATAAGGCGTTGGCCATCGGGATCACCTCGGCTGGGCAAGAAATAGGGCACTGAGCAGCGCATTGTAGTCCATTTTTGGTATCATGGAAGTTGAAGATCACATCGATGTACCTAACTCCCATCCTGGCGAGGCCCCTTCTGAAGGCATGGCTCCAGACTTGTTCGACCTTTTTGCTTTTGGCTGGGCTGTTTTTAACAGCCCCCGAGCCGGCTCAGGCTGGCCCCGGGGTGGCGCCGCAGTTAGCCCAGCCCTTGGTGGAGTGGAACGGGCAGTACTTCGATAAGAAGCAAGGAGGTATGTTCACCGCGCTGGAGCTAAGCGGCTTTAGCCGCGCAGTGACGACCAATATCATCGTCTACATCGAGGACATTCTGCAGCAAAAGCCCTACCAGATCAGCCTGAAGCCGGACAATTCCGGGCCCTTTGGCGGTGCCGTCGCCGTGTGGCTGTTGCCGTCTGGTAAATACCATATAAAACAGATTGTTATGGTAGATGGTGCGGGCGTGAAGCGGACCTGGATAGACCCCAGCGGTAAAACGACTTTGATCGTCCGTAGGCAGTGTTTGTCGAACCTCGGTGAATGGTTGCTCCAACCGCTGGGGAAGGATGGCCTTAGAGTCGGTTTTAAGATGGTTCCGAGTCGCTATAAAGAATCGGGCCCGAAGAGTCAGAGTTCGATAGCTGGGGTGTTTGACGGCTTTTCGGGGATGCTACAAGAAGCTTTTGGCGGCAAAAAAGTCCTCCAAGGGGCGGCCGACAACTACGGCAGCGCCCATGAAATGCGCCGCACGATTAGCTTTACCAGGCAAATTTCGATGTTTTTCAAGCTCGACCTGCTGCGGCAAAACCGCTACGCCAGGGGCGTTGCCGATGTGTTGATCACCTACGATGCCAACATGCGGAAATGCTATAGTGACCGCCTCGACTTCAATGATGAGTTGCGCGGTGACGTGCGCTTCACGTTTCTGCTGTCGAAGGCGACGGGCACGTTTATCAAGCTGAAAGCCACCGGCGGCAGTATCAATGACCCGAAATTGTCGGAGTGCTTATACCGAGAGCTGTCACACATGCAATTTTCGGTCGCTGAAAATTTGGTGGGTGAGCTGGTTTATACATATGATGTTAAGTGAAGATCATAGCTAAAATGCGTGCGCGACCCACCCACGGGAGGTTGATACGGTGACGAACCAAGGGCCGGGGCCAGGACAAGTGGCAGGACAGGGACAGGGGCAAGGGCGGACTGCGCCGCGTCCAGATGGGGCCAAGGAGCTATCGCGCGAGCAACGCGAGGCAGCTAAAAAGCCCGTGCCGACGGGGAAGGCCAAGCGGCGGGTCCGTAACTTCGTGCTGCAGCCACTGTTGCAGGTCAAAGTCGGCCTGTATTTCATCCTTTTATCGCTGCTTTTTGCCACCGCTTTGGCGTTGATCATCTACTACAACTTTGGCGGCCTGGTGAACTCCATCGTCCTTCTCACCGATGCCGAGGAGGAGGTGCGCGAGCTCTTTCTCGACTATTGGAAGGGGACGCAGCTATGGATCTACTTTAGCTTTACCGTTTATCTCATGACGAGTATTGGCTTGTCCGTTCTCTACACCCACCGCATGGTCGGGCCAACCTTTGCCTTTCGGCGCCACATCCGCTCCATTGCCGAGGGTCGCTACCACGTGCGCACGCACCTGCGTAAAGGCGATGCCTTTAGTGAAGTGGCCGACGAGTTAAACCATTTGTCTGAAGTCATGGAACGCACCCGCGGTTTGCCGCACAACGCTGTGAAATAAGCTGCGGTATCTAGGACAAGATGGCTAAAGGCAACATCCATCCAGCCGACAGCGACCTCCTGGCGGGGGACTGGTTTTTGCCGGCCATCACCTGCGATGGTTCGGTTGGTGATTCGCTTGGTAGTGTCCTAGACGAGCTAGAACGCAAAAGTGCCTTCGCGCGTGGCCTGCGGCAAAATTTGACCACCGCCGGCTCGAAGGTCGACCGTGTCACCTTGCTGGTCCAGCGCATCAAGCTGCTGGAGACGACGCTGCGTTTTCGCCTGGGGATTCTCTTGCCAGAGCGACCGCAGGCGTGGTTTCGCGCTCCGGCGACGACCAGCACCGGACCTTTCCAAGCTACCTTGATCGGTGAACCGGTCTTTGCCGCCTATGCCGCGGCCGACGTCGACATGCTGCAGCAAGGCCTGGAAACAGCCTGGCTAGAGCGGCGCTGCACTGGTCTGCCCTTTGCCGGTCATGGCGCTAGTTTATGGACGACCCTGCTTGAGCTGAACGCTCGCCTCGAGGAAGTGGTGTGTCTGCCAGCCCCTTTCGCGTCCTTGCGCCTGGACGAAATGCCTGCCACGCTGCCGCCCGATCTGGCGAGCCGCGCCTTGAACGCCTTCTTACTCAATGTGCGCAGTGAGATCGTGGCGGCTCAAGAGCGCTTGACGGCCTGTTATAGTCAGCTGCATGAAACCAGCGCCAAGCTCTGGCAGCTGCAGCGCGAGCAGCTCAAAGCCCCGCGTTCTGGGGCTAGGCATCAAGCCGCAGAGGAGCTGCGTGCGGAGTTTCGCCGCCGCCGCAGTGTGGCCCCGCGGCCCCTGCTGAGTGCTGCCGATACTCGCGCTTTGGAGTTTATGGGCTTTGACGAACTCCCGCCAGCCGAGGTGTTGCGTCAGCGCTACCTCCAGTTGGCTAGGAAGCTGCATCCAGACTTGCAGGGTGGTAGCGACCTTGGCTTTAAGACCCTGGCCAGCGCCTATGCGCAATTAAGCTCGCGTTTGGACAAAGGCCAGGGTATCTGAGGCTCGGAAAGCGGGGAGGCGCCGCAGTGAACGACGAGCAACACGGATATCAAGATCTCATCTTGCAACATGCGAAGGCCCCGGTTGGACAGGGTGAGCTTCCTGCGGGCTGCCTGTCTTACACGACCCAGAACCAGCTTTGTGGCGACGTCGTCACCGTCTACTTGGCCTGGACTGAAGCTGGACAGGCGCAGCTTGGCTTTAGCAGCTCTGGCTGTTCGCTGTGCCGTGCTAGTGCTTCTATTTTAGTTGCTGCGGTTACTGGTCTGTCAGACTTGGACTTAAAGGCTAGAGTTGAACAGTTTCGTACTTGCTTCCCGACGATACAGACTCCTCCTGAGCTTCCTGGACTGCCGGCAGTGCGTGCTTTGTACGATCTTCGCCGCTACCCATCGCGCCAACGCTGCGTGCTGTTGCCATGGGACGCTTTGACTAAACTGCTGTATACTTAAAGCATCCCCAACACGGTCAAAGGTGAACACCCATGCGCAATGCCCGCAGCTGGCTTGTCGTCCTTGGTCTATGGTCCGCGCTTGCGCTATCGCTAGCAGATTGTACCGACGATCCTCCCGCCAAGAGTGGTGGCGACAAGGCTGCGGCTGACGCCGCCGGTCTGTGTAAACAAGGTGGCGCGACCTTGAATGCTGCGACCAATGAATGCCTTTGCCCCGAGGCACAGACCTGGAATGGCACTGGCTGTGTCGCCGTAGTGGCGCCAGCAGCGGCCGCGCAGGCGGAGGCGGTGCCCGCAGGCGCCAATGCAGTTGCAGAAAAGAGCATCGCCGCTGCACCCACCCTGCCGCCTATGCCGGCCCCAGACGCCGCTCCCGCAGCAAAGGGTGCCACCGATGAGCGCCTCGTCCAAGTCTGCGCCCAGGCCCATGCCCGCTGGTTGGTAGACGATGCCTACTGCCTTTGTCCTGATCGAAAGGTGTTGGTCGGCTCGACCTGCCGTAAGCTTGCCGGACGTATGATCGACGATGTCTGCCTGCGAGCCGTGCATAAAGGCACCTGGCACGATGGTGGATGTGATTGTCCTGGCGAGACGGTGTTTAATGTCGCGCGTGGTGGCTGCGTGGCCCCAGTCCTCGCCGATCAGTCGACACTGAAGGCCAGCTGCGAAAGCTCGCTGAATAACGGACGCTGGGAGGCCAGCAACGTCCGTTGTTTGTGTCCGAAAGGCCGCGTTTGGGTCGATGAGTTGTGTCAAGTGCAGCAGCTTCTGGCGTCGCAGGATATCTGCGAGGGCGCTTTTAACAAAGGCAAATGGGACTTGGCGAAGAAGCGCTGCCGCTGTCCCGGCGGTTCGGTTTGGCTGAATCAGGCGTGTCAGTCACCTAAATCGGTGTCACCTAAACAGATCTGCGAGAGCGAGGCCGTTGGTGGTAGCTGGAACTCTGGCAAAGGGACCTGTGGGGTCAGTCACTCGCGGTAAGTTGCTGATTTTTATAGTTCCTTCGTTGCCAGATGAAATCGGGGCTTGCCGTAAATCACTTCATCGTTAGACGAGGTTTGGGGGCGGGTACTGCCAGCAATCCTTCGAAACGATGACGACTCGGACCAGCCAGATGTTCTGATCCGAGCCGTGGATGGCTGACTCGTAGGCTGCAATTTATTGGTGCGGCATTGCGGGAGCCATCGTCGTTTCAGCAGGTTAGCGGAGGTGACTGACCCCGTTATGTCAGAAAGCTGAAGAACGAGTCGCTCATGACATCCAAGGTCGAGTGACAGTCCGGGCACTCCTGCTTGGGCCAGATGCCGCTAGCCAGCGCTTGTTTGTAGGGCGCGGCATCGCTATAGATATCTTTCTCGAATTCACAGTTGGGGCATTCATAGGGGACATAGAACGAGGTGATCTTGCCCTGTTTGTGCGGTCCGAGTAGCGAGGTGATCATGTTCACCTGGTCGATGAATTCGCTGGAGCAATGCTCGTAGATGAATGCCCGGTCGCCCCAGCCGGTTAGAAACTTGAGGAGGTTGCGGATACCAATGCTGTTGATCCGCGTCACTTCCTTCAAGTTTAACCGCAGCGGCGGCGTCTTGGTGAGTAGTGAGCTTAGGTCGGCATATTCATTCAATTCCCCGCTCAGGTGGAACACCCCATCGCGTTCGCTGATTTGAATGCCGTTGCTCACTATGCCTCCTCCTAATCTTTTGGAAATCCTATACCTTTTTGCTGACCGTCGGCTACAACAATAGCGATGAATGACCGCCTAGTAGTCGGCGGGCGAGCGGCTCGGTCGCGGCTTGCATGCTGATACGTGCCATGTTGGCGGTTTTGGCGCTTGCCGCGAGGACGGCGGCGGCGCTGCGGTCCTGCAAGGCTGGGTGGTCGGCGAGCAGCCCGGCGAGGGTGTCTGGCGTGAAGGTCAGGCCATGGATGCCCGATTGGAAGTCAAAGCCGCGCTGACCCACTGCAGTGCTTAGGATTGGCAGGTCTGCTGCCATATATTCGCCCATTTTGACGTTGGTGCCGGAGCCGCGAAAGACCGCGTTGATCGCCCAGTCGGCGGCGGCAAAATAGGGTTCTATCGCTGCGACTGGTCCCGTGACGGTCAGGTGGGGTGTTTGATAGGCCGATTTGCTGACGCTGCCGGCGACCAGAAAGTGGATCTGGCGCTGCTTGAGTAGGCCCTCGTGCTTTGCGGCAAAATCGCTGAGGAAGGCAAGTCCCTCGGCATTTGGACCAAAGTTGCTGGCGGCGAACAGCAACACGGTAGTGTCCGGGCCGAGCTGCAGCGCGTCGCGGCTTTCCTGGCGCTTGGCGGCCAACTGGGCAAAGCGCTGCGTATCGACGCCGTTGGCCACCACCAGCGTCCGGCCGGGGCCGTTCACGGCGTCAAAGTGCGCTTGATCTTCGGTCGAGCAGCAGACGATGAGGTTGGCCCGACGCGCGGCTTCAGCCTCGATCGCCGCCACGAAGTGTCGGCTGAGGCCGGTTGCGAGGTTGGCCTCGACATTGTGCGTGTTCAGCAGCACCGGTTTAGTGCTGCCGCGGGCAGCAGGGTAGAGAAAGGGAAAGTCGATGACCACCCAGTCGCAGGTGGTCAGCAGCTGCCGCAGCAGCTTTGGGCGAAACAGGCGCAGGAGCCAAGTGATCCAAAGCGGTGGCAGATGGAGGCGGTAAAAAGCCATCTGCACCGCTGCCCACCACCGCGTGCGGTCGACGAATTCGCGAATGCGCGGTGCGACTTGCATCCAGCCAGAGGGCGCCCCAGCCAGATAGTCGGCTTTGCGTCCGACCAGCGAGTAGATCTCGATATCCACGCCGCGTTCGGCCAAAGCGGCGGCAAGGCCACTGGAGCGGAGCTGGCCGCCCGAGCCCGGTGGATGGATCTGAAGACCCGATACGATCAGGAGCTTGGTCATGAGGCCATTGTAGCATTGTTTTGCTAGAGTGGGGCCGGCGCCTCAGCCGGACCTAAACAGTTCGCCCATCTTCTTGCCGAGCATCAGCGATGCCCCCAAGATGCACACGGTCAGCAGGGCCATACCGACCACACCCAAGGCGCTGGCGACGAATTCACCGCTGCCTTGCTCTAAAAACAGCGCGTAGATCGCCTTCGTCAGCGGATAGTAGCGATCCTTCATCGCCAGAATCAAGCTGTCGCTGACGTCGAGCATGGCGTAAGCAAAACACAGCAGGCAACCGGCGATTAGGTTAGCCGATACCAGTGGTACGGTGATCGTGCGCAGCGTGTAAAAACGCGACGCACCAAAGGTCGCGGCGGCCTCCTCGAGAGCGATACTGGTCTGTGCCAACCCCGCGGCTGCCGAGCGCACCATGTAGGGTAGGCGGCGTACCGCATAGGCGATGATGAGCAGGGCCGTGGGGTTGGTGAATGGGTCGAGTATGGTGTTGGTATAGGTCGTTACGTAGCCAAAGGCCAAGACGATCCCCGGTAGCGCCAAGGGGACCATCGTCAAGGCATCAAGAAGGCCCGCAAACGGGATTAACTTCCTGACGACGACATAGGCAATCATGGCTCCAAGCAGTAGGTCGATGAGCATGGAACTGCCAGAAAACAGCAGACTGTTCTTGATGCCGATCAGCGGCAGATCGGTATGAAGAATTTGTTTATAATAGTCGAGCGTGTATTGCTCAGGCAGGACGGTCATAAACCATTTGCTGCTAAGCGAGGTGATCAGGACCGAGATGTGCGGTAGCAGCGCGGCAGCGATAGTGGCGACCAAGAGCAGGTAAAACGGGGCTGCACTGACGGCGCTGATCTTTTTGACGGCGCTGCTGACGTGGCCGCGCGACATCATGTC
The DNA here is from genome assembly GCA_903928445.1 of uncultured Pseudomonadota bacterium. Lineage (GTDB taxonomy): Bacteria > Bdellovibrionota_B > Oligoflexia > Oligoflexales > CAIYRB01 > CAIYRB01. The sequence continues at coordinate 36,760 of CAIYRB010000039.1, read as the reverse complement.
GTAGGATTTGCCGCGAGTGGAGGTCTTCGCCAGTAAATAGACGGCGAAGGTGATCAAGATGACCAGGCATACCAGGGCATAGCCGACAGGGTTTTCGTTGACGTCGGTGATCATATTGAAGATGCGGACCGGCATCGTCTCTTGAAAGCCAACCAAAAGCGGCGTACCTAGATCGGTCAACGCCCAGATAAAGACGATGATGGCGCCCGCAAAGTAGCCGCTGCGCGCCAGCGGCCAGACGATGTCCTTGAACTGACGCCAGCGCGGGACGCCTAGGGTGGTCGCCATCTCTTCCAGGCTTGGATCGATATTGGCGAGCGCCGCCGTGAGGTTGAGGTAAACGATCGGGTAGAGATGCAGGACCTCGAGGGCGACGACCGCCCAGAACACCCGTCCACCCTCTAGCCATTCGATCGGGGAGTCGATGAGTCCAAGTTTCAGCAGCAGCAGGTTGACTGAGCCGCGACGCGCGAAAAAACGCTGAAAGCCGATGGCACCGACAAACGGCGGCATCACCATCGGTGTCAACAGCAGGCCTGTGAGCAGCTTTTTACCGGGAAATTCGTAGCGCGCGTTGATCACCGCCAGAGGCAGGCTCAGCACCGTGCAGAGCAGCGTGGCGGCAACCCCGATCAGCAGGCTGTTGTAGATCGCGGTGGTTTGCAGATCGTTGGCGAACAGTAAGCGAAAGTAGTCGAGGGAGAAGTGACCTTGAGCGCGAAACGCCTTGTACAGGATGGTGCTGACCGGCAGCACGAGGAATAAAACCAGGGCGACCAGCGTCGCCGCCAACACCGCATAGCCAATAGCTGTACCCATTTGCCTCGGGTTTGAGCGTTTGGCCTTAAGCGGTGCTGCAGTGGCGGTTGACTGGGTCATGTGCCGGAACTCAGGTCGTGTTCGACTGGCAGGACCAATATATGCTCCGGATCGACGTTGCAGACGACGACGGTGCCTTCTTGTAGGTCGTGCTCGGGTGGATTGAAGATGTTGGCGCGCAGGATCTGTTGATCCGAAGTGCGCAGCGCTAGTTGTTCCGACTCACCAAGGTAGGTCAGGTGTTCCAACACCAAGCGGAGCGGATTAACGCTAGGACGGGCAGCCCCATCGACTTGCACGGAGATCGTTTCAGGGCGGAACGATAAGGTGACGGCTTGTCCTGGGCTCAGGACTTGCTTTGGCCGCTTCGTCAGGAGGTGGCCAAAGCCGCATTCGAACAAGTGGTGCCCATCGTCGTCGCCGCGGTAGGTGGCATGGACCAAATTGGTCTCACCGATAAACCTGGCGATGAACGGCGTCTCCGGATGGTGGTAGAGCTGGCGCGGTGGGGCGCTTTGAATCAGTCTCCCGGCGCGCAGCACCGAGACCTCGGTGCCCATCGACAGCGCTTCTTTTTGGTCGTGCGTCACGTAGACCGTCGTGATCTTGGTCTGACGGTGGATGCGACTGATGTTGTCGCGCATTTCCAGGCGCAGCTGCGCATCGAGGTTACTGAGTGGCTCGTCGAGCAGCAACACCGTCGGGCGGATGGCAAGTGCCCTTGCCAGGGCGACGCGTTGCTGTTGCCCGCCTGAGAGTTGCCCCGGCAGGCGGTCGGCAAGTCGGGTCAGTTGCGTCAATTCCAGGGCTTCCTGCAGCCGCTGCTCGCGCTGCACACGGCTCAGTCGCTTCAGGCCAAGTCCATAGTCGATATTCTTGGCCACCGTCATGTGCGGCCACAGCGCATAGTTTTGGAACACCATGCCGATGCCGCGCTCAGCCGCTGGCAAGGACGTCACGTCCTTACCACCGAAAAGGATCCGCCCACTCGTGGTGCTCTCTAGGCCGGCAAGAAGCCGCAGCGTGGTGGTCTTGCCGCAGCCCGATGGACCGAGCAGAAAGTGCAGCGAGCCTTCAGCGATCTTGAGATTCAAGTCCTCAACGGCGAGGACGTCGCCGTACTTTTTACTGACATGGTCGAAGGTGACTTCCATGTTAATGTGCCGCCAAGCGGAGGTATTTCGCCTTAGCGAAGGCCACCCAAGCGTTGACCTTGTTGTTGCGCAAGGTGTTGTCGTGCCATTGATCGCACAAGGCGAGCACCTCCTTTTCGCTGACTGGTGGCCGGGCGAATTCCGCGACCTCGGCGGGATTAAGTCCGCGCTTGATGATCGCAGCCCAAGCGGCTTTTAGCTCGTTGTGGGTGTCGATTTGGAGCGCGCCAATCAGATCGCTGAGGACATGCACCATCTTGGCGTTGGCGGCGACGTCCATGTGCAAAAACGCGCTTTGCTTAAATGGATCAAAGGCGCTCGAACGCTTGCCTTCGGTGTCCAGGTACGCCTGCTTGTTGACCGCCATGCGACCGAGGCTCGCCAGTTTGGGACCACCAGGAGCGCCCTTGGGTAAAATCAGCAGCTTCTGCGCCTCGACGCTCAGAACAAAGGCAACAAAGCGCTGCGCTACCGCGCGGTTCGGCGCACCACGGATGATCGCGACTGGATCTGGGTCGATCACCGTCTCGTTGGCGGGCAGGACGAAGCCGAGGTTGTCTTTACCCAGCTCATCAATCTTTGGCTGGGCATAGAAGTCGATGGCCATCGCGGCGGCGGCATCGCCGGCGATCACGGCCTTGATCGGATCAGAGCTGGAGTGGGTGAAGCTGCGGGTGTTGCCGGCGATTTGCGTCAGCAGCTCCCAACCCTTGTCCCAGCCTCTGGCATTGAGGACGATTTGCACCATAGTCATGGCCGTGCCAGAATGCCTCGGGTCAGCCAGCGAGAGTTGATTTTTGAAGCCTGGCTGGGCCAAGTCGGACCAGGTCGCGGGAGCTTTCAGCGCCTCGAAGCCGAGCACCTTTTTATTGTAGAAAATGCCAAATGACGACAGTGCCGTAGCGACCCAGGTCTTGCTGGCATTGTATAAACGCACGCCGCTGAGTTGCTCTGGTACCTGGCTCGCGAGCGCTGCCGGTAGCTGAAAGGACTGCAGCAAATGCTCTTGTTCGAGGTCGATAAAAATACTGGTGCCGCCCCCCCAAATCACGTCGATGCCTGAGGTAGTCTTGCTTTTATCAAACCGGGTGCGCAGCAGTCGCACCGCGTCGGTCGTGCCGCCGTTGTCGAGCCAGTCGACGTCGACGCTGGTCTTGTAGGTGTCGGCGTAGAAGGTTTTGAACTTGGGGATAAACTCATCTTGAATCGATTTGCGGTGTGGCGATACGATGACGAGCTTGTCGATAGCCATGGCGCTCGAGGCCAGACCGAGGCAAACCGCGGCTAAGACTGCGTGGTAAGATCGTAACATACTAAAACCTCTAGGGAAATCGGTCGCTCTGTCGGGCGCCGAGCCGCCGCTTCGTGGCATCGTTGGTAGCGAAGTCGGAGGATTCTACAAGGCTTGCCTCCGGGCGCAAGCGTGTTTTTTGCAGGAGTTTATCGACATGGAACATTGGACCCCGGAGCAGCTCCAGGAACGGATCGCGTCAGGCGACCGTATCTTTCTGAAACTATGGAAAAAAGGCTGCGGCGCCTGCAAGCTGGCAAACCCCGCCATCGAGCGTATCGAGGCGGCTGACCGCCATGGTCTGACCTTTGTCCAGATAGGGGTCGATGATCATCCGGAGATGCTGGAAATCTCCGATACCGATGTGTTGCCCGCATTCTTTGTCTTCAAGGATCGCGGCTTGGCCGGGCAGCACATCGGCTTTAAGGGGATCAAGAGCTTGCAGGACCTCGTCGCCAGAGCCATGGGTGAGGGCGACGAGAGCTAGCAACTCGCGGCGTCGGTCACTGGACCGGCGCCTCGCTCAAGTACTTCGTGCGGATCCATTCGCCCGTTTTGATCTTGGCCCATTTGCCATGCAGCTCAACGGTGATCTGGCTGCCCTTAGTCAGCTGGCGTACGCGCTTGGCAGTGCGGTTTGGACTGGAGCGGACGTTGAGCAGGTTGGCGTTGACGTAGCGGACACCCTGACCTGACGCGGCGGTGGCTTTGCCGTGTTTAGCATGCTTGCCGTGGTGCTTGTGACCAGGTCCTGCGTGTTTAGTGGTTCCCTGTGTGGCTTCTTCGGGCGGCAGGCTGCCTGGAGCAGGCTCATAGCTTGGGGTATTTTGCGCGAAGGCGCCGCCGACCGCGTTGCCATCATCTGCTGGCGCTGCTGGCCCGCCACCGCTGTTCGCCGCAGTGTTGTCTTGTGGTGGCGTGGGTGGAGGGGGAGGTGCTTGGTCGGTCGTGAGTTCGCCGACCGCCGCACTTTCATTCGGCGTCGGATTCTCAGGCGCAGCGGGAGACGCTGCTTCCTTTTTGTCGCCAAGGGCGAGATCCGGATCCTCAGGGTACGGCGTCTTTTCGGTGGCCGGGGCGACGACCTCCTGCGGTGCCTCTTTGTCATCGCTGCAGCCGGCGGGCAGCGCCGCAAGCATGCCAAGTAACAGCCCGGATAGAACGCCTTTGGCTCTCCAAATCATCTGCCTAGCCTCCCGAAATGCAATGCGTTTTGGCAGCTAGTCTAACTCAAATGGGGGGCTGACCGTTAGCCCAAAGCAGGCGTTAAAACCCCTGAGGCGTCCGGCTGCTTAGCCGTACGCCTCAATGCAAGGGGGCATCAGGCTGCAAGCTCAGCGTGACAACTGTGCGTTCAGGTTCTTGGCCAAGGCGTCGAGGAACTCGCCCGTGGTCAAGAACGACCCCGCTGGCACGTTATTGCCGTGGATCGACACGGCCAAATCCTTGGTCATCTGGCCGCCTTCAATGGTGTCGACGCAGACTTTCTCCAAGGTGTGGGCAAAGCGAATCAGCTCGGCATTGTCATCCAACTTGCCGCGGTGCGCCAGACCTTGGGTCCAGGCGAAGATACTGGCAACCGGGTTGGTGCTGGTTGCCTTGCCTTTTTGGTGGTCGCGGTAGTGCCGAGTCACCGTGCCGTGCGCGGCTTCGGTCTCGATGGTGCGGCCGTTCGGGCACATCAACACAGAGGTCATCATGCCGAGTGAACCAAAGCCTTGGGCCACCGTATCCGACTGAACGTCGCCGTCGTAATTTTTACAGGCCCAGACGACGCCACCTTCCCACTTCAGCACTTGGGCGACCATGTCGTCGATCAAGCGATGCTCATAGGTCAGGCCTGCGGCCTTGTATTTGCCGGCATACTCGCGATCGAACATCGCCTGGAAGATGTCCTTGAAGCGGCCGTCGTAGGTCTTGAGGATGGTATTCTTTGTCGACAGGTAGACGGGATATTTGACCATCAGTCCGTACTCAAACACCGAGCGGGCGAAGCCCTCGATCGACTCGTCGAGGTTGTACATGCCCATGGCGATGCCGGCGCTGGGAAATTGGTTGACCTCCCAGGTGGTCGCGGCGCCGCCGCCGCTTGGTTCAAAGACCATCTTGAGGACACCAGGGCCTGGGATCTTAACGTCGGTGGCACGGTATTGATCGCCGTACGCGTGCCGTCCGATGACGATCGGCTTGGTCCAGTTCTTCACCAGCCGCGGCACGTTCTTGCAGATGATGGGTGCGCGAAAGACCGTGCCGCCAAGGATGTTGCGGATCGTGCCGTTGGGGCTCTTCCACATTTTTTTGAGTTTGAACTCCTCGACGCGGGCCTCGTCGGGAGTGATCGTCGCGCACTTGATGCCAACATCATACTTTTGGATGGCCTTAGCCGCATCGATCGTCACTTGGTCGTCGGTCTTATCGCGATGTTCCATGCCGAGGTCGAAGTATTTTAGCTCGATATCGAGGTACGGCAGGATTAGCTTGTCTTTGATCATCTGCCAAATAATCCGGGTCATTTCATCGCCATCGATATCGACGACGGGGTTGGCTACCTTGATCTTTTTCATGGTGCGGCTCCTTGGCTCTGCGTAAACGGACAAGCGGACGTTAGCAGAAAGGCTGCCGGAGGCAACGAATATCCTGCGGTGCTGGTCGGTCTGAGGTCCCTGCGGCGGGCGTTCAAGTCTTAAACTGCCAGCCTACGGATAGCAACACGCTGAGCACCGCAAAGCTGGACCTGGTGCCTGAAACGGTCTGGGTCACACTACGGTAGTTGAGCTTGATCCCAGCATGCAGCTCTTCCGACATGTAGTGACCGATGGCCAGGGACCACAGCGTCGTGCCATAGATCTGCTCGTTGTCGCTGCCCTGCTGCACATCAAACTCTTCCCAACCCACACCGAAACAGGCTTGCAGCGGCGCCTCGGTCAGTGCGCAAAGCGTTGGGCTGATCGATGTGGCAAGGACGCTGAAGGATTTGTGTTGAATGAAGGGAAAGCTATTGCTGCTCTTGGTCTTGCTGGCAATGGTGGTGAGATTTAGGTTCCACAGGCTGCCCAGGCCGCCAAGGGTTTTGGCGATACTGCTGCCGTTGCTCCAGGTGTGCTGCCCGACAGCGACGGTCATGCCGTAAGTCGGCGCCGCACTCTCAGCCGACAGGTCGCCGGAAAAGGTCGAAATGCCGAGGTTGCCCTCAATCGCCATGTGGCTGAGTCCTTGCTGCGCCGAGGCAGCTCCAGTGCTGAGGGCCAAGATGGTACAAAAGACAATCTGATGAAAACGCATCGCCATGCCCCCTTTTCCGACGGCGTACCAAGATCAGCCAGGTCATTCGGTCGCAAAATAGTGCACCGACCTCGCCATCTTGGAGAAATCACGGACCTGATGTTGGATATCGATCAGCGCAATGACCTCGGTTTTGCGACCGGGATCGACGTTGCAGATCAACGCATGGCTGCTATAGAGGATCTTGAACAGGCCAAGTCCAGCGCCGCCCTTTTTGGTGTCGATGAGGTTGGCACTGTCGCTGCGGCGTAGGACCTTCTTGAGGTACTGAAAGAGCTTTTCCCGCTTTAGCGCACCAAACGGATCGGCAACGGAGATAGCGAAGACGCTACCGTCGCAACCAAAGGTCAGCTTACCGTACTCATCCGGCTGCAGCACAATCGGCGAGGTGCGCGGCAGCTCGGCATAGTGCAGCTTGCCGCCAGCGACTGGAGCATCATAGATGGCATTCATCAGCAGCTCTTCGGTAATGCCAAAGACCAGCTTTGAGGTGTATTGACCGAGGCGGTTGTCTTCGGCAAAGGTCATGACCAATGAATTGAGTCGATCGCGATCGGCCGAACCAGTCACCGGCCTTTCGACCTGCGGTGTGCCACTGGCCAAATACTTTTCGATCCCGAACAAGTCCTTGCGCAGTAGCTTCTGTACCGTCACTCGCAGCTCATTGACCGTCCACGCCGTAGGCGTGTGGTTGGCGATGACATGGCCGATGAGGGTGTCTTCTTGGCCTTGAAGAGCGGCGCTGTAGCTTTCCATAGTGTCTTCGGTGACGAGAACGGTGTGCGCCGTTGGGTGCTGCGCCTTGACCAGCTCCAGCAGAGCAAGGTCGGGGGTGTTCGTTACTAAGATATCCAAGTGCGGCAGCGAACGCAGCGCCATCAGGGCGCTATGAAGATCGGTGACGCAGGAGACATCGGCCGATGCCGCGGCTACACGTAAAATACTGGCATCGGGCAGGGGCTTGCGCCCGGCCGCGTCCACATAGAGCACTGTTGTCGCCATGCTCTCTACGCTCCGCCGCTGGCAAATATGGAATGACACTATCGTTTTAATTGTAAACCAAAATAAACAGAAAAACCATCCTCAGCAAATTATTCGCCCTTGGGTTGACACAGTTGGGCAGGCGTCCCTAAAATTTAATAAAACCCAAATATTCAACGCTCAGCCAATACGCTTATCGCTCTTGCTACTGAAAAGATGAGCTAACAGGTATAGACACGTTGCGGTGTAAGGGATCCAGGGTCTTTCCATTCGGGTCACACCATAGGTCGGAGGAGTCCAGAGGCATGCTAGATTTTATCGCGCGGAAGTTTGAGGAAGGTGGCCAGGAGATCATGTCGGCGATTACGTTTGTCGCGTTTTTGTCGCTGGTGATCATCATCGAACGAGCTTATCGCTACTGGCTGCAGTACGACTTGGCCAATAGCTCCGGATTTATGGCCGCAGTGCAGAAGATGGTGATGAATAACTCCATCGAAAATGCCATTAGACTGTGTAAAAAGGCGCGTCCGAAGCTGCTCCCCTACGTCATGTCAGAGGGCTTAAAGCGGGCCAATGACAGCACCGAAGAGATCGAGCACGCGCTCGAAACGGCGACCTTGACGGCGGTTCCCAAGCTCACCAAGATCCTGCCCTTTCTTGGCACCACGGCCAACGTCGCGACGCTGCTTGGGCTGCTCGGGACGCTGTTTGGTCTGATGCGCTCCTTCGCCGCTGCGGCGCGACTGACCGGATCAGCCAAGCAGACGGCACTCGCGGCCGGTATTTCCGAAGCCTTGACGGCGACGTCGTTTGGTCTTGGCACGGCGCTGATGTGCCTTCTCGCCTACGGTATCTTGGTGATGAAGCAGACATCGATCATGGACGATATCAGTCGTAACAATGCCCGACTGATCGACCTACTGTACACCCGGAAGATGAAGATCAAGGGCGGCAGCTCTGGTTCGTCTAGCAGCTCTAGCGACTAAGAGGTAGCTATGTCCAAGAAGAAAAAGCGCAAACCTAAGTACCGCGATATCGAGCTGAACGTCATGCCGTTCATCGATGTATTTTCGCTGCTCAATACCTTTTTGCTGATGTCTGCGGTGTTCTTGTCGGTTGGTGTGCTGGAGGTCCAAATTCCCTTTCTGACCTCGGCACCTCCAGAGAAGAAAGAGGACGAACGCAGCTTCGACGTTAAAGTGGACATGGAGAAGGACAAGATCCAGGTCACCGGCGTGTGGAGCAAGCCGCCGCTCAACGAGCAAAAGCGAGACTTCAAGGTGACCAAAGAGGATATCGCGGCGATGCACAAGTTCATGATCGAACTTCGTCGCACCGCGCCCGATACCGACAAGGTCAGCTTTTTCACTGAGGATGACGTGCTTTGGAAGGATATCTCCAATGTACTCGATGCCATCAAGGTGCGTGGTCCCGCCGATCCGGTCTTTGCACCAAAAGGCGCGACTGATGTGCAAAAGGCGATTGCCGCCGAATCGATATACCCAAAAGTGGTCATGTCCAGTGTGATGCTGTGACTTAAGAGAGGCTTGCGATGGCATCAGTATCGTCCGACTCAGGCGAGACACTCAGTCTGAACCTCATGCCCATGCTCGACATCTTTAGTATCCTCATCGTCTTTTTGCTGATGAGTTACTCGACCGATCCGGTGAGTTACGACGTCAACGGCGGCGTGGAATTGCCCGAGTCTACGACGCTGTCATCGCTCGACGAGTTGCCGGCCATCAAGGTGACCAAGACCGAGATCTTGGTTAACGATCGCAAGGTGGCCAATATCATCGGCGGTGACGTCGAGGATAAAGATAAGGCCCAAGGAGCCATCCAACCGGTCTATGATGAGCTCAAAAAACTCGCTGATGCCAACAAACGGGTGCTTGGTGGACGAGTTAGCGAAATCGACAAGGTGAAGATGTCGACGGTGACGATGGAGATGGATAAGAATCACCGCTTCAAATTGATGAAGCGGATCATGCTGTCAGCGCAGCAAGCGGACTTCATCGCTTTTAAGCTGATGGTGGCGAAGCAGAGCAGCTAGGCTGGCAGATGTGTCGCCGCCGCTTTGAGCGGTGAGTGCAAGACAGAGCGGAGATTTCCTGGATGACCAAGGTGTTACCTAAACTAGCAAGACCCAAAGCTTCGGCCGCCTGGCTGACCATAGCGACGCTGTGCGGGGCCTTGCTAACGGCAACTCCAGCAGCTGCGGAAGGCCGCTTTGACGGCTATGAGATCCGGGTTATTCGCCCTCGCTTTATGAACAAGACCGGTCGTATCGAGCTTGGTGCTGAAGGCGCGGTGATTTTAAATCAGGCGTTTATTTACACGTTTATGCTGTCTGGTCTTCTCGACTATCACTTTAGCGAGACCTGGGCTTTGGAACTTGGCGGGTCTTATGGTCTGTCCGTCGACAAAGCTGACAAGACCCTTCTATTCAAGGACTTTGGCATCCACACGGCGATCCAGCGCACCCAGTACATCGCCACGGCAGGAGTGCTATGGACGCCGGTGTACGGCAAGACCCAGCTGTCCAATGGCCAGGTGGTCTACTTCGACTCGTTTATCACCGCCCAGGCCGGGTTGACCGGCATCAATTATACCTTTGAGCAGTGCACTGGTGGACCCAGTCTAAATGGTCAGCCCGATACGACTCCACTGCCGTCCCCGGTGACTAAGGGCTATCCTAGCGTTAGCCTGGGCGCTGGCCAGAAGTACTTTGTCAGTCAGGACTACGCGGTGCGGTGGGAGGTCCGAGACAATATCTTTTCCTTTCCGTCTCTCGACGGAGCTTGTCCAGGCAGTACGGCGACCGGTAACGAGCTAAAAAACAATATCACCTTGCAGATCGGGGCCTCGACCTTCTTTTAATGGGGTGCCCAAGCCACGATGTGGCGAACGGAGAGCGGCAGAGTGCGACAACTTTCAAAATTTCTCCTGTGCCTGCTGATCGCTGTCACCGTGGCGGCGGAGCCGGTGTTGGCTAATTATGGCGCTGCCAGCGCCTTCTACGCGCGGCGGGATTATATCTCGTCGGCCGCCGCCTACTTTCAAGCCTACGGTTATCCAAAGCTCGCTGGCGAGAAGGAAAAGGCCGAATGGGGCTTGGCCCAGAGTTTGGAGCGGCTAGGGTTTTACTATTCCGCATCCAAATACTACTCGCTCATCGTGCGCCGCGGTCCAACCCGCAACAATATCTTCTTCACCAAAGCGTTAGAAGAACTTGGCCGGATCAATTCAACGATCAATCTTGGGCAGTCGCATGTGGTGCAACTGTTTCGCACCCGCATCGATCCCGCCATGGTGCCGGGGCCGGCACGTGGCTTTTACTTTTACTACCTGGGGATCGAGGCTTTTGAGCGCAAAAAGTACGAACAAGCCGCGTCGTACTTTCAGAAGGTTCCCACCGGAGCCTACTTTATCAAGGCGCAGTTCCACTTGGGCGTTGTCTCAAACTTGCGGGGCGCCCACAGCAAGGCGATCGGCTACTTTGAGCGAGTCCGGCAAAGTGCCGATAAGTCGGAAGATGGCGACTGGTTGCGCGAGCAGGCCAATTTGAACATCGCCCGCGTCGATTATGAAGTGCAGCGCTTTCGCGAAGCGATTGAGGCCTATGCGCAGATTCCGCGCGAATCCGACAATTGGCTGGAGGCCCTGTTCGAGGCATCGTGGACCTTTTTCATGATGCAAAAGCACAACAACACACTAGGCACGATTCATACGCTACATTCGCCGTTTTTTGAGAACCGCTTTTTTCCCGAAAGCTATATCCTGCAAGCGATTACCTTTCTCAGGCTTTGTCGGTACAAGCAGGTAAAGGTGTCCTTGACGAAATTTAAGACGCGCTACAAAGGTGTCTTTGATGACTTGAACAAGATGCTCGGCAAGTACAAGAGCGACCAAAAGGGCTTCTTCAGACTCACCTATGACTACCGCGTCGGTTCGCTCAGGGACTACAAGCGGGCTTGGGCCATTCTTGATTCTCTCTCGCGCACGGATACCTTCAAAGAAGCGGGTAACACCATCCGCTTTGCCGACAACGAGCTGGCCCGCCTCAGTCGTTACCAATCGCGGTGGGGTTCGAGTGGTCTGCAAGACGAGGTGTCGTCCTTTCTGCGCAGCAAGAAGACGGCTGCCGTCAAGGATGCTGGTGGTCGTCTCTATGACGCCGCGAGCGTCTCCTATGCCTATTTGAAGGAGCTTTCGGACCAGACCATTGGCATCAATACCGAGATGGTCCTTGGTCGAGTCGACTCTCTGCGGGCGCAGCTCAAGGTCGGTACCGCCGACAAGAAGGCCAATTTCATCGGCGGGCTGCAGTCGCTGAACGTGACCCAGGATCTGGAGTACTGGCCATTTGAAGGTGAGTACTGGGAGGATGAACTGGGCGGCTACGTTTACAATATCGAAAGTCTTTGCGCCAAAGGCGGTGATGGCGGGGCAGGATCCAAAGGCGCCAAAGGCGACAAGGCAAAAGGTGGCGCATCTGCCGACGCGGAACAGTGAGGATGGCTTTGGTGAATAGGTCTCTGCGAAAAACGGTCCTGCGGCTGCTGTCGACCATGCCCTTGATGCTGGTCATGGCGGCGGGCGTTATGGCGACCACAAAAAAGACCGACAAAGTCAACCTTGGCGATGTCAAAGCCGAAAAAATTGCAAAAAAGGGCACCGAAAAGGCGAAGTCCAGCCGTCTAAGCGCCAATGAAGCCTTCTTAGTCGCCACCGAGACCCGCCTCCTATCGGAAATCACCAAGGCGATCGATTATCTCGCTAAACAGTCCGAGCGCATGCCCAAGAAGAGTGCGACCAGACTTGAGATGCGTGAGCGTTTGGTCAACCTCAGGCTGGAAGGCGCGGTGTACTATGCCAACCAGGAAATGCGCAAATATGACAAGCTGTGGGAGGCTTGGGACCGAGGCGGCCGCAAGGGTCCAGAGCCAAAGCTAGACGAATCGAAATCCAAGGGCGAGTGGGAAAACCTCGCTCGCGACGCCCAAAGCGTGCTCGATGAGTATCCCCGCAGCAAAAATGCCGACGTCATCATGTTTAACATGGGACTGGCGAATAATTTTCTCAAGCGCGACAAGCAGGCGGCGCGGATCTTTAGTCAGTTGATCGCCAAGTATCCCAATTCGCAAAAGGCCGGCGACGCTTACTTTTCGCTCGGCGACTTTTATTTCGATAAAAGCGACTTTTCCAATGCGATGAACAACTACAAGAACGCGCTAAAGTTTAAGCAGTCGAAGTCCTACACCTGGTCGATGTTTAAACTCGGTTGGTGTAATTACAACTTGGGTCAGCCGCGCCAGGCTTTGGCCTACTGGAAGGCGACGGTCACCGAAGCAAACCGCAGTGGCAAAAAGGGCCTTGCGCTGCGCGATGAGGCCCTCCGTGACATGGTTTATGCCTTTGCTGAACTCAAGGAAGTCGAACCCGCCATCGCCTACTACAAGGCCAACGGCGGCGACAAATATATCGGCCGCTTCCTGCTCCTCCTGTCGGACACTTTTTCCGATCAAGGTCAGTACGCAGAGGCGATCCGCGTGCTGCGCCGCTACCAGCAGGTGGCGCCGCTTGCTGCCGACGTTCCAGACACGCAAAAGAGCATCATCGGTCTCTACTACGAGCTGGGGATGATGCCCAATGTGTGGCAGGAGCTGGAGCGCTACCCGCGGCTGTTTGGACCAGGTAGTCAGTGGGCCGAGCATAATAAAACCGACAAAAAGGTCTACGACGAAGTGCAGCAGACGATCAAAGATCAGATCATCTACTACGCTAAGCTAACCCACAAAAATGCACAGAAAGACGATAATAAGCGCCTCTATGCTGAAGCGCTTAAGGGTTACACCCTGTTCCTGCGCAGCTATCCCAAGGCTCGTGAGCAGGCTGAAGTCAAATACAACATGGCCGATATCTACTACTTCACCAAGCAATTTCGCGAAGCCGGTAAGCTGTACTTGGACATCAGCCTCCTTGGTAAGGACAAGGCGGTCATCTATGATGCAAAGACCAACAAGACCACCAGCATTCACAAGCAATCCGCCGACTACATGCTTGACTCCTACTACCAGGTCTTTGAACCCGAGCTGAAGATTCTCGTCAAGAACAAGCCGGACTTCCAGAAAGGCTCGCCCAAGCCGATTTCCGAGAACGGCCGCAACTTCATCAAGGCTTGTGACTATTACACCAAGACCTACCCGGGCGAGAAGAAAAACGTTAAAACCTGCGACGTTTACATCACCGAAATCTTCTACCGCAGCAACGACAAAAAGATGGCAGAAAAGTATCTGCTGATGATGGCCAAGAAGTATCCAAACGAGAAGGAAGGTCAGGAAGCAGTCGAAAACCTGATCCCGATCTACGGCAAAGACGAAAAGGCGCTACAGGCTGTGATCGCCGAGCTGCGCAAGATTCCTGCCTATCAAAAGGGCAAGATCGGCGAAAAGCTCGAGGGACTGGAACATGGTCTGGCCGTCGATGCGATCAAAACCGACAAGAATGCGTGTACCAGGGCGAAAAAGGGCGAGGATCTGTTTAAAAAGCGTCCCAACGCCAAGGATAACGATGCACTGGTGTACAATGCGGCGCTCGACTGGGAAAAGTGCAACAAGGTGCCGGACGCCATCCGCGACTACATGATTGTCCTGCAGAAATATCCGAAATCCGAGGGTGCTAAGCCAGCGCTGCTAAAACTCGGCCTGCTGCATAAAAATCGCCTTGAGTTAGCCGCGGCGGCGAAGATGTTTGCGGAGTTCGCCGTAAAGTACCCAAAGGAGAAGGAAGCTGCGGGCGCACTGTCTGAGACCTGCGAGCTGCAGGCAGCGCTGAGCAGCGAGGGTGCCGTGAACGCTTGTCTGGCCTTTGGCGCCGTCGACCAACAGGGTGCTAAGTCAGTGTTTTTCCGCATGTTGCGCGCCGCTTTCTCCGCGGGGGAAGAGGGGCGGGTGCTCGGTCTGGCCAAAGTACTCGATGGCAAGTTCAAACTAAGTCCAGACGAGCGGATCCAGGCTTACACCGCGGTGATGAACTCAAGGGGAGGCGCGGCGCAGCAGGCTGCGGCGGAGATTTTGGCGACGTTTCAGCGCTCTGGCGGCAATGTCTCGGGTGAGGCCCTGCGTTCCGTCGGGGGCTTGGTCTTTCGCCGGGTCAATCCTATCCTTGCCCAGTTCACGGCGATGAAGCTGCACGGTGGCACGGTGGATGCTTTGGTCGCCTCAATTCAGGCCAAGGCTGGAGCCTTAGCCAAGGTTCAAGCGGCCTATGAACAGGTCTTAGCGACGAAAGATGCCTACTGGGGCGTAGCCGCTTTCTACCAGCTTGGCTATGCCAGGGAAAACTTAGCCAAGGATTTGGAAAGCCCACCTGACATCACCGGCGCGCCACATGCTGATGTGGTCAAGCAACTTTCAGGCGATGCAAAAAGCGCGCGTGGCGAGGCCAAGGTCTTTTATGCCAAGGCGCTTGATGCTGTCACTCGCTTTCTTGTTTACAACGAATGGGCGGCCCGCTCGCTCAGTGGGATGGCGCGCATCCAAGGTAAGACCATCTACTTCGATGATTTGATCGTCAAGCCGGACTTCCTCGGCGCCGAGGTGCCCGAGAACATCGCTCAAGCGGTGAAGGGGAAGGGTGATTGATGCGTAGTTTGCTCAGACTTAGCCACGGCTTCGGCCTGGCCGCTGGCCTCAGCCTAGCGCTCGCGGCTTGCGAGACTGGCGGCAAGAAAAAGGCCGGCAGCGACCATCTTAAGAATACCGATAGTGAGGCTGCCCATGAGGCCAAGCCGGAAAAGGGCTCTGACGAGCAGAAGGCATCCTCGACCCGAGTGACGGTGACAAGTAGCTTGAGCAATAACATCCTGACGTCGCAGACCATTGCTGCGGCCAAGGCGGAGGCCGAGCTTAAAAAGTATCAAGGCGCCAAGGGTGTGCTGGGTCTGGAGGGTCTGATATCGAGCGCGCGACTCGCGCGCAAGAGTTCAAGCGACATCGTCGCCGCGGCGCATAAGCTCGCCGAGGTCGAGATGGAACAAGGTGCCGGCCGGACCATCCCACCCGACGTGAAACTAGAAATAGCCTTGGCGGCGATTACCTCACACAATTACGCCTTGGCTGCCTACTATCTGGATGATTTAGTGGACGTCAAAAATCCCCATCTTAAGGCGGGGGCATTCAATGCCTTAGGCGTCATCGCGCTGCGCGATGACCGAGTCCCCGAGGCGGTCTTATATTTTCGCGAGGCGCTCAAGGCGGTCGGCAATTACAAGCCGGCGTTGCTTAATCTTGGTTTCTCGGCGCTCAAAGGCGGCGACATCGCCACGGCCAAGTCGACGCTTGCCAAGGTCGAAGGGGACTGGTTCGTGCAGTACGGGATGATCAGTGTGGCGCGCATGGACAACGACGTGGGCGCCGCTGTTGACGGCTGTGACCGGGTTTTAAAGAAAGAACCGCAGCATATTGCCGCTCTTTTTAACTGCGGGCTGCTTGAGTACCAAAATAAGCATAATACGGCAAAGGCCAAGGAATACCTGGTTAGGGCCGGCAAGGCCAAAGGCGGTGAGCCGGACTGGGCCGAGAAGTCATTTTTGTTGATCAGCAAGATCGATGCTGAATCGGCCCAGGCTAAACAAGAGGAGGCGCGCGTAAAGGCAGCTGAGGCGCACCAAAAGGCGGCGAAGGCGGCGTCGGACAAAGCCGATGCTAACAAGCCGAAAGAGAAACCTCCGGCGCCGACGGGAGCAGGCAGTCCTGACGCCGAACCTCAAAAGGCGGACCCAGGAGCATAATCAATCTGTTTTTGTTTTGAGTCTTTCCATTTCCCTCCGCTCGCGGGATAATGAATTGACGATCCATAAGACAAGGGACAGGTCTGTTGGCTGCCGGGCATCTAGCGGGAAAGGTTCCCATGGCTCTCGAGTTGCGATTTACGATACCAGGTCAGGTTGAGCGGCGGGTGCGGCTCGATCAGGAGCACATGAAGATCGGCGCTTTGTTGTCGAATCAAGTGGTGCTTCGTGCCCCTGGCATCGATCCCATCCACGCGCTGATTGAAGAGGGTGAAGACGGCAGTCGCTTCATCACGGATCTTGGCTCGGCGACCGGCGTCAAGCTGAACGGCCAGCATATCGATGTCGAGGCACCGCTTAAGGGTGGCGACACGATCGCTATTGGTGGGCTAAGCCTCAAAGTCGTCGAGACCGAGGAGAAGATCGCACCTCCACAGGTGGTCCCTGGGATCGCCACGGTCCCGGCCGTGCCGGCGACAGCACCAGTTCGCGCGGCCGCCACGGTGCGGTCAAGTGCCGATGACGTGGTCCAACGCCGTGATGATACAGTTTCCGCCGTTGCCGCAAGCTCTGATAGCAGGGCTGGCAACGACGACCAGCCGGAGCGCAAAAAGGATATGCTCTTTTCGCCGCGCAAGGCCAGGCCAGGTGGCGACGTTCTCGAAGCGGTCGCCTATTGGGGTGATACGGTCTTAGAGGTGGAGCTATTTCACCCGACTTACAAGGGCTTTGATAAGGTCACCATCGGTGACCCAACTAAAGCTCACCTGATCGCCGCGGGGCCTTCGTCCTTTGATGTACACCAGCTGGCTCGCTTCAGTGGCAGCGGGTTTAAGCTGACACTCAAAGACGGTATGAGGACCCGCCTGCGTAAGGGCGGTAAAGTTGAAAAGATTGATCAGGCCGGAGAGGTCGCGCTGGGCAATCGCGATATTGCCCATATTAGATACGGCGCCGTCAGCTATTTTCTGATGTTCGTCAAGCCGCCGCCACTGGATTTTCCACGCACTGGTCCCCGCGATCCGCTGTTTATGGCGCTCATGAGCATCGCCATGCTGTTCTATCTGATCTTGGTGCCTGTGGCTTGGACCCATCAGTATGGCCCAGAAAAGAAGGACAAGGACGATATTTGGCAAGTGGTCCAGGTGCCTGAAAAAGACAAGCCGGTGGAAAAGGAAAAGGAAAAGCCAAAGGAAAAGCCAAAACCGGAAATCAAGATCGCCGAGAAGAAGACGCCGCCGAAGAAGCCGCCGCCGCCTAAGCCAAAAGAAGAAGTTAAGCCGGCGAAGCCAATCGAAAAGGAAAAGCCCGTGCAGCCTAAGCCGGTGGAAAAGCCCGTCGAGCAGAAGAAGCCGACAGAGGCCCTAAAGCCAACGCCTAAGGCGGAACGTCCAGATAAAGCCGAAAAGGCGGAAGCCAAGCCGGCCGAAAAGCCGGTGGCCAAACCAGAGCCAAACAAGGCGGCTGGAGCCACCGGACCAAAGACGCCGACACCTAGCCTAAGTAAACTTGCTGGCGTCGGCATGCCGTCTACAGGCGCGAGTAAACCCGACTTCAAGTTGGCGGGACCGACGCTTCCGAACACGGCTTTAGGTAAATCCGGAGGCGTCGTTGGCTCCGGGATGAATCAAGCCGGAGCACCGATCAAAGGGGTGGGTAAGGCTGATTACAAAGGCGTCGAGGGCGTGGCCAACAACAAGCCTGCGGGAGTCAACCTGTCCAAGCTCGGACTTGGCGTTGGCAAGATCATGAGCAAGACCGGACCAGGTGCGATCAATACCAACTTCAAGGATTCAGCGGGTGGCGCTGGCGGTGGCATGGGCTCGGCCTCGAAGACCTATGGCCTCGGTGGTGTCGGCTCGGGTAAGTCGCTCGGGTTGGCCGGCGCTAGCGGTGCAGCAAACAACTTCGGTTCCGGCTCCGGCGGTCTGCTCGGCGGTCAGGGCGGTTCCGGCGGTGGCGGTGGCAACGGTATCGGCCCAGGCTTTGGCGGTGGTGGCGGCGGCGCGGGTGGCGCAGGCGGCAAGGGCAAGGGCGGCAGCGGCCACGGTCGCGCCAATGTCGAAGTTCCCGCGGGCGATCCCGTGGTCTCAGGCGGTCTGACGGCTCAGGAGATCATGGCGGTGATTCGTGCCAACCTAAACCAGATTCGCCATTGCTATGAGCAGCTCCTGCAGCGCTCACCTAGCGCCTCTGGTAAAATGGGCACGACCTTCACCATCGATACCGGCGGTCGCGTGACGGCGGTGAATGTGTCCCAAGATACGATCAATGACTCGATGATGCGCGGCTGTGTGACCGGCAAAATCCAACGCTGGCCATTCCCCAAGCCGCGCGGTGGTCAACCGGTGACCGTTAATTATCCCTTTGTCTTCAATCCTCTCTAATCATTTCCAATCATCTCTAAGTTTAGGGTGGGAGCCGCAAGGCTCCCGTGTTTTCCCATGACTAAACCCCCGGTGCCACGTCCTCTGTATTTAATTAGCAACGACGACGGGGTGCATGCCCCTGGCATTCACGCGCTGGCGGCTGCCGTCGACGCTTTTGCTGACTGGCTGATCGTCGCGCCACAAGTTGAGCGCTCAGGGGCCGGCCAGGGCATCAGCCTAACCATGCCACTGCGGACGGAGCAGCTGTCTGACAGGATCTATTCGGTGGAAGGAACGCCGACCGATTGCGTCATGTTTGCGTTGCAAAAGCTGCTAAAGAGGCGGCCCGACATGGTGCTTAGTGGCATCAACCGCGGGGCCAATATCGGCCAGGACACGCTCTATTCCGGTACTGTTGCTGCCGCTATGGAGGGGTGCTTGCATGGCATTCCAGCCATGGCCTTTTCGCTCGACCAGCGTCGCGCCTTTGCCCGGTCCGATTATGATGTTGCCGCCGCCGTCGTCGCTGCGGTGTTGGCCAGGCCGGCCTTGCTTGCCGCGGCCAAGCACTGCGTACTGAACGTCAACATTCCGGCGGTCCCTGCCCAGGCTATGGCAGGCTTTGCAGCGGCAACTCTGGGTCGCCGTATCTACGATCATCAAATCGTCGAGGGGATTGATCCCCGTGGTCGTCCTTACTACTGGATTGGCGGCGGTGGCAGCGACTTCCTCGATATTCCTGGTAGCGACTGTGTGTTGCTCGCGTCGCGTCACGTGACGCTGACAGCACTCAGCCCTGAGCATTTCGACCGCCAGGTGCAGTCGACCATTGGCCTTAGTTTGGAGGCAACATGCGCGATTTTTCCCGAATGATGCGCCGCCTGGTGGGGCTCGGTCTGGCCCTTGGCTGGGTCAGCGCTTGCCAAACGACCGCGCAGCAGTCTCAGGTCTACCGTATTCGCATCGAGACCGGAGATACCCTGGCGGCCATTGCGCGCAAGTATGACACGACGTGGGAGCGTATCGCCCAGCTCAATGGCTTGTCTCCCGGTAAGCCGTTGACCGTCGGTGCTATCCTTCGCGTGGCACCAGGCCCGGGTGGCCTGATAGCCACCGGTGAAGGCCCGGATGAACCCGAAGGCGATGAAGCGGAAAGCCTAAGCTCAGGCACAGGGAGCGAAGGCTTGCTGTTTGGTGGCGGCGTCAACTCAGGCGGTCTGGAATGGCCGATATACGGTACTCTTTCCTCGCGCTATGGCATGCGTGGCCGGCGTTTTCATCACGGCATCGATATTCGCACCAAAACCGGCCTGCCAGTCGTCTGTTCAGCCCCTGGCGTGGTCGAGTTTGCCGGTCGTCAACACGGCTATGGCAGGGTCGTCATCGTCCGTCACCAGAGGTTCAAAACCCTCTATGCGCATCTCAAGTCGGTCTCAGTCAAAGCCGGGGAGAACTTAGGTCGAGCCAGCGAAATCGGTAGCTCTGGCTCCAGCGGCAACTCGACAGGTCCGCATCTACATTTCGAAATTCGCGACTTCAGCAATCACTCCATCGATCCGTTGACCCTGATCGCCAAAGACAAGTTGATGACTGCTGGTAATTAGTCGCTGGTGCATTTCGCGCCAGCGACTAATTACCAGGCTCTCCGGGTTTAATTCAGAGGTCGGCTAAAAGCGCTGCTCGGAATGATTTGGTAGGAGCTTGCATCATCGCATTTCCATGCCGTCTGCAAGGCGATGTAATAACGCGGTCCTTGGTAGTAATCGACGCGGAATTTATGCGTGCCTTGGCTTAGCGTGGCGTTACCGAAGGTACCTTGGACAGCATGCAGCCCATCATTGTTGACGATCAGTTGGTCGTCGATGTACAGGTTGGCGCCATCGTCGGCGGTCAGCTTGAAGGAACAGGTTTGGCTGGTTGGGATGATCAAGCTGCCCTTGAACTGAATGCCGAACCATTCGGTGAGGCTTGGTACGCCGGGAAAGCCTTGGGTGAATGCATGGTTGGGTACGTCGAGGTTGCCGACGATCAGTTCCATCAGTGGCTTTATCTTGCTGAAGTCGGGAATCTTAGCGGTGTTGGCGGGCAGCACAAAGACATTGCCCGGAAGCCCCAAGCTCGAACCATCGTCGGGCACGCCGATCTGTCCGTCCGCGACTAAGCTCACAGAGCAGAACGACGGTAACTGTTCAGAGCCCCGTGGTTGTGCCGAAATCATGATCTTGGTCGCGGTGGGAACTTGACTTGGAGCCGTGTAAGTAGCGCCGCTTGCACCGTTGTTGGCGACCGTGCCAAGGCTGCCTTTGTAGGCGGCGTTATCGGCGGCCAGTGACAGCTGCAAGGCTGCTCCAGCCGGCACATTAGCCCAGCTAAGGGCGGCCGTTTCGCCGGCCTTTAACACCCGCGAGTCGCTGGCGCAGGCGAACACGGTCGATGGCGCCGGAGTCGGAGTTGGTGCCGGCGCTGGAGATGGCGCTGGTGCGGGAGTTGGCGCCGGAGCCGGAGCTGGCGTCGGCGGCGTGGTGGTGGGTTGGCAGCATGAATCGGTCGACGTGGCGCTGCAGCTCTTCGGATTAGTCGTGGTCCCAGGCCGCAGATATTGGACGATGATTTGGCCTTTGTATTCGTCGGCAGGAGCGTTGGTGAAGTCCAATTTAAAGCAAACGGTGGCGGTATATTTCTTGATCTTGTTGGCCGAGAACGTGGCCAGGGTGATCGAATCACCCAGCACGGGGACGGTCTTCCAGCTGCCCATGTCGATGCTCAAGGGGAGTTCGACATCGCTATAGGTGTGTCCCTTGACGCCGCTGGTCGCCAGGCGCAGCCAGGTATGTTCGCGGTAGTAGACGTTGTCCTTCATGTCGATGTAGACGCAGCCGATCTCATAGGGCTTGTCGGCGGCCGCGGTGGGAATATGCAGGTCGCCGCTGACCTTTAAATATTTGAGCGGTGCCACGCCACCGACCACCGGCAGGGCATCCTGCATGTCGACCGTCCAATGATTGAGGCCGTCGTCTTGGTCGGTTAGAGCCGTTCCACTGGCCCCGAAAGGGATGATCAAGGTTCCGAGGACCTGATCGGTTTCGGTCTCGGCCAGCCGCGGCCCGGCCACACCATTGGCGTCCCCAGAGCCCGAACCCTGCCGGTGGCTGGTAGTCACCCGGTGGCTAGGCAAACTGCCGCACGCCGCAGCGAAGCCAAATCCCAAAAGACCCAACATTCCCGAACGCCATGCTTTGTCTGTCATCGTCGACTCCTCTAGTGCGAACCTTATTGCAATCCCCTGGTGCAGCGCGGCAACGCCGCCCTACCAAAGTCATTCCGGCGACTTCTGCGAAAAACCTGAGGCGATGGGATTTGTCCAGTGGTCTCAACGGCCTGAGTGGGCTATTTTGAAGCCTTGGTGAGATGCAACTCGTCGTGATTTGCGCCGTGCGCTGGGCCACGGCGCTTTATCGTAGACATTTTGGCAAGGTAGGGATTTTCATGGCGTGGCTGCACAGCGTGATCGACTTGTTTTTACATTTGGACACCCACCTAAACGAGCTGGTCACCATGTTTGGCCCGTGGTTTTACGGGGTGCTTTTTCTCGTCATCTTCTGTGAAACCGGCCTCGTCGTGACGCCTTTTCTGCCTGGTGACTCCCTGCTGTTTGCCGTCGGGGCTTTAGCCGCGATCGAGGGTTCCATCCTAAACCTGCCGCTTTTGGCGGTGCTGTGTTTCATTGCCGCCTTTTTCGGCAATCTATCGAACTACACCATCGGGCGCTTCTTCGGGGCGCGGCTGTTTGGCGGTGAGGGCTCGCGCTTTCTCCGCCGCGACTACCTTGATCAAACCGAAGCATTTTACGCTCGTCACGGCGGCAAAACGGTCGTTCTGGCGCGATTTATCCCGATCGTTCGTACCTTTGCGCCCTTTGTCGCGGGGATCGGCGCGATGAACTTCTTTTGGTTTACGATCTATAGCATCGCTGGGGCTGCCTTTTGGATCGTTCCCTTTCTTGCTGGCGGCTATTACCTGGGCAACAATCCGGTGGTGAAAACCAACTTCCATCTGGTGATGATCGCGATCATCGTCATCTCGGTCGCGCCGGCCGTGATCCATGCGCTGAAGGCTCGTCGGTCTGCCCGCCTCACCTCTGTCGCTCCGCCGGCATCGCCGAAGTAGACGCTGGCGCGAAATGATATGCCTCGCCAGCGACTAAGAAGCTTGCGAAGCTCGTCAGAGGTCTGGAATAACGTCAGTTGTTCCTGACTCTTGCAATTTTTACAAAAAAAATAGCGGTCGCCCCTCAGGTCTTCGCTGCGAGCGACCGAAGAGGCTTTGGTGTGTCACTCCACTGTGAGAAGGAATCACCCATGCTGCCCTATGATCAACTGGTTGCGATGCTCGGGAAACTCCGCTTCAAAGACGACACGGCCCTGCGCTCGATGGGACTCGCGCCTTTGGCAAAGACCTATGATGCGTACCCCGTCCAGGAACCAAGTGGGCGATTATACTACCTACTGAAAAAGGGCGCGGAAGTCCCTACGGCACGCAAGCTGACGCCGCAAACTGCCTTGAGCCAGATCATCGTGCTCAAAGCCGAGGGTACCAGCGTAGCAAAAGTCTGGCCAAACAGCGCGGCCACTGCGACTGCCGCTGCAGCTCCTGCCGCTGCTGCGGTACCGGATGCTGATAAGGGACTTGGCACCCTTGAGTTTGTAGAAGAATAAACATGGGCGCAGAAAAGCTCTCGAGCTTACAGAAAGCCGCAGTCGTCCTTCTGGCCCTGGGCGAGGACCTCGCCGGCGCCGTCGTGGCGCAGATGTCGAGCGATGAAGTGCGGCGCATTGGCGGGGCGCTTAGTCAGCTTGGCCGCGTCGAGCCAGAGGTCGTCGATGCCGTCGTCACTGAGTTCCAGAGCGCCCTCGAACGCCCAAGCGCGGCGCTGGTCGGCAGCGCCGATGCCGCAAGGAAGTTGTTCGCTAGAGGCTTGAAGCCCGGCGAAGCGGCTCGCCTTGAGGCGACCCTAGACCTTACGACGCCGGTGCTCACCGAGTTACTGACGCAGATCGACAGCCGGGTATTAGCCAACCTCCTGCGTCGGGAACACCTGCAGACCGGGGCCCTAGTCCTTGCGCACACCGCGGCAAAAAAGGCCGGTGAAGTCTTAAAGCTACTCCCCGCGAGTATCCACGCCGAACTCATTCACCGCATCGCCACCCTTGGCCCGGTCAGCGCCGAGGTCTTGGATGATTTAATCACCTCGCTTCAGGCCGAGCAGGCTGCATCCCTGCAAATCCAGAAATCGCCTGGCGGAGTCACCAAGGTCGTGGGCCTGCTCAACAGCTTGGGCAAAGCTGCAGGTGAAGCTTTGCTGACGGAGCTGGAAACCCGCGATCCGGCTCTTGCTGCTGAGGTGCGGCGTCAGCTGTTTACCTTTAGCGATCTACTGCGCATTCCAGACCGCGGCGTGCAGACCCTGCTGGCTAAGGCACCGCCGGCAACCCTACGCCTGGCTTTAAAGGATGCGCCCGCTGCTGTAACCGAACACCTGCTGCGCAACCTGTCGCAACGTGCCGCGCAGCTCCTGCGCGAGGATCTTGCGGCAGCGCCAAAGCAGCGCAAGGCCGACGTCGAAGCTGCACAGCAGCAGCTGGCGCAGCTGGCGCAGCGGCTCGCAGCCGAAGGCGTTATCGAGATTCCCAGCGGCGACGACGTCTATGTTTGAGAGGGTGTTGAGCCTTGGGTAAACTCCGGTCCTCGCCTCTCTCGAGCCGAGTTTCTGTGGCATTTTCAACACCCTCAGGGTGGTGTGACATCGATAAAATGATCGAATCCCCGCCATAATAATAAATTATTTTCTTATAGTGGCAGGTTGCTCTATGGTGGCTTCCGTGTTCAGGCAGCATTGCTGTTCACTTTGCAACATGAAGGACCATGCCATGAAACTCAGCACATCCATTCTTGCCCTCGGCTTTAGCCTAAGCGGGGCGTTCGCCGCCCTACCTGCCCTTGCGGCACCGGTTTTCGCCAGTGCTGGTCAAACCTTCTACCAGAGCACAGGCTGCTCACCGCACAGCGACAATCTGACCTTGACGGTCACCGCCCAGCACTTGACGTTGGTGCGCAGCACGCCGATGGACACCACGAAGACCCTGGTATTGAATCTGGATAGCAGCGTCATCACCAGCTACTTAGCAGAGTACGATGGGCCCTCCAGCCGGCCGCGTGAGACGTCCAATACCTGGTCGCCGAATCAACCTACTGAGTTCCTCGCCGCGCTGGCCACGCTTAAAGCTGGCGTCGTCCAGATCAAGACGACCAATGGTTGCTTTCCCGATCGGCCGATCTTAAATGATGTCGTTGACTATCTGAACGACTTGACTGTTCAAGTGCAAAAGGTCTGACTCAGTCTGACTCAGTCTGACTCAGTCTGACTCAGTCGGTAGGGATCTCGGCAACTCGGGCTCGCTCCAACGCTGGCGCTTTCTCATGGCTTTCTCAGATTAAATCCACTATCGGTAGAGGACCTGGTGTGATCCAGGTGTGATCCAGGTGTGATCCAGGTGTGATCCAGGAGAGACCCATGATGCGCCAGCCCGCCCCCCGCCAGCCGCAGGTCCGAAGGTGAAGGCGGCTCCTGCGGTGGTTATCAAAGACCTCAGCTTTGCCTACCACCCAGGTCGTGACGTCTTGCGGCTGCCGACGATGATGATCTCGCGTGGTGAGCGGGTTTTTTTGCACGGGCCTAGCGGTAGTGGCAAGACCACGCTGCTTGGTCTTATCGCCGGGATTCTTCCGCCGCAAGGCGGCAATCTGGCGGTGCTTGGGGCCGATCTCGGCACCATGAGCGGCAGCGAGCGCGACCGCTTTCGCGGTGAACGTTTGGGTTATGTCTTTCAAATGTTTAATTTGATCCCCTACCTGAGCGTCGTCGAAAATATCACCTTGCCCTGCCTCCTCAGTGCGCCGCGCCGCGCCAGGCTGATGCAGGCTGGCAGCGTCGCCAGCCTCGAGCTTGCGGCAGCTGTCATCGCCGAGCGGCTGGGTATTGCGGGTCTGCTCGGCATGCCGGTGACTGCGTTGAGCGTCGGTCAGCAGCAGCGGGTGGCGGTGGCGCGGGCCCTGCTTGGTGGGCCGGAGTTGGTCATCGCCGACGAACCGACGTCGGCGCTCGATTCCGAACACCGCGAGGATTTTTTGCGCCTCCTATTTGACGAGACGGCTCGCAGCGGCGCCACCGTGCTGTTTGTCAGCCACGATCTGACTCTGGCACCGCTGTTTCAACGCACCTTGTCGCTGCGCGATGTGAATCAGGTCGCTGCGGCAAAAGGGACACACGCCTGATGCTTGCCTTAAAACTGGCGCTTAAGTCGCTGTGGAACCGTCGTTTTGCCAGCACACTGACGGTGGTCTCGATCGCTCTGAGCGTCGCACTACTGCTCGGGGTGGAACGGGTGCGGCTTGGTGCGCGAGCTGGTTTTGCCGGCACCATCAGTCAGACCGACCTGATCGTCGG
This sequence comes from uncultured Pseudomonadota bacterium, assembly GCA_903928445.1. Taxonomy (GTDB): domain Bacteria; phylum Bdellovibrionota_B; class Oligoflexia; order Oligoflexales; family CAIYRB01; genus CAIYRB01. The sequence continues at coordinate 10,566 of CAIYRB010000039.1, read as the reverse complement.
TGCAAGGGGCGGCGCCGTCCCGCTGTTGCTATCGACGGTCTTTCATATCGGTAACGCCACCAACGCCGTCCCGTACAGCGCCTATGCGGCAATCAAGGCGCGCCCGGACGTCGCCTGGACGATTCCCTTGTCGCTCGGTGATAGTCATAAGGGCTTTCGCGTCGTTGGCACCACTGAGGACTTCTACCAGCATTATCATTACCGCCGGGGCGAGCCGCCGCGGCTGGTGCTTGGGCATACGCCGCAAGCTTTATTCGACGTCGTGATCGGCAGCGCTGTGGCGACAAAGCTTGGTTACCAGCTGGGTAGCGCATTGACCCTGGCTCACGGTGTCGCCGAGGTCTCGTTTCAAAACCACGCTGATAAACCTTTCAATGTTTGTGGTATATTGGCGCCGACCGGCACGCCGATCGACCGGTCGTTGTTTATCTCCCTAGAGGGCGAGGAAGCGATTCATGCCGATTGGACCGACGGCGCGCCGCCGCAGTCTGGGCACGCTACCTCCGCTGCCGCGCTGATTGCGCAGCCGCCGGCCGTAGATGAGGTCACCGCCTTTTTTGTCGGCGCCAAGTCCCGCGGTGACACGCTCACCCTGCAGCGGGATATCAACGAGACGAAGGCGGTCGCATTAACCGCGGTGATTCCCGGCGTCACCTTGAACGAGTTGTGGGACCTAGTTGCCTACGGTGAAAACGGTCTGCGCTTGGTCTCAGCCTGCGTCGTCGTCGTCGGCCTTCTCGGCATGCTGGTGTCGATCTACCATTCGCTCAGCGAAAGGCGGCGGGAGATGGCGATCCTGCGGGCGATCGGTGCCGGGCCCAGGTTGATTGTGACCTTGATGGTGTTTGAGGCTGGCCTGCTAACGATCCTCGGTGCGGCGTGCGGCCTCATCTTGGTCTATGTCGGTCTAGTACTGGCCCAGCCCTATGTCGAAGCGCAGTTCGGGCTCTTGATCCCGATTCAGCCCCCTGCCAGCGGTGAGGCCGGCTATCTGTCGGCGATCTTTGCCCTCGGCCTTCTACTGGGAGCGATCCCGGCCTGGCGGGCTTACCGTACGACTTTGCATGATGGCTTAACGATGCGGCTGTGAGCTTCGAAAGGTGATGCGCTATAACGGCACACTTCCGTGCAGAGCTTCTCCAACAGATGGAATGGAATGATGAAAACCTGGGTTAAATTCGCTCTCATCGCTTCGGTGACCCTTGGTCCAGTGCTTGGCGTCTGTGTTTACGGAGTGATTCGTCACCGGGCGCATGCAGAAGCTGACTCCCCGGCCGCCAGCGCCTATATCGAGGTGGATTGGCGCGTGCTGCGTGACCTGGATGTTGCGACCGGGCAAAAGAGCAAGGAGCTGGCCGACCTCGATGGTAAAGCGATCAAGATTCCTGGCTTCGTCGTACCGCTCGACGATGACGACCATGGCCTGTCAGAATTTCTCTTGGTGCCTAGTCCGCAGGCTTGTATTCACGTCCCGCCACCGCCACCGAATCAAATGGTCATGGTGCGGATGAAGAAAAATGGCACAGCGCCGCAACGCTCGTGGGGGCCAGTGTGGGTCAAGGGTCGCCTGCATATCGCCAGCAACGACAGCCAATACGGCAAAATTGCCTATATGCTGCACGCCGACGGTTCGGAGCCCTATAAGATGCCCGATGAGCCCCTGCCGATGCCGATGCCGCAGCCCAAATGATGAGTCAGGGCGAGAAGCTCAATTAGCTTTCGAGTTTGTCGACGATGAGGCCGATCATCTCATCGGCCTTGTCGTAGAATTCACCCATACTGTAGGTCTCTTCAAACCACTCGCTGACGCTGTCCTTCTCACCGATCTTGGAACGCTTGGCGACCTGCGAATAGGTCGACATCAGTTCGAGCAGTCGCGAGGTCACGCCCGACGAGCTTGGCTCGGATGCAGGGTACTTCTCGCGCAGGTAGCGCAGCACCAGATGCACCACGACGGGATCCAGTTCTTCGCTCAGATTAAAAGCATCGGCGCTGGAAAGCTTGCCGCTTTCCAAGCCGGTGAGTAGGCGGAGGCTGTCGCGTTTCTGGATGTCAAAGCTCACTGAATTCCCCTGTCCGCTTAAATTAACTGGGACCGTCTAAGTAGCGCGTCCGGGTCTGGAGCGCGCCCACGGAATGACTTATAAAGCTGCATCGGATGCTCGCTACCGCCCCGCTCTAGTATCTCGGTGCGGTAGAGGTCGGCGACCTTGCGACTAAAGATGCCCTGTTCCTTGAAGAATTCAAAGGCATCCGCGTCCAAGACCTCCGCCCACTTATACCCATAATACCCGGCGGAGTAGCCTCCCGAAAAGATATGTTCGAAGGCACATGAAATATTCGTGCCCAAGGTGGTCGGCAGCAGCTCCGTGGCGGCCGTGGCCTGGTGCTCGAAGGCCGCGACATCATTGATGCCACTCGGGTCGCTACCGTACCAAGCCAAGTCGAGGAAGCCAAAGCGCAGTTGGCGCAGCATCATGTAAGCGGCGTGGAAGTTCTCGCTGGCGATGATCTTCTCGACCATCGCAGCCGGGATGGTCGCACCGGTCTCGTAGTGGCGAGCAAAGAGGGCCAGGCCTTCAGGCTCCTTGGCCCAATTTTCCATCAGTTGTGAGGGTAGTTCGACAAAGTCCCGGTAGACATTGGTGCACGACAGGCTGCGAAAGGTGCAGCGCGACAGCAGCGAATGCAGGGCGTGGCCGAACTCGTGAAACAGGGTGCTGACTTCTTGAAAGGTCAACAGGGACGGCTTGCCAGCCGAAGGCGGACTGAAATTACAGACGATGCTGACATGCGGCCTAACCCAGGCCCCCTTGCCATCGTTGGCATCCAGCTCGCGGTATTGCCCTTTAAACCGTGTGCACCAGGCACCGCCACCCTTGGTCGCGCGGGGGTGGAAGTCGGCATAAAACAGGCCCATATACTCGCCCGTGCCCTTATGGACGACTTCGAAGACCTGGACGTCTTGGGCATAGACCGGGACCTCGGAGGTCGGCTTGAACTCCAGGTCAAATAAGCGCGCGGCGCATGCAAAAGCACCATTCAACACCTGGCCCAGAGGGAAATACGGCCGCATCTCCTCGGCATTGAGCTGGTAGCGGCTTTCCTTCAACTTATGCGCCCAGTAAGGATAGTCCCATGGTTGGAGTGGCTCGGTTGCTCCGTGCTCTTGCATGAACTGCTGCAGCTCCGCCAGCTCGCGCTCGCCTGCTGTTTTACTCTTGCCGAGGAGCCTGGTCAGGAAGGCCCTGACGGTGTCGGGATGCTCGGCCATGCGTTCTTCCATTTGGAAGTGGGCATGCGACTCATAGCCGAGCAGCTGGGCGCGTTGGTAGCGCAGCACGGCGATGCGTTTGACCAGGGTTTGATTTGACTCCGGGCCGGTATAGGCCCGGGCATTGTAGGCGGTCCAGACTTGGCGACGTAACTCGCGGCGCTCGGCATATTTGAGAAAAGGCAGGACGCTGGGTGCCTGCAAGGTAAAGACCCAGGAGCCGGCCTTGCCCTTATTCTTATCCTTGGCACAGATCTCGGCTGCTTCAATCGCCGAGGCGGGCAGTCCGGCCAGGTCGGCCGGGTCGGTCACCACTAGTTCAAAGGCATTCGTCGCTTTGAGCACATGCTCAGAGAACTTCGGCCCGAGCACCGAAAGCTCCTCGTCGAGTGCGCGCAGCTTGGCCTTGCCAGCCGCGTCGAGGAGGCCGCCGTTGCGACGCAGTGATCGGTAGGTGCGCTCAGCTAGGGTCCGCTCCTCTGCCGACAGGGTTTCGCCGGCGAGTCCGTCGTGGGCGGTCTGCACTCTGGCAAAGAGATCCGCATCCAGGTTGATATCGCTCTCCAGCGCCATCAGCATCGGCATGATCTCTTTGGCCAGGGCCTGCATCGCCTCGTCGCCGTGAGCCGACCGCAGATTGCTGTAAATATAAGCGATATCATAGACCTGAGCGGTCGTGGCCTCGAGGCTGACGAAGGTGTTGGCAAAGTTTGGCGCGGCGGGATCGGCCTTGATCCGCTCAACCGCTGCTTTGGCGGCGGTCATCGCCTGCGTCAGGGCCGGGACAAATTGCTCGGCGCGGATCCGGTCGAAGGCAACCGCTCCGAATTTCAGCTTGGAGGTCTCTAGCAGGGGATTGACCATGGCTGTAAACTCACCAAAAGAATCGCCGAAAAAACGATAAGAAGTCGGCTAAACTCTAAAGATTTGAGTTTTAAGTGTCAAAGCCAAACGCTCAGGGCTGAGCTGTTTGCGACAAATCGATATAAATTGGCATCGGCGTCGACTGCGCCAGACAGCAGCACAGGCGTCCCTGCGACGGCAGGTTGGGCATGATCTGAACCGTGCCGCATTCATTGCCAAATTCGAAGACTTGGTCGCTGGGAAAAAGGGTCCAACCGCGCAAGCACTGCGAACCGACCTTGGCGACGGCGCACGTCGCGGCACAGTTGGCGGCTCTATCGAGGCTTTTGACGCTGAATTTGGCGCCGACATTGGTCGCTGCCAAACAGGCTGCAGCAGTGGCATTGGCCAAGTCTGCGGGGGGCGGTGGCGGTAGCGGTGGCGGTAGCGGTGGTGTGCCCTGAGGCGGGATGCCAGCCCCAGGTACGCCAGGCGGGGTGATGCTTGGTGGCGGTAGCAGGGGACCGACACCGGTCATCGGCGCAGCGGCAGCGCCGGCCGTTGCTGGCAGGTTGACTCGCGGTCCTTCCGGCGGCGCCGGCGCTGGCTCGGCGATGGCGAGTAGGTCGGTCTGGCTGATCGGGTGCTTGCGATAGGTCCGAGCGTGGGTGAGGTCTTGAATCTGGAGAAAGGCGACGCTGGCGGTCATCGGAAACAAGGCTCGGACGTCGGCCTCGGTGAAGTTCAAAGTGATATGGAAAACGCCATCCGCGAGGGGTATTTGGCTGAACTTTAGCGGGGTATTGCTGATCGCCTCAGGCGCTGCTTCGGTGCGGAAGAACAGCACGTTGAGGTCGACTTGGCCGGCGATGGGATGACCGAGGTCATCGACGAGTCGGCCGGTGAACGGCATGACCCGGCCTTCGGCACCAGAGGCGCTGCCTGCCATGATAAAGCACGCTGCTGCTAGAGCGAGTGCCCGCAACATAGGTCCTCCTCGGAAATGTCGATCTCAACAGAGCGGATCGGCACTTGCCGAGAAAACTTTAGCTCAGGGGTGGCGTCGCTGCGCGCAGCCCCGGTGCAGCTGCGGGCATGGTTTTAGACGTAGGTCAGCCAGTGCGCAAAGTCCTTCGCCACCCCGGTCGTGGAGTCATCAAATAACTTCGCCAAGGTCAGGGTGGTCGCTCCCGGTTTGCCGGTGCCGATGCGGTGGCCATCGATATTGGTGATCGGCGTGATCTCTGCAGCTGTACCGGTAAAAAAGACCTCGTCGGCCTCGTACAACTGATTCCTCGTCATCGACTGTTCTTTGACGGTGAGACCGAGCTTTTTCGCGAAGGCGAACACGCAGTCCCTGGTGATTCCTAGCAGCACGCCGCCAGCCGACGGCGTCAGCAGCTGGCCGCCTTGGACGATGAAGATATTTTCGCCCGAGCCTTCCGAGACAAAGCCCTGGTGATCGAGCAGGATCGCTTCGTCGTAGCCATTGAGCGAGGCCTCGCGCCGCGCCATGATCGAATTCAGATAGTTTCCGGAGAGCTTGGCCCATGGTAAGGCGCTGGCGACATCGGGCCTGCGAAAGCTGGCGACGCAGACCTTGATGCCGTTGTTGATCGCGTCCGTACCGAGGTATTTGCCCCACTGCCAGGTCGCCAGTGCAACGCGCATCTTCGGCTCGCGTGGCAGTTTCAGCCCGCGTGTTTCGTTGCCGATATAGGACAAAGGGCGCAGGTAGCAGGAGCTGAAGCCATTGGCTTTGATCAGCTCACGCATGGCGAGGATCAGTTCCTCGCTGGAGTAGGGCAGGCTGCCGCCAAAGATCCGCGTCGACCTTTCGAAGCGGTGCATGTGCTCGACGGCGCGAAAGATCGCCGTGCGACCGTCCTTGGTCTGATAGGCGCGGATGCCCTCGAAGGCCGCCGAGCCATAGTGCAGGCTGTGCGACAAGACATGCACCTGGGCTTGGTCGAAGGGTATGAGCTTGCCGTCCATCCAAATGAACTTGCTATCGGAGTCGCCGGCCATATGGTTTGCCTCGCGTTTTGGGTCAAAAGTGGACCCAATGTAGCCGAGGCTTTCGGACCTGGCAAACTCGCTTTTAGGGACGGCCTCCGCCCGTTCCGGCAAATACCGTCGCCAGACTTAGGTCATGCATCGATCCTAGGATGGCGTCGGCCTGAGCAAAGTCGCTGCCGATGGTCACCGGATTGGGCACGACAAAGCAGCGTGCGCCAGCCGCCTTGGCCGCGCGCAGCCCATTGAGTGAGTCCTCCAGGACTAAGCAGGAGGTCGCGGCGATCCCGAGGCCGGCGGCGGCACTGAGTGGTAAGTCGGGGGCCGGCTTGGCATGCACCACGTCATCGCGGGTCCTGATCACCGTAAAGTAAGAGCGCAGTTTGAGCCGGTCCAAATGACCTAGGACCCAGTCGGAGTAGGAGCTGGAGGCCAAGCCGAGCGGAATCCCCAAGCTCTTGGCCTCTTCCAGGCGGTCGCAGACCCCAGGCAGGGTATCCAAGCGGTGGCTGACCTCGGCCTTGCGCCGCTCTTTATCTGCCATGATCCGACCGCGGTCGAGATCGAAGCGTCCGGTCAGCTCTTGGAGGTGGCTGACGGGATCAAAGGGCGACTCCGCGGCGCCGACGCAGACCATCCAGGTCTCCCGCCGCAACACCACCCCATGCTCCCTAAAGATCTCCGACCAGGCTTCATACGCTGCCGTCTCGGTGTCGCAGATCAGACCATCAAAATCAAAGATCACTGCTTGCAGAGGTGGTGTCATGGAGCCCAGGTGATGAGATGAAAGGATGGAGCCTAACTAGGTCGCAATGCTCAGAACAGGGTGATCTTACCGCCGCAGTATTCTTTGTTGTCGATGCCGGTCTGCGGGATGAGGAGCGGCAAATGCAGTTTGTGTTCGCATGGTGCCGGATGCTGAGCACCGCCGGCAAAGGCGCCGCGCTTGGTGTATTCCGGCTTGTCGGCGTCTTCGGCCTTGGGTGCATCCGCTGCCGGTTCGGCACCCCAAGCACTGGCGGCGGCCCAGCAGCTGGCCGCGAGAACGGCGCCAAGGCAGGTCTTTTTAACCCTAGAAAATGGTTTTGTCGGGGACTTAAGCATCGCCGTGACATCCTATATTTCTTCAATAGTTTCATTGACTAACAGTTTTAGATCGAGGCTCGGCGAGAGCCTCAAAGGCCGCGCCTCAGCTTTAAAGTTAAGCTTTAATCTCTAGTTTTCCAACCGTTAAAAAAGTGCTAAGTTGCGGCCAGAGACCAGACCACTTTTAGTCAGAAGGGAATTCCATGGGGCAACTGCTTCAGGACCTGCGCTTTATCATCGGCCTGTTTTTTCTCACCACCGGCGGCGTGCTGACGGCTCAAGGTCTGATCGATGGCCCGATGCAACTGAGCGTCGCCAACCTCAACCTTGGCTCCGGTCTGGCCATGCTGGTGTTTGCTGTGGCGATGCTGACCTTGAGTGTCCTGACACCCGCTCCAGCGACTGGCGGGCACTAGCTGTCGAAGATCGGGTCAACGACCTGGTCAAAGAGATTGCCAACGTCCATTGCCGAGACCACCACTGAGGATCCACCCGCGCCATGCAATTGCAATTCGTCGACTATGCCTTGATCGGTATTTATTTTTTGTTCGTGATCGGCGTCGGACTCGTCGCCAAGATGAAGGTCAAGACCGCCGGTGATTTTCTCCTCAGTGGCCGCAGCACGCCGCTATGGATCGCTAGCTTGGCATTTATTTCGGCGAATTTGGGCGCGCAGGAGTTGATTGGCATGTGCGCCTCGGGCGCTAAATACGGCGCTATGACGGCGCATTTTTACTGGGTCGGAGCGATCCCGGCGATGCTCTTTCTCGGCCTGTTTATGATGCCGTTCTATTATGGCAGTCGGGCACGCTCGGTCCCGGAGTATCTGGCCCTGCGCTTTGACGAAAAGACGCGAGCCTTCAACGCCCTGACCTTCGCCATCATGACGGTGTTTTCCTCGGGTGTGTCGCTCTATGCGCTGGCCATCTTGCTCGAGGCCCTCCTCAAGTGGGACTTCAACCTCTGCGTCTTTTCGGCGGCCTTGATCGTCATGGCCTACACCTATGTCGGTGGCCTCACCAGTGCCATTTACAACGAAGTGCTGCAGTTCTGTCTCATCGTCTTTGGCATTGCCCCGGTCGTCGTCGCCGGTTTGGCGCAGATCGGCGGCTGGGACGCCATCACCAGCACCTTGCCGGCCAACATGACCCACATTTGGGCCTATACCGGCAGCGCCGAAGCCAACCCGATGGGCGTCAACGCTGGCAGCTTGATCCTCGGCCTTGGCTTCTTTCTCTCCTTTGGTTACTGGTGTACCGACTACCTCGTCATCCAACGCGCCATGGCCGCACGCTCGCTCGGCACAGCACAGACGACGCCGGTGATCGCGACCTTTCCCAAAGCCCTGCTGCCGATCATCACCATTCTTCCCGGCCTGATTGCGATCGTTCTGCTGAAGACCGGTGCTTCTTTTGCTATTCCGCTCAAAGCCGATGGGCGTACCGACTTCGATTTAACCCTGCCGAGCCTGCTCGCCCACTATTACCCACATGGTTTACTCGGCATCGGCTTGACCGCGCTTTTGGCGTCCTTCATGTCAGGCATGGCGGGAAACGTCACCGCGTTTAATTCGGTCGTTGTTTATGATTTATACGAGACCTTCGTCAAAGCAAAGGCCAGCGACCAGCACTACCTCAAAGTCGGCAAGATCGTCACCATACTCGGCATTGCCTTATCGATTGGCACCGCCTATGTCGCCCGCGGCTACAACAACATCATGGACCTGCTGCAGCTGGTATTTGGTTTTGTCAACGCACCACTGTTCGCGGTCTTTCTCCTCGGTATGTCAGCCAAACGCCCGACCGGACGCGGGGCTTTCAGCGGGCTGATGGTCGGGACCGCCTGTGCCTTCTTTGCGCATGGCGCGTCGATCGCCGAAGGCAAAGGCGGCTGGCTGGGCTTTTCGCTGTTCCATTTCTCGACGGCGATGGCGCAGTCGTTCTTTATTGCGATCGTTGCCTTTGTCGTCTGCTTTGTCGTCACGATTGCGGTCAGCTTCTCCAGTGCGGCGCGTCCAGAGTCGGAGCTTAAGGGACTGGTCTATGGCCTTACCGACGAAGTGAGCGTCAAGGCACCGTGGTATAAAGCGCCGGGCTTTTATGCGATCGTGGCGACGGTCGTGACGCTTATTTTGAACGTGTTGGTGTGGTGACAGGTTGGCGTAGTCCTAAGGTACACTCCGTTGCCTCACTGACGAACATTCGACTGCAGTAAATGGAATGCTATGTTGACTTCTTGTCGGAGTTCCATCGTTGGGAGAGCTATAGCAATGAATTATCCGGATAATATCCCGGACTGTTAGCTTTTATCTGACCATGATGTGCCAAGGCCCCTAAGGACAGTAGCCCGTCCGACCGATAGCTTCACCAGGAGGGTGACTAAACTTGGCTGCCGTGGCGAACCAAAACCGGGTCGAATTGACGTTAGATAGCGATGTCTTCAACAATTTGGTGTCGATCATTATCGACAACGAAGAGCTGACGTGGCTTGGGCTCGAACCGTTTGGACAAATTGGATCTTTTCGCAATAACGATTTATCCAGCCTTCTTGCTTTTTGTGCCGATCACATTGAATACCATATCGTCACCTACACCTCTGGGGACAGGTATGTTAATCGCTATGTCCCCGGTGAGTCGATCTACATGCTCGCTACTGGAGACAAAAATCCGTACCTAGTCTTCAATCCATGGATCAGCCCATGGCGCTATTTAGTCGAAGAAGACATTTTCAGTAAGCTTGGCTGCGAACCTGACCAGATCAAGAGACGTCGCAAGTCCTAGACGTGCCATTTCGGCGTCGATGAATTGGTTTGTCATCTTTTCTTGATGGAGTTTTGCATACTCGCGAAATTTCGTGAAATCGGATGTGCCATTCCCGACGCGCCTAAACGCGCGTACAGTCAATCGCTCAAAAACGACCCACGCATCGAAATGATCTTCTGGCCCGAATACCATTAGCTGCCGATTGATCATTTCTTGATCGTCGGTCATGAAGATGTAAATCCCATGACCGCTTCGTGCCGTACCAATCCTCAGCGTTGGAACTTTCATCTGCATGCTGCTCCTGCATCAAAACTGAAGGTTTTACCCGCAGAGCATTCAGCAACGAAGCGACCTAGGTCGCGTCAAATAGTATGTCCGGTAGCGACGTAGCAATACATAAACTGCGGGAATCTCCATGGAGTGAGGACAATGGCTCGAAAGCACCAGTGATTCAGGGGCTGAATCATGAGGCCTGGAAGCCTTGCGGCACAGGCCCCTAACTTTTTGGACCAAGTTTTTTTTCGGGCTACCATAGGAAAGTGCTTAAAATTGTGGCAGCACTGGTCCTCCTGAGGCCCGACGCTG
>CAIYRB010000038.1 GCA_903928445.1 uncultured Pseudomonadota bacterium | reverse complement strand
TAGACCGCGCCGCGACCAGGTGTCAGCGACCCCGAGGCACCTTCGACCCAGCGCACGCCGATATTGTCATAGCAGATCGTCATGGGAGCCACGTAGGCATTGATGTCATTGACGTTGAGGATGCGGACCCGTGGCCTTGGCACCGCATCGAGCATGCCGGGATATCTAGCGCGAAGCCGCCCTGCTCAATATCGCCCGGGCCCATGTCAACACGGGAGATTTTATCAAATCGCTTGAGGCAGCCGAACGTCTCGATGTGGCGCTCATCACCGACGCTGCGCTGCGGCAGTTTTTTATCCTGCTGAAAAGCAAGATTCTGCTGATCCTTGGCTATCGCGCGCTTGCGACGAACGAGCTCGATGGCGTCTTGCAAAGCGATGATCAGCCGCCCAAAGTGGCCTTGGAGGCGCGTTACCTGCAGATCTTTGTTCGCGCGGATCCCTGCAACTTTGCAGCGGTAAAATCGAGTTACCAAGACTTGATCGCGGATCTAGAACAGAGGGGGGATGAGCATGCGGCGAATTTCTATAAGCTGGAGTGGATGCTATTTACTCCGTTGATCGAAAGCGAAATCGGCGGATTGATCAATACGAGAGGGAGGCATTCCAATTTGATCTTGTTCGCCTGCCGCGATGTATCGTTGCGCAGCCAGTCATCTTGGCTGACACTAAACGTGGACAACAGCGTGTTAACCACCGACGCAGAGGTGATGTAGTTAGCGAATTCGTAGCTGCTTGGCAAATCGCTCGAGGGCACGCCACGCTCGAAGTCGAAGGGCTTTCCCATTTTCTTGAGCAAGACTGCGTCGATGATGTTATGAGCGCCGGACACCTTGGCGAAATGGCCATCTGCACCGAGATCATCCAAGTCGGTGGCACCCACCACTTGATCGCCGATGATACCCTTACCAGCGAGGATGACTGAGTTAGCTTGGGGGTTGTGATCGGTGCCGGTGTTTGCAATTCCCTTACCAAGTTGTCCATGGGTACCGTTGACCATTAAGTCGTCATGCGAATAACCCTGAAATCGGTAGCTCCGCTAAAATCTCTGTCGTGTGACACGAGCGTCAGATCGTAAGTCATAGCAGTCGCCGCTATCCAGGCATCCTGAGCGCTTAATGCACGACCACGCTGCTTAAAGTCACAAGCGATCTTGGCGTAGTTTTCCGCGACCTCAATATCAATAGCTAAAATCCTGTACAGGTTGAGGACGTCTTCAAGTGCACAGACTCTTCTCGTTCCCCAATCCCGAATCAATGCACCGAACCTCATCTCTGCACAGGTCTGGACTGAGATGAATAGGGGATGACCAGCTGTGAGTATATCTTCATAAAGTTTCGCCTCAGGCTTTTTCTCAAGAGCATACGAAACGATGTTTGTGTCGAGGAGGTACAAATTAATCCTTGAGCGGATCGGTGACTGGACTTACTGCTCGCAATTCCCTAATAGCATGATTGAAGGCTAACGACTCTTCATCCGTCAAAGGTTCGATCGAGAGCTTAAGGTCTTCTAGTTTTAAACGCACTAATCGTGCAGCTGGCTGATGGTTTGTTAAATCTAGGGCGCGCTGCTGTGGGGGAGTCGGCTCCGAGGTACCCAGCTTCTTTTCGCCCATTTTTTCGCCCTCGCGGATGACAGTTTCCATTGCTCAACCTCCTCTTCGGACGATTCGAAGCTTATCTATAGCTTAAATGTAAGCAAACTCAATGCCAACATAGGACATCGACATTGTTGCTCTTACCGGCGCATAAATCGGCTAAAGAAACGACAGATCCTGCAATTTGCATACTCAGTAGCCGCTATAATCAAACCCCCCGACTGAGTCTCGTAAAATTCACTGTGAAAACAGCCCACTAAACTGCAAGACGAAAAGCGTCAAAAAATGCAGTAAAATCAACCTACTAACCGGCCATGTGTAGCGTGGAATACAGTTCATAGGCGATGGCGTGTTTGATCCCGGCCTATAGGAAGGATGCCATTGGCTTTGGTATTTTCGGACTGATTTTGGCAATCAGCCAGATACGTTACCTCTTCATCAAAGATTGACCATAAGCTAATGAACCGTCCGCGTTCCTCGGATCTCCACCGACATCTCCTCACGGAGCCCCGGGGGACAATGACTGTTAAAGCATTTTTCAGACTCTATTTGAGCCCAGACGATTGGAAAGATGAGCTCATCCCTTCCTCAGACCTGAGCACGGGCAGAGAGCATTCGAAACAGGCTGGGTGTCCAGCGCGATAAAAGTACTCCCAAGTATTCTTTGGGCCCAGCAATCACCGTTTCGCTGCGGTCTTTTTCAATTGCCTGGACAATGCCCATCGCACACGCTTCCGCTGAAAGCCCGCTCGCGTGGCCCTTATCAACTTTGCCATAGGCACTGCCATCGGCATTCAAGGCGTTTTGAGACACTTTAGTTGTAATATATCCCGGATAGATCAAACTGACTTTCAAGGAGGTCCGCCTCAGCTCATTGCGGAGACTATTGAAATAGCCACGCAGCGCGTGTTTGCTCGCGCTATAGGCCGTTCTGGTTTGAATGCCATAGAGCCCGAGGACGCTGGATATCACGACGATATGCCCGCTTCCCCGCGCCAGCATCCGTTTGAGGAGTGGGCGCGAGAGTGCCGTCGTCCCGAAGAAATTCACCTTCATGATCCGCTCGTCCAGAGCAAGTGACGAGTCCACTCCCAGATAGCGCTGGGAAAGTCCCGCATTGTTGATCAAAACATCGATCGCTCCGAATTGCTCCCAGGTCCTTACCGCTATATCTTCCAGGGCATGATAATGTTCTAGGTCCAAAGGCAGGATGTGGTGACGTTCCGGCCATGCACAGGAGCTTTGCACGCGTAGGAGCTCCTTTTCATTGCGTGCGGAGAGAATGAGGTGAGCGCCTTTTTTCGCCAGTTCATAGGCAAGCGCTTCACCTATACCCGACGATGCGCCCGTGAGCCATACGACTTTGCCAGCTAGATCTGTCATATCCTGATCCCTCCCATTATCTTCTTGATTCTGTGATCGTCTAGCGACCGACGCTGATTGGCGGTGATAGGCTCTGCTATCTTCGCTCCAAGTCATCCTTAAGACGACCTGTGATCCAACGAAATAACATCCTAAAGTCTCCTTGCAGGGAAAGCCAAGGGTAGCGGAACGTAGCTGGTATATTCCTTTCGAATACGAAGTGCCCTATCCAGGAGCAAGTGTAAGCGACTACGGGCGCGAGAAGGAAAGGCCAAAAGGACTTAAAAAGCAGAGCATAGCCTATCCCAAGCAAAGCCAGCAGCGTCCCGGTATAGTGAAGAGCGCGGCACATTGGGTTTCGGTGCTGATCCAAATAGAAGGGCCAAAATTCTTGAAAGTTTTTCATAGATGTCTCCTCAGGTCTCTTGTCGCAGCAGCCTAACAAATTCCGCAGCAAAGCGATGGGCATCTCCAGGCCAGCGGGCTGAGAGGTATTTCCCATCAAGCACGGTAAAGCCATACTGGAGCTGCTGCGCTGAATCACGGGCTAATGGGAAGGGAAAACCTGGACCACACAAGAAATCCTCAGACCTTTGCAGCTGCCCCTTCACCTCATCTTCCAAAGTGATCTCAGGATAAGTCAGGTAGTAATCCCCGAGATAAAACCGGGTCAACTGATAGGCGATCAGTTCCTGCCGCTTGGTCAAGCCGGTGGTGCGGCGTCCCCAGAGGACCGATTTCCCTGTCGCTTCAGCTCGGCTACGAGCCACGAGCAAGGTTCCGTGACAGATGGCTCCCACGGGCTTGTCGCTGGCAAGCATCTGCGCGATGAATCTTTGCAAAACTTTTGACTCGAGATATTCACGCATGCCTTTGTCGTGGCCGCCTGGCAAGAACACGCCGTCAAAGCTTTGAGACTCTATTTTGTGATAGGGTAGCGGTGCGAGAAACTCTGCTGACTTTTCAAGCTCTCGATACACCGCCACGGCGTCTCTCTTTGCCATGAGTGCGGACTTCAAAAGCCCTAAATCCTCGCCTGTGAGCATACGTCTGTCAGCCTGGGCGATGTGACCATCCGGACTTGCAAACACACAGGAATATCCGGCTTCCTGCATAGCCTTCCAAGGAGTGGCAGCTTCTGTGGGATCGAAGCCATAGTGGGGGAGCGGAATGAGTATTTTTTTTGACTTGAGCTGAGTGTTCCCATGAAAGTCTCGTCCTTTGTAAGAGCTCTGCTGGCCCCTGCGGCAGTCATCGCTCACTCTTGACTTTATAGGTCATAAACGAGGCTAGGGGTAGACGATTCATTGACGTTTAGGGAGCAAATTGTCAAACTTCCGTATGAGCACGATGTCCGTCGGATCCTTGAAGTTGAGCGTCACCATATCGCTGGACTGCATGAGGCCGGCGGTCTTTTCCCCGTTCGCTGCGGGCTTGGTGGCAATCGGCGAGAGGCTGAGGGAAAAAGCTTTTACGTCGTCTACCTTGGCGTCGTCGCTCTTTGACTCGAACCGCGTCCCTTCGGTCTCGGTAGTGATAACAGTAGACGCCTGCACGACCTTGTTCGTCCTTTGGTCACGGGTCTCGATCGCAAATTTCCACCCTTCAGAAACCTTGTGCGATGTGATTTGCATCTGCAGCGCACCAAGGCGGATCTCGGTCTGCTTACCATCGGCCAGGTTCATGGTTCCTGAAGTTGATTCCTTTTTGTCATTGCCCATGATCAAGTTCGCTTGATAGCCAAAGTTGCTGGTGGTAGCGCCCGCTGGCGCGATGACTTTTGCAATCGCTGAGTCAAGGCCGAGCGAAGCGACTGTGGGACCGGCGACCATAGCGAATAGGCCCAGAGCCGTAAGCCATATTGCCTTTCTTGATTTCGCGTGCACGTTCTTCATTGCTGCAATCCTCCTTGTGATAAATGAGTTAGATGCAAAAAGTCCGAGCCATGTGGCTCAAGCCCTCGGGCGCTGCGCGCTGCGCAAAGGCTACGAAGTCCAGTTTATCACACTAGCGGAACATCTACCGCCTATAGCACCTGCTCGCTACGAACAGCGAGAGCTCGACCTAAGCTTCGACGAGGTTCAGAGTTCACCACCCGATGATCAAGGTCACCTGCCCGACTACCACTAGT
>CAIYRB010000037.1 GCA_903928445.1 uncultured Pseudomonadota bacterium | reverse complement strand
TCTATTGCGTATGGTGCAATAATTCGATGGATCGCTTAGAAGCCATGACTGTGTTTGTTGCCGTCGCCGAGCTGAAGGGTTTCGCTCCCGCTGCTCGGCGTTTGGGCTTATCGCCGTCGGTCGTGACCCGACTGGTGGCGGCCCTGGAGCAGCGCTTGTCGATCCGGCTGTTGCAGCGGACGACCCGCTCGGTGGCCTTGACTGATGCCGGCTCACGCTACCTCGAACAAGCTCGCCGCATCTTGGCGGCTATTGACGATGCCGAGGCGACCGCTCGGGCCGGCCGGGCGGAGCCTTTCGGCCGGTTTGTCGTCTCGGCCCCGGCGGTCTTCGGCCGACGCCACGTCTCGCCCTTGCTCAGGGACTTTCTAAACAAGTATCCGGCGGTCACTGGCGAACTAAGGCTCGCCGACCGCATGGTGAATTTGGTCGAGGAAGGGGTCGACATCGCGGTGCGCATTGGCGCTTTAGAGGACTCAAGCCTCCATGCTCGGCTCGTCGGGAAGACACGGCAAGTGCTCGTGGGTAGTCCCGAGTATCTGTCGCGGCAAAAACGCCCGCTAGAGCCTCATGACTTGCCGTCGCACTCGATCATTCACTTTACCGCGTTGAGAGAAGCGCCTGAGTTGCTATTCTACAAGGACGGCGTTGAGCAACGGATCATATTCAAACCGTCGCTGGTGACCAACAGCGCTGATGTCGCCATCGACCACGCTGCAAGTGGTGCCGGATTGACGGCTACCTTGTCCTATCAGGTCATCGATCTGGTGCGCAGCGGCAAGCTTGAGGTGGTCTTGGCAAAGTATGAGGCTGCGCCTCGGCCCATCCACCTGCTTTTTCCCGCTTCTAGGTTGGCCTCTGCAAACTTGACGTCGTTTATCTCCTTAACCACAGGAACGAGGGATTGGAACTTCGAAAACCTCACCGAGAAACAAGCTGGCGACGCTATGTAAATTGCCGCCAATGACTTCCGGAGCTATCGCGGCAGAGGTTCAGTATCGACTCAAAATACGTCGACATTCCTTCCCAGGGGGCCTTTCGTTCTGTCTCGCTCTCATGATGCGGTGACACTGGCCACGCTCACTTGACTAGTATTTGGCGTGTCGACGCAGAATCCTTGTGTAGCGCTGTCCGCGCCGACGGCGATCTGGGCATTCCAAGTGTCGGTCGGCTTGAGTTGGTAGCCGCCTGACGTCGGTGTGATGCCCCAGGGATGGCCACCTTGGGTCTTGATGCGCACTGACGATGTAGCACGCCTGTGCTGGTGGTCGGAAGATTAATAGGAAAGGAACCAACGCCTTTGGATTCTGGTCTAGTGTCGCGATGTCGCGAGTAAAACCATTTACGCCTCGAGCCGGACAACGACACGAGGGATAGAGTATAGAGTTCACGTCCGGATGATTTCGAATGAATTGCCAGGAAGCGCTGTGCTCATGTCTCGAAGTCAGTTCTGCACTGTTTGGTTCGGTCCTGATGTCGTAGGCATTGCGGTCGCGAAACCTGGCGCTGAATAAAGTCCGTGGTTCTGGTGTCTGCGACGGATTTGGCAAATGTAGCCTCTCGCGCAGCCAGTGAAAGGCGAGCCTGACTTCCCGAGATAGGCACCATCTTGGATCAGGTCAGATCACGGTACGTGGCTGCCAAAGGTGAGACGCCATTGCTCTGTGAGTCCCAGCCTTGTGATCCAGGCCTCAAGATAGTCAAGGTCGCAGGTCGAATGCGCGAGGATCCCACGTATATCGCGTAGGTGTTTGTCGGACTCGCCTTCGCGAAAATAGCGCAGCTTCGCAATGATGATATCTTCAGGTGCCGCTAGCCACGTCATCAGACCAGGTAGCAGCTCGACTGGGCGGCGGCGGTCAAATTCTGCAATTGCGTGAGGATTTGCTTTCTGGACGACGACGTCGATTTTCAAGCCGGATGCATGGTGCAGAAGATTAAACTGACCTTTATGCGCAAACTCCTGCGCGACAATGTCCGCAGGCGGAACGTAAAATTCGCCTTCGCTAAACAAATCAAGAAATTCTGCCGCGGTCTCCCGACGCACCTGCACCACCAGGTCGAGATCTCGGGTCAGTCTAGGTTCGCCGTAGACCGCAGCCGCGA
Source organism: uncultured Pseudomonadota bacterium (assembly GCA_903928445.1). Taxonomy (GTDB): domain Bacteria; phylum Bdellovibrionota_B; class Oligoflexia; order Oligoflexales; family CAIYRB01; genus CAIYRB01. The sequence continues at coordinate 432 of CAIYRB010000037.1, read as the reverse complement.
TTGAGCCGACGGCCATGTAATTGATCTTGCCCGCCTCCAATGCCTGCAAAGTGGCGTGTAGACCCTCGGCGACCGCGATCATGCACAGCCTCGTTCGATTAAAGCGAGGGCTTCCTGATCGATCCATTCTTGGCTTGCGTCTGGGTATTGCCGCCGCAGCTGCAAGGTTTTGATCGACCTTGCCATGTCGAACAGGCCACAGACCATGTGAATGTTTTGCCACACGCGCTCTTTGGGCGGCATCAAGGGATCTACCGGTATACCGCTACCAGGAGCGCTGTTTGTGACTGGGTCCATGTGGGATGACCTACTGGATGCGGCGTTGAGCATCGGCACCCTTGTATATGCGATTCCAGCGCTGTGTCCAAGCAAAAGCTGTCGCTTTGAATCGCTACCCGGAAGTCGTAACTACAACACAGGCCTCGCTTTTTT
>CAIYRB010000036.1 GCA_903928445.1 uncultured Pseudomonadota bacterium | reverse complement strand
GGCTTTATCGGCAGCAACCTGGTTGACGCCTTACTTTTGGAAAATCACACGGTCGTCGGCATTGATAACTTATCAACTGGACGACCAGAATTCTTGAACTTGGCTTCAAAGCACCCTAATTTCGACTTTAAGCAACTGGATATTCTAAATCGGGCAGCTTTGAGCGAGGTTTTGGATTCTTCGTTTGATTGCGTTTGCCACTTAGCAGCAAATGCAGATGTTCGACGGGGGATTGAGGCGCCGTTTCGAGATCTCGAGCAAAATACGATAGCCACCTGGAATGTGCTTGAAGCAATGCGTGATTCCGGCGTCAAGCACATCGTTTTTACTTCAACTGGCAGTGTCTATGGCGAGGCGGAAGTCATACCGACTCCGGAGAATGCGCCGTTCCCAGTGCAGACCTCGCTGTATGGTGCCTCGAAGTTAGCATGCGAAGCCTTGATTTCGGCATATTGTGAAGGATACAATATGCGCGGGACGGTATATCGCTTCGTCTCGTTTGTCGGTGATCGCTATACTCACGGCCATATTTACGATTTCGTTCGTCAACTTTTGCGCAGTCCAGATGAACTCCGGATCCTTGGAGATGGGTCGCAGAGGAAATCCTACATTCACGTATCGGATGGAGTAGCAGCAATTGCCGCCGTGCTACGTCATCCCTCTCCGAAAAAATATGAAGTGTTTAACCTCGGTACGTCCGAGTATGTGACTGTTAATGACTCGATAGCGGAGATCTGCGCGGAAATGGGCGTATGTCCCGAACGGCTGTACTCTGGCGGTTCGCGTGGCTGGGTTGGTGACAACCCGTTCATATACCTGGACTGCTCACGTATTCGGCAGCATCTTGATCATATCTGGGCCCCCAAAATCGGCATTCTTGATGGGGTGCGTATGACTGTTCGCTATCTGTTAACCAACAAGCATCTTTTCGATGCTGCTGGATCGGTGCAATAGTCATGATTATAACAAAAACACCCTTGCGTATTAGCATTGGTGGCGGTGGTACAGATCTCCCATCCTACTACTCACAACACGAAGCCTTTTTTATTTCAGCTGCCATTGATAAGTACGTCTACATCTCGCTGCACAGGACTTTTCGTCCGAACTACATTATCAAGTATTCCTCGCTGGAGGAGGTCGAGACGGTAGACGAAATTCAGCACCCTATTGTCCGGGAGGCCTTCCGCTCGCATGATATCGGGGCGAATATTGAAATGGTTAGTATGGCCGATATCCCGTCGGGCACCGGCTTAGGGTCCTCCGGCTCTTTCACAGTAGGGCTGCTCCGTGCTCTTTTTGCGTCCAAGCGCCAACACGTATCGAGCTACGCCCTGGCCGAGGAGGCCTGCTCAATTGAGATCGAAAAGCTCAAGGAGCCGGTAGGAAAGCAGGATCAGTATATCGCGAGTTTTGGCGGGATCACGTGCTTTCATATCGACAAATCAGGTAAGGTCGAAGTCTCGCCTTTGCGGGTTTCGCAAACAACCCTGCATGATCTCGAAGATAATCTTTTACTGTTTTTTACTGGATACTGTCGCAGCGCCAGTGGGGTTTTGGCTGATCAGAAGCAACGATCAGAGGGCGGCGATCAGAGCATGATTAGCAATCTACACTCGATAAAGGAAATGGGCTTTCAGATCAAAGGCTGCTTGGAGGCAGGCAGAACCGGCGAGTTTGGCGAGTTAATGCATGAGCATTGGCAACGAAAGTTAGCACGTGGTGGAGGGATTTCGCTGGCATCTATCAACGAATGGTATGATATCGGCAAATCAAACGGAGCTGTTGGTGGCAAGCTTATTGGTGCCGGCGGTGGCGGATTCCTTCTGTTCTATGCCCATGATCGAAGCGCCCTGCGCAAGGCGATGGCCGAGGTCGGCCTGAAAGAAGTGCGCTTTTCCTTTTGTTTTGAAGGGTCGAGTGTCCTTCAGTCCATGTAAGACCTGCAACGACGAGAGTTTTCCATGCAGTGCGTAATCTTAGCTGGAGGGCTGGGCACTAGGATGGGTTCCTATACACAATCACGGCCCAAGGCCATGATTCCTGTTATGGGCATCCCATTTATTGATTTACTCTTAGACGACCTACAAAAGAAAGGCGTAACGCATGCAATACTGTCGATAGGGTACAAGGGGGACATTCTCCGATCTCACCTTGAAGGCAAAAGCTTCCAGCAAATGCGTATTGAGTACGTAGATGAGGGGCCAAATCTTCTGGGTACGGGCGGGGCCCTTCGGCTCATCTGTGACAGTGTTGCAGACTTGCAAGACGCTTTCTTTGTGACCTTTGGCGATGCCTATTTAGCTCTAGATATGGCGGACATGTGGAGGCAGGCGGAAAGACAGCCCGCCCCCGTGACGATGTCCATTTTTCGCAATCAAGGTGCGTGGGGGCAGAGCAATGTTGCGTTCAAGGACGGACGTCTATTGTACGACAAGCAACGCCGACTCAGTGATCAAGCGCGATTCCAGTTCATTGACTATGGGATGTCGATTATCCGCAAGGATATTTTGATGCAAGAGATTGCATCGGGCTCCAAGGCTGACATCGCCGATGTGATTCATCGGCTAAGTTTGCGAGGAGCCGTGAACGGATACGAAGTCTCTCATCGGTTCTACGAAATTGGTAGCCCAGATGGCCTTGCTGATTTTAGCGCGCATATCAGGGCGCAAGGAGTTGTTGTTTGAAGAGGATTGGCGTAGCAGGAATGTGGCATTTGGGGTCAGTGTATGCCGCGGGATTCGCAGACTTGGGCTTCAATGTGATTGGATTTGATTCTGACTCACGCGTTATTTCGAAACTCAGCAACGGACAAGCCCCTCTCTACGAACCTGGGCTTGATGACCTGTTAAATCGAGGAATGAGGCAAGGCCTCTTGACGTTTACTTCCGACCAGAATGATCTCTCGTCGGTGGATCTTCTTATGGTCGCTTACGATACCCCCGTTGATCAAAACGATCGAGCTGACTTTGAGTATGTGAAAGACCAGGTCCGAAAACTATTTCCTGTGATTAAGGAAGATGCGGTTGTTCTGATCTGTTCTCAGGTTCCGGTCGGCACCACCAGGCAGATCGCCGACCGCTTTGCCTCAGTTCGCCCAGAAGCGACCGCTCATTTTGCCTATTCTCCCGAAAATCTTCGGCTTGGAAGCGCCTTAAAGACATTTTTTGAAGCCGACCGATTTGTGATTGGGACGCGGCATGATGAGACAAAAGATCGCCTTCTACCTGTGCTTTCCAAGCTTGACTGCGACTTGCATTGGGTCGGGGTTGAGTCAGCTGAGATGACCAAGCATGCGCTTAACGCATTTCTAGCAATGTCAGTCGTCTTCTCTAATGAAATTGCGAAAATATGTGAGCTCGTTGGGGCTGATGCAAGCGAAGTCGAAGTGGGCCTCAAGAGCGACGGCCGTATCGGCACTAGGGCATATCTACGACCCGGACCAGCCTATGCGGGAGGCACTCTGGCGCGCGATATCTCCGCGCTCATCGAGCTCGAACGCCGAATGCCTTCTTCCCGCCATTTTTTCCTAGGGATTGAGGGTAGCAATTCAGCCCACCGAAGCTGGGCATTCCAAAAGACAAGGGAATCACTGGGCGACCTGGCTGGCAAAGACGTTGCGATTCTCGGCATGACCTACAAGCCCGGGACAGACACGTTGCGCCGATCGGAGGCGCTGACCCTTGCACTGCAGCTTGCCGAGAGTGGAGCAAACGTCACTGTTTATGACCCCTTCATTAAGGATTGGTCGCGAGAAGAATGGACGTTTAACGTAGCCAGCGATATTGGGTCATTGGTGCGCCATGCAGATGCGCTTGTCGTCAGCTACGACTGCCAGGAATTTAGTGACTTTAATGCGGAGCTGATTTCGAAGCGTGGGCGACCGCTAGTGATCATCGATACGTCCTCGTCGATGGAGCCTCGATTCAGGAATCATCCTTCTGCGCATTACTTGCGCTTAGGCAAGCATAGCAAGGGGCCAGCCAATCATGTTTGATGTTCGAGGTAAGGCGGTCATTGTAACTGGGTCTAGCATGGGCTGCGGCTTAGCCATTGCAGAGAATTTAATCGATGGTGGTGCCTTTGTTTCCATATGTTCTCGCCACGAGCAGATATTTGAAATTGCTAAAGAGCTCCAAGAACGAGGTCTCCGTTCTGGTGGGCGAGTCCTAGGTGTGGTTTGTGATATCACCAGCGAAGGCGATTTGCAGAATCTAGTACAGGCTACGTGCCTCCAATTCGGTAGGATCGATGGCCTAGTTTGCAATGCTAGTATCTATGGTCCAAAGGGACCATTCCACAAGGTGGATTTGTCTGATTGGTTGTCTGCAGTCCAAATTAATCTCGTTGGATCCGCCCTCACCTGTCGAGCAGTTATTCCGTATCTAATCGATAATGGTGGCGGAAAAATCGTCTTTCTCTCCGGCGGAGGTGCGACAAAGCCGATGCCAAATCTGAGTGCCTATGCGGCATCCAAAGCTGGGGTCGTAAGATTTGCCGAGACATTGGCCGAGGAGCTTGCGGTCCATGGGATCGATGTCAATTCAGTTGCACCAGGAGCGTTAAAGACAAGACTTGTTGATGAAATTATAGCTGCAGGTCCAGAAAGTGTCGGAGAACAGTTCTACCAAGCCAATTTGAAGGTTCAGTCATTGAAAGATGATTCGCGACTTAGGGCGGCAGACCTGTGTGCCTATCTCCTATCGAATTCGAGTGACGGAATCACCGGGAAATTGATCAGCGCTGTATGGGATCCGTGGGAAAGATTTAATGATCATACTGATCAGTTGCTAAAGTCTGATGTCTACACTTTGCGCCGGGTAGTTCCAGAGGATAGAGGTATCGCTCTGGGATAGGGATATTTTTGTAAACAAATTGCTTTAGGGAGTTTCTGACTATGGATATCAGAGCACGAATCAAAGTTTATGCGGATGGTGCGTCAAAGGAAGAAATGGTGAATCGATACCGGAAAGGTGGGGTCGACGGATTTACGACGAATCCGACGCTCATGGTTAAGGCTGGGATCCGAAACTATGAGAGGTTCGCCGTTGATGTTCTGTCAGAAATCCAGAACCTACCTATATCGTTTGAAGTATTTTCTGATGAATTCAATGAGATGGAACTCCAGGCCATGAAAATTGGCAGCTGGGCAAAAAATGTCAACGTCAAGATCCCCATCACTAATACTCGCGGTGAGGCATCATTACCATTGATCCGGCGTCTGCTCGACAGGGGACTGAAGCTGAACGTAACGGCCCTTTTGACGGATCGTCAAATCGACGGGCTCCATGAAATCCTTGAACCTGGCGATGATGTGATCGTGTCGATTTTTGCTGGTCGCATCGCCGACACAGGTGTTGATCCAATCCCTGTGATGAAAAGGGCCGTGCAACTCTACAAAGATCTGCCGGATGTCAAGATTCTTTGGGCGAGTCCTCGGGAGGTCTTAAATATCTATCAAGCCGCTGACGCTGGTTGCCATATCATTACGGCGTCGGATCAATTAATTGAAAAACTGAGTTTGAATGGTAAGCCATTGGAAGCATTTTCTCTCGAGACAGTGAAAATGTTCTATGACGACGCCGTTGGCGCCGGCTTTACTCTATAGAGAGGAATGGAATTGCGAGGAGTGGTTCTTCTGGATCGAGACGGCGTTCTAAATGACGTTGTGATCGATCCGGAGCATGGCACTGTCGATAGCCCGCTGCATATCTCGCAAGTTCGAGTATATCCGTGGGTTTCGAAATCTATTCGGTCATTAAATGACCTTGGGTACGCCGTCTCTATCGTCACGAACCAACCAGCATTTGCCAAGGGTAAAACCACCAGGGCTAATCTGGAAGCTGTTCATAGGGCTGTGATTGACGAGGCACAGAGTTCAGGGGGTCGTATTTTTAGCTCGCATATCTGCTGGCATCAATCCGAGGACCGATGCACCTGTCGCAAGCCACAGCCTGGAATGCTAGAAGATGCGTTGACTGCGTTTCAGCATATAAATCGAGATCAATGTTGGATGGTAGGCGATGGGGTAACTGATGTGCAGGCCGGGCAGAAGGCGGGCACACTGACGGCCTTTTTGGGTCCGAGAAAATGCGATGCGTGCAAGGTTTTTGAACTTGAGGGACTATGCCCAACGCTCTGGGCTAGAAACCTCCAGGACTTTGTTGTATGTTTTGAAGGCTTTCAATCAGATAAATCGATTTAATCACTGCGAATGATCTTACAGCACGCCTCTGCTTCGCATATCAGTGCTGGTTTGCAATGCAGGTGACAAAAGGGACCCACCATGAACCAAGTATTTTCGGTGCGATTTTTAGCAGAGACTCAGGAGATTTTGAAGGAGCTAGACTGGCAATCGATTGAGGCCGTCGCTCACGGCTTGGCTGGGATACGTTCCGGTGGCGGGCGACTTTTCATTTTAGGCGTTGGTGGATCAGCTGGTCATGCAAGCCACGCGGTAAATGACTTCCGTAAGATTTGCGATCTCGAATCTTACGCGCCGACTGACAATGTCTCGGAACTGACTGCTCGTGTAAATGATGAAGGCTGGGAGACATCGTTCTCGAACTGGCTAAAGGCCTCTCGCCTCGCTGCTAAAGACGGGCTGTTGATTTTTTCGGTTGGTGGTGGTGATCGCGAAAAGAATCTGTCCATGAATCTGGTGAGGGCGATTGATCTGGCTAAGGACGTGGGCGCCAAGGTTTACGGCATAGTTGGGAAGCAAGGTGGTCATACCGGCAAGATGGCTGATGCTTGCGTCATTGTCCCGCCTATTTTCCCGGACCATGTCACTCCACACACGGAGGGAATCTGTGCCGTAGTTTGGCACCTCTTGGTCACTCACCCGGCACTCAAAGTACAACAAACGACGTGGGAATTGAGGGGCCAATAACCATGATAGGCTCCCATTTCGTATCCAAAGATCTATCATTTAGCCTGATTATACCTGCCTTTAATGAGGTGAAGGTCATCGCAGCTACAATCGATGAGGCTTCGGTATACTTAGAATCTAAGGGTTGGAACTACGAGATTATCGTCGTTGCTGACGGCAATGATGGAACTCGGGAGCTGTGCCATCGTTTGGCTGAATCGAATGCGCGGTTACGCGTTCTCGGGTCGTCGCAAAGACGTGGTAAAGGTTGCGGCGTCCGCGAAGCGATGGCCGTCTCCTCCGGAGACATCGTCGGCTTCACGGATGCGGACAATAAAACGCCGATTTCTGAACTCGAGAAGGTTCTGGAAGGCTTTAATTCCGGTGCTGATATCGTCATCGGATCACGTGGTATGGGCACGTCCGTTATAGAGCGCAAGCAGCCGTTCTACAGACGAATTGGCTCCCGCATATTTCGCTGGGGCTTGTATGTAGTCGTGGGACTTACGGACATACCGGATACCCAATGTGGGTTTAAATATTTCACACGCGATGTGGGGAAGACTCTGTTCGCAAAGCAAGTGATTGATGGCTACATGTTTGATGTTGAAATATTGCATCTCGCTAGGCGAGCCCGGTACAAGGTCGTTCAAATTCCCGTCAGGTGGCGTGACGATGGTGATAGCCGGCTGGAGCTATTTAGCGGCAATATTAGAAATCTAATCGACATTCTAAAAATCAGGTTTAATATACGCGCAATTGGCAATCATTGGCTGCGCTGGCATTGGCGAGAAGAGGGTTCGAGCGCTCGACTACGATGAAGTAGCCGTGGCTTGTGACGCCCTGCATTCTAGCCGGGCATAGCACCTGACTTGTAGGGTAGATGCGCCGAATATTCGTGACGATGTCAGGTTTAGGTCGACTGGAATGTGATAGTTGTTCGTGGCGATATGCGCGCCGCTCTCATTGCAACGACGACATGCCAATTTGCCAGGTCGAGTAAGGGAGAACCGGCAATTAGCCGACCTCCCCATAGAATCAGACCTGAAGATTTGCCTCGCATGCCTCTTAAGCGTCCTACGTGCGGAGCTTGAGACATAAACGAATCAAGACCCCTTTACTGCGATGACTGAGCAGCGAATGCCCCGGGGATAACTCAGAAATCTACCTATTAACGTCTCAAGTCGCAAAACAAAACGCATCAAATAACTGGATCTGGTCTGAGCAATTTGAGCCTTTACCAGGGATTCAACCTCATCAGGAGAGGGCGCGGATTTTTGATTACGGCGCTTACTGAATGCAAAAGCAGGATATACACTGAATCCCAAATGCGTAGAACGCCGCACGGTTAAGCCTGACGATTTCAAAAGTTGATTTAACTTTCGCATGTTGTAGCGTCGAAAGTGCATCAAATGCGCATCGTAAAAGTCAAAGAGATGCTCGCCTGCTGGAACTTCGAGTATTGCGATACCCCCGGGCCGTAGGATTCTCGCGATCTCCAACAGAGCCTTACCATCGTCCTTAATGTGCTCCAAAACATTCAGGCAGACAACTGCGTCAAACGTCTCGTCAAAAAACGGGCATTGCGTGATATCCATCTGGACCACTGGAATCCCCGGGAGTTTCTCCGACAAGGGGAGCAGAGGTCCAGAAATAAAATCCGAGGCAACCAGTTCCGCATGCGGTGCCTCCTGGCGCAGAAAACTAAGAAAGTGTGGGTTCGAGGATCCAATTTCAAGAATGACTGGACGCTTGCGCTTGAGGAGTGGCTTAAGGCCCTGGAGTGCCAAACGTCGAGACTCTATGTCTATTGGGTGATCGTGCGATGCAACTTGGTCGTGGAACTCAGTCAGCTCATTGGACCAACCGGATGCACTCGCCCGATACTTAAGGATAGGCAGCGAACGTGTGCCGACTCGAAAAGACTGTCCAGACCATTGCGGGACGATGCCATCAGAGTCAGGTAAACAGGGCCATTGAATAGACGATGATATATTGATCGTATGCTCCTGTGTTAGTGGATGTTAGATATTGATATGTCGAATTGATACGCTCGTCAAGAGCTCTAGAGTGTTCGCCTCCGTGCTAATCTCCATAGCCATAGCGCGTTGCATGAGTATTTTGCGAATCAGCCATTTTTACCGAACCAGTGCCGCTTGAATATGCTAACATTCAGCTCTTTCCGACCATGTGGATTAAACTTTAATGCACCTTTAGCATAAGGTAACAGGACCATGCGCCTAGCAATCATCGGCTCAGGGGGAATCGGCGAAAAGCGGCTTGGGTCTATCGATCAAAGCGACCAGGTCATTGCTTGCAGCGACCTAGTTCTTGAACGTGCGGAACGATTGGCGGCCATCGCTAGTAAGCGGCCAGGCGCCAACAAGGTTCTCGCTTCTGCGGATTGGAACGCTGTCGTATCGCGCGACGATATCGATGCAGTGATTGTCGCTACCACGCACAATGCACTACCTCAGGTAGCTTTGGCTGCGGTCAAACACGGCAAGCATGTCCTGCTGGAAAAACCTGGCGCCACTAGCAGCGCCGCCCTAGAAACAGTCCTGGCGGCTAGTAGGGATCACCGGACAAACGTCCGCGTTGGCTTTAATCACCGTTTTCACCCTGCTCTACGCAAGGCTAAGGAACTCGTCGACGCAGGTAGTATTGGCCCGCTCATGTTTATCCGAGCTCGATACGGCCACGGAGGCCGCTTGGGTTATGACCGTGAATGGCGCGCAAAGCCCGAAATGTCTGGTGGGGGCGAACTCATCGACCAGGGCATGCACTTGATTGATCTGGCGCAGTGGTTCCTTGGCACCTTCGCGCAAGTAGACGGCCTGGCTAAGACCTTTTACTGGGACATGCCCGTAGACGACAACGGCTTCCTGATCCTAAAAACCGCCGATGAGCGGGTCGCCTTCCTCCACGCCAGCTGTACCGAATGGAAAAACACATTCTCCTTTGAAATCTATGGCCGTGACGGCAAACTTGACATCAACGGGCTAGGCCGAAGCTATGGACTCGAACGCCTCGCCTTTTACCGGATGCTTCCTGAAATGGGTCCACCTGAGACGACGATCTGGGAGTACCCTGGAGAAGACGACTCATGGAAGCGAGAGTGGGCAGCATTTAAGCAGGACTGCGCCGGTAAGACTTTTGAGAATTCGACCTGTCGCAGCGCTATCGACGCCTTGACAGTCGTCGAAAAGATCTATCAAAAGTCCGGCTATGAGTTTAGCACATGAGTCAAATCATCGCCGGTAGCGATCGCGCTAAACCATCGCTCGTGAGAGGGATACGCACCAACAGTTTGAGTGCGATGCGAAAGGCCCTTCTCAGCCTCGTGCCGACCACATATGGGTTGGCGTGCTTCGCAGCTTTTATATTGCCCATTTGGATAGTCATGCTTATTGACTTCCACTTCGTAAGAGGTCCGTATTCCGTTGGCGCAGGCGACTCAGTGGAAGGTGGCCTTGCGCTAGCCTTCAATGTGATCGCCGGCGCACCGATGCGCTTGTTTCACCACCCGGCATTCCAAATCAACGAATTGGCTGCCTATGTAGTCGAACATTTCCTGGGCGGGTCCGCGGTTACGATCGACAAGTACCGCCGAGCTAGCATGACCATAAATGCAGCATTCTATGCCATTGCCGCTGCATGGATGGCCGTACTAGCCAAAAGTCTGCGCACTTCACCCCTTTGGATGGCGTTGACAAGCCTGACCGTGATCACCTGCCCCATTGCCTTGTGCGTCACGACTTCTCTGATTTCCTACCAGGTAGCCGTCATCATCGGGGTGCCTGCAGCTTGCACCATGTACCTGTTGGTCACGCGAAAGAAAAACTCCATTTTCTTGCCGCTGATCGCTGCTGCCGGGTTTGGCTATGTTTTGGCCAACCAATTTCAAATTTTGGGGCTCATTGCATTTCTCGGTGGGGCACTTTTTGTCGCTCTAGCGGCCACAACCAGCTCGCAGACAGCCTCTCAATCCGACAGCTTCGACCAACGCTTTGGCCTCTCGCTGTGGACCTGGCGAGTCATGGCCACTCTAGCCAACCTTCTACTAATCCATTTTTTCACGGTCCTATTCCTCAACGTGGATTTCCGCAATATTTGGTATATCATTGCCTTGCCCTTCTCACTTGGATTCGCGTTACACCCTCGTTTGGCAGCCACCATCCTTGTGACATTCGTAGCGCCGCTCCTGGTTGGCTTCGAAATAGGCGTCCATGGCTACGAGGAAAACTGGGCCGAGTCGTTTTGGAACGCGGTAGGTCTATCGAGTCTATGGACCTTGGCCGATTCGCCCAAATACGGGAGTTGGTCCGGCGTCGTTCACTTCATTAAGCTAAATCCCTGGTTTGCCTTGATACCTATCCAATGGGCATGGCTGCTGGCGACCTTCCGTAAGCCATCCAAGCGTGACCTACTTCCCTTTGCTGAGTGGCTGTTCGTAGCGTTCTTCTTTACCGCCGTCGTCGCCGTCAACCTTTACGTCCATAGCCGCAATACTTTCCCACCCGTGGAACATACGTTTTGGCAAAGAAGGGTGATGTTCGGAGTGCCTTCGCGATTCTACGGGACCTTCGTCATTCCGTCGGTCCTCGCAGTCCTGTGGCTTGCACGAAATGGCTCAAAACGAGCTCGCCAGGTGGGCGTCGGCGTCATTATTTTGGTGGTCGGGTGGAACTTGCGGGTCTTCTATACCACGATGAAGCCGGCAGCGCAGGAGGCTGCAGACATCAGGAAAGTCACCGATCAATTTCTAAAAGATTTTCCCGATGGACAGATCGTATGCATGAAGGTTACCAATCCTGAACGCTGTGGCAAATTCTATGCCTTGGTGAACTATGCAACTCCCGGTCGCATCGCTACGGCAGCCTACTATAACCACCATACCGCTGACAATCGGACCGTTGAAATCAACCCAGCACATCTAGTCTGTTCCAGTGGAACTATCTACGATTGCGGCGTCGCCAACTTGTCTCTGGCCAAACACCTTTTGGTGGTTTATGAGGAAAGGTTTTCTGAGGTCAGCCAAAATATTGGGCAGCGCGTCGGTCACTACCCGATCCTAGAGGAAAGTCTAATGCGGATCGATCGACTGTAGCGCTACCGACAATTTCATTGCCGTGCCTGAGGGGAGTCATAGATAAAGGCTCCCACCTGCTGCTTCTCGTAGTGCCAAGTCGGATTGGTTTTGATACGGACCGAACAGTAGTGATCAGGACGCGCGTCAAGGCACTCAGGTCGACTACTAGAGAAGAGCACGAAGGACTTTCCTGGCCGTCCCGCGTCGTAGCGATCAACAATCTCATGTTGTTCGGCCACTGGTTGGCCACCGGCGTCGAATAAATCGGCATGAACATGCAGAGGGTAGTACTCCGGTGGCATCTCCACAAACACCTCGATGGGTTTTCCCGCGTAAAGAACTTCTCCACCCGAGGCCAACCAAACGCCGCTTCGCCCCTGGGTCGAAATCGGCGGACTTAAACTTAAGGGTACCTGTGGTTTACCACGATTAACCCAGCGAAATTCTGGCACCCTAGGGGCTGCCAAGGCTAAGGACACACAGCGTCCGGCAAGCAGGGCCGCGCCTGCGTAAAGAATAAACCTGCCTCTCATCTTTTTCTGGGCATAAGGCCCACTTGGGGCGCACGTCGCAAACACTCCAAGTGAAAACAGAACGGTCACGGAAAGAAAAATGAGATGAACGCCTATCAAGGAACTGCAAGCAAAACTCAGCAACATGCCGATACCAAAGCATCGCCAGTTGAAGGCATCCGCATGTCCCGGCGCCTCTGTCCCATCCGTGGAAACAAGCCGCAGCATACACGCTAGCTGGTAACAAGACAGGCATACGATGGCCAATCCCAAAATGCCGGCTTCCGAAATCAGCATCAAGTAGAGCGAGGCCGGTGGATCCGCGTAAACAATGCCACCACCCCGAAGAGCCCAAGACAGGTGTTCAAAGTAATTCGCATAGAAGCTGCCAAGGCCCGTTCCAAAAAGAGGATGCTCCCAAAATGTCCGTAGCATGACTTTCATGTGAACGGCACGAACGGGATCAATACGCATGGCAAGTTGATTGATGCAGCCAAGCAGAGCCGTGCATGAATCGGGACTGCTAGGAAAAAACGCCTCCCAGATACGCTTTAACGGCGAAGGGAGCAGGAGAAAGATCAAAATCAGCGCGCCCCCGAACCCTAGTGAATAGATATCCCGATGCGAAAATCCCCGCCTTTTAGCTCTTAGCAGGAGTCGCACCGTGGCCGCCGCCGCGCCTATCACAATAGGCATCAAACTCGCCGCGAAAAAGACCCGCCCGCCCGTAGCGGAACCACTGATCAAGGCCCAGACAACTAGGGCCATGCACAAGCAGCGATAGCCAGCATGAAACCTGCCAAACAAAGCCAAGAAATAGGCACCCGCTGCCAATATCGCGCAAAAAACCGTCGATGCTCCAGAATCCTCCAGCAATCCTGGAGCGCGAATGGCGCTCATGGAATTACCAGCCCCCTCAGCCAAGAAGTCCAGGTGCCAAAATTTTTGCACCGACACTACAGCGAAAGTGACGACAAACAGCATTAGGGCGACAATACGAAAGTAAACACGCCAGCGCCTGGACAGAAACTCGTAAGCAGAGCGAGCCGTTATCGCGCCGACCACAGCGACCACAGCGTGCCGCCAGAGCACCAAGGCCCAATGAAAGGAATAATTTGATGACACTTGATCAGCCAGCAAATAGTCCTGGATCGGCACGCCTATGCGGAGCGAAGGCCAGTATAAGCTGGCAAACGAATGCCCTAGTATGACACTGGCCACCGTCAAATGAAGCCACACCCTGCGTAGCCGTGCTTGGATGGACCAACTTACGCTCAGGATCAGCACGACAAGGTCTAGATTGGCGACGACATCGCCCACGATACTACTGTGAAGCAAAACCCCAGCCCGCACACCTAGGCCGCCAGCAATCAGCCAAGCACTGTATGTGAACAACAGAAGGGAAGCGATAACCTTGCTAAATGGGGACTGGTTATTCACTCAGCTTACTCAGCTCTGCAGCAGATGGTTAACGGTATCTCAGTAGTAAAAAGATAGTCGTCTCTAGACAAAATCCAGAATCACCACATCAGGCTTTAGACCAACCTCGCCGGCTGCAGCCAACCATTCGAGAACCGCTTGTCGATAGCCAGGTTGACCAGCATCACAACCGGCGGAAACAAAAACAAGAAGGTCGGAGAGCTAAAAGCCATGTGCTCAAGCCAATTGTTGGTATTTGTCGAGTTCTCAAGACATTACCAAGGATCCCTAGCAAAAGTCTAGGGGCATAAAGACCGCAAAGGGAGCGCTTACGACTTTCTTGCTTGCCGATGCTGTCCTAATTTTTCCGGACTTTAGCAAGCTTTCCTACCCTTGTCCATCACCCCATCTTTTTAATTTCAGGGATATTTTTGCATTTACGAAGGCTTATCTTAGTCGGTAGCATAGGTCAGGCACCCGAAGCGTTTTAAGTTGGAGCTTGCGGATTGTGATTCAGGCTTGCTGAGCCCTGCTGAATTCCAAAGGGAGGACTATGGAAACAGTTCAAATCGCTCTGGGCTTCATTACCGCTGCCGCATTCTCACTAGCCATCGTCCCCCTTCTTTTAAAGCTGAGCGTCGTCTACGGCCTGTATGACGTACCAGATGCCACGTCACCGTTGGTGGTGGGGCAGTACCAGCCAAGGAAACTCCATGTCGCGCCCATCCCTCGCTTGGGTGGGATCGCCATCTTCCTTGGTTTTGTCATGACTACGATGATCTGGCCATCTGCAAGCCCGTTAAAGGTCCCGATCTTGATCTCGGGTATCATCTTTGCCCTCGGCCTGGTCGACGACCTATATCCGCTCCCTGCCGGATTGCGGCTGTTTATCCAATGCGTATGCGCCTATGCAACAGTGCACATCTGTCAGTTAGGACTTCGAGAAATCGCCCTGACGCCATCCACATACTTTGCCTTACCGGCCTTTGCAGGCGAAATGGTCGCCGTATTCATCGTCGTCGGAGCGATCAACTCGGTCAATATGATCGACGGCCTCGATGGTCTGGCCGGTGGTGTGGTCATCATCGGCATCACCATGCTCAGCTTCCTGTATTTTGTGCGCATCCAGGACGTCCATTTGCTGCTGTACGTCACCGTCCCCGTTCTCGGATCACTTCTGGGATTTCTGAAGTATAACACCTACCCAGCAACCATTTTTATGGGAGACAGTGGCAGTAACTGGCTCGGGTACATGACCGGCTTGCTGCTTCTGATTGTCCTCAACAATTTGCGGCTTGAAGAGATCAATCATCAATTGGTCTTAAATCGCATCCCAGAGGTCTCAGGCTCCTACCATATCCCCCTGATATCCGCTGTGCTTTGCCTCGCAATTCCGGTGTTTGACACAGCCTTTGTGATGATATCCCGGATGCGTGACGGCTTAAGCCCGATGAGTCCAGACCGCCGGCATTTTCATCATACGCTGCTCAAGCTCGGGCTCAGTCATTCCCAAAGCGTCAGCGCAGTTTACTTCGTCGCACTGGCGGCAGCGGTCCTGGGTATCCTTCCCGTCGTCTTCTATCAGTATAACTTTGCTTGGCTCCCCTATGCCGAAGTTGCAGCACTGTTACTCATCATTCCGATGCGGGTTCATCCGAGCAAGGCCGCCATTGCCCGCATCTCCTCTCGCAAGCTGCTCATCAGGAGCCACTGGGCCATTCGCGGCCAAGTCGATGCCCTCATTCGCTACTGGGAACGCGCCAATCGCTACGTCCTGTATGCGTTACTTTTAGCTGCCCCCGCCTTTTCTGGAGCCTCAAGCCTTGAGCTCGGGTATATGGCGGCGGCGGCGGCCCTCTTTATTGTGATTGTCAGCTTGTTTCAGAGAGGGCAGCACAGTGACTTCTTTGATTCGATTGCGATCTCTTTGGGCGCCTTGGTGCTGCTGACTTCGAACAACTTGAATGCTATGACCATCGAACTCTCCGGCACGCGCATGAGCATTCAGTATATTTACAATGACCTGTTTATCTTCCTATTTCTCAGCACCGTGATCCTCTTTTTTACGACGATCAAACGACGCTACTTTATTTTTACGCCCTCGGATTTTTTGCTCCTGACGATCCCAATGATCATGCTTCTGGTGCCAGAACCCTATAAATCGCACTACCATCTGGACATCATCTCACTGCGTAGCATGGTTGTCTTTCTTTGCCTACGCACCATGGTCAAGCGGCGCATGCAGAATATATATCACGTGAAAATCATCACGTTAGCAGCTCTGGCCTTTGTCGCACTGTCCGGCATCTGGCAGATGCGGATTGTCTACTAATTGAAAGCCCAGCCCCAAGGAATCGGGGCTGGGCGAAAAAAGATGTCCGTACTTTCTAGTAGACTATGCGCTTCTGAATCGGTGCTTGCGCATGGACTAATATGTCAGCAATCTTCTGGCCTGCAGTGCCATCGCCATAAATTGGTTCGCTGGCATAACGGCCATGGCTGACTTGGTGCATAATCGCCTTGGTGATCTCACGCTTCTCGTAGCCTACTTCCAAGACGTTCTTGCCGCGCTCACGCTGGTCTTGACGCGAACCGATGTTCACGACTGGCGTGCCAATAAAGGCGCCTTCGCGGATGCCGCTACTGGAGTTTCCGACGAGGCAGGACGTACGGCGCATAAGTTTGACGTAGGTAGAAACCGGGAGATTCTTGAAAAAATGGATCTGCTCCAAGCTGTGCTTTTCGCGAAATTTGCGCATCCCCCGCGCCAAGTCGTCAGACCCTGCGTCAGCATTAGGCCACAAGACAATGGCGGGCATCTTAAGCTCGCGAACCGACTCCAGGGTCGCATTGATCTGGTCTTCACCAGCTCCGTACTCTGTGGTGACTGGGTGCTGTGACACCAGCAAGAACTTCGAATCGAGGTCGAAGGAATCACCCACACCGGTCGAGAACAGGTCTTTCATCTCTCTGTCATCGCCTTCGTCCTTCAATATGTCGGACACCAGATCGATCCTTGGACACCCGACCAGGTAGACATTTTCCGCGCGCTCGCCCAATTTGATGATGCGCTCTTTGGCGTCCTGGCTAGCCGGAAAATGCAGATGGGCGAATTTTGTGACCGCGTGGCGAATACTCTCATCGATCGTTCCGCTGACTTCACCGCCCATAGTATGAGCGACCGTGATATTCATATAAGCTGCGGCCAGAGTGGTCGCCATGGTCTCAAAACGGTCTCCAACCGTAAGCACCACATCGGGCTTCAATTGTTCGAAGACCGTGGCTAGCTCCAGCAAACCTAGGCCGGTTGATTTGGCCATGGTGAGTGGGGTCTCACCTTCAATCAACATATGCACTTGAGCCGCAGGCTTAAACCCATCGCGCTCGATGAGCTTTACCGCCGATCCGTACCGATCGATCAAAGCCGAAGCACAGACGACTACATCTAAATGAAGTTCAGGGTGCGCCTTGATAGCAGTCATAGCCGATTTGATGCTGCTGTAGTTGGCACGTGAACCAATCACTACACAAATTTTTCTCATAACAAGACTCCGTGATGCTGAAGCAGAAATTCCGCGTATAACAGATCGGCAGGGCTATCAATATCGATGGAAAACCTATCTTCCATGATATAGCCACAAATTGGTTGTTCATACAACAAACCAGCCATAATCACGGCCGGGCGTGTGATCAGGACCGCCGGCCCATTGCGACCGTAGACCTTAGGCTTGTCTTGGCGCCGGGTGATGAGAGGCGCATCGGGTAAGAAGGGCGTCAAGATGCCGTCGCATTCATTCATAACGCTGATCGGGTTAAATTGATGCGGTACTTCGACCACACTGACTACGCTGCCCGTATTCCCCTCGGAAAAAAGTCTATAGGCCTGGTCGATATCTTCCGACCGACGCAGGGGCGAGGTCGGTTGTAACAGAACGATCGCCTCCACTTTTTCCCCGTGTTCGGCCAACCACATCACTGCGTGTTGCATCACGTCGAGCATACCTGTGGCATCTTGAGCCAAGGCTTCAGGACGGATAAAGGGCACCTCGAGGCCAAGACCCAGGCCGACTTCGGCGATCTCCCTGTCGTTCGTACTCAGGATCACACGATCTAGACTCGATGCACCCAATGCCGCAGCAGCCGTATAGGCTAGCAAAGGCTTACCTGCACAAGGGGCAATGCTCTTCTTCGGGATACCTTTGGACCCACCACGCGCAGGGATTAAGCCGATCACGCTCATTTAGGAAAAGTCCGCCTCAAAGAGCATAGTGTCTTTGGCGATCGGACGGTTGACCCGGCGTCCGACGAATTCGCTGTATCTGGCCGCGGGGATGCCATCACCAGGTTTCTTATAGGCAAGCAAGGTGGGGGTTAGCACCGTGCCGGCTGGGATGTCGCTCGAGGCGACAAGGCTCTTCTGGAAGATGACCTTCATATTCTTGTATTCACCGAGATCATTTTTATCCACGGGATGGTCTCGCATCGTCCAGACTTCGCGCAGCATCATCGTCAAGGACCTGAAATCTTGCGGCTCCATCGAATGAGCGGCATCGCTGCCGTACATCAGGCGAGAAAAGGTCAGATGCTTTTCGATGACCGACGCGCCGAGCGCTGCAGCCGCCAGAGGAGCGGCAAAGCCCAGGGTATGATCCGACAAACCAACGCCAACCCCATATCGCGCCCGCATCTCAGTCAAGATATTGAGGCCGACCTTTTCGGGCGGACAAGGGTAGATGGAAGAGCACTGCATGACCGTGAGATCACCGCACCGTTTGAGGATCTCGACAGCCTGATCGAGCTCGGCCCAATCGGACATGCCCGACGACAACAGGACAGGCTTGCGCAAGCCCGCGATTTTTTCAAGTAGGGGGGTATTCGTCACTTCTCCCGAGGGAATTTTATAGATGCTGTTGCCTACTTCTTCGAGAAGATCGACAGCTTCGAGCGAAAAGGGCGACGACATAAACATGATGCCACAAGCCCGCGCATGGTTAGCCAACTCCTTCCACTGGCTGGTCGAAAACCCAGTCCGTTTGAAGTAATCAAGCCGCGATTCCTTGGTGAAATAGGCCGGTGCCGGGGCAGAGGCCAGCGACTCCGCCTCGGCTAGGTGGGTTTGAAACTTCACCACATCGGCGCCCAACTGCGCGGCCAGTTCGATCAACTTCGTCGCATTGCCAAAAGACCCATCGTGGACCGAGCCAACTTCGGCGATAACAAGATTCCGCATGCTAAGTACTCCCGTTGACGTTTAATGCGCCTGAGCTTGCCCGTATCGCTGCCGATAGGCCAGCAACCAGTCAAGGAAGCGATGCAAACCAGACTCGATCGAGGTCTTTGGTTGAAAATCTACGTGCTTCATCAATCTCTCGGTGTCCGCAAACGTCGCCCGCACGTCCCCTGGCTGGATGGGCTGCGACAGCACCGTGGCCTGTTTGCCAAGGCGCTTCTCCATCAAACCAATCAGGTCCTTAACGACGATCGGATCGTGATTACCGATGTTAAAAATCCGATAAGGGGAGCTACTGGTGTCAGGCGCCATATCGCAAGCATTCCACTGGCTATCCGGTGTAGCAGGCTTTTCGCATAGACGAACGATGCTTTCGACCACGTCGTCGACATAGGTGAAGTCTCTAAGCATATCGCCGCCGTTGAACAGCGTGATGGGTCGACCTTCCAGGATCGCCTTGGCAAAAATAAACATCGCCATGTCGGGTCGTCCCCAAGGGCCGTAGACCGTAAAGAACCTCAGACCTGTCGTCGGGAGGCGAAAAAGATGCGCATAGGTATGAGCCATCAACTCATTGCTCTTTTTAGTCGCGGCGTACAGGCTGATCGGGTGGTCGACCCTGTCGGCTTCGCTAAAGGGCAGCTTGCCGTTGAGCCCATAAACGCTGCTACTAGAAGCATAGATCAGATGCTTGACGCCACTGTGCCTACAGCCCTCCAAAATAGAGGTGAATCCCTCGATATTAGATTTGATATAGGCTCCCGGATTTTCCAAGCTGTAGCGGACACCGGCTTGGGCTGCCAGGTGCACGACGACGTCGAACTTTTGGTCGTCAAACAATCGTTGCACCTGGCTAGCGTCGACCAGGTCAAGCTTATGAAAGGTGAAAGCCCCTGCATGTTTCGAGCCTTTGAGTTCTTGGAGCCGATCGTGCTTTAATCGAACGTCATAGTAATCATTGATATTATCAAGGCCGGTGACTTCGTAGCCACGCTCTAGTAGAGCTTTTGCGGCAGGCGGCACCTGTACCTCGCATGGAGTGACGCGTAAGTCTGCACAAAATTCTTTGAACCGCTCAAATTCTCCTCGACTAAGGTGATCAGCTTCGGGGTTCGCTGGCCCAAAACAGTGCACAAATGAGGATGAGTCGGCTATTTGGCGAGTGGCATCCAGTCCCAAAATGACTCGGTGAACGTGCTGCATGAGTGGACTCTCGGCGGTAAAGTGGTTAAGGACCTGTACTGCGTTTAGCGAGTCGCTGCATATGAACGCATGTGCACCCACCGTTT
>CAIYRB010000035.1 GCA_903928445.1 uncultured Pseudomonadota bacterium | reverse complement strand
CGCGCCTCCGTGGTCAAACCCAAACGCCCAATTTTAAGCACAGAGGCGCGGAAGTAGGGAGGCAGGGAATTTTTCGGACATGTTCTAAATCACCATGATCGCTAAGCAGTCTGGAGAATTATGATTTGTGCCGGCCACTTATCATTGCGGCATGAGACAGCGTCTTCTTGGTAAAGACAAGCGCAAAAACTGGTCAGGACATCGATCATATCTTTAACTAGTCGCTGGCGCGTTTCGCGCAGCGACTAATCAACGCCATAGCTACATGCTTTATTCACGGATCTTGACGTTATTGCACCCTGGTAAAGGGCTTAGTCGTGTCAAGAGAAGTCGCTCGTGCGGGACTTATACAAGCGTTGCCGCTACAGTCGCCTTGATACAAGGTATTACCCGTTACAGCTATTAGGCTGTCAACCTTACCTCCCCAGAGACCTTTAGCACAGTTGGTGATATCGATATTCGTGCCAACTACTACATTGATGCCTGCGCACGGGGGAGACTTTTGAGCACTTGCGGCAAAAAATCTATTGGTTTCGATCGCATCGGCTTGAGAGTTGGAGAGATAGGCATACTGTAAATTCGTATGACTAACTTCTGTAGCGCTGGGCACCGCTGTGCTGGCAGCGCCGGCTACCATGGTTGAGACTACTGTGGTTGTATTCAGTAGTTGAGTACAGCCCGGATCCGTAAATTCTCTTGCAATATTGTTGTATGATCCGTTTGCGGCGATGCTGAGTTGCATGAGGACGTAGGTTTGTCCACCCGTTATCAAGCTGCATGCAGCAGTTCTCCATGTCCCAATCCATGCCTGAGGTATGGCGCCGACTGCGGCTGACTGCGGTGTTCCTGCTGTACCGGGCGCTTGGCCGAGGCCGGAGTTGACCCCTGGGGTTCCAGTACTCTGAGTTGCCGCTGCAGGACTTGGCGCGGCAGGACTTGACGCTGCAGAACTATCGGCGGCTTGTTTGCATGAAGCAAACAATAGACCAACAGCAATGATAAAGTCGACTCGTAGCATATTCATATGATCTCCTGATCAAGTTACCGATCCACCAAGTTGGGGTCGGTAGAATGTGAGATTCACTTTAGCTAGTCGCTAGTGCAAACAGCGCCCGCGACGAGCCTAAAGGGATGCTTCCCCGCAGAATCTCGACGCTAAGTCCCTGATAGCTTGTAGTACATTCGAAGGGGTCAACTTAAGTAGCCGCCCCTTCAAGCTTGGCCACCGTTGTCATTTTGGCCCCATTGTCTCGACCAACTACACTGAGCCGGTCATTGGCGAGCGGTGGTCTCGTCATGTAGGCGAGAAGTTCTTCAAGGTGCCGGCGATCGTTTGGGCCGACATAGGTGGCGGCTTGGAGGTTAAAGCCTTTCACCTGGACGCATTTCAACCCTTTGACGAGCGGCGTCTCGCCCTCGCTGCCGAAGCCTTTGCCGATCTTGCACACATACTCGCCGGCCCGGGGACCGAAAACGATTTTGCTTTGCACGGGCGCGCCGAGTGCGGCGGTGATCGCAGCGTTATCCTGGAACATCTCGTCGGCATCGGGCCTCGTGACAAACTCGGCCTCGCTTTCAAGATAGCTCCCCCGCAATAAGAATAATCCCGCTTCGTCATACTACCGCGCGGATCACACGCTGCGATTGCTGCCTACCACCGCCACGAGACGTTAGACGTCGAAGCTTCGACCTATCCTTGGCTGTTAGGCAGACAACGACAGGCTCTGGCCGTCGCCTCGTTTTTTTCCTTGATGTCATCCCTCTAGCAAAGCGACAAATGGCGGAGCTTGCAAGTGTTTTATCTCATCCGCCAAATCCAGTGACGGGCGGGACTAGAGTGAATTCGAGCGTTGCGGTGCCATTTGGGCCAGTTTGGTCGAGCTTCATTTTGGTCGAATTTTCAAGCAAGGTGAAATCTCCACGTTGCTGTGACTTTTCATCTAACACGCTCATTTTTTTATTGTCTGGCGAACGTGAGACGACCTTGTAGCTTATTATCGTGGTCTGGTTCAAATATTCATTGAGGCTTTTATACCAGAAATGCGATTGATCGGGATTGACCCAGCTCGGTATTTTTATTTCATCACCATTTATTGTTCTAGTTTTGCAGTCCGAGTCGGCGCTGACAGCGACACCTTGAACCTTCATAGTTGCAGATTTATCGGTGACGGATGTCCAGGTCCACGTTACTGCCGTGTATATTACGAAAGTTCGCTGCGACTCATCGGCGGTACCCAAGCTGGTGTACGGTACGCAGTACTCCCAAACTGACCCCGCGGCGCTTGCTGGTGAAAAGCTTACGACGGAGGCGCTTCCTGTAAAGGTGGCTTTAGACCCGAATGGTTTACAGGATATGAAAGCCACCAAAAGCAGAGCAACGTACGGCGATAAGCTGGAAAATTTTTTAGTCAAGCAGGCCATGCTATACCCCAGATGTGTTTTGGTTATCTCCGATATGATATCCATTGGTGCGGCAAATTGATAGATATCCTTCCAATAATTTGTTTATTATTGGCTATTTATATAATGTCTATACCGGGGTCATAGCCATCAACTTAAGCTTGAAAGCGCATCGCACCCAATCATTCATAGGCCTGCCGCGGTATCAGCTCCATACGTGAAACGTTCTTCCTAACCAGCATGGCGCTAGCCGGTCACGACGTACTGGCGCACCATCGCCAGGCAGATTTCGTGTCAGGACCTTACTCATTCGAAGTCGGTGGGCCGAACAAGACCAAGAAGCAGATTAGGGGCGAGACCCAAGGGTTCATCGTGCAGGATACGCCCGAGCCATCCTCGGACCCCAGCACCGTGCCCCTGTGGGCGTTTGGCATTTTGCAGCCAGCCTAGAAGGAACTGGTTCTCTGGAACCCTATCGCTTATATGACTGCAGTGTTCACTGAGCTGCCTAGGGCGACCACGGCAGATGAAGTCGAGAAGCTACTGCCTTGGAATTGGCAAGCTCCGGCTGTAGCCTAGTCGTTCACGAAACATCAGCTTGTAACAACATCGCCTAGGGTCATTTTTGATGACGGGATTGCATATACGCTATGCATATAATATCATACATAACATATGCGACAACTTCCCGAGGAACTATGCGAACGACCATCATCCTCAAAGACGATCTGGTAAAAAAAGCCATGGAGCTGACCAACATCCGGGAGAAAACTGCGCTGCTGCATGCTGGGTTGGAGGCGCTGATATCGCGAGCGGCGGCGGAACGGCTGGCTGTACTTGGGGGCAGTGATGCGAAGGCCAAGGTACCGGCACGGCGTCGAGCTGGCTGAATATTTCCAATGGGTGAGTATTCATGGTTCTAGTCGACACGTCGGTCTGGATTGACCACTTTAAATCCAACAATCTGGATTTGCGGAACCTTCTGAAAGAGGAACAGGTTCTGACTCACCCATTTGTCATCGGCGAAATCGCCTGTGGCGGCCATCGGCAGCGGTCGGAGATTCTAACGTTGCTGCCCCTGTTACCCCCGTCGAACCTCGCTAGCGATGCGGAAGTGTTGGCGCTGTTGGAGGATTACGAACTCTACGGCAAAGGCATTGGCTGGATCGATGCGCACTTGCTGTCAGCGAGCTTGCTCAGTCGCGCCAGGCTTTGGACCCTCGACAAGAAGCTCGCCCGCCTGGCGCGCGCCCTCGGTGCGTCATAGTCAGCGGTGGTGATTGTTCTGAAACAACTCACCCCAGCCTAGACCCGGAGCAGGCTGTAAAAGTCAGTGCTTTAGGGAAGGGAGGTTCGCGTGATGATCCATGGCGCTGGACTTGGCTCGGCAAACGCTGACATGGCCCTCGCTCATACCTTTTAAAGACGCCACCCACCTCCAGTGGCTGTTGGCGCTGAACCAGGTCTACGCGCTTTGGTTCGCGAAGCTTTTGAATGGTATGATAGGAATCAAAAAGGGGGTGGCGGTGAAAACTTTTCTTTACATATTGTTCATATTAACTTCGCTGCTCGGATCCTGCAAATCGACACACGGGGTCCAAAATGGTGCCGAACTGGCCGGATACGGTTCGTTTGCCACCGACTTCTTGGCGGTGCCCAAGCCTAAACCTCAGGCCGAAATCCGCGAGATGGTGCAATCGCTAGCCGGACTTGGCGCGAACGCGGTCAAAGTGGCAACTGGCCAGCTGAGGCGCTCTAGCTTGCAGCAAGAACTGATCGCCGAAATCCTGCGCAAGCAAGGCATCCCGCGCGGTCAACTCGATCAAATTTTACGCCAAGTGGTCGGGAGCGGTGCAGGACTGTGTGGGGGAGCCAATTGTGCTAAGGTTTTTGGCTTTGGCGAATCTGAGGTGCCGGCGGTATTGGACGGCACTTATGACGCGGTCAAAGCCGACAAAACACTGCTATCAGCACAGTTCAAAGGCGATCGCAATGCGCTACTGGCAAGTCTGGAACCATATCCTAGTTGGCTGCATCCAGAGGATTTTGGTGATCCCCTGACACCTCGCAAGGCCTATGACCTAGCGGCTGAGATCGAGCGGTTCAAAGCCTCGCCTGATTGTCATATCACCGCCGATCTCCCGGAGATCGCGAAGGCTATGGTTGATGCTCGGGTCGACTCGAAGTTCATCTGGGCAGTCCGTCCCGATGGTTTGGTCGTCGTCGGCTATGGCCCAGAGAACGGCCTGACTCATGGCTTGTTGGCTTCGATCGACCTGAACCGAATCGAAGATACCGCGCCCGTGATGGGCTCAGTCCTTGCGGGCGGGGAGGGTTGGTTTGACGTTGAGAAGAAGGTTCTAGTGCTCAATAACAAGTCTGGTCACTATCGTCCTACCTTTGATCGCCTCAATAATGATTCTATACGACGTTTGCTCGACGGGATTGCGCCGAAGGATGCTAGCGACCGCACCATTGGTGTGGAATTTCAGGATGGTACCAAACCGCGGTAAGCGACTTCGCTTGTTCACCCATTGAATGGCGATGATGTGAACATTCTGTACCATTCGAACATTTGGCCTGCGCCCTCGACTCGCTCTTGCGAACTGCGTTCCTGGTCCCATGGGGCTGGGCAAAGCTCGCTCACTTCCCCTATAATCGTACTTACCACTCACAATTAGTGATAGTCGGGAGGGATCTTGCAGTAGCTGTAGCGCAAGCACTATCAGCTGGTCCAATCTTCGGTTTTAAGGTTTTCAACCCTTTGAAAATCGCTGTCGTGTGTCACGAGCACAAAGTTTTGTGAGAGAGCCTGCGCTGCTATGAAGAGATCCTGTGGACCTATTGGAGTCCCTTTTTTCTCAAGGTTTGCAAGAAGCTCTCCATAAACAACGGCAGCCTCAAAATCAAAATCCAACACATCGAATGGCGTTAAAAAACTCTCCAAAGCCTTCTTGGCTTTTTCCGCTGCCTGACTCTTATTGGCCCCCGCATACAGCTCGGCGACTGTGATTGAGGAGAGACAGACATCTATCGGCGCTTTCATATAAAGTTTTTTTTCAATCGCTGGATACTTACCTTTAATAAGGTAGATGCAGATATTTGTGTCGAGCATGAACATTAAAAGTCCTCTCTTTCCTTCAGCGGGGGCTGCTCTCTGCCAGCTTTCATGAAATCATCGGGAAACATCGTAAGGCTCATCCGCAAGTTAGCCCAAGGGTCTGCGGTAGGAATAAGCACAACAGCGTTCCCAAGCCGCTTGACGTAGACTTCGGTCCCCTCGAAGCGAAACTCTTTGGGCAGGCGCACGGCCTGCGAGCGTCCATTATTGAAGAGTTTGCCGGTATTCATTGTGCTTCCTCCGTGGTATATATCATATGATATATACTTTTATCGGGTCAAGCAAGTCGGAACTTAAGCCAAAAGATAATATTTTAATTAAGTAATTGATATTATTCAGTTAATTTGCGGAATCAACGGACACTTGAAGGTGTAAATTTAATTGGCCTACACACATAGGTTTTTTTCCAGCCGTCGCCCACACTAGCGCTTTGCTTCAGTCGAAGTGCTCTTCTGATCGGCATAGGCTTTGAATACACCTGTATACGGATTCTCACGCTAAGCACTCGCCGCGGGTTCTCGCTCAACCGATCCGCTTCTATCAGCGCCACTACACAACCGTGTTCGCATGTGCCTCCGCCGTGATCGGATACCTCCGCGCTAGCATGGCAGCATGCCGGATGGAACGGCGTCTGCTGGACCGGTGCACTCTTTTTGATTGTCGCCATGCTGATGGGGGCACGAAGTAGCGCCTAATCGGAACTTTTCAGTGCAATGGGCCGCCGTCACATACAATTCATTAAAATTAGACACTTGCCGATATAAATAGTACACTAGTGTACGGATTATGCCTCATAATCCGTCTTCTAGGGAGTACGAAATTGGCCCGATATACACGGCTAGCACAACCGATTTTAAGTGAGAGCTTCTTCCTTTTTGGTGCCCGCGGAACCGGCAAGACCTCGCTGCTGCGAGAGATTTTTGCTCATTTGGACGCGGCCACCGTCCTCCGCTACGACCTGCTGGTAGCCGCCCACGAAGAGCGGCTTGCCCTCCAGCCAGGTCTTCTCCGCAATGAAGTCGAGCTGAGGAAGCCTAAGTGGGTGGTGATCGATGAAATCCAAAAGCTCCCAAAGCTGCTCGACGTGGTCCATGATGTGATCGAAGATGAACGTCTTGGCCAAGTCCACTTCGCACTCACCGGATCAAGCGCCCGTAAGCTAAAGCGTGAGGGCGTCAACCTCTTGGCTGGACGAGCATTTGTCAACCACCTGTTCCCGCTCACTCATGTCGAGTTAGCGGAGGATTTCAACCTTGAGACTGCGCTCAATTGGGGGACATTGCCGAAGATCTTCGGCTTGAAGACGAACCGGCAACGGGCGGCTTTCTTGCGCAGCTACGCATCCACGTACCTTAAAGAAGAGATCTGGGCAGAGCATTTGATTGAAAGGTTGGAGCCGTTTCGGAAATTTTTGCCGATCGCAGCGCAGATGTCGGGGGAGGTGATCAACTATGCCTCGATCGCTCGTGACGTCGGCGTTCGCGACAAAACAGTAAAGACTTACTACGAGATTCTTAGCGACACCCTCCTGGGCTTCTACCTCGAATCATTTCATCACAGTTTGCGTAAACGTCAGCGTCAGGCCGCAAAGTTTTATTTGTTTGATGGCGGTGTCACTAAGGCCCTTAGGGGACACCTGACCATACCGACCTTGCAAGGAAGCGCCGACTTTGGCCCGGCCTTTGAGCAATGGTTGGTTGGCGAATTCCATCGCCTATCGAGCTACCAAGAGGATGAGGCCAAGTTTTCCTACCTCAGCACCGACCAAGCAGAGATCGATCTCATCATGGAACGACCGGGTCAACGAACCGCCCTCATTGAGATCAAGTCGAAGCTCGTCGCAACTCACGCGGATGGCCGTCACGTGCGTTCGTTTCTACCAAGCTTCCCCGATGCCGATGCCTATGTCATCTCTCAGGATCCGGTCAACCGCATCGACGAAGGAGTGACCTATATACACTGGCGCGACGCGTTTAGCCGACTCGGCTTCAACGGACGGCCGGTACTGTAATGTTGTGGAGGCGCAGGGCATCACCGCGGACCGACCCCTGCCCGCATTGGACTGACTATAAAGCGCTTCAAACAAGCTCCCGCCAAGTATATTGGATAATGTTTTATCTGCGTGCTTAAATCGCCTCGGCGGTTGGATAACTTAAGCGCATAGGGTGGCTTAAATTCCTGGATAAAAACATCCAGACTCTTTGCTCTGGCGTAATTGTTCTTCACCTCGATCGGGATGACATCCACATCGCGCTGCACAACAAATTCAATCTCGGCTGTTGAATTGGCCTTGGCGTAGCAAAAAAGCGATATTCCTTGGCGCACCAGTTCGGCTGCTAAGAAGTTCTCCGCAAGAGGCCCTTTGTAGGATACGTCCTGTTCACTCGCCAAAGCGCCATAGGCGAAATCTACTTCAGCAAGTAGTAGGCCCGTATCAAAATAGTAACACTTATTGAACGCGCTCGGCCAGCGGTCGCCGCGACCGAAGGTGAGCAACCAAGCGGCATCTCCGCAGGAGCAGACAGGATCGTCGCGGCCGCGCCGTAGTCAACGTCTGCTCACGCGGTCAACCGCCCCTGGGCGCCAGCCTTGGCATCTGGGGATTAGTGGCAATTGTGTGTTGCCACTACATTGCAATGCTCCATAGATTTTTCTATGTTACGGAGAACATTCGCTTAGTAAGTATTTCGTCAGTG
>CAIYRB010000034.1 GCA_903928445.1 uncultured Pseudomonadota bacterium | reverse complement strand
TTGCCGATGCTGGTTAAGGCCTGGGTGGTGTCAGCCTAAGCGGGATCTCGTCGGTGCCTGACTCTGGTCTCAGCGGCGAAGCCATCAACGCAGCCGCAAGACCGATTCCAGCCCTGACTTGGCACTCACCAAGCGAGGCCTAGCCGGAGAGATCGTCATCGCCAGCCCATCACGCCATGGTGGGAGTGTTGGCCTAGGCGGCAGAGTTAACCAGAAAGGTCTCAGGCTTCTTGTTGCTTGAGGCATTCAGCAGCGCACTTTTTAACCATTTACGGTGCTTACCGAGCCACTCACAAGCCAGAAAATGCACCGAGGGTTTGAGTTTGCCCGTTACAATATCGCCCGACTTGAGTTCTAGCACAGCTTCGTCCTTGTCGAAGGGGCTAGCTAGCACGAACATATGATCGATAGCCCCCGGCAAAGCGTAGACCACTAAATCAAATTCCTCGCCGAGGTCTTCAAGTTTGATCGTTGCTACCTTTATCTTGCTTGCCAAGCTCAGCATCCCTTCACTTTAGGGTGGCGCCCGCCGTGGTTATATACTTCTTCGCTAAAAACGTCAAAACCGTTGGGCCAAGCCAGGTTTCCGTTGTCGATGAAGGCTGACTTGAAGAGAGACTTGTCGATCAGCGGCCGAGTAAGTTCGGTCCGTGGGAGGAGGGCACCGTAGACAGCGCCGTCAAACACCCTTTCACATCCATCGTCAAATTTGACAGTGGCACGAAGACCATCGATTCTCAGGATCTCCGTTAACCGCCTGAAACGATAATTATTTTTTAGTGATGTCATAGCTAACCTTACTCTACGAGCCCGTCGATCTTGTTGGGCTTTCTACCTTGCATGCAAGATTTAAACCGCCGACGTAGCTTCTCCCTGTGCATCTTCACCCATTTTCGCACCAAGATACGGTCGCGTGGATCAAGCGTGCCGTCGATTTGCTCTTGTGTCGATATCTGAACGGTTGAAAGGTCGCCGTTTGAGTCGGTTACATGCACATGGCCAGGTCCATGCTCATTGCGACCGCCGGGGTGGGTTGCATCACCAGAGCGGGTGAACATATCTATCCTAATATTAAGACTGCCTTTTTTCCAATATAGGTCGCTGATTTTCATGACTTTGGGTCTCTTGATAAAGAACCGAGGTGAGGCTCTGTACTCATTATACCTTACAAGGTACCGGAATCGGGGCTGGGACAGAAAAAAGCATCCTTCCAAGGGCGAGATCGCCGTACAGAGACGGGACGACTGCAATCGCATGTGGCGGCCTGGGATCCACCCACTCATGCGGGCGGATCCCCGTCGATCACTAGTACAGTGGCCTGCCCAGGTACAGGCCTGAGGGATCGACGGCGTAGGTGCCGAGGTGTAAGGTTTTGGAGGCGGCCAGCGCCATATTGCCGATGCTGGTTAAGGCCTGGGTGGTGTCAGCCTAAGCGGGATCTCGTCGGTGCCTGACTCTGGTCTCAGCGGCGAAGCCATCAACGCAGCCGCAAGACCGATTCCAGCCCTGACTTGGCGCTCACCAAGCGAGGCCTAGCCGGAGAGATCGTCATCGCCAGCCCATCACGCCATGGTGGCACTCCAGCGGCTGGGCGCTGCGTTCTTGCCCTTGGTCAAAGCCTCGGCGCATCTGCGCAAGCGAGACGGCGGCGCCTGGTTAAAACAGGGTCACCGCGAGGCTTAAGCGATTTTCCCACGATACCGGTCCGACCTGTGCCGTGCGCTCTGGATTGTCGGCACTGATCCCGCGCTCCCATAGACCGGCCGTATAATGACGCAGCTGATTCACCACGGTGACACGCTTGCTGACTTCATAGGTGGCGGTGAAGCGAGCAAAACTGACGGCGTCGCGCTCGTGGCTTTCCAGCTTGACCGAGGTTTCGGACTGGCCTGGAACCACGGTCTCTTTGTAGACCGGCTTCCAGGTCTCGATGATATCAAAGCTCAAGGCCAACGAGAGGTGCTCAAGGCTATTTGGTTTATAAGTGCCACCGATGCCGTAGAAGGCCAGGTACAGCGGGTGCTTTTGCCGAGCCGCCATGGGCGCATCTGCGGGCAAATCGGTATCCACGAGTGGGCTGCTCGAGACTCCACGCCGTTGTCCTGGGTCGTTGCCGCGTACGAGGGTGGAGCGGTTCTTCTTGTTTTGCTCTGGGCTGGAGACTTCCATAGTTGGGTTTAGGTAACCACGGACGGTGAAGGAGCCGGTGGGAACGGGGAATTGGTAGTTAGCCTCGCCAAAGAAGCCGATATCCGAATAAGCGAAGCTGGCGCCACTGTTGTCGCCGGTCATCAAATCGGTGAACGCCGAGGGGCCGAGCAGATAAGGGCTATTGGCATTGAATTTCCCGTCGATGACGTTCCACTGCGTGTAGTTGATAACGTCGTGTTTGACCAGTTCACTCGAACCGATGTCGTTGACAAAGACGAAGGTAAAAGCCGAATCCAGCTTGCCGTTCAAGAAGGTGCTACCGATCGTCGGCCGCAGCTCCCAATGCGGGCTGTCCACTAGTTCATGCTTGTTATCGAGCAAGATGGGTCCGCCGGTGACATGCACTAAGCCGCGGTCGCGGCTCATCTGGCGCAGGGTCACATGCCGCAGTTCGAAGTTGGCATAGGCCTCGGGGAAGATCCATAGCAGCCCGGTGCGCTCGTCTTTGTCATCAGGTCGCTCGCCCACTGGGCCGGCGGCCGTCGGTCCTCCTTGCTCGGCCTCATCGGCTTCGTTTTCGCGCTGCAGTCCACCGTCTTCGGCAACGAAGGTATCCGACGCAGCAAAGACACCATTGGTTATGGTTAGATGCGCCATGAACGCAAACAGTACACAAGGGCGGCTGGGTTTAGTCATGACGTCTTGGTCCTCGAAGCTAGCGATGGGAGGATGTTTATAATTCTGAGCAAGGTCTGAAGCTAAGATGGCTAAATCATGTGACTTTAGATCATCATCATTAACAGTTGCGCATCAATTTGACATAGCATTACAATGGAGGCAAAATCCTTAGAAAGTCGCCTCAATTTATAATATAAATGTTTGCTATATGGAAGCACTTTCCGGCGGACTCATTAACTCGTCGCCGACGCCGCGGTCCAATTTGCGGTCCATCTCATACTTCGGATCCCAGACAAAACGACCCTCTTGCTGCTCCTGGGTGACCGGCAGGCGCAGGGTTTCACCCGAAGCGGTGATGCCGGCGGCAAAGGCGTCGATCAGGGCGCCAGCATCTTCGAGCGATTCAATGTGCGATAACTGCTCGCGTAATTTTTTCGCACCAGGCCAACCTTTGACGTACCACAGCAGGTGTTTGCGCATGCAGACGGCGGCAAATCCCGAGGTCAAGCCGTAGGCTTCGGCCTGCCACTTGAGGTGGGCCAACACTGCGTCGCGCCACTCGCCAATGGTCACGCTGGCATCGCCTCCAGCGATGTCACGAAAGATCCAGGGATTGCCGAGTGCGCCCCGACTCACCATGACGGCATCGACGCCGGTGCGTTCTTGCATGTAAACGGCATCAGCGCGGCTAAAGATATTGCCATTGCCAACGACCGGGATGGTTAGCTTGCGCTTGATCTCAGCGATCCGTTCAAGGTCCACCGGCACCGAATAGTCATCACAGCGCAGCCGGCCATGGATGGTCAACCAAGCGGCTCCGGCCTGGGCCGCAGCGTCGGCGACCTCGAGATAGGAGTAGGACTGGCGGTCCCAGCCGAGGCGGATCTTAACCGAAAGCGGTTTACCAGTCGCCTCGGTCGCCAGTTTGACCGTTTCATAGACGCGCTTTGGGTCGCGCAGGATGGCGCTGCCACAGCCGCTTTTAACGACCTTGGCAACAGGACAGCCCATATTCAGATCGATGGTCTCAAAGCTCAAGGCATCGAGGATCGCGACGGCCCGGGCCGTTTCGTCGGCCGACTTACCGGTCAGCTGAACGCCGAGAATCCGCTCGCTCGCGTGGCGGTCCATCATGCCGTAAGTACGGGGGCTCTCAAATAGCAGAGCGGTCGCCGAAAGCATCTCGACATAGGTCAAGGTCGCGCCGTGAAGGGCGCACAGGCGACGAAAGGGATGATCGGAGACCCCAGCTAGCGGAGCGAGAAAGATCGGCCGCTCGCCTAGGCCAAGGCGGGCCCATGGGTGCGTATGTGCTTGCATAGTGTCACGATATCAATGGGTTGACGAGGGCTAGAATCGGACCGCTTAGGCGGCAACGCCCAGGGCGCGGGCCGTGGGCAAAAAGCTGCGTCCGTGTTTAGCATAGGTGGCGGCAAACTGATACTGGGCGAAAGCAAGGTCGAGAGCTGGGTGATTCTATCCAAGATTTACGGCCGCCCAAAGCTGGGTGACCTGGTAAGCGGCTGAAAGTCGAGTAATCCACGCAAGCCAGTGGCAGCGTCGGCCTAAGCTGCAATCGGGACAGGCCCCTTTGGCTCCTCGAGGTCGCCTGCCAACACTAGGATCACGGCCTTGATCGGGATCTGTGAATTGTTTAAATATTCGTGCATCAGGATGCGGACACCAGCCTCGATTGCGCTTGACATACCTGTCGCCGCAGCCTTCTTCTTCTCCCATTTGGAGACCATGCTATGCCCGCTCAGTCCAAGCCTCTGGCCCAAATCGTCTTGTTTTAATCCCATGTAATGACGCACAAAAGAAAGATGAGCCCCCGTAAATTTGAAGCTAGCATCTAAAAGGGCGAGAAATGCAACGTCTTGCAACTTGCGATGATTGATATTCGGTACCGACTCGCCCATGACCTCTTTGACTTCAACCGTTCTAAAAATCACCGGAAAGCCGAGACCACCATAGATAAAATTTTTAGTAACTTTGGTTTTGCGATCCTTCATAATAGTTCCTCTATCTTAATGGCCCGACAACCGACACCACGAGCAGCTCACCAACGATGACCACAACAACTCTCGTCGTACGGCCATCGCGGGTTGAGCCTTCGATTGCATGCGTCCAAACTGCGTGGGTCTGATCATACTCATCTCGCTCAATTTCATGAAACCCACCCTTAAGCACCTGCTCAATCTCGGGCAACGTATAACCACGCAACGCCATTCGGTCGGCGGCATGTTTGAGAATCCTGATTTTACCAGCAGCAATCAGTGATCTGATTCTTCTCATGATTTCCTGAGAATGCACGCAACCACCCTCGCGCCTTTAAAACATCTGCGTGAATATGGCACATTGGGGTTATATTTGTCAACCGATTGCTGTTGGCGCTTTAGGGATTGGATCAACGTCCCCAGCCGGTCTGCTGGACGTAGCTTACTCAAGTGGCACTGCGCACGCTCTGACCGTGAGCACCACAGGCAATGTCGGGATCGGCACAACGAGCCCGGCAGAATTTTTGGCAAGAACCGCTCTGCCTCGGCCTCGAGCCAGACACCATGTCGGGTGGATTTTTCAGCTGGCATGCTCCCTACTGCGCCTGTGTGCAAACCATGACTTCCAGCCGCTTACTAGGTCAGGCAGCTATGGGCTGCCTTAAATCTTGGCTAGAATCAACTAGAAATGCCACTCCAAAGGCGGCGCCCAAAGCACCGGCTTTGGCGCGTCGATGCGCGCCTGCTTCGCATACTTCCAGTCAAACTGATACTGCGCATAGAAGGCCATCACATCCCACCAGGCATGGATGAAGATCCCTTCGGCCAGGGCCCAGTGGTTTTTTTGCGCGACGTAACCAAGGTCATAACCGAGCAGCAGCTGCGGTAGCGGGGTGGAGTTCGAGCCCAGATGGGCGGCGGCAAAGAGGACCGACTGAATAACGTTGGACCAGGTGTCGTTGGCACCGTACTCCCGGGCCATAGGCATCACCCAGCCGCGAAACACGGC
The DNA here is from genome assembly GCA_903928445.1 of uncultured Pseudomonadota bacterium. Taxonomy (GTDB): domain Bacteria; phylum Bdellovibrionota_B; class Oligoflexia; order Oligoflexales; family CAIYRB01; genus CAIYRB01. The sequence goes on along the minus strand of CAIYRB010000034.1, from coordinate 2,889 downwards.
CTCCTCGTGAGTGCCGGCATTGTAGGAGAAACTCGACATAAACAGGGCATCAGCGCTGTTAAAGCGCGAGCGCACCATGTCCTTGTCCGGCTTGCGGTTGACCTGAATGGCGGCGATCGCCGCTCCGATCGCCAAGGGGATGTAGGTCGTCGGCCTGGCCAAGAACCCAAAATGCAAGGGCGCCGCAAGCAAGTCCATCGGCGTCTCGTCAATGACCAGGAAGGTGTATTCACCGGCGGGACGGCGCGTCGCCACGGCGGTACGAAAGCTGTGATACAGGCTCAAGCCACCGGCACCCTGCGCGACGAGACCACCCAAGGTGGCTTTGCGCTCGGCGATGTCCTTTTGCGCCAGGGCATTCTGCTCACTGACCTCGTGATCCCTGGCCCGCTGCCGCATGACCTCGTGCTGGTGGGCCAAATGGTCGCTACTCGTGACGTTGATGGCGTAGGCATAGCCGGCGATCGCTGCCCCCGAATAGACCGCACCGCTGGTATAGTCCTCGTTCAGCCACTGGCCGAAGCCCGGCAACAGAAAACTGACGATCGGCACGCCGATATCGCTGCGCTTGTCACTGTGGTTGTAGGCAGGCATAAACCAGGAGTGCTCCTGGTCTCGCGGCGGCACGTAGGCGTCACCGTCGGTCTTGACCTTACCGCCATGCAGCAGTGTTTTGCTGGCCGGATGCGCTGGGTTAGCTGGTGGCACCTGATGCTCGGGCGCCGGCGGCGCAGCGACAGCCTTCGCATCGGCGCTACCTGCGTCGTCAGCTGCCGACTGAGGCGCCGCCAAGGCTCTTGCCCCGGGGCTCAGCCAACTGAACACCAGTCCAGAGCCCCACAAGATCATCACACCCCGACGCAGCATCGCCATTAAGAACCCCCGCAGGAAGACCGGCTCGGACATGGACAGGTACACAGCAGAAACAGGTTTGCGCTTCGCCAAGAATATCAGATGATACTCACCCTGAGCCACCTGAAGCTAGCGATAGGTCGCGCCAACTCTTTTTAGGGATTCAAGAACGGATGCTGGACATCAAATTCATACGCGAGCACATCGACCTCGTGCGCCGCGGCGCAGCAGACAAGCGCAATCCCATTGACCTCGACCAGCTCCTAGCGCTGGACGCCAGCATCCGCCCACTACAGACCCAGTGGGAGACGCTCCAGGCTGAGCGCAACAGCCTGTCCAAGACCATCGGCAAGAGCCCGCCGGCCGAGCGCGAAGCCTTGAAGGCGCGGGTTGGCGCCATCAAAGCCGAGATGGAGGGCCTTGACGAGCAGCTCAAGACCCAAAAGGCCGCCTTTGACCAGCTCATGCTCCTCGTCCCCCAGCCAGCCCGGGCTGACGTGCCCGTCGGCAAAGACGACTCCGAAAACGTCGAGCTGCGGCGCGTCGGCACGCCACCCACATTTGCCTTCGCACCGAAAGATCACGTCACGCTCGGGGAAAGCCTCGGGATCATCGACATCGCCCGCGGCGTCAAGCTGGCCGGCAGTCGCTCCTATGTCCTCAAGGGAGACGGTGCGCGCTTGGAGCAGGCGGTCCTGCGCTTTGCCTATGACTTTTTGATCGGCCGTAAGTTTACGCCGATGTCGGTGCCAGTGATGGTCAATGAAGAGGCGATGACCGGTACCGGCTACTTCCCTACCGGCCGCGACCAAGCCTATCTTGTCGAGCGCGACCAGATGGTACTGGTCGGCACCTCCGAGGTCCCGTTGGCTAGCTACCACAGCGGCGAGATCCTCCCCGAGGCCGATCTACCTGTCCGCATGATGGCGCTAAGCTCCTGCTTTCGCCGCGAGGCCGGCACCTACGGCAAGGACACGTCGGGGCTTTACCGCGTCCACCAGTTCCAAAAGATCGAGCAGGTCGTCATTGGTCCCGCCGATATCGAGGCCTCTGCGGCCCTCCACGATGAGCTACTCGGCAACGCCGAGGCGCTGCTGCAAGCCTTTGAGCTCCCCTACCGCGTCGTCTACGTCTGCACCGGCGACCTCGGCCAAGGCCAGGTGCGTAAACACGACATCGAGACGTGGATGCCGTCGCGTAAAGCCTACGGCGAGACGCACAGTTGTTCGACCTTTTACGAGTTCCAGGCGCGGCGCTTGCAGCTTCGCTATAAAGACAAGAGCGGCCAAAATCGGGTCTGCCATACGCTAAACAATACCGCTGTAGCCTCACCGCGGATTTTGATTCCATTGCTTGAGTGCCATCAGGATGAGCACGGGCGGGTGACCATTCCGAAGGTGCTGCGGCCGTATATGGGGGGACAAGAGCGGATTGGTTAGGTCCTTGACTTGGGACTGGTGCCCAAGCGGTATGTTGGAAGTGATCTTGCCCTGGATCACTGCCGCGTGATGGCTAGTCACGTGGTATAATCTCCGCAGAAAGTGCGGAGATTAAGCTCGCTAATCGCCGCACCTAGCGCGACGATAGCGATGAACAGAACTAAAATGGGTCAACAGCCGTGTACATTTACCAACATGCCGAATGGCCAGGATTTCACTGGAATGTCGAGACAATAGCCGTCCGCACCGCGGCGGTGAGACACCGCATGGGCAAGCTTGCCGGCCGCCTCGAAGCCCTTGGACTACCCGTCCGCGAAGACGCTTTGGTGGGTGTCTTCACCACCGATGTGGTCAAAACCAGTGAGATCGAAGGCGATACTCTCGACCAAGACCAGGTCCGCTCGTCGGTGGCTCGCCACCTCGGACTAGACTATGGCGGTGTCAGAGCAAGCGACCGGCCCTCAGCAGGTCAGCCCCGGAATCTTCACCCCACGCTCCTTCGCCACCTGGATGGCCTCGGGATAGCCGGCATCCACATGCCGCACCACCCCCATCCCAGGATCAGACGTCAGGACGCGCCTGAGGCGCACCTCCGCCT
>CAIYRB010000033.1 GCA_903928445.1 uncultured Pseudomonadota bacterium | reverse complement strand
CGGTCGTAGATGGCCTGGTTAAGCTCCTTGGGATCGATGCTGTCAAGATCGGTTGCCTTGACCAAGTCGACCAGGTAGCCCAGTGCCTTGGCTTGGGCCGCAGTGACCTCGACCAGCACGGGCTCAGCGTGGAGCGTATAACGGAAGTCATCGGGGGCATAGTGTTCGAGCCAAGCCGAAGCCCGTCGCGCCCGCGCCAGAAAAGAGGCACGGTCACTCGGTGTCTTGACGTCGGCAAGGTAATAGCGCTCTAGAGTGCGCTCGGCATCACCGCCACAGATTTGCAGGCGGTTGGTCAATATGCGAAACGGCGGCCGGTACGGACGCACCGCGGGGACCTCGGACTCGGGCAAGGACAGTTCGTAGATGCGCCGATTGAGCAGCCACTTCTGATTGCTCGCGTCACCGGGTGCATAGGCCTGCTCTTCGCACCGATCGAATTCATCATGGAGCTTGATCACATCTTCGTCAAAGGCGATGGAGAAGTCGGAGTTGGGCTTTTGCCTGGCGAAGATCCAGCGAATCATTTCCGGGCTGTAAATCTCCAGCACAGTCGCCAGATCGATGGCATTGCCGGAGGACGACGACATCTTGCCGGGGCCGCCTTTGATCGAGACAAAATCATACTGGACATAGATCGGCGGCGGCCAGTTATAGACTTCGGCGGCGATGACCTTGCCGGTGGCATAGGAGCCGCCGTCGCTGGAGTGATCCTTGCCGCCTGGTTCAAAGTCCACTTGTTCAAACGCCCAACGCATCGGCCAATCGGTGCGCCAGTTGAGCTTGAGGTTCTTGGTGTGGCGAATATCGGTCGTCGCCTGGTGCTCACAGCTACGGCAGTGGTAGGAGTAGGCCCACTCGCCATCGTAGCGCTCAAAATGCATCTCATCGCGGTCGCACTTTTCGCAGTAGATCGCCGTCGGCAACCAGTTTGCCGCGAGTGGCTCGGTGCGAGCCGCGTCGAGGATGGAGCGGATCTTGTCCTTTTGCTCCAGGGCTTGACGGATTCCAGACGCGTACATGCCGGCGCTGTAGCGATCATGCTGATAGAGAAACTCAGGCTGGATACCCATCTGCGGCAGATTGCTCTCGAAGGCCGCGATGTTGTGAGCCGCGTAGCTGGCGTCCGTACCAAAAGGATCTGGGACGCGACTGATGGGACGACGTAGGTGGGTCGTCAGCATGTCCTGCTGCGGCAGGTTGGCAGGGACCTTGCGAAAGGTGTCAAAGTCGTCCCAGCTATAGATAAACCGTACCTCTTTACCAAGGCGGCGCAGCGACCTAGCGATGAGATCGACGGTGATCACCTCGCGAAAGTTACCGATATGGACTACCCCGCTCGGAGTGATGCCGCTGGCGACGGTGTACTTGGGCTTATCGCCGCGTTGTTTGATAACACGCTGCGCTGCTTGATCGGCCCAATGAGGCGAGGGAGCTTGCATGGAGTGGTCTCACTGACGAAGATGAGGGCAATCGCTGCCCGTGACTATAAGGACGGCATGATGAAGGACAAGGGATCGTCTCAGCAAGGGAAAAATCAGGCTTTGCCTAGTCTTGGGCCAGCAGGTTTGGCCTCCCTTAGGGGGCCGCTACCTCCTGCGGGCAGCGGTGGCGTGAGGCCGGAGGTGACCGCCAGGAGCTTCGCCAGACAAGCTGGCGGCAGCCAAGCCAGCGGGGATTTGGCGCGAGCGGCGGCAAGGCGCTGGGCGACGACGATCTCGACCTTGCCGTAGGGTTTGACCTTGGCCGCAGGAGGCGCGCCGGCCACGACGATTTGGATCATGACCGGGATCAAGGCGCTGTAGGCATAATTGATCAAGGTCTCGAGCTTTTCGACGGTATGGGGGTCCCAAAATGAGCCGGCGCGGCCGATGCAGATGAGGTCGGGCGCTGGCTTGTCCGCTGCAGGGATCAGCTCGCCCGCAAGCGGGCCGTGCAGGTGCACCACGTGAACCTTCAGCCCAAAGCGCCAAGAAGCCGCAAGGGCCAGCGCCCACATCGACGGATAAACGCAAGACGGCGACGGCGCGGCAGAGGCCCCAGCAGCTGGACCAGACGCTGGCGTTTCGATCCAGCCGAGACCACGCTTGCTAGACGACTTGGCGATCAGATGCAAGACCTCCAAGGCCTGCGACAGGCCAGCCGACGGCCGCACCTCTTGCGGTAGACAGGCACCCAGCTCGGCTCCGGACAAGCTAGCGAGCAGCTGGCCTAGACGCCGGGTTTCGCGCAGGCGTTCGCCAAGCTTGCAGGAATAGGTGGTGTTGCCGTCAGGGCTAAACCGCAGCCCACGTCCGGCGCAGCAGGGGAAATTCGCGCCGCGCGGTTCGAGGCGACCATCAACCAAGGCCAACCCCGGAATCGAGCCACCAAGGCGCGGGTGAGCCAGGCTGGCCAGGAGGCACTCCTGAACCGGTGCTTTGCCTTTAAGGCCCGTCACGGTTGGCGCCGCCGCACATCATCGCGACGCCAGTCATCACCCTTTAGTTCGTGAAACGTGGCCATCTCGCGCAAACGCGAAAAAATCCGCGTGCCAATGCGTTGCTCCAGCGAGGTAAACTGATCGCTGGCAAACGCCGACGCACCGCTCTTTGGGCTTGCTTGCAGGTCCTGCTGCGCGACAAAAGCGCGGCTGTTCATTTGATAATTGGTCGAGGCGATGATCGCCTTGTTTTGATTATAACGGCCGCAAACCAACTGATCGAGGATGGTCAAATCAAAGTCGTTATTACGGCCTTTGCCGAGTTCGTCGATAAACAACACATCGACATGGATGAGCGGCGCTAGCTGCGCTGAATCGGCCTTGCCCTGCGAGAAGCCGGCCTTTAATTCTCCGAGCAGCTGAAAGAAGTCGGTGAAGCGCACGCTGAGACCGCGCTCGGCCAAATCCTTGGCGAGGGCGGCTAAGAGGTAGGTCTTGCCGACGCCAACCGGCCCTTCAATGATCAGGCCTTTGCCGGTCTGCGGGCGAAACTGCGCCTTCCAGCGCTCGAGGTCCGCGACTAGCTGGCGACCATTGCCGGTGAAGTTGACGAAGCGCGACAAGCTAGCGTCAGCGTAACGCCCGGGGATGCGAGCAGCGTTGATCAAATTAGCGACGATCGTCGGCTGCGGTGTCAAGCAAGGCTTGGAATCATTGCCGTCCATCATCCGGGCCCGGCCCAAGCAGGCTGGGCATTGAGTGATGCAACTGCAGACCGTGGCCGCGGCCAAAGCCCCACTCCGCGCCACTTGATAACCCTTACCGCCACAACATGGCAGCTTCTGCCGTAGGCTGCAACTAGGCGCAGCCTGCGGCCTGGCACCAACATCTGCTTCGCGCCAGTTGCGGCTGAGGACAATTCTTTTTGTGGGCTCGCTTTTGGCTGCAGGCATAGGGCTCGCGGCAGACTCCGATCAGACTGGGACTTCCTTCGGCTTGGAAGCTCAGTGATAGCGCATATGTCTGCAAACGACCAGCCACGATGGCTGCGCTAGGCCTTTCGGGGACTTGCAGACAAGCCCGGATATTATAGATTTATATATACTTTTAAAGTATCTTTACAATGATATAGAGATATGTTATCTATCAAGCTGACTGCGTTGACCAGTCAGCGGCCTAACATCCTACCTGTTGTGGAGTGCCCATGCTGAAGCTGTCCATGTTCCTTGGATTTTTCGCCATGTCCGCCCTGTCCTTGTCGGCTATGGGGTCTGATGATCAGCCCTGGCAGCACGAACGAAAGATCCTGGGGGTTAGGCATTTAGAGCCGATTGAGGCGGTCGCCGGCACTCCGGCTTACGATCTCGGCGCGGCGATTGCGCGGATGGAGAAGGTGGACCCAGGCACCGACTTCGGCATCGGCTACTGTACGGCCTTTCACATCGGCCCTCATTTGTTTATGACCAACCGGCATTGTGTGCTGCCGTGTAACCAGATGAATATCCGCCTTGGCTACGAAAAGGCACTCAGCGAAGGGCAGCAGCAGATCTACCGCTGCACCAGCGTGGTCTACAGCAACCAAGCCCTTGACTATGCCTTGATTGCCGCAGATCCGGCCCTGCAAGGGGACACTGCCAAGGAAATCGCCTTTCCGACGCTGGCGGTCTACGCCGGGCCCATTCACGACGGCGACGGCGTTTATGCCATCAGTCATGCCTCGGGTGGCTATAAAGAGATCGACCGTAGCAGTACCTGTGCGCTGGGTTCGGTCACGGTCTTCCACACCGATACCGGACGCGATACCATCAAGCATATGTGTGACACGCTGAGTGGCTCCAGCGGCGCGCCGCTACTCGACCGCGATCATGGCTATGTCGTTGCCTTGCACTGGGCCGGGATCCCTGACCAGTATAATATGGCCATCCCGATGTCCTTGATCATCGCCGACATGCAGGCCAACCTGTCACCTGCGGTGCTTGGTCAAATCACCGTGGCACCTTGAGCCGAGCCTCTGCGGATTCATTCTTTTCTGCCACCTCGGCTCGCTTGATGCTAGCCTTGAGAGACTGAACTTGCAGGCAACCAGGGAGTGCGCCCATCGATGCTTGTCGTGTCCGCCCATATTAGCATCCCGGATACGGAATTCACGCTGAGCTTTGCGCGCAGCTCCGGCCCCGGTGGGCAAAACGTCAACAAGGTCAACAGCAAGGTGGTGTTTTACTGGGACGTCGCCCATTCACCGAGTATTGCCGATGGGCTACGCCAACGTTTTATCGACGCTTACCGCACACGCATCAACGACGCCGGAGTGCTGCTGCTGCAAAGCGATCTGCACCGCGATCAAAAGCGGAATATCCAAGACTGCCAGGATAAGCTGCTGGAGATGCTCAAAGCCGTGTTGACGCCACCAAAAACTCGGCGCAAAACCAAGCCGACCAGGGGCTCCAAAGAGCGGCGTTTGACCGGCAAGAAAGAGCAAAAGGAAAAGAAGGCAAATCGACAAAAGCCGAGCTACTAAACAGGCCAGACCCAAGCGCAAGGCGCGCTCAACCTGTTAGGAACGACGATCACGACGATCTTCAGAGCTATCACGCTCAAGCAAAATCAGTTGTTTACAAGAAGTGCCTGACCCCTTTTGGTCCATAAGAACCAAACAAAAATCATTGAGCCGCATCCCGCCACTTATTCTGGCGAGCTTTTGTATAACCCCCTAATATCATAAGGTGGTACGCCATAATGTCGTGACTGGCTGACCAGTCAGTTATGGATCCGATTCTTAACTATCTGTTATTAAAGTATTTATATCACCCTGCTCAAAATATTCGCAGCGATCCCTTCGCTTGGTAAAATGGATTCACAAAAGACCTGAATATAAAGCCCGCATGGACGCGGGGACGAAGCAGGGCGGCCGCTGATCCAGCAGCGGCCGATGTCAAACCGTTAAGTCGAAGGGGTGACTATGACCAAGTATGCGTCGAAGAGTTGGGTGTTAGGACTGCTAAGCCTCCCCTGCCTGATGCTCACCGGGACAGCCCACGCTTTTGTTGCACCGGCTACGCCGGTCCAAGGCTTCACCTCGAAAAGCGGCGTGACTATTGGTATTCGCACGCTGCGCCCAGACCTTATCGAAGCGTCTGCGGAATCGTTTCACAGTTTAGCTGACGGCGGTGAAGCGCAAGTTAAGAGCGACCGCCACTCCGGCGCGCCCCGCCTGATCAGCGGCACCCTACTTTACGCCGCCGCCGCGGATTTGGCCGATGGCGAGGCCGCCTTTGTCGCCTTGGCACAGCAATACGTCGCCAGCCACGAAGCCGACCTCGGCATCAGCTTTACCGACCTACGGCTGAATAAGAATGCCACGATGATTGCACCTGATGCACAGTTTATCAGCTTTAAGGTGCAGCGCGGCGGCCTTGAAATCCAAGACGCAAGCATCGACTTTCGCTTCAAAGGCGGCAAACTAGTTCAGATCGCTAACCGTTCCTACGGCGAAGCCGTGATTGAGGCGAATGGATCTGCCGTCGACACGCAGGCCGTTGCCCAGGAGGCTCTCGCCAGCAGCTCCATCGCTAAGGCTCGCGATGTCTACCGCGTGACCCAAGTGACTGGCGGCTACCAACTGGTCCGCGTCGCCGAATACAACAGCCTGACCGCCGACCAAAAGCTGTTTAAGGTGCAAGTCGAAGTCCAAAGCGGCAAGATCTTCGAGGTACGCCCCACCGAGTTTCACTTTGATGGCATTGCCAGTGGTGACGTCTACCCACGGACTTACTACCAGCAGGAGTCGCAGGATCTACCCTACAGTGATTTGTCAATCACCGCCGGGACCGCCAAGATCGTCACCAATGCGAAGGGTGAATTTAGCGGCGTACCAAGCGGCACCTCGCCAAGCACAGCGTCCTTTGTTGGACCCTATGTAAAGGTCGTCCCAGCCAATGGCACACCGGTTGCTTTGACACCAGCCCAGGGCTTGGCGCAATGGAGCCTGAATTTTCACAAAAGCTCGCGTGAGACCATCAACGCCGACCGCGCCATGGCGCAATCGATGACCTTTTACCATCTGAATCTTGAGATTCAGCACGCCAGGAAGTTCATCAGCAACCGCTGGTTTGACCAACGCCTCACCGCCAACGTCAATCTCAGCCAAACCTGCAACGCCTACTGGAATGGCTCGTCGGTCAACCTGTTCTCGGCTGGTGGCGGTTGCGCCAACACGGCGCTGATCGCTGACGTCTTCTATCATGAGTGGGGTCATGGTCTGCATGCCAACACCAGTGGCATCGACGACGGCGCCTACTCGGAAGGCTTTTCCGACACATGTGCATTGCTGATGACCCATGGTCATGAAGTCGGACCAGGCTTTAGGACACCATCGGGCGCCCCGGTCCGCGACCTTGAGACCTTAAAGGTCTATCCTGATGACGCCGACCTGGAGATCCACGCGCAGGGCTTGATCATCGCCGGTGCGTTCTGGGACCTGTTTAAGTCGTTGAAGACCACCTACGGTGAGACCAAGGCGGCGGACGTACTGTCAAACTTTACCTTGAAAATGATCTCGACGACGCACCACTACACCGATACCTACGATGCCATCGTTCTCATCGATAGCCCCAAGGGTAAACTGACTGAGACGTCGCCAAACTTCTGCGCCATCAATGCAGCGTTTGCTCGCCACGGACTCGCCGAGGTGGATACCGCGCGCTGCAACGGTCCGGTAAACAAGACCTAACCGGTCAAAACCCAGTCATGATGGGGAGGCTGCCGCCGCAGCCTCCTTTTTTTTCTTAAACACCAGGTGCTTATTTACCGGCCAGCAGCAAACTCAGCCTTTTCTCAAGGTCCGTCGCCACCCGCTTCCAGCTTGGCCGCGCCAGCACTCGGTCTGACCAGCCCTGGAGATTCGGATAGTCCCGCAGCGATACCTGGGCGTACTTCTGCCACGCGATAAAAGGAGCCAGGCCGATATCGGCCAGGGTGAGCTGCGCTCCAGCTAGGTAGGCACGACCAGCGATAGCGCGGTCGAAGCGTTCGAGCATAGGTAGGACCAGGGCGCGGGCCTCATCGACCGTCTTAAGATCGCTGGGCATGCCGAACTTCGGTGCCCAATGCAGGTTCCAGCCGAGAGCCAGGAGGTGGCGGCCGAGGTGGTTTTGCGCAAACTCGTGCACGGCGTCCACCTGCGCCCGGTCTTCAAGATTGACTGGGTACAGGTCATAACGCTCAAAGCGCGCAGCCAAATAGCGCAAGATGGCACTAGATTCACCAATCTTAAAGCCATTTAGGTCGATTGCCGGGACCTTACCAAATGGATTGACCGCGCTCAGCTCGTGGCGCGCCTTGTCATCGCGTAGGTTGATGCCATGATAGGTAAACGGAATGCTCACTTCCTCGAGCATAAAATGGACTTTAGCGGCAAATGGCGAGACCGGAGTGGCGTAGAATTTAAGCATCGGGTGCCTCCTTAAAGTTATAGCTATCGGGACATTAGCTCCCAAGCTGACGGGTGCAAAGCGTTACTTCGGGGGACGCCTTGAGCCGGCGCGACCCCAGGGGGTATGGACGGTAGTTGTCAAACCCGCCAGGTCTTGGTTATAACAGCCATCCAACCCGTGTTTGGAGGCCTCCATGACCCAAGAGCAGACCCGCTCACGTTGCCCCAGCTGGGCCGATGCCCTAGTCCAGCGCATTACCGAACTCGAAGTGCAGCTCGGCAATTTAAATCCCGATGGTCCGTGGCAAGTCAGCAACGTCGCCGAGGTCTACAAAAGACTCGACAGCGAAGATACGGCCTTCACCGCCGATGCGGTCGATGCGCTGTTTGCGCGGGTGTGCCGAGGCTTAAGCGAAGAGGGCTTTGCCGCCGAAGAGATCGCCGCAGTCATCAACACCCGCATACCAAGCGGCCGGGTGCCCTACTGCGACGCCAACGAGGTCAATGAGGCGCTGAGCTAATACCTGGGCGGCAGCACCACTACGTTGTGTAGCCCAGCACCGCCGCAGTGAACATCTTGATCCCTGCGGGCAAGGCGGCATCGTTAAAGTCAAAGGCCGGATGGTGCAGCCCCGGATAGCCCTCCTTACGGCCGTCACCGACGCCCAAAAAGAAGAAGGCACCAGGGACTCGTTGCAGGTAAAAGGCGAAGTCTTCGCCGCCCATCGTCGGAGCCACCAGTCGCTTGACTTGACGCTCTCCAAGCATCGCCGTCGCGACTGCCTGCAGGTAATCCGTCGCCTCTGCATCGTTGACCGTCGGCGGATAACCGCGGTCAAAACTCAGCTCGGCCGAGGCGCCATGCGCCGCCGCGATCCCCTGGACCAACTGCTGCATCGCCGCTGTTGCCCGCTCAGTCGCGGCCGGGGTGAAGGTACGCAAGGTGCCGGTCAACTTGACCGTCGACGGCAGGACATTGTCCGCAGTGCCACCGTTGAATTTGGTCACCGATAAGGCGATCGGCTCGGTGGGAGCCATGACCCGTGCGGAGATACTCTGCAAGCCGTCGACGATGCGGGCCGCCGTGAGGATTTGGTCGGTGCCTAGATGTGGCATCGCCGCATGGCAACCGACGCCAGACACGGTCAAGTGAAAGGTCGTCGTCGCCGCCATAAGCGGGCCAGACTTCAGACTCACCTCGCCGCACGGACTTTCTGGCCAGCCGTGGAGACCAAAGATCAAGTCGACCGCCGGCTGTTCTAAGACGCCGTCCTGGCACATCTCCTCGGCGCCGGCACCGCCTTCCTCGGCGGGCTGAAAGATGAACTTCACCTGGCCACGCAGATGCCCGCGCAGCCGCGATAACACCAGGGCGCTGCCGAGCAGATTCGCCATGTGGCCGTCGTGACCACAAGCATGCATGACGCCCTGTTTACACGAAGCATAGGCCTTACCCGTCGTCTCCTGCACCGGCAGAGCGTCCATGTCCGCACGTAGGGCAATGGTTGGACCTGGCAGAGCGCCTTGCAGCAAGGCGACGATGCCGTGCCTGCCGACTCCTGGGGTGACGACCAGACCGTCGATGCGGCGCAGCTGCGCCTCTACCGCAGCTGCGGTCGCCTGCTCCTGCCATGTGAGGTCAGGGCTACGGTGGCGCTCACGACGAAAGGCCACGACCTCGTCAAGTACCCGTGCGGTTTCTGTCTCAATCAAGCCTCGCAGCTCCGAGCTTAGCGAAAAAGCCACGCCACCTCCTCCATCTTCAGCTCCGTGCGCAGTCCAGCACACCTAAAAGTAATAGCCCACCTTTAGGTCGACGATCCCATAGATTCGCAGCGCTTCGATATCATGAGTGACGACCCTATTGACGGCGCCGTCATCCCGGGAAAAATCCTTCTTCACGACCTTGGCAAGCTGGATCCCTGCCACGGTCCAGTCGACAAATACGCCGCCGCCCCAAACCCAAGTCATGTTGCCCGCCACTCCGGCCGTCAGACCGATGGCATGAAACGAATCCGTCAACTTCTCTTGTTGCACGGCGATGCTGTCGTCGCTGCCACGAGGCGCGATATGACCATTCCAAGTCGCGAGTCCGGCCGATGCTTCGACAGCGAGGATGCGGAATTTTTGCAAGTAATAGCGTGCCAAGGCGCCGGCACCGCGAGACTGCATGGTCATATCATAGGACCTGCCGCCGATCTTGTTGCCGTAGAGGTTGAAGCTGCCGCCACCTGCATAGAGCCCGCACAGCAGGTCCGGACGGACCAAGGTGCCTAGCTCGAGGCTGACGGCCTGCCAGGGCTTGACGCGGCCAACGCCAAGCGACACAGCGTTGCTCCGCTTGGCACGAAGCTCATAGGGGGATGGTGCGGCGAGTTCGGCACTCAGCCTTTCGTTGGCCAGCGAGCTTGGATCGCCATCCGCCCCGTCACCGTCTAACTCATCGAGGTCCGCTGCCTCACTAGCGTGTGGCACCGGACTAAACGAGTCCTGAGGCGAGGCTTTAGCCACGCTGCTAGCCCACGTCACCAGGATGACGTGGAAGAAGATCCCGACTGCTCGCTGACTGACAAAAGAGCGCATGCGCTCAAGGGTATTAAAAAAACCATCCGGATTCAATGCTTCTGGTGAGGCAGGGGTCAAACGATCTTTTTTCCTGGTTCTGACAGCAGCGCCACCATCGCCTGATACGAATCTTTGTGCATGTTTTTAAGCAGCTTATCGCGAATAAAGCCCAAGGCTTCAAAATGGGTCCGGCTCACCTGGTACGGACGGTTGGTGGTCAACGCATCGAACACGTCGGCAAAGGCGACGATCTTCACCTCTTCGAGCAGCTCATGATCGGTCAAATTGTGTGGATACCCGCTACCATCCAAGCGCTCATGGTGGTGCAGAATGATCTGGCGCGGCGCTGCCGACAGTAAGGATTCGGATACTATGACGTCGCCGTGCACCGGGTGTAGCTTCATCTCCTCCCATTCCATCGGCGTAAATGCACCGCGTTTATTCAGGACTCCGAGGTTTATCTTGCTTTTGCCAACATCGTGCAGCAGCGCACCGGTGGCGATCTCGGTGAGTTGCAGGCCATCGCGCTGCGTCATCTGCATGCTCATCGCTAGCGCGTAAGCGCAGACCCGAGCACTGTGGTAATAGGTGTAATAATCGTGGTGCGCCAGATTGCCGAGCGCGGTGATACAGGTTGGATCCTCGTTGACACACGCGACCATGGCCTTGGCGATATCCCGCACCTTGCCGATCACGGTCGGGGTCAAAGGATGGTTATAGAGGATGCGTGTCAGCTCTGCTGCGGCATCGGTCAAATCAAGCAACCGTTTGGCTGGCGGCTGACTCTCGTCGATGACAACCTTGTGATGGACGAGCTGGTAGGTTTCCGCTTTCGGTAAATCTGCAGTAAAGTGGTAGAGGCTCCTATGACCACCAGCCAGCAACCGACCAAGCTCGTCCTTTAACCAATGGTAGGGTGCTGGCGCATAGAGACTCAGCTCGTCACCGATTTCCAGGTACAGATCAAAATCCGTTTCACTGTTATCGATAATCCGGTCCACGGCAAAAGCCCGCATGGACGACTTGCTAGGATGCAACTGTTGCTGATCTGCAGGCTGAGCCAAAGTCCAAGTATCCTCGTGCAAAGGTTACTCTTTAGAGTAGCGGTAGGCATGGCGCTAAGTCCAGTCCTGCTGGCGCCCCCAGCCCAAGCCTTCGAGCTTGGGCTGGGCTACGGCGCCGTTGAGCAGGGCGACGACCGGCTGGAACCGGCTGTCGATCTGCACGCTGCCATTGACAGCTATGTCCTCAATATCTACTACTACGGGCGCGAGTTCGGGCCGGTGCGCCAGGATAACTTTATCGTCGGCACGGCGTATCGGTGGTCGATCTTTGGCAGCAGCGGACTCAGCGTCAACCTTGGCATCTCGCTCATCGAAGAACGCATCCATATCCACTACAGCGATCCGAACTACGCCCAAAACAACAACGTCGAGGACAATTTCAACGTCGGCGTCAATTTTGGTGTGGCCTGGGCCTTTGTGCCGAAGTTTCTCGCCCCATTTTGGGGGCAAGTCGCCTGGGATTCGCATATCTATGCCGCAGGCCTGGAAGGCGGCATCTTGCTCTCGTCGGGCCGCAAGCAGGTCATCACCCTAGCCGTTGGGGTGGAGCTGAAATGAATCGACTCAGCCCAAGGCAGCGCACAGCTACCGCGCTACAACAGGGATTCCTTGCCAGCGCCTTGAGCCTGCTTCTCGCCGTCCCGGTGGCAGCCGCAGGATCCATCACCCTACATGTAGGCCCGCCAGGGGTCGGTTCGGGTGGTGCCAATCCGGTGTCCATTCCACCCACCAATATCGTGGAGTACGAGCTGGAGTACATCACCAGCAACGACTTCGAGACCTGCCTGGGTATCTCACCGGGGATCTTCTTTGGCAAACGCACACGCATTGGCTCAGGCGGTGCCTACGTCGGCCTAGGCGGTGGCGCCGTCATCGATACCAATGGTGCCGGCCCTGGCATCTATTCCAGCCTCGGCTTTAACAGCAGCGGCAAATCCATCCAATTCAACGCCGAAGTCAAACAGGCGATCGGCATCGACTTTACCCACCACATCTTAATCAGCCCCTACGCCGTCCGCATCGGCGCTACGTTCATCCTCTAATCGGAGCACGTCCATGATTCGTTCGCAGCGGCGACCGCAGTGCCTAACAATGCTTGCCGTCATGGTCGTTTGCTACCCCCTGCTGACCGGCTTTGTCTTGCTAAAAAACATCGAGGCTAAACTCCCGGTCACACCGCAAAACCCGACCTTGACCTTTATTTGGGATGGCAAATTTCCGAAGATTACCGCCAAGGAGAAGTTCAAGGACGGCTTATACCAGGCCCTTGATGATGCCACCTTCATGCAGCAGATCATCAAGGAATCGATGGCCATATGGAACAACGTCCCAGCCTCCTACGTGCGACTAGCAGTCCTCCAAGGCAATGGCGTGATGGACGAACACGACAAGCAAAACAGCATCGTCGTTGAAAAAAGCGCCAACATCACCACCGCCGCTTACGCCTTCCCCCAAACCGATCCTGACGACCCGACGATCATCAGCGATTGCGACATCAACATCTCCGACAATAGCGTCGCCGCAAGCGACCTTGCCTTCACCTTGGCCCACGAGCTCGGTCACTGCCTCGGCCTTGGCCATGCGCACACCAACTACAACGCCATCATGGGCTACGCCCGCTCGGCTCGCGGCCTATCACTAGGCGACGATGACAAGGCCGGAGTCATCTACCTGTACTCCGATCCAGCCGACTGGAATGGCAAGAGCAAGGAGATCGTCTGCGGCACTATCAGCGGCGATATGAAAACGTCCGCCGGTGTTTGGGGCCTATTCGGCCTACTGCTCCTGCCGGTGCTAACGACGCTGCGGCCCAGGGCAGCGCCGGCAAAGGCGCCGCGCCAAAAACCCCGTCGTCGCAGCAGCCCGAGCTAGTTGCGGCTGCAGGCCGATCTTGGCTGCGAGCCAATTCAAAGCGCTCAAATCGCGGTAGTTGGCGATCAAAAAGGACCAAGCGGCCTCGCCTTCCAGCAGCGTCTGTCCGTCGAGGACCCGCAGCCGGTCGGCGGGCAAGGCCTGCGTTCCGGCGGGTAAGAACTGAGCACCCGCGGCGTCAAGCTGGAAGTCTTGCCACGACGCGAAGCGCAAGTCCGTTGCCGCGCGCCGCTGGGCATGCGCTGCTAGCGTTTGGCAGAGTGGGCAAGCTGCGTCGAAGAGGACGATGGGCTGGGCTGGAGGAGCTGGCGGACGTTCATTTTCGCTGTGCATGACTTAGGTCTCTTGGTGCTCAGTCCATTGTTTGACACATGGAGCAACTCCGTCAGTATGACTATACAGGTCATACCAGAGGAGATCCGCATATGTCCAAAATCACCGCGAACAGCGATTCGGCGGTTAGCTGAACTTGATCGCCGCGCTGCATGCAGAACCTCGCCGCGCAAAGCGCGCCCCTCCTCTGAAGGTCCTTTATAGAGGAAGATGGCACCCATGAGGATCTCGGTCATGGAGTCCCCAAGTCCCGACTCATGTCACTTCCCCCAATCCCGATAGCCCGACTACCCTGCGCCCGATGCCCTATCCCGATCCCGAAAGCGCTGGGAGTTAGTCATGGTGTTCGATTTTGAGAAGATT
>CAIYRB010000032.1 GCA_903928445.1 uncultured Pseudomonadota bacterium | reverse complement strand
GCATCAAATCAACCCTTGCAATTTTTCAATTTGTTGATGAAAGTACCCCTTCCTTTGTCAAGCTGGGGGAACTCGAGTGCTTCGTGACGCTGACCAACACATGGCCGACTGGTTGCATAAATCACAGCGAAAGCCGTTGGTTATACGCGGCGCGCGCCAGGTGGGCAAATCCTACCTCGTGCGCAAGTTTGCGCGCCAGCAGGCCAAACAGCTGTTCGAACTGAATTTTGAGCAAACCCCTGAGTTGGCTTCGATGTTTGCCAGCAGGGACCCACGGAAAATCCTTAACCTGCTGGCAGTGCACTACGGGCGAGATATCGACCCTCAAGGTGCGCTGCTGTTCCTCGACGAAATTCAGGCCGCGCCAGAAATCCTGGCGACGCTGCGATATTTTTACGAGCAGATGCCCGAGTTACCCGTGATGGCCGCAGGATCTCTGCTGGACTTTGTGCTCGATGATCATGAATTTTCAATGCCGGTGGGCCGCATCGAATATTTGCATCTTGAACCCATGAATTTCGGCGAATTCCTGTGCGCGATCGGCAAGGACAAGTATGCAACCTTCATTGCCCAGTTTCAGCTGGGAGACGACATACCAGCTCTCATCCACAACGAGCTTATGACATTGCTTAAGACCTATTGTGTCGTCGGCGGGATGCCCGAGGTCGTGCAAACCTATCGCAAACAGCAGTCTCTGCCCGCCTGTGTTGCCATTCAGGAGAGTCTGCTAACGACGTACCGGGATGACTTCGCTAAGTACAGAAAAGGCCCGATCAATGTGGACTGCCTGCGCGTCGTCTTGCGACAAATTCCCCAAATGACCGGCGGCAAGTTTATTTACAGTCGCGTCGACCGCGAGAAGCGCCATCAAGATATCAGAACGTCCTTAGAAATGCTGTGCCAGGCGCGCGTCGCCCACCGGGTCGTCCATTCCAGCGGCAACGGAGTGCCCCTAGGAGCCGAGGTGGACGAAAAGGACTTTAAAGTAATGTTCCTGGATGTTGGGCTGTTCTGTCGGAGTCTCAATTTGAATCTGCTTAGTCTTGAGCAGGTCGCGGAGCTAACCTTGGTCAACTCCGGCGCGGTGGCGGAGCAGTTGGTTGGACAATTGCTGCGCGGCAACCGCGAGCTCTATGAAGAACCCAAGCTGTTCTGTTGGATCAGACAAAAGAAAAGTTCTAATGCCGAGGTCGATTACCTCGTGACGGTTGGCGGCAAGGTCATTCCCGTTGAGGTCAAAGCCGGCAAGACCGGAACACTCAAATCTCTACATGTTTTCGTCAGAGAGAAGCGGTCCAATACAGCCGTCCGATTCAATAGCGACGTGGCCTCCGTGATCACGACAAACACATCGCTGGTTGGCGAAAACACGAAGTTCAATTTCGTCTCGTTGCCGATGTACCTTGTGTCGCGGCTGCCGGCGATTGTCCAGAGCTTGTGAATTTGGGTGGAGGAGTGCATCAACCACCACGTGCGCGTCGCTGGCGTCAAAAAGCAACTGTTTGAACCTACCATTTAGGTTCTTGCGGCGTGGCGCACAAAGGACCAAGCTCAAGTCCGCCGCAGACAAGTGAGATGATGCGTGCCTTCGGTCGACTCCGGCAGACTCGACATCTATCGCGCATCCTTACCACGAATGTATGGCGTCAAGAGAACGGTGGGCTGTGACATCGGAGTCGTCAGCTTCTATTGCCGGAGCAGTGTCTGTTGCCGAAATGGGCCTAATCAACTATGAGTTAATCTATTCGCCGATTTCCCGACGATTTCGAGTGACGGATCTCTGTAACAAGATCACAAGTCATTGTGATGGATCACGTGACAATAGTTAAGAAACAGTCTTTTGACCGCGTAAAAGCACAATGGTGGGACCAGCCGCTGATCCCCAAGTCGTGGAAATGAGACCCCAACGCATGAGTGCAGCCCAGTCTACAGCGAGTCAAGTGAGGAGACGTCAATGAGCCGACAATCAGTGAGCACGACCGTCAGCACGCTCAAAAAGAAATGCGGCGGCTTCTACGTCGGCGGTCTAGCCACCTATGCATCGGCTGGATTTTGTCTAAGTGACGTTCTGGCCAAACACCTTGACGTGCCTCACAAGATGGTGGTCCAGGTTGCTGAGGCATATGACCCAGTGAAGTTGCCAGGGATTGAGATGCCGAAGGGGCAAACTCTGGTGAATAGAGCATTGATTGAGCAACACCTCTTCCAGGCAAAGCAGATCGGCCCCAAGTGGGGGGCGGTCGCTTATGGCATTACCGACGAGAGCCTGAGGCTGCTTCTAATCAAGATCTCCGAGGGAAACACCGGAAAGAAAGCTGGATCTTTGGCCTACATCCTTATCCAGCAATGGGATGAAGAAGCAACCATAGACCAGGACATTCTTAGGCATGTCATCGACGACTTCTGCTGGAAGGACGACTCGACCATCTACGGTTCCATGATGGATCGAAGCGAACACATTGTCGAGTTGGCCAAGAAAGGGTTCGGCATCGACCTCACGCTCGCACCCGAGGCAAACCTGCTCTGGTTGCAAGCGAAAAACAGGAGGGTAGAGCTCGTACGAAACGTGGCCTCAACGTTCTGCGCCTTCACGGGCCTACCAATCGCGCACTCAATGGCGGAGTACCTTAGCTTTCCTAAGCCCGGAGTCCTGCAGCCTGACTATATTTCCTGGCTGGCACTGGCAGAGGACAAGAAGCTGCGGGAGTGGACCGTTCAACACGACTACGCGGAGTTCTCCTCGTTTGTCGCCAAGGCAGGAACCAATGGCGAAAAGCGTCCTAGTTGATCTGCAAATGAGCCTGAAGACCGAGGTTGATGCCTGGTCCTCGGTAGGACTAGTCAAGTCCGCATTTGGCCCTGTAAGGACCGGAGACAAACTCTCGTGGGACAACTACCAGGCGGGCCTAAGCATGTCCCCATGGCAGGAATATGGTCACGAGCACGAAGCACTTCACGCAAACAGCCAATATACCCTCTCCTTTCATGACCACGGTTTCGTTCAAATCTTTATCGATGGGACCGGGGGAACAATTTCGACCGCGAAGTATGCCTACTATCCAAGACCTCTTGGCTATGCATCCTCGTCGGCAATTCGGATGGACTGGAGCCCTGGCCAGCACAAAATTGCCAGCCATGCCGACGCTCACCTGCAATATTCACGGTTCGAGAGTTTACGAATTCCCAGTCGGGTACTGCCGAGGCCCGAGCTTTTTATGGAGTTAGTGATCCGGCAGCTCTACTGGAAAAGCTGGTGTGCCCGATTCCCGAAGGGTGCCGAGATAATCAAAACTATCGAGAGTAACCCCGACCGTCATCGCTGGAGCACGGACAAATATATCCCAGACCTGAAAATCTCTGACATCGGGCGGTTCTACGACAAATTCCGCTCGATAAGTTCTCTAGCACAAGGGCGGGAAAATTGGTTGGACGGGAATTCTATCGTGATGAGTTGCGCAAAGTAGGCCTAGCGGCCTTTAACCGCGAAATCTGCTCGGTTTAGAGTATCTGCTGCTTCGAAATTGGCACACCTCTTGCGATATAAGGCTAGGAGGTGCCGCCTACGAATCATCTAACCACCCAAAATTCCTAGCTACCGTCAGCTCGTGGCCCACTTTACGCCACGCCCTGTCCTGCTGAGCTGCCAAGTGGCGCATATTTCGCCCACCTGGCCTTTGTCATTTTCTATAGATCTATTAACACGCGTCATAAAAGCATGTTGAACCAGCTTTTGATATGCTATATATAAGCGGCATCTATTGTTGTTAAGCAGCACCTTGCTGTGTATAACCTTCCAGGTGGTAGAATCGTGATAGATTGCAGCTCCATAGGGCCTTGGATGGGCGCTCCTGTAGCACGACGGGGCATTGCAGCTTTGTCGTTGTTGGCTTGCCTAACAAGTGGCAGCGGCTTCAGCGCAGCTGCTCCCGACGCCCCGCAGGTCACCTACTGCATCCCCTTGAAGTCCTTGAGTCTGTCTCCCTATGAAGAACTCGGCGAACCAGTGCGGCTGTTCTATCTCCTGCTTTTGACCCGCTCCTATATTTCCACTGACCCAACCGAACCTGGACTCCTGTCAAACTGGCAATTCTCACCAGATGGCCTCAGGCTGACAGCACGGGTGGCACCAAATGCTAAATGGCGAGACGGAACGCCAATCACCGGGCGCGATGCCGCATACAGCCTAGCCAAAGCAATCCGATTCAAACCTATTGGCCAGAAAGTCTGGGTCAAGGGCACCGAGTCTATGATCAAGCCAGACTGGGAGAGCAGAACTTACAGTGGCATCAAACTCACCGGCACTGATGGCTTTGAGCTAACTTTTGAATCTAAAGTCTCAAATACTGCAGGCGTAATCAGGGAAGCTCTGGCGACCAACGCTAGGCACAACCGGCTTTGGGCAGCTCGCCTGCACCATAAAGACGCTGGCGGCAAAACAGAGATTGCCACCAAGTTCCCTTATAGCTGGTCTGGTCAAAATATCCTCGTGGACGCCGATGGTACCACAGTAAGCATCACGGCAGACAGAGACTGCAACAACAGCGATATCAAAATATATTCGGTGCCAGAGGCCGAGGACAAGTTATTTAGTCGTTCAGAAACCCATGGCCAGCAGGCACTTGTTGGCGTCGTTAACCCTAAAGGCCAACTAGCAGAGCGATCTGTTCGTTTGCAGCTAGCACAATGGTTACGCGGTGCTTTTCACCAACAAGAGCAGAAGGGTTTCCAAGTTCTTAGCTCCCACTTTGCTCGCCTAGAGACTGGTCATACTGACGCGATCGAGTGGGGCACCTCATTGACAGCACCCACCTTAAGCTCCCTACTGATAACGAAAGGCACGAACTATCCAACAAACTCTCCAATCCAACAGACGCTGGAACACGCACTCAAAGCCTCCAAGATTCGAGGGTCTATTGTGCCTTTCGTCGAGGGTACTCCTGCCAAGGATTTTGAGATAAGGATCGCCGGCACCCGCATTGAGGGCGACCGCCAAATATGGATGCAGGACTGGGGCAACGATGATTTTTTCAAAGATCTCTTCAGCCATTTCCCCAAGACGCTTGTAGCCCTTAACGAAGTTGTCAAAAGGTCTTCGTCGACCCTTCCCACTGATCAAGCAACGCTAGCAGCACTGGATAGTGCGGCCTTTGACGAAGCCTCTATCATCCCTCTTGCTCGGTATAGGCTAAACGTCTACAGCCGACTCTCAATACCTATTTATCTCTCGTTCACCGACAGAGATGAACTAACAATCAAACGAAGACAATAAAATGAAAAAAGTGCAATGGGTCTCGATTTCAATCGCATCAATCAGCGGCATGATCACAGCTTGCGGCACCAATGAGAATAGCTCTCCCAACAAGGCCGCTCATACCGTAGTCCAGACCAGCGGCACTATGCCCACAATGACTGGTACCAAAGACTTGACCAAGGCTTTTCTGAATGCCCGTAAGGAAGCAACCACTCCCATTGGCACCACGGCATCGGTTCGCTGCGCTTCGTTTAACTAAAACGCAACAGAGGGAGTGCTCTATGCTACTTACGCCACACCTAAATATGCACTTGCGAGACAAATTTGCATTTTTGGGGCCTGGCGGCGTAGACATAGCAATCACAGAGTTTGAGCGTTTCGCCACTCTTTCGCTCAATTCTCAGGG
>CAIYRB010000031.1 GCA_903928445.1 uncultured Pseudomonadota bacterium | reverse complement strand
GGAAAGGATCTCCAAACGTACCGTGCGGCTACTTCGCCGCCGTGGCTACCTAAGTGAAGAAGCCGACTTGGTCGCGCGCCCCGACGCAGATGTCTTGTTCCAAGACACTGACGCGATGGCCGCGGCACTCGGAGCCTCGGTGCAAAGCAAAATCGTCTTTGGCCCACGCACCGGCCTGTATGTCCGCCGGATTGGCAAGGGATTCGGCTATGACGAGGAGGCACCACTGGCTAAAGGGACAAAATGCGCGCAAATCAACGGCTTTAACCTGCAAGCTGCTACCTACGTTGCCGCGTTGGATAGGAGACGCCTAGAGGAACTCGTCGGCTACATGGCCCGGCCGCCGCTTGCTACCGACCGACTAAGCATGAACGACGACGGTGATTTGATCTACAAAATGAAGCGCTCATTCTCAGACTGTACTCACGCAATTTTACTATCTCCAATGGAAATGATCGAAAAATTATGTGCAATGATACCCCCATCCAGAGCGCATCAAGTCATCTATACCAGCGTTTTCTCGTCCCACAGCAAATGGCGCAATCTGATTGTCCTAAACCCGAAGGCGCGCAAGGGCTTCAACCCAGAGGTCCTTGATAAAGAAAAAGCAAAAAATTACAAGTGGGCTAAATTGCTCATGCGAATTTTTAAAATCGACGTCGGCTCTTGCCCCAAGTACGGCACCGATATGGAGATCCGTGCCGCCATACGAGACCCAGACTGCATCAGGCGCTACTTGCGCTGTATTGGCCTAGCGGAACATCCACCGCCTATCGGACCTGCTCGCTACGAACAGCGAGAGCTCGACCTAAGCTTCGACGAGGTTCAGAGTTCACCACCCGATGATCAAGGTCACCTGCCCGACTACCACTAGTGTGGATATGGCCATGGGCAAGGTACGTCCTCCAGGCGGCCGCAAGACATAAACTGGTTAATAAACAGTGAAGAACAGCCCTACTCGAGGGAGGAGTTGCGTAGGAGGCCGGGCAAAACCGCTTAAATGGAGCGGGACGAGATCACGCTAGGGCGGCAAATAGGCGGAACAGGGCGGAAGAGTATATTCGCTACCCCGTTCGATTGGGCTACCATCTATCCTCTTTAAATACATTAGACAGGTCTGAAGGCGCTATAGCTAGGGTCTGGCGCTGTCGCGACAGACTCTAGCTATCATTGATGCCGTAAAACCCTTGCTACTCATATGTCGTTGGATCGGAGTAGTTCATTCGCACTTATGAGATTCTCTGAGCTTACTTTTTAACGATGGGCGTCACAGGTACCGGATCCAACCCAATTTTGGGTGGCTCAAATGTGTCAGGCGGAGTTATCTTTCCTGAGCATATTTTTGTGCCGTCGTAGGGAATTGCAAAGCCACAAGGGTCATCGGTACAGAATAATAGCGTATGCCCTTCCTTTTCACACCTTTGCTCCCAAAGTGTATCGCTTTTTGAGGGCAAAACAGGCATAAACAACAATGCCGCACAAGCGGTTTGTTCAGGAAGGATAGGGCATGTTTTGAAATTACCGTGAATGTCGTAGCCCTTGTTCGCAACTTTGGGCGCCGGCGCCGGAGGTGGCATTACGTCGACTACCACGGATCCTGGATCTCCGGCTTTGGTTAGGGTCAAATTAAGCTTCGTTTCAGCACCCGCTGCAATGGCAACATTATCAGCTCCGGCAGTCGCGATGACTTTGCCGGTGGCATCCAATACTTTAAGGCTGACTTTAAAATTGCCATTGGGCAGATTTTCCATTTTTAATTTTTTACCCGCGACGTAGCTCTCATCGAGGGCGCGAGTATATGGGGTGCCCTTGGCATCAGTGCCCGTAACCACAAGTTGCACGCGTTTGACGTCGCCAAGGCTTTGTAGGTCTGCCAGTGAAAAGCTCGCAGACCCCTGGTCATTGCGGGTAGCCTCTGCTTGATCATGTTTACCCGATGAATTCACTTTTTTGGCGACACCACAACTGATTAAAGTGCAACAAAGAAACACATTACCAATAATGCTAGCTGTTCGTTTCGTGTCTAGTTTCATGTGAGCCTCTCGTTTGGTTGAAGTTACTCCCGGTCTAGCTAGCATCTTATCGGAACATTTCGGCGCATACTCGCGGTGATCAGGTAAGAAAGCGTATACAGGCGTATACAGGCGTATACAAGCGTATACAGGCTTCCATTTTTATTAGTGTTTTCAGACTCCGGCCAATCTCAGCTCTAGCTTTGCCTTGGGCGCAATCGGCAGCTCATTGATCAGCATCAGGCCGCCTGCTGACCCTCATCCTTTCCAATCCAACGCAAGGCTAGGCAGGCGGCATCGTCACGATCCTTGGAACTCTCGAAGCTCGCGACAACTTGTCGCAAGGCCGTAATTAAATCGGCGGAGCTTTCGCTCGTGCTGACAAGATTCCTGAGAGTGGAGTGGCGCAGGTAGTTACCGGTTTTCGCCTTATTTTCTAACAGACCATCGCTATACATTAAAAGCTGCTGACCAGCCTTCAATTCGAACTCGACCAATGTAAATGTTGTCTGTGCATTCAGCCCAAGTGGGTCTCCAGGACAAAATAGAGCTTTCAAACCACTGCCAGCATAAAGCACTGGATGATGCCCAGCGTTGCTGTAACATCCGCCTCCTCAGCAGAATCTGTCTATTACCCACAGTTTTGACTACCTAAACAAATCAAGTGCAAAGGGGGAGCCTTCGACGCGAGCTATGCGCAGAGATTCCGTCGGAAGTTCTTTGCGAGCGGATATAACCAGATGCTCTTGACCGGAACGGCACGGTCTTGATAACGGTCAAGTTTCCCTCGTCCCTGCGTCTTCCCGGGAGTGTGCCAGTTTGCCGCCTGATAGCAGGTTCCTCGAAAACGGAGATCTTCGACAAAGGTTTCCAGTAGCAGCGGACGGTAGGAGTAACGTGTCTGCCAGTCGTCGGGTAGACGCCTGCTAATCATAGAAAGTACCTTGGACGCCAAATTGGCTTGTCTAATCCACGGCAGGATGAGGAATCTAGAGTTGTTGACAACGAAGTGAAGGTTTCGCTGTCGCTGTTCGGCAGTCCATCCAATATAGTCGTCTCGCGGTTTGATCTTCCAGGCGCTGGCACCAAAGGCGAGGAGGGCGATGACTTGTCCTTCTACGCGAACAAAATAACGCAGCTGAGCACCTGGCATAAGCTGGTGTCCGAGATAGTGGTGGCGCTGAATATATGCATTCCAAAGCAGGGAGTCGTGCTTTGTCACGACGATCTCGACCGCTAGGCGTTTAAGATCTACCTCGGGAACAATGGGCGGACGATCTACCGCTCTCGTGATATCGGGATGGTCGCCTTGGGCAGACGGTTTGGCACGCTTAGCTGGCGGCAGACTGATAAGGCCATCCGCCTGCATCCGTAGCATCGCAACACGACAGCTCATATCCTTCAGGCCGCCATCCGGACGGCGCCAGTTCAGCTGCTCGCATGTCATAGTCGAAAGCCTGTACCTGCTTAGGCGAGGTGTTACCGCAAGCAGGGCGCGAATGGTCTCGATCTCCGCAAGTTGAAATCGACGTCCGCAGTACTTCATAATTCAGCTCGAATTGCTTGGGTTCAGAACAAACCTGTGGGCGCGCAGCATTTCGACGTCTTCGTGAAGGCGCATCAGGCCGCGCCACATTACTGTAATTCCAACGTCGCCATCGGAGGTGCGGCCCAGGTGACCGCCGAGGCTACCTATCATCTGTACAGCTTCCCGAAGTGTTGTAGGCTTGTCCGCAGGCGGCGGCATTCTTTTGACACGAATATGGAGCGCCTCGACCTCCTCTTGCGAGAATACTTCCGTGCTTGGCGCCTCTGTGGCGTTCCTTTACGAAATAAATCCGAAAACACCTTGCTTGGATATTATCGGCGGAATGCGGCCTATACTTTAGTAGAAATATTTAGAGGCTCCTTTATTTTGTCATTTTAGAGGCTTGGCGGCGATAGCCGGATAGCCAAAGCCTTATACAATTTATTTGGAGACATTTTATTTGGAGAGGCTGGCTGTCTGGTCTATTTTATTACGGGACTTGTAAGCCCCGACGGCCTAGGCATAGCCTCGGGAAATCGATCAGTGTTCAAAAGAAGAGTGTCTTATCAGAGGCGCGCACCCGAGTCGGCACTGTCAGGCATCCCGACACCGAGTTCTCGCGCCCCCTACGACCGGTGGGCGGTTCGGATAAGATCCCGTTGAACGAAACGCGCTTCCTCTATGGGGATT
>CAIYRB010000030.1 GCA_903928445.1 uncultured Pseudomonadota bacterium | reverse complement strand
GTCCGGCGTAGCCCAGTCCCTCGTAAATTCCAACCGTTCACGTGTAGCGCGGAGCAACCCCGCTCAGGCCCGACTGGGTTTGAAGCACGGCCCAGGCAAACACCAGCTGGACGTGGAACAAGTCCCTCACGGGACAGTGTGAAAAGTCGACAAGCCTAAGTATTTTAGGTGAAATGGACTTTTCGTACAGGTTGTTACTTATGCTCTGCTAGTGTTCTGTAACTGCTCGGCAACAGACGCTATTCGAGCCCTGACCCCAGCGATTCGAGATCGTGCTCGTGGATCAGGCCTCACAAATGCTGACATGGAATCCAGAAATTCCTGGTCAATCAGCAGGCGCTGAATCTCTTCTTGTAGGTACGAACGTAGAGAGCCACTTGTGGACGTTAGTTCATCGACAAGGCTGGTCCGACCGTCAAAGAGGGTCACAATGTCTTCTAGGTCGCGACTATATATGTATTCTCCTGGCTTTTTTCCGCGTCCCTTGAAGGCCTCGAATTTTGCGGCAATGAAGAATGGCCCGGACAAAATCTTGATGCGAACACCAGTCCGAGGTTCGACCTCGATAGCGTTCTTAATGCCATCTTCATACCACCGATTTGAAAACGACAGCACAGAGGGATCTGTGGGCATGACATCTACTTTGACACCAGCAAAAATAAATCGACAGATCGGTGCCCCGTGCGAGGTGTCGTGCGCGAAACCTAGACGACGAAGGCTGTCTTCCAACTGGGCGAATTCTACGCGAGACTTGATCTCAACGATCAAATCAACGTCTTCACTGCCGCGCACATCCCGGAGCTTTTCCGGAATTTGATCGACGTAAAAGCCAAGCGTGGAACCACCCACGAAGACAAAGTCATCTAGAAGATCACCAAGCCCGTGAGCCACAGTGCATATGCATTCTAGGCTGATTTCCCAGTCATATTTTAACAATTGATCGTCTCCACTTTAACCTGCGAGCAGCTTCTGCCTGAGAAAATCTCTCGCTATTTCCATATCCCGTGCTCTTCCCACTCTCAACGCATCAACAGCCGCCAAAAGTTCATATAGCTTCGAGTCACGCATGGCTGCCTGCGGCGCCTTTTCATGCAATGGCGAAACCGCGATTCCATCCACAACTCCGTCTAAACCGGATAGATGATCATAGCGGCGTACCACTGGCCAGACTGGCGGATCCACGACCCCGGCGACCAATCCCGCGAACGCAGCTCGATGAGCCCAGGCGGTGGGAATGCCACGCGCCCGCGGACCGAGTGTGCCGGGAATCAGAAAGCGGACAGCATGAACAATCAGCTCAACAAGCGCTACTTTATTGACCAGCTTGTCTTCATAGCTATAGAGTCCACATTCTTCAGATCTCTTTAGGGATGAATAGACTTGAGATTGAACCATCCCTAGTTCACTGGCCAAGTCCTCCTGACGCCACGGGCGATCCCCCCATACGCAAAGCTTCAGTAGGACTAGAACATCTTGCGCTTTTAGGTACAGAACTCCACCTCCGGAGCTAGGCGGTCCAACACGGACAGCCTCCCCTCCATCGGTATTCTAAATCTAAAATTTAGATAAAGCAATTAAAACAGTCATTTGCTAATCCAGAGATGGCTATAACCTACCGCAATCGCTGACGCAATGCAGAGCGCTCATCCAGCTCCCACGTGGCATACAAAGCCCAAAAGCACAGCGTGCAATTCAAATCGACGATCGGGCCAATGGGTCGTCTGACTGCGTCCAAGTTTTTCACCCTAAGACCTGGGCAGGCGACGAATTCTGAATCAGCAAGACCATCTGGTCGCCAGAACTCAAGGTGAGACTTGGATCCTTCCGGATCCTCGCTTGGCACTGCGCTCCCATAGCCTGGCTGTAGATGAATACAGCCAGCCTGTCGGGCGTCACATCGCGGCGAATATCTCCGACCTCTTGACCATCGCGAAGCTGCTGCTCGAGCCAACCCAACCATTTGTCGACGAAGCGTTGCATGTCCTTTTGAATGGTGCGCGAAAGATCTTGGAAATCCGCTGATAGAGCGAGGATCGGGCAGACTTTGGCGCGATCAGCAGCAAAAGCATGGAACACGTCAAACACCCGCCTGACTCGTTCTACCGGACGCAGGTCCTGAAGAGTCTGAACCCAGACATCAAACCTATTGCTATAATCAGCGATGATGGCGATGACGAGCGCGTCTTTGCTGGCAAAGTGATCGTAGAGGCTGGGCTTTTTGATGCCTAGTTTGTCGGCAATGGTCTGAAAGCTAAAGCCGTTATAGCCATGCTTTTGCAGCAGTGCTCGGCCCTCAAGGAGGGCGCGTTGTTTAGTGGTTTGCTTCATGGCTGGTCCCTATGTTGGTCGCATTCCCAAGGCGTTAGCTGTTTATGCCGATTCGACGATAGCGGCAATCCCCATGCCGCCTGCCGTACAGATAGAGATCAGGCCACGCTTTTGGCCACCGACCGCGAGGAGTTTAGCCAGAGTCCCAAGAATCCTAGCACCGGTTGCGGCGAAGGGATGGCCGACGGCCAGGCTGCTGCCGACGACATTGATTTTAGCTGAGTCGATCGCACCGAGTGGGGCTTTGAGTCCGAGCTTTTCGCGGCAGTATTCCGCCGATTCCCAAGCGCGTAAGGTGCATAGGACTTGACCGGCAAAAGCCTCGTGGATTTCAAAGTAGTCAAAGTCGGCAAAGCTCAGTTGATTTCGCGTCAGCAACTGCGCCACGGCTTTGGTCGGCGCGATGAGCAATCCGGCGCCATGGACAAAATCAACGGCGGTCGCCTGGACATCAATCAAGCGGGCCAGCGGGGTAAGGCCCAACTCACTGGCCCCGAGATCATTGGCCATCAGCACGGTGGCGGCGCCGTCCGTCAACGGCGAACTATTACCGGCGGTCAGCGTGCCCTTGCCGCTGGTCGTGTCGAATGCTGGCTTTAATTGCGCGAGCTTGCTTAGCGAGGTATCGCCGCGCAGGGTTCCATCGCGACTGAGGCCGCCATAGTCACCAACCAGGTCGCGGAAGAAGCCTCTTTCATAGGCATTGGCACCGTTTTTATGGCTGGCTAGCGCCAAGCTGTCCTGCTCCTCCCGGGAGATGGCCCACTCCTTGACCATGCGCTCGGTGTGCTCGCCCATCGACAGATGGGTGCGCGGCTCATTGACACTGGGAACCACTGGCATGAGGGACGACAGCTTCAACTGCGTCAAGGCCTTGACCTTGTCCGGGATAGTCCGAGCGCGGTTTAGCGCCATGAACACAGCGCGTAAGGACTCGGATAGCTCGAGCGGCACGGCGCTGTTGCTGTCGACGCCTCCGGCGATGCCGGTGTTGATCGCGCCGGTATGCAGTTTGAGTCCAATCTGCCAGGCGGTTTCTAGACCCGTGCCGCAGGCTCGCTGCACATTGTACGCGGGTGTTTCGGGATGCAGCGCCGTCGATAGCAAGGCCTCTCTGGCCAAGTTGAAGTCTCTGACGCCGTTGATGACGGCGCCAAAGGCCACGTCGCCGATCAAGCGGCCGCCTAGAGCATAGCGATCGATAAGACCGTTCAATGCCGCAACCAGTAGATCTTGGCGCGATGCCTGCGCATAGGTCGTTTGGCTCTTGGCAAACGGAATCCGGTTGCTGCCGAGGATAAAGACGGGGAGAGCCTGTGTTTTCAAGGGTAATACTCCTGTGCTGCTGTTAAGCGAAGGGTTAGTACGGACTGCCATCCTTGCGGGTCCAGGTCCACTGACCGTCTGGACCGAGGAGCGCAACGAGGTCATCTCGCGGGTAGGCGCCTTCGTCACCGGGGATTCGGTCGCCGATCTCAAGGTAGGTGACGACCTCGGCGGTTTGGTTCACCAATTGATGCGCCCCCTGGCCGGGGGTAAATCCCGCGCACATTCCGGGTTCAAGTTTGATCTCGCCATGGTCAAGCACAAGCGTTGGAAAGCCGCTTAGGATATAGATAAACTCCTCTTGCTTGGTATGCTGATGGAACAATGAGGACTGGGCGCCGGGCGCAAGCTGTGTCAGGTTGACGCCGAATTTCTGAATGTTAAAAACATCGCCGAGCTGGCGTTTGACGCGTCCTTGCATGCGACTAGCGAAGGGCTCTGGGTAATTGGATGGTTTGGTCCGAGGGGGCACGTCAGTAGCGAGTAGGGCTGGTTTGTTTACGACTTGGCTTGTCATGGGATAACTCCTGGTTAAGGTGTGTAGCGTGAGGTCCGTCGCGGGGCCACGCCGTACCCGTTGTGGCAGGCGCGCCGGGCGCTGACCCCCACCTGATATCCTACCTATCGGTAGGTTACGTGCCTACCTTTAGGTAGGAAGTGGGATGGATTCTAAGATGCTGTAATAGCGTGGAAAAGATCTGTGCTGAATGGCTCGCTAAGGTTGGGTTTTGATCCAGGAACGAAGTCAGGCGGTCCTCGTGGAACGCTACGATTGCAGCTGGTTCATCAAGAAGCTCTCAGGGCTTTTGCGCCAATTTGCCCAGCGGCGAACAAATGGCTACTGTGGTTAGCGCCACCGGCAACCAAGCGACCATTTCAAACGAATGCCCTAAAAAATCATCCCGGCAGGCGCTCACAACAAGCCGCCCAAACCCGGTCAACCGCTAGATCGCGCATGCATTTAAAATGCCCAAGGAGTATAAGACAAACAACCCACCTTTTCTCTTTAACATCCGCGCGTTCACCCCTTGAATCGCCGTCGATCTAGCCGTCAAAATCCGCAGAGTGTCTTATCAGAGGCGCGCACCCGAGTCGGCACTGTCAGGCATCCCGACACCGAGTTCTCGCGCCCCCTACGACCGGTGGGCGGTTCGGATAAG
>CAIYRB010000029.1 GCA_903928445.1 uncultured Pseudomonadota bacterium | reverse complement strand
TCGGGGCAGCCGCCTTTTTTTTACACTCGCATAGACGAGATTAAGACCTTAAGGCTTGACCAGATTGCAGTCTGGCTTGTCCAAGTCCAATTGGTTGGCATCGCCCCAGCAGCGGTAGAACTGATACAGCTCCTGGCCATAAGCCGCGCCCTTGGTCGCCCATATGTGCCCTTCATAGTCGACTTCACAGGGGTTATTGACGCTGCAACGCTCGCCACCAGAGTTGATCGTATTGTTGATGCCGATGACCTCATGGGTGTTAGCATTGATGAGGGGTGATCCAGAGGTGCCGCCGATCGTGTTGCAGCCTGGCTGTTTGAATAGGATCGAGTCGCGGAAGGTCCAGCCACCCTCCAGGAGCTTGTTGACGAAGTGGTCGATCGAACAGGAGTAGATGCGGCGCCAGTATCCAGAGACGATGCGGATGGGATCCCCAGCATCTGGGTGCTTGTCAGCGATGGTGAGCGGCTCGATACCGTAGCTGCTTTGGATCTCTTGATAGGTTGCGGTCAAGCGGTAAAGCGTGACGTCGGTATCCGTCATGGTCGCGTAGACGACCTTCTCGGCACGCAGTGTGCCGAGGGATCCGCTGGCATCGCGATTGAGCAGACTAAACGAGCGATGCGAGTCGCGATCGACGATGGCCTCACCGGCTTTGATAAAGCCACCTTCGTAGCAATGGCCGTTGGTGAGGATCAAGGCCTTGTCGTCGGCCTTTGATGTGTTGAAGCGAACCAGCGATCCCGAGCAGTTGCTCAGTGCCACGGTCGAGCTGAAGTCGACACCCGCGGCCGTCAGAGAGTCATCAGAGACCTCTGTAAAGTCAGGCGTCTGCCACTCATCGCCGAGCGGCAAGGCCAAGGCGTGAGGTGCGCTCGTCGCCGCGATGGTAAGAAAAGCCCAGGCTGCAGGCAAGGTTAGATGCTTATGTCCCATGGAATTCCCCTTATTTTGACGGACCAATGGACGGGATCATAGGAGTCCGGGGCAGGCAGCGTCAAGTTCAGAGGCCACTCAGGTCGACCATCACGACCTTGTTTTGTTGGCCCGGTTCGCGTGGCCAAGTGAAGATGATTTCATTGACGCCGTTGCCGTCGAGATCGCTGGCGATGACCTCTGAGCCAACCGTCACTGGAATATGTCCCAGCGGCACTCCGACCAACGCGCCATCTCGCTTTTGCAATCGCACCAAATCGATCGCCTCTTTGGCGGGAAAAAAGGCGACGTCGTGGCCACTGACGTCGGCATCTTTGTTCGGTAGCCGAATTTGCCACAGTGGCAACGAGCCGAGCACCGAGGTTAGCCGCTTAAAATCGACCGGAAAGCTCAAGCTGTGCAGGTCTTCTGTCAGGGTGGCGAAGGTGCCGTCTTGATTTTTATAGCGCACAAAATCGATGTCGGCGGCCTTGGCCAAATAGATGCTCATCAGGTCGGACCAGCCCAAGGCGGCGACCGGCGCCACGAGGTCTTTGCGTCCGGCGCCGTCCAAATCAAGGTATTCTTGGTAGGCAAAGTAGCCCTTGCGCGAGATGATCTGCGCTGGTTTGCCGCTAAAGCCGCCGGCTTTGGCTTGGCGAAAGATGTAGAGCGTCGTGCGCATGTCGCTGACGTTCCATTCGGTTTTACTGACGATGTAGGCAGGTAAGGCGCCTTTTTCGAGTTCTACCAATTGGCCGATCGTACGAACACTCTGCTGCTGCCTTTCGGCGTCGGAGCGAACTGGAAAGAAGAAGGTCTTTTGTTGGCTCTCGGTAAAGCCGCGGGGGCCCTGGAGATAGCACTGCAAGCTTTCGCCGCGGCTTAAACATAGGTCGATACGGCCGTCGCCGTCGAAGTCCAGCGCGGTTACGGCGGGGAAGTCGAGGCGCACGCTGACCAGCTGGGTCGTCTCTAGCTGCTCGCCTCTGAGCGCCGTACTGGTCCAGTTGTAGTTGGCGTTCGCGGTTTGTGGCAGGCGTACATAGGGCTGATAGGTGGCGCCATCGTCCTTTGAGCGAAACACCTGCAGATGACCAAGGCTAGGGACCACTAAGGCCGGAGCTTCACCGGCGAACAGCTGAAAGCACAGGTGCACACGGGGCACCGAATCATCGCTGGGTTGAGCGAAGATGTTGTCCGTCGCGGCTAACGGGGCTTTTGTTCCAAGCCGGTAGACCCCGTCGGGGCGCAGCGTTAACACCTCAGCAGGTGCTTTAGGTCCATGCAGCCGGCAGACATCGAAGGCGCCGTCGTCGCTGCTTAAAGCTTGCTCGCCAGCGATGATGAGGTTGGCCCCCTGTTTTTTCAGCCACAGCAACTGGCGTTTCGGATGTGGTTTAGATGCGTCGGCGACGATCGCTGCCAGACGGCTTTGGCTATCGCTGCCGGCGACCTCTGCCATGGAGACGACGTCGCGCTTTAACACCAAGGTCACCGGCTTCACCTCGGCCCTTGCTAAGGAGGCGCAACTCATGACCACAAACGCAGCGAAGGTGCTGATGTTACTCGAACGCTGCTTCAGCCATCGGTAGCTCATGATCTGCTCCTCGCTCGGTTAGCGCGCTTGGACCAAGGACACGACAAGCACCCGACTCTCAGACGTCGCCGCATGAAGCGACAGTTTCTTGGCTTCGTCGCCTTCAATGAGCAAGGTATCTCCGCTCAGCAAGTCGCTAGAGGCCTGTTCAAACCACACCTTAACTGAACCTTCGGCAACAAAGATAGCCACCACTGGCGCCGCTAACTGCCGCTCACTGTTAGACCTCGGGTCAAGCAGCAGACTCTCGATCTGGGTCGAGTAGCGTCCGCGCCGCACGATGCAATTGAAGTCCTGCACCGGGTCGTCGACCACACCGTAGACCGCGTCTTCGCCGGCAAAGGCATGGGGCTGCCCTAGCTGTAAACTGATGGACTTATCACCGCTCACTAGGCGCATTGGAGTGCCGCTAAGCTGCACGATCGTGCGGTCGTAGCCGGCAAACTCAGAAAATGGCCCGCTGACGCTGACCTCAGCACAACTGAGGCGCCAATCAAAGCCGCCAGCGACCGTGGCCGCCATAGGTGCCACGGCGATTTCTGCCGTGATGCCGCCGCCGTTGCGCCAAGGCACGCGCCGGTACGATGCGGCGCGCAGGCATGTGACGCTGGTCACAGGGCGCCGCCAAGTGATGGGTCATAGAGGAAGCGTGTGCTCGCATCATATTCGAGCAACTCGGCGAACCTGGCCCAGTCGACTGCGGTCATAAACTGCCGCTCGGCCTCCTCCGAGGAGAATCTTTCATCGAGGATATCGATGAAAAACTCGGCATTGATCGAGCGAGAATTCTTGCTGCGTAGCGTATCGAGCATGATGTTGATGAGCGGTACGCGTTCGAGGATCTGGCCGCGAAAGATCTCTTTGCCTTGCAAAATGTCGGCGAGGGCAAAGGCCTTGCCCTTTTCGGTCAGATTGATCTGGCCATCCTTGGCGTCGGCGAAGCCAAGCAGCTGCACGGCGTCGACCAAAGGCATGACGTCGTCGATCGACAAGCGCAACATCTGTGAGAACTGCGATAGCTGCCCACCGCCGCCATGATCGAAAATGATTTCGAGGAAGCCACCGATCCCGCCAGCGCGAACATGGGGTAATGGCAGCAGGGAGGTGTTGCTGCCCTTTGTCGCCAGGGCTTCGTCGACACCGATGCTTGGGTTGGTCATGATTTTGTAGATGCCGTCGGTGAGGCGACGGAAGGCGTCTGACTTGCGATTGCGCGGCCGGGCGAGGTCGACGGGAATGACGCCTCGCACGCGTCCTGGTGAATTGCCGAGGACGACGATGCGGTCGGCAAGAAAGACCGCCTCCTCGATATTATGGGTAACCATCAGGACACTTTCGGCGACGAAGCGACCTGCTTCCCACAAATCGCTGATCTCGCTGCGCAGGTTTTCTGCCGTCAAGACATCGAGTGCGGAAAAGGGCTCGTCCATAAACAAGGCTTTGGGGCGCATGACGAAGGCCCGAGCAAAACCGACGCGCTGCTTCATGCCACCAGAGAGTTCCTTCGGATAAGCGCTTTCAAATCCGTCGAGTCCAACCATATCGATCGCCTCGACGGCCTGGCGTGCCGCCAAGTCATAGGGGACACCGCGGGCGCGCAGTCCAACCATGACGTTGTCCAGAACCGTGAGCCACGGCAATAAGGCGAAGTTTTGAAAAACCACCGCGACGTCGGGATTTGGTCCCTCGACTTTTTGATTGGCGCAGATAACCTCACCCATGGTTGGGGCCATCAGGCCAGCAAGAATGCGCAGAAGCGTGCTTTTGCCGCTGCCACTGCGGCCGAGCAAGGCGACAAACTCGCCACTTCGCAGCTGCAGATCGACGCTTTCGAGCACGACTAGGTCGTTGCTACCACCAGCGCTCTTGAAGACCTTGCTGACCTTTTTTGCTTCGATAAGAGGTACGCCAACGGCGACTTTTTTTGGTGCTTGAGCCACGGCGGCCCCCTTTTCTATGACAGCGAGTATTTATTGACCGCCACATTGTACAACTTGTTCCAGACGGTGCGATTGAGCATCACGACGACCAGCGCCATCATACCAACTCCCAGGGTAATGCGTGGCCAATCGCCCTTTTCTGTCGCGTCAGCGATGTAGGCGCCGAGCCCGTCGGCCTTGAGTTTTATGCTTCCCCATGACACCACCTCAGCGACGATGCTGGCGTTCCAGGCGCCACCGGCCGCAGTCAGTGCCCCGGTGACCCAGAAGCGAAAGATGCCGGGGAGGATTAGGGCGCGCCATAGCGGCCAGTGACGAAGGCCAAAGGTTCGAGCCATCTCCCGCAACTCGGCTGGGATCGCCTGGGCGCCGCCGATGACGTTGAAAAGCACGTACCACTGCGTGCCAAAGGCCATCAACAAGGCGCTGCCGATATTGATCGGAATCGCCCATTTAAGAAAGATCGCGGTGGCGAAGGGAAAGAGAAAATTGGCAGGAAACGACGCTAAGAATAGCGCCATCGGCTGGCCAAGGCGCGCCAACTTGGGGCGAAACCCCATGGCCACTCCGACCGGCACCCAGATCAGGCTGCTGATCAAGACCAAGGCAATCACCCGCGATAAGGTGGCCAAGGCTAAGCCAGCGGTGTGCATGACCTCACGCAGGTCTAGCTCGGCGAGGATAAAGTGAAGGCCGGCATAGGCCAAAACCGCAGCAGCCATCGCAATGGCCGCGGTATAGCTGCGATCGACCCAGTTGACTTTGCCATCTTCGACCGGCGCCTTTACCGGCCGAAAGGCCGGCTTTGGCAAGGCTTCGGTCCAAGACCGCAAGCGCCGCTGGATCCACCTGGTCGCCGCCTGGACCCAGAGCGATGCCAGCAGCATATCGTAGAGCCAGGATTCCGGCCGATCATCGGCCTCAGATTGCTGCTCCATCTTGTAGCGATGCGACCAAGCGATCAACGGCCGCCACAGCAGCTGGTCGGTTAGGATGATGACGACGGCGATCGCCAGGATGGCGTAAAGGATAGCCTGCAGGTTCTTATGTTGGATCGCGACGGTGACATAGGAGCCAATTCCGGGCAGGGTGTAGTTGCTGTTGAGCACGCTCATCGACTCGCTGGCCGAGACGAAAAACCAGCCGCCGCCGAAGCTCATCATGCCGTTCCACACCAAAGGAATGACCGATGACGGCAGTTCCAGGCGTTTGAAGGTCTGCCAGCGGCCGAGCTGGTAGGTGCGGCAAGCTTCCCTCAGATCATCTGGTAGGGACCTTAAGGACTGGTAAAATGCGAAGGTTAGGTTCCACGCCTGGCCGGTGAACACGGCAAAAATCGACGCCGCCTCCAGGCCGAGTAAGCTGCCACGAAACAGGGCGATGAATCCAGTGACCGTCACCGACAGAAAGCCCAGGACAGGCACCGACTGGAGGATATCCAAAATGGGGATCATCAGCCGCTCGGCACGCTTACTGTGGGCTGCGACGTAGCCATAAATAAGCGAAAATAAAACAGAAAGAGGTAGGGCGATAAACATGCGCAGCGTCGACCGCGCAACGTAGTATGGCACCCGCCAAGGATTTAAATCGATCGGCTCGGGCATGACCGCCGGTGGGGAGAACGGCACAAACATTCCGGCACCCACGCGAGCCACCGCTGCTGCGGTCCCGATAAATGCTAAAAATAGCATAAGATCCAGCAGCTTCGGCCAAACGGACGAGGCGCCGCGGGGAATTCGGTTTAAGCCCGAGACTTGCATCGGTCGGTTCCAAATA
Organism: uncultured Pseudomonadota bacterium; assembly: GCA_903928445.1. Lineage (GTDB taxonomy): Bacteria > Bdellovibrionota_B > Oligoflexia > Oligoflexales > CAIYRB01 > CAIYRB01. Next base: position 108,272 of record CAIYRB010000029.1, on the reverse strand, counting down.
ATGGTTGTCTTCAGCCGCTCCTTGCATAAGCATCCTCCTTACGCCTATCGGTTTTGCCATGTCCACGACGATCTGGCAAAGGTCCGATCAAAGGTCCGATCATCGGCCCACGACGCTTTCACTCAGCCAAGGAACGCAAAGCCTATGTCCCACGAATTGTCCGCCACCGCGACGGGCTCCACCACCTGGTCCAAGAATCTCGTTTGGGTGGTGTTGCTCGGTATTGTAACGGTCGCCATTTTGGCCTTCTTGATGGTCTATGTGTACCAGCAGACGCCGGGTAAGCCATTAGAGATGATGCAATAGACTTTGGCGACTAGGCGAGGTGTCCGCTTGACCACTAAAACGGCACGCTTCGCGCTGCTCATGCTGTCCTTGTTCGCCTTTCGGGTCATTTACGGCCTGAGCATGGACTTTTGGAAAGACGACGAGCGGCAGATTTACCTGCTGGGTCTGCATTGGTTCACGACCGGTCATTGGCCGTTTTTCGGTCCAGATGTAGTGCACACCAATCAGCAGATCGCCGGGGCACTGCAGTCGATCCTCGTCGGCGCACCACTGTTTGTCGCGCCGTGGCCGGAAAGTCCGGTGATTCTTGTCAATATCTTGTCGTTTATCGGTCTGTGGGTTCTCGGTGCCTATCTGGTGCGACTGCTGCCGATGCTGCCTAGGTCGCTAGTCTACGCGTGGCTATTCACCTTGCCGTGGACGCTAAACATTTCGACACACGTCTATAATCCCTCCTATTTGCTGTTTTCTAGCTGTCTGTTCTTCGTGGCTTTTTGGGAGTCCATGCCAACGCTGCGCCAAGGCGTCATGAGCGACCGCTGGGCCTTTTTTTGGCTGGGCTTGGCGCTGGGCTGGAGCCTCCAACTACATCTGTCTTGGCTGCTTCTAGTGCCCTTTGTTGCCGCTGCTTTTGGCGCTAAAATCCTGTATCGCGAGATGCGCTGGCAACTGCTGGTGACCCTATGCATCGGCTTTGCCTTGCCGACCTTGCTGCTGCTGCCGACGCTTTATGAGTATGGTGTCTCCAGCGTGTGGGCGCCGCTGTTTAGTAACTCCAAGCTCAATAGTCACAATGCGCTGCAGCCGCTGACGATCGCCGCTCGGTTTTTGTCCTTTGCCGCCTACGAACTACCGCGCTTTCTCACCGAGCATTCCGAGCAACGGCTGAGTTACGTCATGTCCCACCCCTGGCTCATTCCGGCGGGCATCGTGGTCGGACTCATCGGCGTGGTTCAGCCACTCGTTTTCGTTTGGGGGCTGTGTTTGCGCTGCACCCCGCCGTTGGTCAAGGCCATCGTGGTCGCAAGTGCGGTTGAAATTTGCTTGGCATTTATTGGGTCGACCAGGCCACCGACCGCTCGTAACTATTTTATCCTATTCCCTGTCGCAGCCATTGGCGGCGCTTATGCGATGAGCTTTTTGCTGAAGACTAAGCGGCAGCGGCTAGTCGCTGCGGGCGTGGTCGTCTTGGGCTGCGTCTTTCAGGGACTTTTAGCTGTGGATCACATCCGAGAACGCGGACTCTACACCGACCGAGCCACTGCGGCAGAAGCGATCACCACGAAAAACGACCGTCTTTTTGGTGAAAGACGGCCGTTTACGTTGCCAGATTTAACCGACAAACAAGCACCGTGAAGTTATTGCTGAACGGTCTTTAAATAGGCCAAGATGGCGTTGGTGTCGGTAGCGCTCATACGTCCGCCAATTGGCATACTTGGTGATGAGCCACCGATGCTCTGGGCGATTTCTGCCGTAGAATAACTGCTTAGACTTGGGGCTCTAGCTCCGTGGCAGGAATTGCAGTTGCTTTGAAACGCCTGAAAATTGGCATTGAAGGCCACCGTCCTTGGTTGCGTGGTCGGCGCAGTTTGCGGCGTCGTGGGCGGCTTAGGTCCAGCAACGGCTGGTCCTGGCGCAGTCGCAGGCGCAGTCGCAGGCGCTTGACCTATTTCGGGTGCTGGCGCTACCGCGATGGGTGCGGCGCTGTTGTCGCTTGGCGCCGTGTTGTTGACGGGCGAAGCGACGGCAATTGGCGCTGGAGCGGGGCTACTGGAGCTGCCACTCGTGCAGCTAAGGGCTGACAACATGATCCAAGTGAGGGAGGGGGGGAGACGCATGGGAGGGGACCTTTCAACGACAACGGGGAGTGGGATGAGGCTCTAAACAACTTCAGTTTGGAAGGTTTTAGACCCCCAAAGACACGCCCTTATCGGCATCTTGGCGGTAAAACTTTAGGATTATTTTTTAGCTCGGCTAAACGGCCTGAAATGATGAGCCTAAAAGGCGTATCCCAGGGTCATTTGCAGGTCGTGCTGGGCGCCGCTTGTGGTGCGGGAGGTGCGACTCGACGTGAGCAGCCAGTCGGCGCGTAGCTCCCAGGCGCGACCAAAGCTGAGGCTTTGACCGAGGCTCCAGCGGCGACTGTCGTCACCGTGGATGACGTCGCGCCGCTCCGTCCACTCAGCAAGTAGGTGATAGGCGCCCCACTGGGCCACGATTCCGAGCGCCAAGCCAGGGCCAAGGCGCAGGCCGTGATAAAAGCCGGGACTTGCATCCGCTGCGATCAGCGCGAGGTTAAACAATGAGAGACGGTTGGCAAAAAACCCCCAGGTTAGGCCCGCGCCCAGCTCGCCGCGCAGCTGGTGGGACTTCATGCCACCGTAGGTACGCCCTTCGATCTGTTGCCAGGCGATACCGGCTCGCCAGGACCAGTCCTTACTGACGAGGTCGAAGGGAGCGAGTGAGTTCACGGCCACCACGGTGGCGTGGTCTAGTTGGATGCTGCGATCCGCATCGTAGTAGCGCAGTGCGGCCTCCAGGTAGTCGATGGCGGCAAAGGATTCGTAGCCACGACTGTCGCTAAGGAAGTCGTGCAGGCCGCCTTTGACGACAAGGGTGGCAAAGCCGTGGCCTTGACGCTCGCCTCCACCCATGCGCGCTTGCGCCGGAAGGTGGCCGGCATCTGGGGCAACCGGAGTCTCTTCGCTCGGGCTCAGGTCGTCATTTGGGCCCAACTGGGCCCGGTGTACCAGCGCGGCGCGAAAGGCATAGCGCTGCTCGGGGCTTAAGTGATTGTGGCTGTCAAACTTCTGGAAATTCAAGGCGGCGATCAGGGCATCGACCACCTCCGGCGAGGCCTCTGCTTGAAGCCCCTGAAGGTCTTCGCGAAGTGCGTCGAAGCGTCGACGTTGGTCGTGACTTAAACGGTCTAAACTCGTTTTAAGTTGGCGCTTGAGCGACGGCCGCCAGCGTACCGCAGCGGTGCTGCCAAGCTGATCATGGACTTGTCTGGCGACCTCTAAGGGCAGTACCACCAGTCCAGTCGCCGCCATGAGATGTGCACTGGGCCTTGCGACGGTGATGATGCTTAAAATTTGGTAGGCGCAGTTGCCGTGGGCAAAGAAGTAGGGGAAATGGGCGAGTGTGGCCACTTCCCAAACGTGATCCACGAGGAAGCTGACCTCGGCCTCGCTGAGGTTTAAATCGTATTCCCAGAGATCGCGACTTTCGCCGTCGGTATAGGTGGCGACGGTGACGTAGTAGGGGTCGATCATGTAGGCGCCTGGGTAGCCTCCAGTCAGACCTTTATAGGCATAGGATAACGGGTCATCGTCGGTGCCGACTTGGGCCAGAAAGGCGACGCTATTGTCGAGCAGGTGCGGCGTCGCGTCGGCCTCGGTAAACAGCTTGGGCTGTTGCCCATCCGCTCTGGCGCGGTGGTTAAGCCGCAGGACGACGTGGCCGAACATCGACGCCGGATTATTGGCGTAGGCAGAAGCGAAGATCAAAGTCGCGCTATGGACATCTAGCTTGCGGCGAAAGGCGGCAAGCTCTGGGCAAAAGGTCGCAGCGACGGGCCAACCGCGCTGGCGTAAAAAAGTCGCGCGGGCTGGCAAGGCGCATGGCCCGGGCCAATGCTGAGGTCCAACCGGTGCGCCCGTAGCCATGACCTTAAGAGTTGCGTCCAGCTCAGCTGCAGGGGAGTCCCTGCCGTCAGTCGCGAGAAAAAAGGCACCTGGTTCGATGTCGCTGCGCCAGCCTTGAGTTAGGGTGGGGCGCCAGTGGCCAAGGGCCAACCAGCCTTCATCCTGCGCCAATGTCGCTAGCAAACTGTCCCCTCGGGGCTCCGCGTTGGCCGCACCGGCGCTACCGACGATGCTGAGTAGAGACATCAACGCCAGGTGTGGGACCACTACGTTTAACCTACCGCGCCGCTGCAAGCCCGAGCCAGGAGCGGCTGCGTCTGCAGTTCAACGCGGACCTGGTCGACGATGGCTTCGGGCGCGACTGCATCGGTGGGCACGATGCGCTGGAACGATGTCTGCAGGGTGCGGTTGAATTCAAGTTGCGTCTGCCAAGGACAGCCCAGCGTGTTGGCAAAGGCCGCTAGATGCTCGCCTTTGCCTTGGGCCATCTGCACCACTAGATCGTGGTAGGCCAGGGTAGCAAACTTGACGCTCTCGCCCTGGTTGTCGACGATCTTATGCGCCGAGCAATTGGACGTGCCAAAGGTCATGCCGATCGTCGTCACGGGAAAGAGAATCCCATTGGTTGTCCCCCGCAGCGACGAAGACACCAGCGACACATCTTTAAAGATGTACCAGCCGGGTCCACAGCCGCTGCTGCCATCGGCTGCGCGGGCAGTCTGGGTGGTGGTAAACAAAGCGAGAGCAGCCACTGCGGCGCCAAAACGGATCATAAATTGCTCCTCCAGAGTCGATGATGTCAGGGGACCTTTGCGCCAAGAATACCATGATGGCCTCGCCTCCGGGCAGCACGCACACCTTGGCAGCACGTGCGAAGCACCTGGAGCTTCACAAAACCCTCTCACGTAAGCCATGCGGATTCGGGACTTGCGCAAGTCTACCCGAGTCGGTGATACTATTTGACTCATGCCGTAACTTTTTTGTCCTGGAAAGCTAGCTTTATGTTGCATGGTCGCTGGAAATACGCCTTCTGCCTGGCTTGGCTTATTGCCAATAGCCAGCTGCTGCGTGCGGAAGATGGCCCCAGGGATCCAGTCCTAACTCTCGACTTCGGCGATGCCAAAGTGGCCTACAAGCGCTCCGAATTGCTGCAGCGCCCAGATCTCGAGCATATTGAAGTCGCCGCCGATGCCAGCTATCCTGGGCGTAAAATGAGCTACCAGGCAGTGCCCGCGGCCAAGCTCTTCGCTAATCAGAAAATATCGCCGCAGGCGGTCATTCAATTTCAGTGCTTGGACGGCTTTTCTGCCCCGATCAGCAAGGAACGTCTACTAAACAGCGACCCGCGTCAGTCCATCGCTTATATTGCGATCGAGAGCCCGGATGCGCCTTGGCCCGGAGTGAAGGCTGGTGGTCCTTCAGCAGGGCCGTTCTATTTGGTGTGGCCGCAGCCTAAACTGTCGCAGATAGGTCCCGAAGAGTGGCCGTTTCAGCTGGTTGGATTTAGTCTCAGAGAAAATCTGCGGCAACTTTATCCCGCCATTTTTCCGGTTGAACCAGCTAGCGCCGAGGTGCAGCAGGGCTTTACGTCTTTTACCAAGAACTGCTTTCCGTGCCACACAATGAACCGGCAGGGAGCTGGTGAGGTTGGGCCTGACCTCAATGTGCCCTATGGCCCCACCGAGTATCTGAATCGCCGGTCGCTGCGTCGCTTGATTCGCAATCCTCAGGATCTACGTTACTACGCGAAGTCACGGATGAGTGCCTTCCCGAAGAGCTCCCTTTCGGATGAAGAGTTGAACCACCTGATTGCCTACCTTGCGCACATGACCAAGCATAAGGTGGCGACGACCGCGAAACACCACTAATGATCTGGAATCTCGATGCACCGTCTTGATGTTCGACAGCGCCGTTTTAGCACCCTCCACGTTCTGGTAATCACAACCGGAATAAGCGCTGCGACGTCAGTCGTCGCCGCCCCAGACGGATTGGTATTTGGCGGCACGTTATCCTTGCTGACTGTAGCAGAGCACCTCGACCTAGATAAGGGCAGTCCGCTCAATCCGAGCAACGAAAACATCCAGGCGCCGCACGATTTGTTGACCTCGGAGCTGCGGCCGAACATCAAAATCACCGCCAAAAACGTGCAGCTGATCGCCCGGCCCAGGGTGCACTACACCTACGGCCTGGTCCAGGTGGACCAGCACGAGCGCGACGCCTCCAGTGCGACGGCTAGCTACTTAAGCGAGGCTTTTGGCCAGTGGACGGTCTCGGAGTCGTTGAGCTTTTCCTATGGTTTGCAGAGCTACCAGTGGGGTTCGGCCGAATCGCTGAGTCCAAGCAACCGCATCTTCCACGAAACCGCAGTACAGCGGAATATTCTCTACGAGGTCCGCGGCCACAACCTGGCTCGGCTGAACTTTAGTGCCGGCAAGTCCTTTAGCACAGTCGTCATGGCCGAGGTCAAAGACAATCCGGAAGATAAGACGACCTTTGTTGCTGATGAGGTGTGGCAGCCAAAAGCGTTGATCAAGTCGGAGTACAACTGGAACGAAGGAGCCGACTACTTTGGCATGGTGGCCGGCGCCTACCAGCATGGGCTGCCGTGGGTCGGTGAGTACTTCAGCTCAGGACTGCCGTTTTTTGACGGTCTTTCGGTGTTTGCTGATATCAGCCATCAGTGGGGAAGTGATGCCTGGTATCCTGAGGCAAACACCGTGGCTACGAGGCTTGGACCCCAGCAGCAGACGACCTTCGTGCAAGCCTTCCAGAACAGTCGTAAAACCTTCACTTTGGCTGCTGCAGGCCTGAAGTATGACTTTATCAACGGCGTCATTATCCGCGGGGAATATATCTTCAACGAAGCCGGCTACACGCGGCAGCAATTTCAAGCAGCAACTGCGACCGTCGCTTCGAGAAACCCGCTGCAGCTGGCGGTTCTAGGCGACAATGTGCGGCGCTTTCTCGGTTCTGGTCTAGACCTTCCGGGGCAGCGCTATGGCTATGTGTCGGTGCACGTGCCAGACTTTCTGACGATTCGCGACCTGATGTTCGATGCCAGGACCTTTTACGCGCTCGCCGATCATAGCTCACTATCTTATGCGAGTTTAGACTATAAAGCCGGAGATCATGGTACGGTGTCACTAGCCAGCGCAGGATCGACCGGGCCTAAAGACGGCGAATTGCGCGGCTACGCAAAATCGGTCGAGTACCTCTCGTACCGCCACGACTGGTGATGGAGATTTATGGACAAGGGATTAAAAACGATTGAGCCGATCGTACAGCTTAAAGGGGTGCAAAAAAGCTACCGCCTTGGCCAGACGATGGTGACTGCGCTCAGGGGCATCGACCTAAAGATCAATAAAGGCGAGTTTACCGCCGTGGTCGGAGCCTCCGGCTCTGGTAAGAGCACCCTACTGAACATGATCGGATGCATCGATCAGCCCGATAGCGGCAGTATTCAGTTTGACTCGGTCGAGGTGACCAAACTCGCCGATGATGACCTAAGTCGCCTCCGTAATCGAAAGATTGGCTTTATCTTCCAGTCGTTTAACTTGATTCCGGTGCTCTCGGTCGAGGAAAACGTCGAGCTGCCGCTGCTTATCAATAGCGATATCAATCCGGCGCAGCGCGCCGAGCGCGTCGCCAACGCCATCGCCGACGTCGGTCTGGAAAGCCTTAAGCGCAACCTTCCTGATCAACTGTCAGGCGGCCAGCGCCAGCGTGTCGCCATCGCTCGGGCCTTGGCGGGAAGCCCGGATCTGGTCCTCGCGGATGAGCCGACCGCCAACCTCGATTCGACCAATTCGCATAAAATCATCGATTTGATGCTGGAACTCAACGCTAGGCGCAAGGTGACTTTTTTGTTCTCGACCCATGACGAAGCCTTAATGGGGCGAGTCTCCCGCCTGGTGCATATCCAAGACGGGGTGATGAAGCTATGAAGGCCGGCCAATGGTCCATGGCATGGCGCAACCTAGCGCGCAACCGCCGCCGTAATATCGCCACTGGGGTCGCCATCGGCCTAGGTTTTGCGGCGTTTTTGGCGATTGGCGGTTATATTTCGCAGGTGGAAAACCGGCTTCGGGTTTACACGATCTTTGGGACTCGCGTCGGTCATGTGACCATTTATAAACAAGATGGTTTGGAACGTTTTTCGACCAAGCCAAAGCAATACAGCTTAGATGAACATGACCTTGCGGTGATTCGGGAGATGGCTAGCGGCATGCCCAATGTCGAGCTGCACGGCCCACAGTTGGTGGGTATGGGCCTGATCGGCAACGGCTGCCGCTCGGTACCGTTCCTGGCTTCGGGGATCGAGCCGGATCTCGACCGTAAACTGCGGGCTCATCCTGAGATGAAGGCATGGGTGCCCGATATCCGTGATTTCAGTAAAGGGCGGGGATTATGGGAATATCCTGAGTCGGTGGGTGGCATCGGACTCGCCACGGGCCTGGCAAAAATCCTCGGGAAAACAAAGGTATACGACGATTTTTCGGCGGACCACAAAGCCGTGGTCGTCGCCGATTGTTTGGCCGCCGACGCCAAACAGAAGATCGCCTCGGATAGCAATGTCCAGCTGGTCGCTGGTTCTTGGTCGGGGATGATGGCGGCCCTGGATGGCGAGGCGGTCGTCAACTTTAACTCGGGCATGACCGAAACCAACAGCTCCGCAATCATGATGCCTCTCAAGCTGCTGCAAAAGCTTTATGATACGGACCATGCGACCTATTATTCGCTGTGGCTGAAAGACCCCAGCCATTTGGACCGTGAGCTTGCTGCAGTCAAATCGAAGTTGAAGGACGCCGGACTCTCAGTTGACGTCTATCCTTGGACCGATGAAGCGGTGGCACCTTTTTACACGGGGACGATCCAGTTTCTCGGTGTCATGACGTCTTTTATTAAGATTGTCCTAGCCTCTGTCATCATCTTTTCGATCTTCAATTCGGCGACCATGACAGTGATCGAGCGCTCGCAGGAGATCGGTATGATGCGCTCGATGGGCTTTACCCGGCGGCATGTGCGGCAGTTATTTGTCGTCGAAATGCTGCTGTTGACGCTGCTGTCGGTGCTTGGTGGCGGAGTCGTCTCATTTTTTGGCAATATTGCGGTCAATATGCTGAAGATTCACTTCAATCCTCCGGGTGTTGCCGCGGGTTTATTGCTTAAGATCGACCCAACTCTGAGTACAGTCGCAGCGGCAACCGTCGTCATCTTTGTCCTCGCGGTACTCACGACCTTGCTCGCGGTCAGGACGATTGCCAAACAGAATATCGCCATCTTATTGATGGGATCTCAGCGCTGAGAGCGCTGGATTTGTCCAATAGACTGGAGAGCTAAGATGTATAAAGCACCGATTCGTAGCCTTGTCACCGCGTTCGTTGTCCTTTCTCCTCTGGTGGTGGGGCACGCGCCTTCGGCCAGTGGTGCGGCGCTTGCGCCAAAGGCGGCTCCGGCCGTTCCGGCTGCGCCGGTCGATGCCGGGCAGTTGCTTACGGATTCTGACCGGGCACGTGGCGCGGTTGGTGAAGGAATTAGTTGGGAGATCGATGTCCAGACCTTTGATGATGGCACGACCAATCAGGTTCACTATCAGGTCAAGGTCAAGGGCGTCGATGCGCTTGCCGAAGCCCTGCAGCCGGCTCGTAACAAGGGTGAGACGATGCTCTTTAACGACAGGAATCTGTGGTTTTTTAAGCCAGGACTAAAAAAGCCGGTGGCAATCTCGGCACGGCAAAAGCTGATGGGCCAGGCCGCCAATGGCGACATCGCCTCGACCAACTACAATCGTGACTACGAGGGCAAAATCTCTGGCGAGGAAACGGTCAACGGCGAAGCCTGCTATAAACTCGATCTCAAGGCCAAGGCTAAAAATGTCACCTACGATGGCATCCGCTACTGGATCACCAAGAAGGATCACCTCGGCTGGAAGGCAGAATTTCTGACGGTCAGCGGTGAGATGTTTAAGAGTGCCTTGTTCAAATACGGCAATAAGCTCAGGATCGACGGTAAAGAACTACCCTTTGTAAGCCAGATGGATATCAACGACGCCCTTAAACCAGGCAGTCACACCTTGATCCAGTATTCCCAGCCGCATGCCGAGGCGCATCCGGAAAGCCTCTTTAACATCAATAACCTGGTGAGATAACCCCGCCATGGCAGGACAACAGACGGCGATCTATCGGCAAATGACCCGCTTGGCTTGGCGCAACGTGCTACGCAATTGGCGGCATAGCTTGGCGACGATTCTAGCGATTGCTTCGGGTTTTATCGCTGTGTCGCTATTTGACGGGTTTTTGGAGCAGCTTGAGTACCGGAATAAAGACGGTTATCAAACCAGGGCGATGCTTGGTCATGTCCTGGTTCAGCATAAGGATGCCCAGTACAACAGCAGTGAGGATCAGTGGCTTTATGCGATGACCGCGCAGGAGCAGCGTTTTGTTGAAGATTTCTTACAACACGACCCAGATTTTCTGCGCCGGGTACGCTTTCTCAATATCAGCGGCATGGTCAACGCTGGGCCGTACAACACGGTATTTGTCGGCATTGGTCACGACACCAAAGAGGGCGCCGAGGTGCGGGGGGCGCGCTGGTCCTGGCATACGGTCGCCGGTGTACCCCTGGAGCAGTATCCCAACTCGTCGGTGACGATCGGCATTGCCCTGGGCAAACTCATTGACTGTGAGTCCACCTATCAGGGCCCGCCCTTTATCCTCGACGCAGGTAACTACATCGCAGAAAACCGGCCATTTACCTGCAAGTATCCACGCCTCACACTGTCGGCGACGACCGAAGCATCGCAGGTTAATGCCATAGATGTACCGGTTTCTGGCATCTTCGATGCGGGCTTTCGCGAGGCGGATAAGCGGGCCGTTCGCTTGAGTCTGGCAGATGCGCAGCGCTTGATGGATACCGACAAGATCTCTCTTCTCTCGGTCGAACTTAAAGATGAGCGATTGCGTAAGGGCTTTATCAAGCGGCTTAAAGCCGCGGCCGAGGCCGCTCACCTCGAACTAGATATCCTGCCTTGGCAAGAACACACGCTGGCAGCCTTCCTTCAGGGAGGACTGGATGTTTTGCATGTGTTTCGTGACCTATTTATGACGATTGTGGTCACCATCGGCATTATGTCGGTCGCCAATACCATGATGAAGGCGGTCAACGAGCGTATCCGGGAAATTGGCACCCTGCGCAGCTTGGGTTTCTTGCGGCAGCACCTAGTCTATATGTTTTCGATGGAAGGCCTCTTTCTCAGTCTGCTAGCCTGCGCGCTGGGGCTTGTTGGCACGGTGATATTGACCGTGGCGATTGGCATGCTTAGGTTCAAATACCGCGCTGGAGTTCTGTCGGCTCCGATCGTGCTATCTGTGGCCTGGTCATGGCAGGCATGGATCCTGTGTACGCTCGTGTTGATGTCCCTTGCGACCGGCACCGCTTGGTTCTGTTCACGGCGTGCCAGCCGCATGGTCATCGCTGATGCTATGCGTCACGTCTAGGAAAGCTCAGGTGTACGGTGGTTGACGACAACTCGATCTTCAAGGGGCTTATCGACCACCTTCAAAGCAGTAGAGCGCAGGATTTACTGCGGCGTATCGATGAACTGCGGGCATTGCTGGTGCGCTTTTCAGTGGTCTTGCTGGCCTTTGTCTGCGGCGGCTTTTATTTTGCCAAAGACATCCTTTTATTTCTTAAAGAGCCTCTGGCTGCAGCCATTCCTTCGCAAAAGAATGTGCTGCATTTTACTGGGCCCATGGAGGTCATGCTGGCTTATATGAAGGTGTCCTTCATGGTTGGGCTGGTTGTGGCGGCTCCTTATGGCTTATTTTTATTGTGGCGTTTCGTTGGTCCGGCTCTGCCGCAGGAGCATCGCAAGTATGTCACGGCGTTCTTTAGCGCCTCGGTCGGCCTATTTTTGATCGGAGTGGTTTTTTGCTATTATGCGATGCTACCGATGGGCTTTAAATGGCTCATTGGTTTTGGTGGCGACCAAGCCGCTCCGGTCATCACCGTAGCCGAATACATCGACATGATGACATTTATGCTGGTTGGGTTTGGGGCGGCATTCCAATTACCGCTGGTGATCATCCTGCTTGAACGTCTGGGCCTGATCAATGAACAGATGTTGCGGAAGAATCGTGGCTTTATCTTGGTCGGAGTGATGATTTTAGCTGCGGTGATTGCGCCCTCGCCTGACCCTGTGTCGATGGTCTCGCTTGCGGTCCCGATGTATCTCATGTTTGAGGGCGCATTAGTGGTCATTAAGCGCCTCAAGAAAAGCCAGCTCCCGGCGGTCGGTTGATAAATTTGCGAGGAGCTTGTTACACTTATAGTGTCTAACATCTTCGGAGGACGCCGCCATGTGCAGGTTTTTAGCGTATAAGGGCGTTCCAATTGTGGTGCACAAACTCATATTTGAGCCAAAAAACTCACTGATCAATCAAAGCTTCGATGCGCGCGAAATTGAAGAACCCTTGAATGGCGACGGATTTGGCGTTGGTTGGTACAGTCCTGACATCGACCCTGAGCCAGCCGTCTTCGTCTCGATGTCGCCGGCGTGGAGCAACCGAAACTTGCGCTACTTAGCGCCTAAGATTCGCTCGACCTGCATCTTTGCCCACGTCAGGGCCGCCAGTGTTGGCGATATTGCCGAGGCCAACTGTCATCCCTTTCACTATAAGCGTTTGATGATGATGCATAACGGTGGCATCGAAGGCTTTGCACAGATCAAGCGGGTGCTTCGTCGGGGCTTAAGCGATGAAATGTACAGCTGGATCCACGGCGAAACCGATTCGGAGCACTTTTTCGCGCTATTTCTCGAGTTTTTGCGCGCCAAGGGTGATGATTATAAGCTAAGCGATATGGCCGATGCGATGAACCAGACCGTTGCCGCAGTCGAAGCGATGAAGCTTGCTGCTGGGGTTACCGATGGTACTTACCTCAATATGGTGATTACCAATGGGAGTGAAATGCTGGCAACGCGCTTTGTCACGACCGACGAAGAGCCGTTGTCCTTGTATTTCTCCGAGGGGAGTCGCTACGTCTGCGAAGATGGCGTGTGTCATATGATGCCGGCCGACCCTAGCGAGCATGCCGTTTTGATCGTCTCAGAAAAGTTGACTGGGGAGCGGGGTGACTGGCGCCCGGTACCATCCAATCACATGATCCTGGTCGATAAAGATAGCAAGGTCAGCTTTCGCCGGATGGGCGCTACCGCTTAGCGCGAAAGGTAAATTGGTTGTGGCAGCTGCCACACTCCTCAAATCCCGGCTGCTTGTGGTTGGGGAGGGCGACCGCGCGCGCTTCTTTGATGTGACATCCGGCACAATCCGTCGGTGACCCCTGATATACGCCGCTTTTGTGGCAGGCGTTGCATTCGGTGACGCGGTGGGCCCCAATCAAAGGGAAGTCGGTCATCGAGTGATGGAAGGTGTTGGCCGACCAGGTCTGCTGCACATGGCAGCTGGCGCAGTCGGGTAGACCACCTTGATGCCTGTCATCTTTGCGGTGACAAAATTGGCAGTTGTCATTTAGGCCGGTTAAACGTCGATCTTTGAAGTGGCACTGCTCGCAGGCGAGTAAATTGTGCGCACCTGTGAGGGTGTAGTTTTTGTGGAAGCTGCCGATCGATGCCCATTTGTTGGCTTCGTTATGGCACTCAACACAGCGGCCACCAAATTTGCCCTTATGCGGATCGGCGTGGCAAGTTGCGCAGTTGCGCGTGGCTAAGTCGGGAAAGATAAATTTGGCTTTGGCGTGATGCTTGGCGCCAGGAAACGCCTCTTTGGTAGGCGTATGGCATTTTTCGCAGCTCAGCGGAATATGCTTGCCGGTAATTTCATAAGCAGTGGTGTGGTGGTCGAAGGGCTTTCGCTTGAGGAAGGTGTCGGTATTATGGCAGGTGCGGCAGTCCTTTTCGGCGAATTCGGTGTGGAACTGGCCGATATGCACGTTTTTGTGGCAGTCGACGCAAAAGCCGCTACTCGCATGGGCGAAGATAAACTGCCCGGCTGGCTTTGGCGGCTTGGTCGCCAGCATCTTGCCCGGCGCACGGATATGGCAGGTGTCGCAGGCCTTTACCTTGAGATGATCGCCGTCTAATTTGAACCGTGTTTTGTTGTGATCAAAAGGCTTCAGCATGCTCGCCGCGAAGGTTTTGGTGCCGTGGCAGTCGGCACACGAGGCTGCGTTAAAGCTTGGGCTAAACTGATCTTTATGCACGCTAGCATGGCAACTGACGCAAAACTGCTTGTCGGCGTTGGCAAATTTATAGCTGTCTTTGCCATCTTTGACATGGCAGGATTTGCAACTGATGCCTTCGTGTTTGCCGGTCAGCGCAAACTTGGTGAGAGTATTGTGGTCGAATTTGCCCTTTTCCAGGCGGGTCAGCTCGAGCCAGCTCGAGGTGACATGGCAGGATGCGCAGGGCTTGGCGAGGAGCTTTGGTGGAAATTTGCCGATATGTGGGCTGGTATGGCAAGCTGCGCAACCATTCTTACTTAGGTGCTCCCAGTGGTATTGCCGCAGCGGCGGGTCTTTTCCGGAGGCGATGAGGCTTGAGATCTTATTCGGCGACTTGGACGGCTCCGCGTTGCCACTGGAGCTGCCTTCGTTCTTCGCCTTCACCCGCGGACTCTTGTCTAAAGGAAGATGGCAATCGTTGCAGCGGACCTGGGTATGCTTACCATCCAGGACGTAGGTGGTTTTGGTGTTGTGATTGAATGTAATCTGCGTCTTCCAGCTTTCCTCTTTATGACAGGTCTGACAGCTGGCTAGCTTGCCGAGTTTGGCGGTTTTGAGGCCGTCAAACCCATGGTAGTCGGCATGGCAGGAGTTACACGCCTGCTTTAGCCCTTCCCAATGAAAGACTTTCTTGCCGAGTGCCGCACGCGCCAAGTCGGGCTTGTGGCAGTCAACGCAGGCCGCCTCGGCGTGTTTGCCTTTAAGCTCCCAGTGACCGTCCTTCTTGTGGTCAAAGGTGATCTTGTCCTTCCAGGTCGTCTCAACGTGGCAGCTATTGCAGTCCTTTTTTGCCGATTTGCCAGTAAAAGCGTGCGGATCATCCTTGGTATGGCAGCTCACGCAGGTGGCAGTTTTGGCGAAGAAGCTGTGATCGGTCTTACGGATGGCCCGGTCGCTGCGCTGCGCTGTGTGGCAGTCGACACAATCGATGTCTTGGTGCTTAGGCGCTAGCGGGAAGCCGGTTTTAGCGTGATCGAATTCCTCGGTGTCAAAGGCTAGAGCATCAAAATCGCGTCCTTTGTGGTCGCTGTGGCAGGCGTAGCAGGGCTTGTCGGTAAGCTTATGAAAGGATTTTGGCCGTGCCAACGATTGTTTAATGTCTTTATGACACTCGAGGCACTTTTGATCCGGCACCCCTTTGCCGGCGGCATGGCAGGAGAGGCAGTCGGCATGTTCTAATTTCTTATGACCCTCCATCAATGGACCTGGAGCGAGCAGCTTATTCATGAGGCCCTCATGGGCCTTTTTTGCTGGTGGAGGCTGGTTCGCGGCAAAGGCTGCGGGATGGAGCCATAAGGCCAGGAGCAACGTTAAAGCGGCAAGGACGCGCTGCATTCAAAACCTCTCGCT
This sequence comes from uncultured Pseudomonadota bacterium, assembly GCA_903928445.1. Classification (GTDB taxonomy): domain Bacteria; phylum Bdellovibrionota_B; class Oligoflexia; order Oligoflexales; family CAIYRB01; genus CAIYRB01. The sequence continues at coordinate 92,748 of CAIYRB010000029.1, read as the reverse complement.
GGGCGGAGCGACATCGCGGATAGGTGCGAACTCGCGGTTGCCAAAGCGGTAGCCGAGGGTCAACAGTCCGCTGGTGATGGTGGCCTTTTCGTCGTGTGCGTACTCGGTGCCGACGGAGCCCAAAACGCTGTGGGAAAAGACGTGGCCAAGGTTCACGCCGACAATCACTGGATGAAGATTTTCGCCACTGTCCTGGTGTCTGATCCCGACTCTAAGGTCACCCGACACCTCCCAGGCATCAGAATAGTGCGTTAGGTTGTTGTTGAGAAATAGATCGTTGCTTAAAAAATTGCGCCGATAGCCGACTAAGGTGCTCGAAGCGGCATGCCCACCAAGAATCTTGGTGAAGGTCGGGCCGGTCGCCACCTCAACCTTGCGCAGGTGATCGAGATGACGCTCCCCGTAGAGGACATAGCCCTCGATACGGGATATCGTCGTCAGCTTATAGCGCGACCCAACTTTTAACTGCTGATAAGAGCTGGCCGACAGGGTTTCAAAAATATCGCGGTGATTCTTATACTCCGTCAGATCGATGCGCGAATAGGTCAGCGCACCATTTAGCGCCGGACTAAAGCGGTGGTCGTAACCAATGACAGCGTCCTCGGCCTTGACCTCGGGCCTTGCCGCGAAATCCAAGTAGGTATTGACCCGGTCATTTGGTCCGAAATGTAGATACGATTGATTGATATAGTCCAAGGCTTCGGTGGGTGCGTCGTAGACAAAAGTACGCGGGGCAAATACCAGCATGTTACTGCTGTACTTACCTTCGTTCCAATTGCTGCCCTCGCTTTGGTAAACCTCATAGGCGCCGACTTGGACGGCCGTGGCCTGCAGCTCGACTGCTCGCTCATCGTTGACGCGCGGGCGAAAACCGGCGAAGACGCCAACGCTGTTTGCGCCATTGACCTTATAGCCGACTTCAGCTCCGTCGTTATAGATGATGCCATTGTCAGCAGGTAAAAAACGTCCCACCGACCAGAAATAGGGGTGAGTATTGCCAGGGTCTTTCCAGGCTAACAGGCGTAGCCGGAATTTATTTTGTCCGGAGAGGTTTAGTCTGGCCGTATCGACCTTATCAAAGAAGTCGTGGTTGTCGCGGATGTCGGTGACGAATTCATATTGGGTTTGCCCGATCTTGGTGACGTTCAGGTAAGCGCGATTGGAATAGATCAGCTGATCATTATCCTTGCTGCCGGCAATGGACCCGGGAAAGGACTCCTTTGCGGCGTAGGCGCCTGTTAGCAGATGTCCTGTGTAGTCGTAGGCCAGTGCCTGCTTGGCGGGTGCCCAAACAAGCAGCGCCAATAAAGCAAGGCGTTTTGTATCTCGGTAGCGCAGACGAGTGCTCATTGATTGATCGGTGGATAGAATTTTGGAAAGGCATGGCAAGAGACACAGTCCTCCTTGGTGTCTGGATGCGGATTGGCCTTCGGCCGCAAACTACCATGACAGGGAATGCAGGCGGTTGGTGCCGGCGTGTGCGAGAACTGCGAAAATGACTTCCAGATTGGGTCGGCAGTGATGAAGCGGTGGCACACGGCGCAGTCTTGGCCGTTACCATGCGGGGTCACGTCTACCGGTGGTGGCCGTGTGGCTTCGTGGCACGATACGCAACTAGCGGTAAAGTTGGCGTGGTCGATCGTCGGCTTTTGAAAGGCCGAGTCATTGACCGCCGGTCGGTTAAAGCCGCACTGCGTCAGTGCCAAGAGAGACAAGACTGCAACGATGCTCGCGCCGATGGCTGCCGCGATAGAGTACGCTCGTTTCATGTGGGTGCCAGTTCTTTGCTCAAGGGTTCACCAAATTTTTTGTCGATTTTGATGCCTAGATCGGCGAAAAAACGCTTTTGCAGGTCAGCGCCGATGAATATAAATAAGTAATCATTGGCTATGGTCCGAGATCCGCCTTGGTCGCTGATCAGCAGTGAGTCCGGCGCAATCTGGGTGACCTTGGCGTTGAAGCGCAGTTCGAGCAGGCCTTGCTCGGCACACAGCCGCACCGCTCTTTGGTTTTCGTCGTTGCAGCGATCAAAATCCGCGGTGGCCACTAGCATGGTCACCTGATTGCCGTAGCTCTTCTTGCATAAATATTGGACCGCCTCAGCCGCGGCGTTACCGCTGCCGACGACGGCAACCTTTTGGTTTTGATATTGCTCTGGTTCAATGAGGTTATAGGTGACTTTGGCGAGATCTTCGCCGGGCACACCAAGCCGCCTTGGTGTGCCTCGTACTCCAGTGGCCAGGATGACTTTATGCGCGGTCATCTGGCCCGCGCTGGTTTCGACACGAAACACGTCGCCGTCTTTCACCAGGGTCTTGAAGTGTGTTTGCTCTTTGACCTGCAGCTTGTATTGGCTGCGGATGTCATCCCATTTGGCCATGAGCTGTGCCTTGGAGACTTTATGATGAGGAAATTTCATCGGTCCGATCAGCGGTAGATCGGCAGGCTGGGTCATGATGATTTTTTGCCGCGGAAAATTGGCGAAGGTGCCGCCAAAGGAGCCTTGCTCTAAGCAAACATAGCGAAGCTTAGCCGCCAGGGCGCCAAGGGAGGCGGCGATACCTGCTGGTCCTGCACCGATGATGAGGAGGTCGTAGTCAGCCTTGGCGCGGAGGCTCTGGTCTGGACTTAGCTGCGATGCGGCATGCTCCACCGCCAATCGTCCTTGCTTGACCGCATTGCGGATAAGTCCCATGCCGCCTAGTTCGCCAGCTATATACAAGCCCGGGATGTTGGTTTCGAAGTGGCCAGAGATACGGGGCAATTCACGTCCACGAGTCTTGGTGCCAAAGACCAAGGAGATGGCGTCAAAGGGACAGGCCGCTTCGCACTGGCCGTGCCCGACACACTGTGTTGGTGACACCATGACCGCGCGGTGCTGGATCAGCTGGAGGATTTCGCCTTCGGGGCAAGCGCGCACGCAGGCGCCGCAGCCCGCACATTTGGCGGGGTCGATCAAGGGATGGAGCGAGAACGGTTCATTGAGGTTTTTCTCGATGGTGTTTTGGAGGGTCGAGCTGGCTGCAGCATGCCGTCGCCGACGCCGTGTGACGCCATAGATCGTGACCCCAAGCATCGCTGCAGCCATCAACCAGGCTAAATGGTCGGCGATCCAAAATGATATTTGCGGCCAGTCCATGACAGATCACTCCGCGAAGCCTAGGGCCTCAGTTAACCCTAAATAGCAGTTCGGCGACGATGTGGATCACCGCGACCACGTACATAAACACCGCAAAAGGCACATGAAAGGTATGCCAATAGCCCATCAGCCGCTTGTAGGCGTCCAGCAGCGTGATCTTGCGCCGCATCAGTCCATACTCTTTTAGCTTTTTCTTAATCGGTTGCGACACCCCAGGCGGGGTTGGCATAGGGGAAAGTCGCAGGCGCACATCGCCGACTAAAGAAAACCACAGGATCGATGCAAGATTCGCGTCTTTCGCTCCCATATCATAGCCGCCAAAAGCCAGACGCATGGCATCAGCTTTCATGACGCTTAGGTTTGCCGCATTATAGATCTGCGGCTGCAGCTCCAGAACCTTGGCAAACCCGGCGTCGTAGCGTTTCAGATGCGCCTTTAAGTGGCCTCGAGCTTGCAGTAGTTGGGTGTAGAAATAGCGGCCGACGACGCCGCTAGCAAAGCTGATGATCATGCTCCAAAAGCTGATGGCGACCAAGCCGCTGACCTTAAAGTGGGTATGGAACACCACTAGAGTCGGGCCGATCAAGCCACAAAAAATGTGAAAGTCGAGCCAGCGTGACGGCTTGCCCAAGTGCTGCATGGCTGGGATCTTTTTACGCAGAACGTACAGATTGGTCAGACACATGATGCCAAAGCCGGCCCAACCAAGCCAGTAGCACACCAGTGGTGTCAACAGCGGGCGCATAAACGCCCAAATCCCGCACAACGCTGCGAGCAGTAGAATCCAGATGATAAAGTAGACACGGATCACGGTGGCGGTCGCCTTTTAGCAGTCGTGCAGGTCATACCTGAGATTTTGCGGTGTGGTCACGTGGATTCGGCCATGAGCGTGTCAGGTACTTGCCAATGTCATTCTAAAGCTTGGGCTTTACGCGATCTTTATGGATTTGCTTGAAGCCGCGGCAGGGCCACTAGGGTCAACGGATGGGCTTGGACACCTGTATATGTTAACATAAAGTGCCTTAGCGCGGTTCTCGCGCCTATTCCAATTCCGTCTTACAGGAGAGAGTGGTCCCATGATGCGATCGCCAGCACCAGTCCTACGCCTATTCGTCAGTGCCTTCGTTACCTTGGCTCCCCTGGTGGTCGGCGGCTGCAGTAGCAGCAGCTCATCCTCTCCAGCACCTGCGTCGCCGCCCGCGACGACCGGCACCGCGACGGCCGTATCCACGTCTTACACAACCCTGTGTGTGAGCTGTCATGGTGCTGATGGGGCGCTGACAACCATTACCACCAAGGTGCTGAAGGGCACCGCCCTCACCGCAACGACATACTCCGCCGCCATCCGCAGTGGACGTACTGGCACGAGCATGACGGCGTTCACTGCGGCGCAGATGTCTGACGCCGATATTGCTAATGATTACGCGTTCTTCACCAAGAAGTGAAGAGTTAGCCTAGGCCCCGAGGCCAAGGACCAGAAACATGACTGCGGCCAGAGCGATGCGGTAGATGCCAAAGGGCACAAAGCCACGGCGATTCAGATAAGCGATGAAGCCGCGCACCGCAATCGCTGCCGCCACCGCCGCCACGCCCAGGCCGATGGCCATGGCCGGTATGCCGATGTGCGCCATCAATACGGGCCCCTCCTTGTAGAGTTTAAGGCAGGTGGCGGCGAGTAGGGTGGGCAGGCCGAGGATAAACGAAAATTCGGCTGCGGCTACCGGCGTCATACCGAGGCACATGCCGCTCAAAATCGTCATCATCGACCGTGAGGTGCCAGGCCACATCGCCACGCATTGGGCCAACCCGATGAGGGCCGCGTTGCGTATGCTGAGCTGACCGAGGCCGTAGCCGCGCGTGCGCGCGGCCTTTGCCCACCGGCTGGGCTCAAAGGCGAGCATCAGCAGGCCGCCAGCTGCCAGGGCAAAGATGACCGGCCCGGAGTGCTGGAGGTATTGCTTTATGAGTTTATTCGCGGCCATACCGATGACGCCGGTGACGAGAAAGGCCGCGGCAACGTTTAGTAGCAGTTTGCGACCTTCTGGCGACCGTCCGATCAAACCAAGCAGCATCTGTTGAATCGCCTTGAAATATAACAAGACCACCGCGAGGATGGCTCCGGCCTGAATGACCACCTCGTAGGCTTCGACGGCATCTAGCTCGTCTTCGGTCAGCTTGGTGGAGTCGCGAAGTCCGAGCAATTGATCAGCCAAAACCAGGTGTCCTGTCGAAGAGACAGGAAGATACTCGGTGATGCCCTCGACCAATCCCAAGATCACCGCATTGGCCGGCGAAATGATCTTTCGCGTCGCCTCGGGCAAATTGGCGACGTCAGCAGCAGGCGCTGCGCCGGCAGCGGCGAAGGCGCCAGAAGGCAACAGCAAGACGAGCAAAATGCTGGCAATAAAAGCTTTAAACGCCGCAGCTGGACCCATGAAGACCCTCGTGGATACGGAAGAGGACTGGCAAAACGGCGCCTGCGCCGACCATTGGTGTAAGCAATGATGTTACCTCGCGACCAATGTTTTGCCAGTAAAAGCTCAGCCGCTACTTTTGCGCAGTGGGACAGGCCGCATTGGCATGAAATGTGCTTTGTTCTGTTTCCAAGTAACTCATTCCCAATTGGAGGGCCTAGTGATGACAACTACCTTCGAACATTTGACGGCCAAGGTTGAAAACCTGATCCACGGTGCCTTTACGGCCAAGGGTGCGGCGGATCTACTGGCGCTGCAGCATCGCGACATCGAGGAGCTTTGCCTCAAAGTCAAAGAGCCCGGGTCCGGGCAAAGCCGAGTCAAGCTCCTTACTCAGCTGCTGCACCTAGTTGAGAGCCACTCCAAGGTCGAAGAAGAGGTCTTTTATCCGGCAGCAAAATCGGTCAATAAAGCTCTGACCCTCAAGGCGCTGGAGGAGCATGCGATGGTTAAAGCGATCATCGCCAAATTGCGCGACATCAGCACGGCCGATGAGACCTTTGCGGCCAAGATGGCGGTATTCAGCGAGCTGCTCGAGCAGCATTTCAAGGCCGAAGAAAGCCAGTACTTTCCCGCGGTGCAGCATGCCCTCGGCGACGACCGCATGATCGAACTCGGAGTTCAGCTAGAGCAGGCATTTGATCGCTTCAGCAGTGCCCCCATTGCGGTGAAGCTCCCGGCCAAACGTGTCGCCGCGAGCAAACGTACGGCGGCAGGGGGCAGCGCCAAAGTTAGCCCTGGCTCAAAGCCCCTAGCGAAGCCGCGAGCGGGCGCTGAAGGTAAAGCGCGAAACCTTGGCCCTGGCAGTGCTGGCCGCCGCCGCGTCCCGTGAGTGCGCTTGTCGCTTGTCGCTTGGAATAGGCAATCTGTCACATTTTGCCATCATGATGGCACCGTTGGGGGTAGCAGATGGATATGAAAGAATCGGCGATCGCGTGGATGCAAGGGCTCCTAGCGCGTTGGCAGGGTGATGGCACGAAGAAGGCCGCCACAGGGCGCGGCGGCGCGATCAAAAAGCGCCGGGGCGCTGTGGCGATGAGCCTCAACAAAAAGGACAAGGCTCGTACTAGAAAGCGGGCAGATAAGGCTCACGCTGTGCCAATATAGCCCGGAGCTACGACGCAGCACTCTTACTTGCACGGTTGAGACAGCAGGTAGCTGCGGCTGTGTATGCTTCATGTTGACGATCGGCTATCATAGGAAGTGGCAGCTTCCTGGCCTTACCATAAAAAATGGGGGTAGAGGGTGCCATTGCTGTGGCATGCGAGCTGTCCGCTCAGCACATGGTGCGAAACCGCAAGGGAAGAGGCGAGGTAACCCGATGTTGAGAACCCTGCCCGCTAGTCGGCCGATGTCCCCTGGGCAGATTTTGAAGGATCAATTCCTCTCGCCACTGCAAATTACTCAGAAGCAGCTAGCGGATCATATCGGCGTTGATATCATGGTGATAAACCGGATTATCAACAACCGGGCGCGTATCACGGCAAAGGTCGCGGTCAAACTGGCGTACGCTTTAGACACGGCCCCTGATTTCTGGTTCCAAGTGCAGACGGCCATCGACCGATTTCGCGTCGAGGAACGGATGGGGTTGCCGCCGGAGTCGCTGCTGACGCATCGGAAAACGGCCTAATCCGCGGTGACATCTGCGCCAAATTCGACGAGCCTGGGCGATTTTAACCTATTTTTAACGTGACACATAAACAAAACCCACGTATAAGCCGGCCGATACCATTCGGTATCTGATCCCCCTCTTTACCTGGGTTTATTCAATGCTGATCAAGCCACTGTGCAAGGCCTTGTTTTTCATCGTATTTTTGAGCGCTTTGGCCTTTGTAGAAGCGCCCGCTAAGGCCAAGGATAGTTCGCTGACGCCGACCACCGAAGCCCTCATTGCCGAGAAGATTCCGCAGAACGAGCGGTTGCAAACCCTCGAAGGATCAAAGTCGCCGTGGAGCGGTCAGTTCCAAGCGACCTACAACGGCTCGTCGCTCGACCATCCGCTGTCAGAGAGCGCTCCGAATCCTGGCAAGGTTGTGCCGGCGCCCGTGGTTACCGCCTCGGGCACATTTTCCGGTCGCTACCGCTTTGACGCTGTGACCACCGCTGGTGTTGGTGCGGGGGTCATCACCGAGACGCCGTTTCAGGGGCCAGAAAACACCCGGGGTTCTGACCCGTACGTCGATGTTGCGCGATCTTTTTCGATCGGCCCTATCCGCAATCGCCTCGACCTATCATTGAAATATTACAGCAGCCACCAGTACCACGACCTCAACGGTTACCGCGCCGGTATATCGGTCTTCGACGATTCGTTTTACGAGCTTGGTGCTGGCTTCACCCTTGGCCTGACACTCAATGCTTATTTCAACACCTTCGATGACAAGGGCACCTACCGCAAGAGTCAGCAGATCGCATATCAATTCTACATCGATCCAGTCCTCGAGTACCGATTTAATAAGATGTTCACCGTCCGCGCCGTTGCTGCCCTAACGCAGACCCACACCCGCGACATGAAGGTGGCGAGCGAATTTCATGCGCCTGAACCCTTTCAGATGCTTGGCTTTGGCCTGTCGGCGACGGAGAGGGTCTACCTATACTTGTTTGCCAAATTCTTTCCCTACGGCACACAACCCGTGACCGCAAAGAACACTGTCGTCGGCTTTAACACCATCGTGAATCTTTTATAGCCACGACTTTTTGGCCTCGCTTGCGGCCTATGCGATACTAAGCCATCTCCCTTTTTGCTCTGGAGACATGGCTGGTCTATCTATTAATCAAACGGCGATGCATGAGTGCGGCCTGTCTGCTGCTCCTAATGGCCACAAGTGCCCATGGGCTTGGCGCCGCCTTGGAGCCTGTATTGGAGCAGCCAGGTGGTTTGCCGAGCTATCAGCTAGCAGTCCACTTCGACATCGATCCGGCACACGGCCTTGGTACCGCCAGGGGGGTCATGACCCTACGTGGTTGGCGGGATCTACCGGGCACCAGGTTGCGCTGCTTATACCTTCCGTACAATGACGATGACTATGAATTCGACCCAATCCGCGAATTCGATCTGGTGCCCCGCAAATACTCCAAGCCAGAACGCAGTCGCGGCTTCGTCTCCCTTCGCGTCAACACGGCGAAAGTCACCACGGAGTTTTTGAGCCCTCATGTCGTTCTAGTCAAAGGCGATCTACCTCCGTCTGGCTTAGAGGTCGCTTTCGCGTCAAAGCTACCGCGTTGGCCAGACGCCGATGGCGATGAATGGCTGTTTTCGGACTTTCATCCCCAGCCGCTTGCGGCATGCCCGAGCGATCCAAATGATTCGCGGACGTTCACCTTCGAGGCAAATGCCGATATCAGCGCTAAGCTGAGCTACGGAGGGTCTTGGCAAGTCGCGTCGCCCGGTCTAGGTGTTGAAGCCATCAGCTCTAGCCCTGCCCACGCGCAGGCGGATGGTCCGATGTCGCTCCACCTGATCGGCCGTAAATTAGTCGTTGCTTTGGTGCGAGGCTTCACCCGAACCACCTTCCCGTTGCATGGTGTGACGGTTGAGCTGCTGTCGCGCGATCCCGAGCTGGCGGCATCGTTACCTTCATTCAGGACAGCGTTGTCCGTCGCGACCGATATGTACGGCCAACTGCCATTTCCCCACCTAGTCTTGCTCGAAACCTCTGATCTAGAAAAGTCGTCGCTGCCTGGTTTGGTGACGATCAATCGTCCGCGTCAGGTCGGAGCGACCACCCTGCAAACCGACATCCTCAATTGGACGGTGTGGCAAATCACCTCATTTATCGCCGAGCAATGGTTTGGTGCATCCGTTACCATTCGTAACCTGGACGACCTCTGGCTGCTACGTGGTTTTGTCGATTTTACGACGATCGAGGCCTTAACGACGACCCCGGAGTATTACCCTCTGCTTCGTCCTGGCCCAGGTGAGTCCCTTCCACCAGACCAATCTTTCACCTATCTTGGTGCCCAGGATTTCATGGCAGCGGTGTTAACCTACCTGCATCCATATAACGCCCTGACCGACCAATATGGCATCAGCCTCGAACCGTTCTCGAAACAGCATTCGCTCAGTCATATCCGGCATGCCCTGGCGCTGCGCCAGATTAATTGGAGTCTTGGTCGAAAGCAGATGCGGGGGATTCTCCAGCGTTTTTTTGCTAGATTTCAGGGTAGGCACGTCACGCCGCAGCAATTTGACGCGTTTTATCGCAGCGAGGTCGAACACCTCAACATCCGCGGGGGGGCTGCGGCTGCAGGTAGTCACCTGCAGCAGTGGTGGACTACCAGCAAGTGGCCAGATTTTGAACTGCTGCATGTCTCAGATGAGGTGCTTGCAGATGATCGCCTGCATTTGATCACGGTTACCCTGGCACAAAATAACGGCTATAGCTTGCCTGTTTCGGTCACGGTTACAGACGACGCAGGTCATACTTACTCAGAGCCGGCAAGCCCACTTCCTGGAGATCCGAGACTATGGCAGGCGCGCATTCAAACGAGCGCGTCGAGCAGTCGTGTCGAGATCGATCAAAGTCATCAGATCTTGGATTGGGATAGGTTCAATAACACCGATGCATGGCCCCGGGCGAATTTTTTCCCCGGTCACGCCAAGACCTTTGCCGACGATGCTTACACGGTACTGTGGTTGCCGCTTGCGACCAAGCTGCCTGGCGAACCCCTCACCTATGAGCTAGTTGGACAAGGCTTTCGCTACCTGCATAGTAGTCTTACCGGGTTGCTCACCTATGCCACGGATCAAAAAAAACCTGGCTACTCGCTCTACTATCTGACGGATTTCCCTAAACTCGCGTCCTACCTGGTCGTCGATGCGCTGCAGGATAAGGGACTAACCTTCCGCAACGAACGTGTCATCGAGGGCGGGCTGTACAAAACCCTTGGTTGGATCAAGGACCCCTACCTCGAATACGGTCTCAGGCTACGCAACCGCGAGGTGTTGGGGCACCCCAAGTCGCGCCACCAAACTCTGGCTTTTAGGAGCTTGGTTCAACCCCTCAATCAATACGGACCATGTAACTATGCGGGCAGGCTCGAATACGAGAAGACAGTCCATTACATCGTTCCAAACTACAATTACGATCGCCGCCTGGTCGAGGCTGATGGCTCGTGCAAGGTCGCGGAGTATATTGAGCTAGGTGGTCGAGCCTTTTACGGCGACCTACTGCGTACGGGTGGCTACAAAGGTGGTAATTTCCGCTTTGATCCCCAAGATGTCAACGAGGCTCGTTTGCGCTTTGATGATCCGAAGCTTGGGCGTACCGACCAGATCTGGACAGCCGGTGCAGATGTTCTGGTGCCGGCATACCTGCCGGTCCCGGATGACCTTTATTTGCTCAAGCGCCAGGCGCGCTACCGCTTGTTTTACGATTTTGGCGAGTCCGAAGGACCACATCGTTATTATAAAGATGCGGGCGTTGGCTTATGGTTACCCATCGGGATCGACTTAGTCGGCAAGGGCGCGGTGTCACCGCTGAATTTCTCCCTGTTGGTGGTTTTGTACCGAGAGGCCGGTAATTTTAAGTCGCACACGCCGGGCATCCTTTTTGACTTTGACTTTATCGGCAAAATTTAGCGCAATCGGGGTTTTGTCTTTATTGGGCGAAAGCCGCCACATTCAGGCCGAGCCCAAGCAGTTGCCATCGACTTCGATTGACGTTGCAGTGAACTAGACTTCTGTGTCAGCTTCTTGGCTCATCTTGAGGATTCGAGGCATGAAAGTCATCACCTGCAACGTCAATGGTATCCGCTCTGCGACCACCAAGGGGCTTTGGCCCTGGCTGTCCGAACAGGGCGCTGATTTTATCTGTCTTCAGGAGGTCCGTGCGAAGCTGGAGCATCTGCCGGCCAATGCCGCCGAGATGAGCGGTTATCACAGCTATTTCAATCTCGCGGCAAAGCCGGGTTACAGTGGCGTCGCCCTCTATGCAAAGCGTCAGCCGGACCATGTGACGTGCGCCTTGGGCCTGCCTATTCTAGAGGACGAAGGGCGTTACCTGCAGCTTGATTATGCAAAGCTTTCGGTGATCTCTGCCTACTTCCCGTCGGGGTCTAGTAATCCGGCGCGGCAATCTATCAAGTATGACCTGTTAGATCACATGGCCTTGAAGCTAGAGCAGTTTCGCAAGGTCAAAAGAGAATTCATCCTAACCGGCGACTTAAATATCGCGCACAAAGAGATCGATCTGAAAAACTGGCGTGGTAATAAAAAAAATTCCGGTTTTTTGCCACTTGAACGTGCTTGGATGGATATGCTGCTTGACCGCCTTGGCTATGTGGATGCCTTTCGCGTCGTCAACCAAAGTCCTGATCAGTATACTTGGTGGTCGAATCGTGGTGCAGCCTATGAAAAGAATGTCGGATGGCGCATCGATTACCAAATCGTAAGTCCTGGCTTGAAGCATCTTGTGCGCAAGGCCAGCATCTATCAAGAAACGCGATTTTCTGATCACGCACCACTCAGCATCAACTACGATCTGAAGTCTTACTAACCAGGCGAGGCGAGTGCATTGATCCATGGGTCTGGTGCTGGGTTTAACCAGCCCAAGTACTGACGATCAGAGAGATCCCCAAGATCAGGATGATCGAGCTGCAGATCAGCTTAGCTCCAGTACCGATAAGGCGTCCCCAGAATGCGGCCCGGCCGATCGCCACGCTGAGGCCTAACTTCTTGCCCTTCCACACCTCGCCGAGCACCGCACCAAGCATGGCGCCAAAAGCCGAACAAAGGACGATGCCTATGACACTGCCGATGACCGGTATAGGCAGTCCCAGGGCCGCTCCTACCAAGCTACCGATGATCGCACCTATCATGGCCAGTGCCGCCCCGCGTTTGCTACCCCCCTTAGCCAAGCCCGCGGCACTGGCGCCAAATTCCACCACTTCACCAATAAGGGCGAGGACGGCCGCGCTGATGGTATATCCCCAAGTCCCAGCGCCGTGTTCGGGTAAGGCCCAGTAGGTGAATGCTGAGATTGCAGCCAGCATCAACCAGTTGCCTGGCATGCCAATTAGCGTCGCTAGCCAGCCGCAGATGAGTAAGATCAGTAGTAGCATGATGACGATCAAGGTGGCCTCCGGGTAAGCTCTGTCAGACGCGACAAGCATACTAGAACTTGCCTGGTTGAAGTATATATGTCACAGACGACAGTCCCTAGGCCCCTTAACCACGCGCATTTCACGGTGAGACCGAGCTGACCATGTCCAACCACACAATCTTTGACAAGATACTAAGTAAAGAAATCCCGGCGCAAATTGTCTATGAGGATGACTTTGTCCTGGCTTTTCGCGACATCCAACCGCAGGCTCCGGTGCATGTGCTGGTCATCCCAAAGACCAAGTGGGTAGGATTTAGCGCGTTGCAGGATGCCGCGCCCTTGGCCGTTGGTGAATTTTTCACGCGCATAGCCAAAGTCGCGGCACAGCTTGGATTAGATGCGAAGGGCTACCGTGTCGTGCTAAATAACGGTCGCGACGGTCAACAAACGGTGGACTATATCCATGCACACATCTTGGGCGGACGTGGTCTGACTTGGCCACCAGGATAGAGGCTGGACGACGTGTAGCCTCATGCGTCGTCAGTAACCTATCCACTATTTACGATCCGGCATTCATCATCGCCTGGACTCGCTCCAGGCTGCCAAAACCGACCCGGATTAACCCGCTTTGCGGCCGATCGAGATCTAGGACGAGGAAGATGGCGATGCTGATCGTGGCCGCCAATATTAAGGTAAAGCGCTTTTTGCCCTCGCCACTTTGGCCATTTAAGTAGGCCACCATGGCAATGACGATGATACTCAAGGTGAAAAGGACCAGCAAAATATCTTCGGGAACATGATTGGCAAAGGTCGTCACCTGGGTTTCGCTGAGATCGATCACCTCATTTAGGGTCGTCACCAGCAGGGATGCGCTTACGGCGTTTGGGTTTTGTCGACTGTTGACGGCAGTTAAAGCCCACATTTGGCGCTGTAGGGCGGCTGTTTGGCTCAACGCGGCTTGTTGCGTGGCTGCTACCGTAGCCGTGGATGTGTGTGGAGCATAAATCTCCAAACGGGTGGTCACATACTGCCGCAGAAGGTCCTGAAGCTGCGCCGTCTGAGCTGGCAGGGGGAAGAGCTGCGCGCGCAAAAGGCGGTGCCAAGTGCATTCGCCTCTTGCAGTACGACCTGCTTACGCGCCTCATAGCGCGACGCCGACATGGAAAAGGTAAAAGCTAAAAGAAGGCCAAGCAAGGAAAGCATGGCCGCCTCGATGGCCTGGGCTTGAGAATCTGATCGAGCCTTGGTTCCTGCCGGGAGCCGCATCCAGCGTCCCAGTCGATAGCCGCACTCGGCTACGAGCACTAGGACGGCAAACAAGCCCCCCGTGACTAAGAATCCGTCCCATTGAAATAACCATTCAGTGTGTTCAATCATGGCGTCACTATGCGCCAGATTTGCATGCCGGCGCAACCGGAACGCAGACCCCGGCGCCACCCGGGCCGCTCGGTGCATGACAGCGATAACCCGGCCCTCCTACCAGCCGCGACAAAGTCTTCTTTGACTGCGGAGCCATTGGGCGACCTGCAGTTTCCCTTTACCAGCATGAGGCCGACCGTCATTAGGGCGACGAAGGTTCGAGTCATGTCATAGCGCGATCTTAACATGGCACGCTCGGATGCGCGTTCTGAGAAAATAGCCGATGACCTAAGGTATTTATTGCAATTGCCATTGCAAATGGAACCCAGGGTTGCTGTAAGCGGTGATTTACATGGTCAAGTGTCCGACTCTCGGCTTATGATCACCCACGGACTCCCTAAACCTAAAAACCGGGTGATTGACTCATGCGCTTCGCTGCTTTTTATGCCCTTATGCTCGTGGTGTCCGGCTGTGGGGTTCAGGGAGCTGGAGATCTTCCGCTTAGCCACGTATCGGTTCGTGGCGGCGAGCTCATCCGTCATGATCAATGGGAAGCGCGCCATTCGCTTGCCCTATGGACGGGAGAAGGCAAGCAATTTTGTTCCGCGGTGCGCATAGGTCCGAATCAGATCGCCACTGCGGGGCATTGTCTCGCCAACCCGATGCCGGATATGATGATTGGTTACGGGCCTGGATGTGTCAAAGCTGCTTCAGCCAAGCCCGACTGCATTCAGCGCCCACCGATTAAAGACCACCAGATTCAGGTGTTATCGACGACCGTGCACCCACGGTATGTGAGTGACGAGCAGAGAGAAAAGGGTATCGGCGATGACTATCACGACGTTGGTCTGATCGTGTTTAGCGGTGAGCTGCCGATCGCCGTTACTCCGGTTGCCAACTTTGGTGATTTTCCCACCGGCAGCGATGAGCTAAACCAAGATCACACGCTGGTCAAGACTGGCTATGGAGCCATGAGTGATGACGATGACAGTCCGCCGGCGCTCCGTGGAGTACAGCTGCGCGTGGTAAGGACAGATCCAGGGCACGGCGAGCTTGAGTATGTGCGGCACGCCCGCCGCGGTACCTGCCCTGGAGATTCCGGTAGTCCTGGTTTCGCCAGTCCAAAAAGTGGCTTGCCCAAGGTCGTCGGTCTTACCTCTCGGGGGCCTGATTATGACTTCCGTCATATCGGTGCCCAGGAGATGTCCTGCAATGATGGCAACGGCATCGATACCGATATTCGCTATTACCGCGACTGGCTCCAGTGTGTAAGTGCCGGACTGGCGAGTCGGCTCCAGCGTGAGGGCGTGCTTATTGCCGGCTTAGACCTAGGTCATGAATCCGGTGATGACAGCCGTAGCGACTGCGATCTCACCGCTGTCGAGCTGCACGAGGAGTTTTACCTTCGGATCAAGACTCAGTGTGAACATAGGCCACACCATGTTTATGACGAAAAATCAGGTGCCTGTGAGAATACTGGGCGTCAGGACAAAAAACCAAAGCGCTAGACTTAGGGTCCGGCAAAAAACAACGTGTCTTTCTGGACGCTAGCTGAGGCCCAGAAAGGCACTTTGTTTTTTGCCGGGCCCTTACAGCGGATGTATCAGATGGACTCTTTCAGCAGAGCCGTAAAGTGAGCGTCACAGCCTGACGCCACCTTGCCGCTCTTACAGGCTTCGGCGTATTGCTTGAGCGTCGCACCGATCTTGCCCTGGCTCAGCCGTGGTCGTAGCTGAGCTGCGACGCGCTCGGCGCGCTTGGCATTACGACCGAGAAAGCCGTCCGGCAGGCTGAGGGCCGTGTCGTAGTATTCTTTAATCAACGCCAGGAGGCGACCGTCCTGATTTGCACTCTTAACCGTGCTCGTCATCACTAAGTCTTCAGTAATCCACTGCAGGCGACTGGCGCGCCCCTGCACGGACTCGCGCGCTTTTTGGCTCCATGCAAGCGCCGCTTCGTCTTGCCCCTCCGCCTGTTCCAGATGCGCATAGGATGATTGGTAGTACCATGGTGTGTTCGTGTGCGCTAACTCATGATCCAGAAGTTTGCGAGCGCCAGCTGCATCACCAGCCTTTAGCAGCAAAGATGCCGCGCCTGAGATCACCGCGTGCCGCTCGTAGGGTGTCTTTGCCTCTCGGTCGGCGTCAGCGACGATGGCCGCGACCAGTTGGCGCAGCTCACGCGGTACCTTTTCACCTTTATGTCGCAATAAATACACCTGGAACGGAGCGCTTCTGGCCCACAGACGTAGGTCGACAGAAGCCGACGGCTCCATAGCAACCTCTGCCATTGCCTTGACCCACAGAGCATCCGCTTGCTGCTGCTGCGGTGAGGCCTTAGGGTATAGCCAAGCCAATAGATCGATGCCGCTGTAAACCAGAACAGACCTGGCGGCGGTGCGGCTATTTGGGTCTTCTAATAGCCTCGTCAACAAATGCGGCGCAGACGCCAGAAATTCTGCGATGGAGGCCTCGCTCACGCTAGGAGCTTCACTCGCAAAGCGATTCAAGACTTGGGCAATGATCAACGCTCGCTCGCGATCTAGGCGTTCTGGAACTAGTTTAACCAGTCGCAACTGAGCATTAAGAAGCTGGTCTGACGAACGGGTTAGATCTGTCAGCTCCTCCCAGTTGTAGTAGGCGAGCATGCGCCATTCATCGTCCGTCGCGTGTGCCGTCAAGGCATGGTCCAAAACCTGATTTAACGGTCGACCAGTTGCTAGGGCGGAAGTCAGGGCTGTTTCAAATTCACCGATGTTGACCGAGGTGGCCAGTCGCATCAACTCGTGTCCGTTGCTGTCAAGAAGTAATACGGTCGGGTAGCCGCCTATTTTTAGCCTGTCGCCCCAGAGCTGCGCTTGCTCACTGTCGCCATCAAGCGCGACGGCGATCAATGGGGCGATCAGCTCGGCAAAACGCGGCCGACTGAAGACTTGGCTCTTTAACTCGTTGCAAGGCGGGCACCAGACCGCGCCCCAGTAGAGCAGGACCGGCTTGTGATCGCGCTTTGCCGCAGCCAGGGCGGCGTCGACACCGCCGTCAAACCAACTTTTAAACATGCTGTCGTTCGTCACGGCGACTCCTTTCGAGGCGCCGCCGGTTAGCAAGGCAAAGCCTAGTAGAGTAAAGTTCAGGAATAATCGCTTCAGTTGATACTGCATGCAAGGGCCTCCTGGCCGTCAGGGTGCTTCGGGACGGGAGGCCTATGCTATAATCGGAGCTACTAGCTAGTCAAAATCTAGTTACTCTTGTACACCTAGGGCGAGCCCATGCTCCACCAGGTGGACTACCGGCTCGGCTTGGATTTATGGTTCTTCCGCAGAAACTGTGGGTAATAGACAGATTCTGCTGAGGAGGCGCTTATATCAAGCCGTGTGATTTCAGGTACCCAAAGGGGTTGTCTCGCGGCCTGCTTCAATCAGCATAAAGGCGCAGTCATCCTGCATCTGTCCCTCGCCTCTGGTGTTGCGCCACTCTGCCAGGATCAGTTCCTTGGTTTGCGCTAGGGTCTCTCCCCCTGCCAAAATCTTCATGATACGCCGAAGATTGCCATGTGTCCGCTTACTCGGATCATCGCATTCAATCAGTCCATCGGTGTAGAAAAACAGACGATCGCCCGGCAAAATCATCGTCGTATGGATACTCGGAGGGCTGTCGTTGCCTAGGGGATTACCGGCAGCCAAGAGTGAGTGCACATCGCTACCTTGGATATGGATCACATGCCTGTGGCCGGCGTTGGCAAAAGCCGCGCAACCTCGATCGATATCAATTGCGACAAAAAACATGCTCATCCCCCTGCCAACTCGCGATCCAGTAGCCCGTACCGCATGATCGCCGGCACCAACCCACAACGCGACGGTTTCATTCAGGGACAACTCCCCTGACTTGCTCATGATATAGTGAAAACTCGACATTGCGCCGCAGACAGCCCCCGTCACCAAGGCCGACGGAACGCCGTGACCAACCACATCGCCAATTTGAAAAAATGCCCGCCGCGCCACTGGATCATAGTGAAAGTTATACCAATCACCGCCGGTTTGATCGGCTGGCTGATAAAACGTTTCAATACTAAACCCAGGGACACTGCCCATATCCGGAAGCAGTGCATCTTGCACTGTCCTAGCTGCCTCGAGATCATTTTCAAGCCGCGCGCGATGCGCCACTTCGCTGACATAATAGGTATTTCTAAGAGAGATGGCGCCTTGGGCCGCCAACATTGCAAGTAGATGCACCTTGTCAGGTCGAAACGCCCCGGCGACTAGCCGATTCTCTAGATAAAGTACGCCCATCAACTCGCCCTGTTGTGCGATGGGTAGGCAGGCAATCGAACGCGGTTTGACGGCAGCTAGATATGGATCCTTGTCAAATCCACTCAAGGCGCTTACCTGGTCCAAGACGAAGGGTTCAGCCGTGTGTTTAACATAATTTACGATCGACACCGGCAAGTCGTGGCTCATATCTATGAGCGCATTGCGTGCAACTGAAATGTCGATCCCACGGTCGACGATGCCTGATACCCGACTAAACAGACCACTGGGTTCGACGAGAATGATAGAGCCATGATCGGCTCCAGCATTTTGCAGAATAACCCGCATCAAATCTGCAGCCAGTTCATTTAGATCCAACCGCCCAGAGATCACTTGAAAGGCCTTCAACAAACTTTCAAGGTCGAGTTCACTGTCGATTTTAAACGTATTCATCGACGAGCTACTCTTGAGGGATCCGCCTCGTTTCCAGGTCTGAAATGACCCAGGAGGAGCGCTCACAGCGTCCTTCACGCCGCGTTCGCGTAGTTCTGCCGCCAACTGCGCTACCTTGCCATTGGCCCCCCAATCCGCATAGGCCTTACGGGCATCCACCAGCATTGAGATTCCGTAAGCCTGATTGCCGATCTCAAACGCATAGCGAGCTGTTCTCTCAAGAACAAACGCTTGTGCTGACAAATACTGCGACTGCGCGGCAAGGTCTCGGGCTCGTTCGAAGGCGGCGATCGCCCTGCCTGGGAGGCGCAACAACCTGGCCATTTCGGCCTGCATGAGGTACTTGCCCCAGGCAAAGCTGAGAGGATTCAACTTGGAGATTCTGCGGACAAAAAAGTAGTCCTTAAGTTGTAAGAAAACACCCAAATATGCCGATAGCGCGCCTGGCTTCTTTGCTGCCATGGCGACGGCGCCGTGGACGATGCGCAATTGTGGGTAAACGGGTGCTAGCGTTTCAGCCGCTCGCCGGTAGCTCACCGCCTGCTTTAAAATCGCAGCGGCGGCAGGGTAATCGCCAAAGTAAGCAATTACCTCCCCTTTGAGGGCCAACCCAGCGCCATATGCAACCAGGTCGTGGGCCTCGTAGGCATCTTTCAGCAGTTCATCCTCGTCCATAAACTCGCCGGTCAGACGATTAGGGTCGGCAGCGAGGCCCATGAGGTTGGCCGCGAATTGTGTAAATACCGCAATAATACGCCCCGACTCAACTTGATTACTGCGCCTTGCCACTTTACTCCAACTGCGTCCACCTTCAACCAGGTTGCCCAAGTGTTCCCAAGTCAAGATACGAGTGGTTAAACAGCCGGCATATGCCAAGCAGGCAAATTCCAAATCGCCCATGGCGATAAAATCCTGAGCCAAGTACTCCAAGCGCGGGGTATCGGATTTGATGGGATGCAGCCATCCGTCGTTAAACGCCAGGCCAATACAAATCGCCCGCAGCATTCCGCGCCGAAAGCCAAAGGCCTTAGCGATCTTGATGGCCGCCTGGACCAGCACCTCGGCCCCTTTATAATCATGGAAGGCTCCCGCGCGAATCATGGCGTAAACGGTCAGGGCGATAACCCCGTCTTCGCTGATGCCGTCGCGAGCCATCATCCGAACACTTTTTAAGCACATGACTGCGAAGATATTCGGATCTTGAAAAAAGGCTGATGGCAAGGCTTCGTCGATCAGAGCCATGTTGTGCAAGAGTTGCGGATCGGACGCAGCCTTCATCTGCGCCAACCTCGGTAAGGATCTAAGCGGTAATACCCACATCGTTGCAATAATCGCCTTGAGAGCGTCAAAAGTACTGACTGATCTCCTGACCCTTATGCCTCTCTGGGCCAGAGCGTTCAGGGATAAACTGATCGCCTCTGCATGCTTGGCTCGCTGGCTAAGTGAGTCAATCACGGCCCGAGTCGCGGCGAAATAATCGTGAGGGTCTTTGCACTTCGCAACTAGTTCACTATAGTGGCGATTCATGTCGTTGATCAGATTCGCTGGATGACTAATTTGCACACACTGCGAGTGCAGTTCCATGGTCAGGCTGGACTGCTTGCCCCAAGCATCCTCGCCAAGGACGGCCAGCCCGATTTCAAATAGCCTAAACGCCGGTTCATAAGCCCCGCCGCTGACGGCTTGCTTGCCAGATGCGAGACAAAGTGTCGCCAAATCTAGGGTTTCACTTGCGTCTAGTAGCTCTCTTGCAGCATAGAGGTGCGATACAGCAGAAAAGATATCAGCACTGCCGCTTGGTTGATGTTTGAGTCTACGTCCGATGATTAGATGGGCAGCGATGAGCTCGGCTTCGCTCATGAGCTTGATGCTCGCTTGCTGGATGCGGTCATGACTAAAGCGGTAGCGGACTTCAACAGGAGGTGCGGCTCCCTCAAACAATCGGTAAGCCGCATCAAGTGGGATGATCGCATCTTGTTGCATCGCCTCCTGCAGCGATGCAGCCGTATCCTGCAGGCTACGGTCGAGGCATGCAGCCAGGACTCCAAGCCTAAACTCGGAGCCAATGCATGCAGCATAGCTGATGGCCTGCAGTGCCTCAGGAGCCAGTCGTCTGAGCTTGACTAAGACGATATCGACGACGTTGTCCGCGATGGATACCTCGGCAATCGCTTGTATATCGTAACTAAACTGCAGTGACGGCAGATCAAAAGAGATCAGCCCGCGGGTGTAGAGAAGCTCAAGAAATTGCGCCAAGAAGAATGGATTGCCGCCCGTTTTGTGCAGCGCTAGGCCGGCCAAGTCTTGAACCGTGGCAGGAGACCTTGCCAAAGTGTCGGCCACAAGCTGACTCACGTCTGGCATCGACAGTGGACGCACCTGGAGCACTTGCGGCTCAACCCCGCGCACGGCAAGGCGCCGCAAAGCCTCTTGCAACGGGTGAGTTTCATTGACTTCATTGTCTCGAAATGCGCCGATGACGAGCAAAGCCTGCTGCTCAGATTCGGCAGCTAGAATCTCGATGAGACTTAGTGAGGCGCCATCCGCCCACTGCAAATCATCGATAAACAAGACGAGCGGGTGCTCTGTGGGTGAAACAGCTCGAGCAAAGGCCTCGAAGACCAGGCGAAAGCGGTTGGTCGTCTCTAATGGTGGCAGTGGTCTCGCCGGCATGATCACGCCGAGCAAAGTGCCGAGTTCTGGCACCATGTCGGCAATGACCTGGGGGCTGTCTCCGAGTGCTCGTTCGATACGCGCTCGCCACCATGCCAGCTCGTCTGGGCTACTGGCCAGGAAGGTTCGGACTAGACTGCGAAAGGCTTGGACAAAGGCAAGATAGGGCTGATTTTGTTGGTATTGGTCGAACTTTCCGGCGATGAAATTGCCGCGTCTAGCGGCAATTGGCTTTTTAATTTCGGCGACGACCATCGATTTGCCGATACCCGATGAGCCCTTGACCAGCAATAGACCTGTCCTGCCTGTAGATGCATGGTCAAACGCTGAAAGCATCAGCGCTACTTCTGCCTCTCGCCCATAGAGCTTGCGTGGAATTTCAAAGCGACCCTTGGGATCACCCAGTCCAAGTGGAGTATCTATGAACTGATTCTGGCCCTGTAGGCAGCGGCGCAAATCATGCTTTAAACCGAGCGCTGACTGGTAGCGAGCTGATGGCTCCTTTTCCAATAGCTTCATGACGATCCGTGACAGCAATACGGGAATCTCAGGCCTAAGATCCTTTGGTGCTGGCGGTGTGATGGCAATGTGGCCATGAATGATTTCGAGCGGGGTGTTGCCAGAAAAGGGTAGCTGGCCTGTGAGCAATTCAAACAAAGTCACGCCTAGAGCGTAGAGATCAGCACGGCTATCGACTGGCCGGTTCATCCTCCCGGTTTGCTCAGGTGAAATATAGGCGATCGTGCCCTCAAGACCCTGGTTGGTGACAAAAGCTTGCTCCTTATCCAGGCGCGTAGCGATATCAAAGTCGATCAACTGGAGATCCTGGCGATGGCCACTGATAACGATATTGGCCGGATTGATGTCCTTATGGATGACGCCCCTAGCATGGATCGACGTCAGGACATCACAGGCTTTGATGGCAATATCTAGGATGGCTTTGGTATCAAGAGGTCCATTGGTAAGCAGCTTTTGCAAGGACATCCCACCGATGTCCTGACTGACGATAGTCCAATGCCCACTGAGATAGCAAAAATCTATAACGCGCGGTGTTCCGATCCCACCTAGTTCTCGCAGCAAGTTGGCCTCGCGCTGCAACCGAGCAAAATCCTCAGGCGTTGCATGGTCCGAAGCAAGGCGCTTGAGGACGGTAGGCTGCGCATCCGCCAACCTGATGCAGCGCAACACGACGGCTCGCTCTCCTTCGTGGAGAACGGCAGCGACCTGGTAGCCAGGTACCGAATGGTTGCTCACATCAGACATCGAAATCCAGACTTTAAACGAGGGTCAAGTCGAGAAGTGCTAGGGTGTGAATCGGAAAAAGGAGGCAAAGAGTTAAGGTTTTCAGTGGATTCGGCAGTTCATGAGGGCGGAGGGTAAGCGTCAATCCTGCGATTGAATGCAGCAAATATCTATTCTTTGGCAATCGCTAAAGGTAGCTGTCTGCCAATCATTTTTTGGTCGCCGTGTAGTGGTAGGTCTTGGCGCTGATTTGCACGGAGCCAGCGTGGCTATTCAGTGCAAACAAAGGGCCTATTACCTGCAGAGTTTAACCGGCTGCGGGCGACTAACAACCATCAGAACCGTTCTAAATTCCTTCATGAAATCGCCACGACCGCCGCCCCTGTGCCATAGATCGCGCCGTAGGCGAGTTGACGGATGGTCCTGTCGCCGGTAAAAACTGCGGCGCCTTTGAGCGCGGAGAGTGCCTTAAAACCCATGTCGGCTTTGCACTGGCGGGTGAACTCAGGTTGCAAGTCGTCCAAGGTGGTCACTTGCTGACGCACCAGAAGATCGAGAATGCGCCGATTCCAGGTGTCATCAGAGGGGCTGGAGATATGGTCTTCGCGTGGATCAATCTCGGTGGTGAAGTAGCGGCCAGAAAGACCTGAGACGATGATCAAAGCGGTAGGGATTGCGTCACCCTTCGTGGCCTGGCTGACGACCTTAAATAGGCGCTCGGTTTCGTTAGCATCAGAATAGACACAGCACGACATCATGCCGGTCTTAAATCGTCCGCGGTTCAACAGGCGGTCTGCGACAATAGTGCCGGTGTCGATAGGAAAGCCTTCATAATCGACTAGCTTAGTGGAAAAATCAGCGTGAGTCATCGCCTGCCCGAGGTTAACAGCAAACGATGTGTCGACCACAAAGTCATAGGCGATGTTGTCCACGCCTGGGAGGTCATGCCAATTCTCATCGACGTGCATCCCTTTCATCCGCGGGCGTGCTTGCAGCATATGCCCTAAAACCGAGATCCACTGCGTACTAAAATAGAGCACGCGACGAATGCCCGCTGCATGCATCTCGTCACCCATACGCCCCATGGCTGCAGCTAAGGCGGTCGAGTCTGGGTGAGCCCTCGGAGCGAGGAGGTGTGGCAATCCTGGGACGAGCCCAACGTATTGAAAACTCATGGTGCGCCTCCAGGTGCTTGCTGACTCAAATCCCACTCCATGACCGCGTTGCCAGTGCCGATGACCGAGCCGTAGCCATAGAACTTGGCAGGGATCTCCGGGAATCCCATGGCACTCAGCATCCACGTCAGGCTGCCCGCCTTCACCTCGGCAAAGGTCTCGCGCATGAATTCTGGCAAGATCGCCATAAGCTCCTTGGTCTTGCCTGAACGCATCAAGGTGATCACGCGCATATCCCACTCATATTGCGCCTGGCTATAGACATGCTCGCGGGTCATATCCTCCGGCAGTTCAGGATTGGGTTCGCGCGAAAAATGCAGATGTGACAGGGTATTGCTAGCCGCCAGGACGGCGCGGCGCCCAGTTTTTTCGATGGCAGCACGCGTCGCCACACCAAGCCTGGTCATTTCATCTTGAGCGATATCATCATCATAGAAGTAGGGGCTGTTGTTGGCGCTGATGGCGACGACCGGGATATCCCACGCTGGGTTCATCATGTGCAAAGAGACGATCGTACCGTAGTCGACGCGAAAATTTGGGTTGGTCATCCGCTTAGCTGTTAGCCCACATTGCCGCGACTCGTCGTAGATGGCCTCAGCCAACTCGGTATCGACCTCGAGGTTGAATCGGTAGCGAAACAGATGCGGAAAGATCGGATCGACCGACAAACCTTGCAGGTGCTTCACCGCTAGAACGTGGTGTCCGACCACTGTTTGCCAATGCGGCGAGTGGACGATGATGACATCCGGGCGCTGTTCTTTTATCCGCAAGCGGCAGTGATCGTAAGCCCACCTCAGACCCTCCCAACCACCGCGTGAGCGTGGCTCATTCTGCACTGGATTTTCGCCGTAAACGAGGTGCGGCGGGTGCGGAGCCAACCATCCGCCGAGAATTTTCCCAGTCCTTGCCTCAAGCTCGGCCGGTTTGGGCATGCCTGACTCCATCACTTCGTCACCCCTATGAAGTAAAATCTGGACATTTTGATCCGGATTTTCTTTTTTTACCGGGAGATGCTATGCCATCTTGCAGAATTCACCTTTTGATCCTGGCAGGGTCTATATCACTCGATATCAAATGAGGAACAGCACAAAATGTTGACCGCCCCCCTTGCGAAATACACTCATAGCCGGCGCGTTGGGTCCTTGCTCTTTATCGCTGGGCAGGGATGTCGAGACCCAGCCACCAACAGCTACGCCGGTGTCGAGCGCGACGCCCATGGCATCGTTGTGCGGCATGATATCGCGACGCAGGCCGCTGCCGTGCTCCACAACATCGAGCGGGTGTTGCACAGTCACGGCTTGCACCGGGGTCACCTAGTCGATGTCAACGTGTTCCTAACCGATATGGCCGAGTTTGAGGTGATGAATAAGGTTTGGAACGAGTTCTTCCGCGAATTTGCTCCGCCCACGCGGACGACGGTCGCGGTGACGCGGCTACCAGGAGATAACTTCATCGAAATGAAAGCGATCGCCGAAATAAATCAGGCTGAGGTTTAGACTATGCGCAACGGATTGGATCAGTTTCCACTTTTGCCTCAGCAGCTTGATCACTATATCGGTGGACGGTTTGTGCCGTCGCAATCAGGTGAGCGCTTTGCCAACGTCGCGCCAGCACCCGATCAGGCATTTGGCGACGTCGCCCTTGGTGCGGCAGCGGATGTCGATGCGGCCGTGGCCGCGGCTCATGAGGCCATGGCCGGGCCTTGGGGGCGCAGCACTGCCGCTGAGCGCGCTCGCA
This sequence comes from uncultured Pseudomonadota bacterium, assembly GCA_903928445.1. Lineage (GTDB taxonomy): Bacteria > Bdellovibrionota_B > Oligoflexia > Oligoflexales > CAIYRB01 > CAIYRB01. The sequence goes on along the minus strand of CAIYRB010000029.1, from coordinate 67,210 downwards.
TCCTGCGTAAGGTGGGCGACCTCATCGTCGAGCATGGAGAGGAATTAGCTCGGCTTGAGACGACGGACACCGGCAAGCCCATGGCAGAGTCATTGACGGGAGATATCGCTCGGGCGGCGGCGAATTTTCGGTTTTATTCAGAGCTTTCAGCGCATCAAAGCGCAGCCTCTTATGTTGGCGAGGACGGTACGCACCATGTCAGTCGCCGCGAGCCTTTGGGTGTCGTCGGCTTGATCACGCCGTGGAATTTGCCACTTTATTTGGCGACCTGGAAGCTGGCTCCAGCGTTGGCCCAGGGCAATGCGGTGGTGTTAAAACCCGCGGAACTGACGCCACTATCGGTGCTGGCCCTAATGCCGCTGTTGGCGGCGGCAGGATTGCCTAAAGGCGTTGTCAACATCGTCCAAGGCCTGGGCGCCGAAAGTGCCGGCGAGGCTTTGGTTCAGCACACTGGTGTCAGTGCCATTTCATTTACCGGAGAGACCGGTACCGGCGAACACATCATGCGCGCGGCAGCGCCAACTCTAAAGAAGCTATCCTTTGAGCTTGGCGGTAAGGGTGCATCGGTGATCTTTGCCGATGCTGATATCGAACACGCAGCATTTCAAGCGGCTCGCGCCGCCTTTCGTAACCAGGGTCAGGTCTGCCTGGCTGGATCCCGTCTGCTGGTGCAACGGTCCGTTTACGCTGAGGCCGTGGCGCGGGTTCTCGACGCGACCATGAAGATCAAGCTCGGCGATCCCCTTGCCGAACAAACGACCATGGGTTCACTCATCAGCCGAGAGCATCGGCAAAAGGTGATGGGTTACGTCGATGCCGGACGCCGGGAGCCTGGGGTCGAGGTGCTGTGCGGCGGGCGGGTGCCGCCATCCCTGCCGATCGGAGCATTCTACGAGCCCACCATCTTGAGTGGCGTGCGGCAGGAGTCGCGTTTGATTCAGGAGGAAATTTTTGGACCTGTGCTGACTGTGCAGGCTTTTGACAATGAAGACGAGGCGCTGGCCTTGCTCAATGGTACCAAGTTTGGACTGTCTTGCTCGATCTATACGCAGGACATCGACCGTGCGCAACGGATGGCAAGCCGTGCTCGAATGGGCCTAGTTTGGATCAACACCTGGTTTGTGCGCGATCTGCACACGGCTTTCGGTGGTATGAAGCGCAGCGGACTTGGTCGCGAGGGCGGACAATACAGCCTGGATTTCTTTAGCGACTTTAAAACAATTTCGACGGCCGTCGCGGCTCATAAGAGGAGTTTGTAGTGGATCTGCAACTGCGTGGCTTGAACGCTTTGGTATGCGCATCGTCACAGGGACTAGGGCTAGCCACGGCGCGGGCTTTGGCCGCTGAAGGAGTTAATCTATACCTATGCGCCCGAAGTGCTGACAAATTGGCCGCTGCGGCTGCTGATATCCGCGCCACTCACGGTGTCCGGGTCGAAACCGGAGCCCTCGATCTGAGCAGCGGCGAGGCCGCGCTTCGCTTGGCAGATCTAGCGCAGCAGGCGCTCGGCCGCATCGACATCTTAGTGAACAATGTTGGCGGTCCAGCTCCAACCAAGGCGACGGACACCAGCGCAGAACAATGGCGCACCGGGTTTGAACAGGTGTTTCTCACAGCGGCTCAGTTAAGCAATGCGCTGCTACCGGCCATGCGGGCAGCCCAATTTGGGCGGATCATCACAATTACCTCGATTAGCGTTCTAGAGCCGATCGAGAATTTGGTGATCTCGACGGCGATGCGCCTTGCCATCACCGGCTTTACCAAAACGCTCGCCGATGAGGTTGCTGCGGATGGGGTTACGGTCAATACGGTCCTACCCGGCGTGATCCATACCAACCGAATTGAAGATCTACGTCGCGCCAAAGCGCTTCGTTCTGGCACCACCCTTGCTGATGAAATGCAAAAGACTCAGCAGCAGATCCCGGCGCGCCGTCTTGGGCGTCCGGAAGAGCTCGGCGCATTTATTGCGTTCTTATCATCTAAGCGTGCCGGCTATATCACTGGCACCCATACGCCGATCGATGGTGGTTTGCGACGGGGCTGGTGATCGCGCTCGCTTTGGCTTAAGGAAGCGCCGTGAGACTTAGCGGTCTCCGGTTAGGTTGCTTTGGATGACCTTATGCGCGTTCGGAGCGCGATCGATGATGGACGGATAGTCCGATTGCTCAAACACATTTCCGGTGATGCCGATACGGCTGACGCCAGCCTCTAGGACGATGCCAGCACTGTTCTTGTCGAAGGTGTTGCCGGTGAGATTGATTAGTTTGCCGCCTGTGATGACGACTTTTGGCTCAAGTTCCCAGCCGGCATTCTTTTTGAAGGATGAACCGGTTACGGTCAGGCTATCACCGCCCTTGACCATGAGGCATTGGTTGCTATTGGAGCGAAATTCCGCGGTCCCCACTAGGACATCGCCCTCGCCGGCAATAACCATCCCGTAGTGGTGGGTCCAGAAACTACGACCGGTAATCCGTAGGACCTTGACGGTGTCGACGAGGATACCGGTACCGGAATAGTCGACCGTACAATTATCCATACCGCCCCAGGCACGGCTGATTTGGCCGTTCGGCAGCTTGGTTGCAATAAAGTGGAAGCCGATCGCGGCGCCGATGACAGCGCAGTTGGTGAAGCGAATCTCGTCAGCGGCACCGATGAGAAAGCCGGTGGTGGTTTCAAGCAGCTCCGGCAGGTAGTTCCACACCTCGACGTTGTTCATGGTGATGATATCGAGGCCGTATTCGAAGCGGACACCGATGCGCCTAGCGTTGACGATAAAGATGTTTTGCAGATTCACCCGGCCGCAGTTGACCGTGCCATCAGCGACGATGCCGTAGGTCGGCTGGTGGATAAGGACATTGACAATCGAGACACCACCACCAACAAGCTGGATCGCTGGGCCAAATTCGCGAGCCTTATCTTTGCTGTAGTCAAAGTCAAAGCTCAGACCGTGAATGGAGGCACCAAGCCCAGCGAGGATGGTCGGCAGCGGCGCCGGCACATCGACGAGGATGGTCGGCAGCGGCCGGGAGTCGGCCGGCCAGCCGCCCGATTCGCTGCCAATGAGTAAGGTGCTACCTAAGGTGAGCGGTGCCGTGATGCGGTAAGTTCCGGCAGCAACCCGCACGCTGTGGCCCGTGGCTAACTTGCCAGCGGCGTCGATAGCCGCTTGAAAGGCGAGCGTGTCGTCTTTGACGCCATCACCCACCGCGCCAAAATCCTGAACGCTCAGTGTCGCCGAAGTGTTGGTTGCAGGCGCGAGACCGGTTGCGAGCGGTGCTGCAGTCGCTGCAGTTGCAGAAACTAATGCAGCTAGGAGACACAAACGCACATAGTCAAAGTGAAACATCAAGGCGTGACTCCTAGGGGTGTAGTTTGGTGAGGGCGAGTGACTAAACTCAACTTGGGATGGTGCTGATCGAACGTCGTTAACCGCAGGATGCCGCTGGAGGGACTCTTATACAACAAGTCGTCCTCAAATGGAATCCGTGGATCGAAGCGCCTTCTAGGTTTGGCATATTTCTTGCTTTCCGATCAGTGGCTTACAAACGCCGGTCGGCGTGACTCGGGCTTTGTTGTTTGGGGAATTCTGACCCTGTAGCGGCGGATGGAAGTGGCGACACTGTCACTAAATTGCGCCGCTTATCTGGTGGGTGGCAGCTTTCGGATTGCGGACTCTTGCCCGAGGTAGGTTCGTGTGTGAGTTCTAAGCTGCAGTGCCATCGCGACTTCGCCGTGGCCGATGAAGGGGATATGTGGAGGCTGAATTAACATCGGCAAGCGCCTCAAAATCAAGGGTGGTGGCTCAGCGTTCGCCTAGTGCCGTCGGGGAGTCACTCCAGCGTGTAGGCTTGGTTCTCTCCGGCGGCGGCGCGCGAGGCGCCTATCAGGTGGGGGTGCTGCGCGGCATTTTTGCAGTCGCCTCGCAAAGCGGCCTTCCTAGTCCCTTTAGGATACTCACCGGAGTCAGCGCTGGGGCTATCAACGTGGCTTACCTGGCGGCTCATGCTGATGATTACATAGTGGCGACGGAGTTACTCCAGGACTTTTGGGCGAACCTACGCACCGATCAGGTGTTTAAGGTCGATCCATGGTCGCTAAGCCAGACCGGTTTGCATTGGCTCGTGGATGCCGTATCCGGAGGAAGTGCAATCGGTCATAGGGCACGGGCCCTTTTAGATACATCACCATTGGCCGAACTGATTCGGGTCCATTTGGATGTCGCTGCGATCCGCGGCAACCTAGACGCGAAGCACTTGGACTCGGTGGCGGTCTCAGCAACGGATTACGCATCGACGGAATGCATGACCTTCTGTATGTCCCGCTTTAAATTGAAGCCGTGGCAGCGCAGTCGGCGGGTGGGAGTTGCACAAGACATTGAGGTTGGGCATGTGCTGGCATCGGCAGCCATCCCGTTCTTTTTTCCTCCGGTTGCGGTCGATGGGCGCTACTACGGCGACGGATGTTTACGAAATACGGCGCCGCTTAGTCCTGCGGTTCATCTTGGCGCCGACAAGCTATGCATCATCGGCGTTCGCAAGGCCGCCGGTTTCGGTGTTGTAGAAATCGATGCTGCAGCCAATGACCCCCTACTAGAACCAAGTATAGCTAGGGTGTTAAACACCATTATCAATGCTGTACTACTCGACGGGGTCGATGCGGACATCGAACGCCTATCGCGTATCAACCATACGGTTGACTTGCTCTCTGCTGAGGCTAAGGCCTCAACAACGCTCAAATCAATCGACTGGCTTTATTTTCATCCATCGGTAGACATCGCGCAAATCGCCATCGAAGAAGTCAATGCCATGCCGCGCATCATCCGCTACCTGATGGCGGGCCTAGGGAGTCTGGCTGAGGCGGCTGACATGGTCAGCTATCTCTTGTTCGAACCATCCTTTTTGCGCCGCCTTCTTGACTTAGGCTACAGCGATGCCATATCCCGTCAGGACGAGATTCGATCCTTCCTAAAGCCGGGTGAAGCACTCGTCCTGACCTAGTCTGGCCTACCGTCGCTGCATCCGACGATGCGGCACGGAACTTGCTTCGCAGCTATTCGAAAACGTTCTGGCAGCGTATCAGTGTGGCGGCCTTCGCCTCAGCAAACGACAAGGATTTTATCATGAATAATCTCCACCTTTTTGGGGTTTGGTTGGATCATAGAAAAGCAAAAATCGTGGAACTCTGCGGTGACGACGTGAGCGAACAAGAGATCGAATCGAACGTGGAGCGACACACCCACGCCACAGGCGGTACACAGCTTGGCGGACGTGCGTACATTAGCGCCATGGGGGCGTCCGAGCGGCGCTTAGATGAACGCCGTGGTCATGAGATCACTTCATTTTACCAAGCCATCGCCAAAGCCATTTCAAGAGCAGACGAGATCGCGGTACTTGGGTCTGGAGTGGCGAGGGGTGAGTTCATTAAATATCTCGAGAATGACTCGTCACTCGGTGACCGGGTCGCTTTCACGGGACCAAGCAGAGCGATGACAAGTCCCCAGCTGGTGGCGCGCTTCAAAACGATTTTCCACATGGATCCGCCTCGTCAAAGGGGATCGAAAGATGGTCTAAGCAGGGGAGTCCACGCCTAGGGTGCGGAACCCGGCGACCTAGGCTGGGCCCTAGGTCGCGGGACTGGGTGACTTCTCGCGCCTACAATGTAGCACATTCGTGACTTTAGCTAGGTCGCGAATGATTTTTCGCGGCTATTAGTCAAAGTGACTGAGCAAGTACGAGTATTCGCCCGCCTGTTTCACGTAGTCGGCGTACGCTGGATCCCGCGTGCCGTCAGGCCGCACGACACGTCGCAGATTGTAGTCAGGAATTCTGATGCCAAAGATGTAGGATTGACGGATCCAGTGGCCATCTTCGGCCAAGTGCATGGAAAACCTAACGAGCCTATCTGAGATTAGCACGCGCTCGCCGTCTTTCAATAGGGACGGCGTGATTGTCGCGTTGGTGAAGCTCTCGTCAAATTGCATCACGTAACCTTCGCCTGTTTTCCGAGCTTGTTCATAGGCCGCCCTGGTCATGTCACTCTTACGGAAACTGTAGCTACCCTCATCGCCAGTGGTCAAAAAAGCCGTACGAGTGGCAGGATCGTAGTGACTGGAGGCCAGCGTGACGAGGATATCACCGATCGGATTGCCGTCCATCCACCAGATCCCCTGGATGGTGGGCGGCAGGCCGTGGGCTGAAGTGCCGATGGGCATGTAGGCCTCAATGCCATCAGATGGAACTTCGATAATTCGGCCTTTTTCAACGGTGGCAAAGTTAGCTTCGCCGAGCGTAGCCACAGGCTCCGTGCAGACGCCAGCGACGCAGGATGGCCCGGCTTCGAGGAGCGAATGGAGCTGCAAGCCTGATTGAGCGCTGGCTAGGGGGGCGCAGAGGGCCCATGCCCCGACGATGGTCCACATGGTTCTTTTCATAGCGTATCCTCCATCTGAAATTGGTGTTCATCGAATTCATCAGTCTTGCGTCGGAACGGCTTTCATCGATGCAAGAAAATAACCAGCAATAACGAGGCTTTTTCTTAGATTTTGGTCGAGGCAATTGGGGGGACTTCGAACCGCTATGATCGACTAAGCTGGGCTACGCACGGGAGGGTCAACATACCAGTAAATAGCGTTAATCACAAGACCCGGTTTACTCCAGTGGTTGTCGCGGGAGTCGTCCCTAATGCGTTGGTGCAGAAATTGCAGAGTTCAACCCGAACTCACTTTCTGGGGGGATGCTATGGACATGCATGTGAATAGAAAGATGCTCGGTGCCGTGTTGATGGGTGCGCTTGCTGTTGGGTCCTTGGCGTCTGGCTGTCAAACGGCAAAGGAGGCGACCGCAAATGCTGAGCCGGCGCTTAAGCCATAAAGGCGAAACCAACTCTCTAGACCCTTCGTGGGCGCGGGTTGCGAATTTCCTTCGCTCCAGTGCGGCCTTTCCAAGCGATCAGGCGCCTCGGGTGATCGAGACGCATAGCTCCCTTGTTTTCCTTGGTGAGACGGTCGTCTACAAGTTGAAAAAGCCAGTGCGCTTTGATTTTCTCGACTTTTCCACTGTCAAAAAGCGTCACCAGGCTTGCAAACAAGAGGTGCTGCTGAACCGACGCCTGGCGCCTGACGTGTACCTAGGTTCCGTGCCGGTAACAATCAATGGGTCTGGGTCGTTGACCATCGACGGCATTGGTCAGCCCATCGAATGGATCGTCAAAATGCGTCGCCTCCCGCACGAGCGCATGCTGGATGCTCTGATCGAGAGGGGAAACACAAAATCGCTCGATATGAATGCCTTGACGTTCGTCCTTGCGCAGTTCTACCGCAATGCGAAACCGGTACCTATTTCGGTTGGCCACTTTCTACAGCATATGATGGACCATATCCGCAGCAATCGGCTTGAGCTTCTCAGGCCAGATCATCGACTTCCCGTTGCGTTAATTAAGCGGGTCCATGGTCGTCAACTTCAATTTGTCAACTTGGAGCGCAACTTGTTTGAGGTCAGACTCAAGAATAATCGCGTTATCGACGGCCATGGTGATTTGCGTCCCGAGCACATTTGCATGGAAGACCCGCCAATAATCTTCGATTGCATCGAATTCAATAAAGAGTTTCGCCAAGTTGATGTGGCTGATGAGCTATGCTTTCTCGCGATGGAATGCGAGCGTATGAATGCGAAAAAAGTTGGCGATGAGATCTTAAAATCATACTCACAGGTCACGGCCGATCAACTGCCGCAGTCGCTGACCGACTTTTACAAATCCTATCGTGCCTGCGTGCGCGCTAAGGTTGCAACTCTAAGATCGTTGCAACCCGGAGCGAAGGAGGAAGAAACGGTAATCCTCGCCAAGTCTTATCTGCAACTAGCTGACCGCAGCTTTGGCGCGACGTCTCAGCCGCTGTGTGTGATGGTCCGAGGCCTAGTCGGAAGCGGAAAATCGACCATTGCGACCAACTTAGCTCAGGCTCTGGGAATGGAGATTTTGCAATCTGATAGCATTCGGCGTGAGATGATGACCGAGTCCAGACAGTCGGGTGTCTACGGCACCGGCTGTTACACCTCCCAGAACCGCGTGGAGGTTTACGAGCGCATGTTCGAACTCGCCTCGGTGCTGATTTGCGAACGAATATCAGTCATTCTTGACGCTTGCTTCATTGCACAGGACCTGCAACATCGTGTTCGAGCACTCACCGAGACGATGGGCATTGAGTTACTCATTATCAACTGCCATTGCCCCGATGCTGTCGCTATAGGCCGCATCGTTGCTAGATCAAGGGAGCCTGGCTGTCTTTCGGATGCTCTACCAGAGCATCTAATATCGCAGAAAAGGGACAACGAGGGTGTGCTTTATGGCGCGTCTTCTTTATCAATCGATACTTCAGTTGGCACCACGGCCTCTCATGTACGGCTCATCATGAGGCATATACGGCGACTTTTAAAAGGAACGACTGCCCCTGAGATTGAACACCAGGTAAGCAATGTCCATATTACCAGCGATATAATGCTTCCAGATCCGGGATGATCTGTTCCAGGAAGTCTACAATAGGAATATTGCTCGATGTCGATATCAGCGCTGGGAGGCTCAGGCCAAAGTCTGAAAACCAACTCTCATGAGCTGGCATGTATCTTGCTTCATGAGCACGGAGTCCCAGGCATCAGTCGTCGAGGCGGGGCCTCTCGCGGGATTTCGTGTCATTTTAAATCGTCCAACTTGTAATGGAGAAAATCATGCTACCAGACATCGTTCCAAGTGGTCTTCGGGCACTCGCACCCTGGCGTCGTCGTGACGATCTCGCTGATTTCCAGCGCAGCATGAGCCGGATGATGCGCGAATTCTTCGAAGATGAGCCATCGCTCTTGTCATTCTCGGACCTTGGAGAAACTGCCACGGACTTCGTGCCGCGTCTTGACCTCCAAGAAACGGACGACAAAATTACCCTTTCAGCTGAACTTCCTGGACTCACCGATAAGGATGTCGAAGTCTCGGTCGATAAGGACTACCTGACGGTCAAAGGCGAAAAAAAGGAAGAGAAGGAAACTAAGGATGCTGGTCGCTATTTTACCGAGCGGCGCTTCGGTTCATTCGAACGCACGATCCGGTTGCCGACGTCTGTCGACAAAGACAAGATTTCAGCAAAATTCGACAAAGGAGTCCTGACAGTCGAGGTTCCAAAGAGTCCCGAAGCGAAGAACGACGTTAAGAAGATCCATATCAAACATTGATACGTCTTGCGGCCGTCGGACTACCACCGGCGGCCGGCATTCAGATTGTTTAGCTGGATAGTAGGTTAGCTGCTCATGCACGCACCGTCGTTGCCTGCGGGCCTTTTTCTCCAGACTCCTCGCAAAGACGAACATGTGACCCGACCACTAACCTCTCAAACATCTCGTCGACGACGGCATTGGCGTCGAAGAATACCTCACGATCATCGCTAGTCGTGATGAAGCTACAGGAGCCCAGTGCAGCAATGGCCACGGCCCCAACTTGCTCTTGGAAACTCTGCAAGGATCGGGCCGCAGCCTTATGTAGCGTGCACAGCGTTATATGGCGCTAACATTGCATCGAAGGGAAATGGCGACAATGTCGCCAAAATGCGACTCATTGCCACTTTAGGGTCACCCTTAAATTCATTCTGCATCAAAAGCGTGAACTTTTAACTCTATCCTAGGTTGGGATTTCTGCGCTTATTGGCCCCACTCCCCAACGCCAGACTAGACTCCGCTCGGGTAGGTTTCAGGCGCTTCGGTGCCCGTGTCCCACCTTGTTATGTGTTCGATCGGCTCGACGGCCCTGGTGCGATCGATGTGGATGACGGCGTCGAATTGCTCCGACAAAGACGCATGGAAATAATGGCTGAGACGCTCCGTTTGCGGCAAATAAAGGACGCCTATTGCCCGTTCTAGCATGGGCTCTCTGAGCACACGTGCAGCCTCCCAACTACGCCTTAGGTCAAGGAAGAAGCGGGAAATTCCTGTGCAATGAAAGAGCTCTTCATAGCTACCGTTCAGCGCGGGTCGGACCGTTTTGTGCTCAGCCTCACCATCCCACTTTGATGCCGCCGTGACGGTGCCGTGGTAGGTCGTAAAGCCGATAGACACACTGCCATCGGCGCCCGCACCGTACCTCTTCCTCGTTAGCTCGCCGATATTGAATTCACCTCGACGCGACATATCAGTCGCTCTGGCATCGCCGACGTGTGAGTTGTGCGCCCATACGACGATCTTTGGTTCCTGGCCGCCTCCCGCCAAATGTTGACGGATGTGTTCAACCGTTTCGACCATATGCTCATCGCGAAGGTTCCATGATGAAATCTCAGCACGGAGCATCGTCCGATAGTAATGCTCTGCCGACTGCACAAGTCGGCTGTTTTGTTCGGCATTGAAGTAAGCATCCGCTGCTAACTCACTGTTCGTGTGGGTACGGTAGCGTTCTTGCTGCTTCTGCAGATCGACCAGCTGCGCGACGACAGCCTCTTCGCAAGACGGCGCCAGCCCGAGTGCAGTTGCATAGGCATATTGTTGGCTGTCGCTGCCGAAGCGGTCCAGACATCCATAGCGCACTCTTGCTCTTTCGGCGGCTGCGACATCAGTCCTTTCAAGATAGTCGATGACCTCACGCGCTGAGCGGTAGAGGCTATAAAGGTCTAGGCCAAAGAAGCCGACCGGGGTTGATTCCGGACCTTGGGAGTCGTTGTGTGCTTTCAACCACCCAACGAAGTCGAGGACGTCGGCATTGGCCCACATCCAACTAGGGAAGCGGGTGAAACCGCGTAGTGCATCGATCGCCTCGTGGTCATCACTTTGGCCACGTACAAACCGGTTGACCTGGTAGGCATCCGGCCAGTCGCCTTCGATGGCGACCGCCTTGAACCCCTTGTTACGGATCAAGAGTTTGGTGATTTGGGCGCGCTCGCGATAGAATTCATGCGAACCGTGCGTTGCCTCGCCAAGTAAGACAATGGTTGCATTGCCGACCAGGGCGAGGAGGTCCCCGTAGTCGTCGCCCGTCTCAAGTAAAGGTCGCGCCGCCTCTTGTAGCACATGAATTTTATAACCTTCTGATTCGATGTTAATCATTAGGCTGCTCCTGCTGTTGTGATCCGAAGAGTGAGGATGTGGCTTGTCGCTTCTATCCCATTGCTTGCAGCCAACGTGCCATTTTGCGCGCAGATACCTCGGACGAAAAATTGGGGCCCTTTGGCTGGGCTAGGCGCAATACTGGCGTTTCAACGGCCTAGTAGGCCTGTGGCAATTGCTACGATGGGTCCAAACATTGCGCAGCATTTGACACGCTCATGCGGTTCCGAGGGCTTTTGTATCTAATCAGTCGGTGGCATTGATCTTGCACAAACATGACGAACTCCATGTCCCATTTTCAATTGTACAAGGACCAAAGGGTATGACTTCGAAACGCCAAAGTAACAGCGCCCTAAAATTCATTTTAGGGTTCGGTGAGATCACCTACGAAGACGTACCTACCGTCGGTGGCAAGAACGCCTCCCTCGGAGAGATGTTCCGGGAGCTGAGCGCTGAAGGAGTCAAGATACCTCCAGGCTTCGCGGTGACGGTGGCTGCTTATTGGCGTCACTTGGACGAGGGTCGGCTGAGACCCAAGATAGAAGATTTGCTCGCTAGGATCACTCAATCGCCAGAGCAACTTCAGGAAATCGCCGCCAGAATTCGCCATCTGATTCTCGACGTCCCCTTGCCTGTCGATGTCGCCGCCGAAATCACTCAAGCCTACGATCAGCTTTGCGAGCAGAGCAATGCCCTAATCGATGTTGCCGTACGCAGCAGCGCCACGGCGGAAGACTTGCCGGACGCGAGCTTTGCTGGGCAGCAGGAGACGTTTCTCAATGTTCAAGGGAAAGCGGCCCTGTTAGAGGCGTGCAGGCAATGTTTTGCCTCGCTGTTCACGGACCGTGCCATCTCCTATCGACACGATAAACACTTCGACCACTTTAAAGTTGGTTTATCCGTAGGTGTTCAGCGAATGGTGAGGTCAGATCTAGCAACTGCTGGGGTCATGTTCACGCTAGATACAGAGACCGGTTTTCGCGATGTGGTGCTGATCAATGCTGCTTATGGTCTTGGCGAATCGGTGGTTCAGGGCGCCGTCGACCCGGATGAAATCTATGTTTTCAAACCTACCCTAGCTCTCGGCAAGCCACCGATTCTTCGAAAACGAGTTGGTAGCAAGGAATTCAAGATCATTTATGACGCAGGGGCCGGTAAGCGGACGCGCACTGTGCCTGTTGTGCCCAGCGATCGCGAAAGGCTTAGCGTTTCTGACGACGATATTATTCAACTGGCGCATTGGGCGTGCCGCATCGAGAAGCACTACAGTGATAAACGCCGCGGTCCGACGCCGATGGACATTGAATGGGCTAAGGACGGTCGCACCGGCGACTTGTTCATCGTGCAAGCGCGGCCAGAGACCGTCCATTCCCAAAGACCTTTGCTTCACTCGATGAACTTGGAAATCTTTGAACTTGCCGGCGGCAGTCGAGTTGATGCCAAGGTCTTGGTTCAGGGGCGGTCCGTGGGCGACCGGATCGGCGCTGGACCAGTCCGAGTGATCGATGATCCACGTGATCTTGGCCGCTTGGAGCAGGGAGAGGTCTTGGTGGCGAAGAAGACTGATCCCGATTGGGAGCCAGCGATGAAGCGCGCCGCTGCCATCGTCACCGATCATGGTGGTCGTACTTGCCATGCCGCCATCGTCAGCCGGGAGCTGGGTATTCCTGCGGTGATTGGTACCGAAAGCGCCACGACTAACCTCAAAACAGGCCAGCTGGTTACCGTCTCGTGTGCTGACGGTGACACCGGATTTGTTTATGAAGGGCGACTACCGTTCAATCGGCGCAAGGTCGACGCGGCAGCACTCAAACCGACGTTTACCAACATCATGCTGAATGTGGCTAATCCGGACGAAGCTCTGCGGCTGGGTCTGTTGCCTAGCGATGGTGTCGGGTTGGCCCGGATGGAGTTCATCATCACCCATGCGATCAAAGTTCATCCCATGGCCTTGGTCAAATTTGATGACCTGCCGAGCGGGGAGGAAAAGCGGGAGATTGCGCGGCTGACGCAGGGATATGCGAGGAAGGCGGATTACTTCGTCGATAGACTTGCCGAAGGTGTCGCAATGATCACGGCCGCCTTCTACCCGCGCGAGGTTATCATTAGGTTCAGCGACTTCAAGACCAATGAATACGCAGGGCTTCTCGGTGGAAGTGGTTTTGAACCTGCAGAAGAAAACCCGATGCTCGGCTTTCGCGGCGCTTCACGCTACTACCATGAACGTTATCGGCAGGGATTTGCCCTAGAATGCGCCGCTATCCGCCGCGTGCGTGACGAGATGGGACTCGTCAATTTAAAGGTGATGATACCCTTCTGTCGGACGATTGAGGAAGGAAGAAAGGTGCTCGCAGAGATGGAAGCGAATGGCCTGAAGCGCGGTGAACGTGGCCTTGAAGTTTACTGCATGTGCGAAATTCCCAGCAATGTCATCTTGGCGGAGGGGTTTTCCCAGATCTTCGATGGTTTCTCTATAGGCTCGAACGACCTGACCCAGCTCGTGCTCGGTGTTGATCGCGACTCAGAAATTGTGGCGCCACTTTTCGACGAACGCAATAAAGCCGTGACGAGCATGATTGAAACGGTGATTGAGACTGCTCACGCCAATGGTCGAAAGGTCGGCATCTGTGGGCAGGCGCCAAGCGACTATCCTGAGTTTGCCACCATGTTGGTGAGGCTTGGTATCGATAGCATGTCGCTCAATCCTGACAGCTTCGTCAAGACAGCGCGTTTGGTCGCTCAGGCCGAAGAGACCCACGGAGATCGTTAAAAATCGATCGCTAACTATTTTTCTGATGCGGGCTTATGGCGACTTTAAGCGCGGATATCGGCGTTACCTATCGGATGCGAGCAGGAGATCTAGGTGCTCTCTTTTCGACACTGCACGCCGCCAACTTTCTGACGATCGGACCGCGGCTTTCGGGGGAGGCGATAATCCTCGAAGAGTTGAATGGTCCAGAAGACCTGCCGGTAGGTTGGGGCGATGAGCAAGAAGCAGGTCGCTACCGGCTGAGGCGACGAGCGGACCAAGCATTCTTCGGATACAACCTTGGGCCTGAGTCGTGGAAGAAGTTTCTGACGCCGCAACGCCAGCTCCTTTGGCGCGCGCGGCGCCAAGGCGCGACCTTTACCATAGAACAACCTGAACGGCTGGGCGGCGGCCCGCAGCAGCTTGCCTTCATCGGAGTGCGCGCCTGCGAATTGGCGGCCATACGGGTGCAGGAGCGAGTGCGAGAGGTCAGCGGTCAACCGGCAAACGATTTAATAGACGCTAAGTGCAGGGTCGCCACACCCTTTCTCGTGGGTGTGACCTGCGCCCAGTCGGCAGCGACTTGCTTTTGTACTTCTATGGGCACCGGACCTGCGCTGGGTCCGCCGGGTTCATCAGGTGTTGGCTACGACCTTGCGCTTACTGAGTTTCCCTCCGAAGATGACCACCATTTCACGATCGAGGCACGCAGCGAGAGGGGCGCTGATATCGCAAGCCATATACCAAGGCAGCTTGCAACGGAGGAAGAGTGCGACGCCGTTCGGCAGCAGAGCGACACCACTGCGGCGCTGATGAGGAGGCATCTCAAGCTGGATAAGCCCGCACAGTTATTCCAAGACAGCCTTGAGCACCCGCACTGGGACGAAGTGGCCTCGCGTTGCTTAAGCTGTGCTAATTGCACGCTGGTTTGTCCGACGTGCTTTTGTACAAACATCGAAGACACCAGTGACCTATCAGGAGATGTCGCCGAACGCTGGCTCCGTTGGGACTCATGCTTCCACCTGGATTTTAGCTATTTGCACGGCGGTAGTGTCCGTCAGACTACGCGATCTCGCTATCGCCAGTGGTTGACGCATAAGCTGGGCACTTGGCATGAGCAGTTCGGAAGCTCAGGGTGCGTCGGCTGTGGGCGCTGCATCGCCTGGTGCCCCGTTGGCATCGATCTCACCGTGGAGCTTGAGGCCCTAACTCTTTCGCCGGAAGTGACCGGCGTGCAGACTGGAAAGTACGAGCATCCATGACGACCCAAACGATCGAAGACCTCATCGCCAGCCATCCCTTCTTTATCGCCCTGGGAGCAGAGTTCACACGATTTGTCGCAGGCTGTGCCAAGAATCGATACGCGGAGAAGGGTGAATATCTGGCCCACGAAGGCGACGAGGCCGCAGCGTTATTTCTCGTTCGCCGTGGCAAGGTGTCGATTGAGACCAATATTCCTGGACGTGGCGGTGTGATGGTCGAGACTCTTGGTGCTGGCGATATGTCGGGATGGTCTTGGCTATTCCCGCCGCACAAATGGACCTTCGATATTAAAGCCCTTGAGGGAACGTCTTTTGTCGAACTAAACGGCAAGTGTCTCCGAGAGAAATGCGAAGGAGATCCGAGACTTGGCTACGAAGTCGCCAAGCGGCTTGCCGGCATGATGGTCGATCGTCTTAGATCGACTCGACTCAGACTGCTCGATCTTTATGGAGATCACAGCGCATGAGTCTCGGCCTGCCGATCAATGTCCAGAAGCAGGTTGATCCACGCCAGAATTCCTTTGTGCCAAGGGTCTTCACGGTAACCGGAAAGACTCGGGAGACCGCCGACACCGTGACGATCAAGGCGCACTCCGGGGATGGCGGCGTGCAGCTAGAAGCCCGCCCTGGCCAGTTCAATATGCTATATGTCCATGGTATCGGTGAAATTCCGGTGTCGCTGAGCGCCGTAGGCTCTGATGGGTCACTGCTTCATACGGTGCGCCGGGTCGGCCCTGTTTCCAAGGCTCTCGGTAATCTCCGTATCGGTGAAAGCTTTGGGGTGCGAGGACCTTACGGCACACATTGGCCACTTGAATCCTTGCATGGACGGTCGGTCATAGTCCTGGCAGGCGGCCTGGGACTCGCACCGCTTAGGCCAGCAATCCATCACTTGCTGAAATTTCGTGACGCGTTTGGCGAGGTCGGTATCTACTGCGGCGCCCGCTCGCCGGCTGATAGAATCTTTGCCAGCGAGTTTTCTCGCTGGCAAAGAGAAAAACCTCATGCCACCGGCGCCAAGTCCATTCAGGTGCGAGTCACTGTCGACCGCGTCCCAGACCAAGCTAAGGCGGCTTGGCACGGCGAAATAGGTGTCGTGACCTCGCTGCTACCTCGGTCTATCTCAGATCCAGTCAACGCAGCGGCTATGATTTGTGGTCCAGAGGTCATGATGCGCCATGCCGTGCAGGATCTTCTACAACTCGGAATCGCCAAAGAACACATCTATCTTTCCTTGGAACGGAACATGAAGTGTGCTGTTGGACTTTGCGGTCACTGCCAACTGAGTCGCTATTTTGTTTGCCGCGATGGCCCCGTGTTTTCGTTCGACGCTGTAGAACACCTCCTCACGGTTAAGGAGCTCTGATGCGCCGTGAGAGACTGAAGAAAATGGCGGTATGGAAGTTTGCCTCCTGCGACGGCTGTCAGCTAAGCCTACTGGATTGCGAAGATGAGCTCCTAACCCTAGCTGGAAAGATAAAGATCGCGCATTTCATTGAAGCCAGCCGCGCGGTCATGCGCGGGCCATACGACCTGTCGCTCGTCGAAGGTTCAATCACGACACCCGACGACGCGGAGCGGATCAAAGAGGTGCGACGAGAGTCTCGAACCCTCATCACTATCGGCGCTTGCGCTACCTCAGGAGGAATTCAGGCCTTACGCAATTTTGCTGATGTGCGAGAATTTACCAGCATCGTCTACGCCCGTCCTGAATATATCCATACGCTTGCTCAATCGACCGGCATTGCTGACCATGTAAAAGTCGATTTTGAACTACGCGGCTGCCCCATCAACAAGCGCCAGCTGCTCGAGGTTATCCTGGCCTTTCTCAAGGGAAGACGCCCTAACATTGCGAGCGAGAGTGTATGCGTAGAGTGCAAAGCGCGAGGCAATATCTGTATTGCGGTTGCGAAAGGAGTGGCCTGCATGGGCCCGGTAACGCAGGCGGGTTGCGGCGCGATCTGCCCAGCTTACGATCGGGGCTGCTACGGCTGCTTCGGTCCAAAGGAACATGCCAACGTCAACTCGCTCAGAGCGGACTGGTCTGAGCAAAAGGGCCTCTCGCCGCTGGCGATGGAGCGCCTTTTTCACACGTTTCATGCGTGGGCAGAGCCTTTTCGGCAAGCCGGTCTAGCCGCCAAGCAGGACTTGACACCAGAAATTCAGCGCATTGAAGCTGAATGTGAGTGACAGTAAAACGAAAACCATCAAGGTCAGCTACCTAGCACGCGTTGAGGGCGAAGGGGCTTTGCACGTTCGCATGCGCAAGGGCAAGGTCGAGGACGTTCAGCTCAAGATCTTTGAGCCCCCGCGCTTCTTCGAGGCTTTCCTCCGCGGTCGAAACGCTCTTGAAGCTCCGGACATCACCGCTAGAATCTGTGGTATTTGTCCGGTCGCCTACCAAATGAGTGCCGTCCACGCCGTGGAACATGCGCTTGGCGTGACAGTCACCGAACCCTTGCGCGATTTGCGGCGCCTTCTCTACTGCGGTGAGTGGATTGAAAGCCACACGCTCCACGTCTATATGCTTCACGCGCCGGATTTTCTTGGCTTTGAGGATGCTATGGGAATGGCCAAGAGCCACCCAAAAGAAGTCCAAATGGGACTAGCGATCAAGAAGGCTGGGAACTCCATCGTCAGTGTCGTCGGTGGCCGAGAGGTTCATCCGATCAATGTAAAGGTGGGCGGCTTTCACCGCGCTCCGCGCCCTGGCGAGGTCCGTACCTTGCTGGAGCCCCTCCAGCGTGCATTGGCGATGGCTGTGGATACCGTGCGCTGGGTCGCAGGTTTTAGCTTTCCGGATTTTGACCGTGAGCCAGAATTCGTGGCACTGCGCCATCCCACGGAATATCCAATGTGCGATGGGCGTGTCGTTTCAAGTGAGGGTATAGACATTGATGCTGTGCAGTTTGACGATCAATTCGCAGAGATCCATGTGCCGTACACCAACGCACTTCATTCAGTGGTCAAAGGTCGCGGATCTTATCTGACCGGACCGCTGGCACGCTTCAACTTGAATCGCTCGCTTCTCGCCACGACGGCTCGAAGCCTTGCGGATGAATTCCTACTTGAGATCATAGTAAAAAGCCCATTCAAAAGCATCATCATCCGAAGCATCGAGATCGTTCATGCCCTCGAAGAGGCTATAAGGATCATCGAAAAATACCGCGAATCTCCGGCTCCAAGCGTGCCCTTCACTCTCCACGCAGGAGCAGGAGCAGCGGTGACCGAAGCTCCACGTGGACTCCTCTATCACCGCTACCGACTGAGTGAAGACGGTACGATACTAGATGCTAAGATCATCCCACCCACTTCGCAGAATCAAAAGTCAATCGAGGATGACCTGCGCGACCTTTTGCCATCGCGTGCCGCGCTGCCTAAGGGCGAGCTAACCCATCTGTGTGAACAGGCGATCCGCAACCATGATCCCTGTATTTCTTGCGCCACGCATTTTTTGCGTCTAGAGATTCATGATGTCGAACCTAGCGATGGGACGGTGATGCCATGAATGAGTCACCTGAGACGGCTGAGACCTTGGTGATCGGTATTGGCAATGACTTTCGTGGCGACGATGCTGCTGGTTTGGTCGCGGCGCGCGCATTGAGATCTCGGTCATTATCCGGACGCACTAGTTTCGAGGTGTGCGAATCCAACGGTTCGGCCTTCTCATTGATGGATCTTTGGCGAGGGCGAGGGCGAGTTGTGGTCATCGACGCACTTGATGTCGGATCGCGGCCGGGCGGAGACATTTTGATTCTTGATGGATTGCAAGGCCCACTGCCCCAGGATGCGTTCGTTCTGTCGACTCATGCATTTGGACTTAAGGAGGCGATCGATCTATCCAGCACCCTCTCAGGCTTGCCAAAGGAATTAATCATCGTAGGTATCGTCGGCAAACAGTTTGCTATGGGGGACCCTCTTAGCGCCGAGCTTGCTCACGTCGTCCAGCGGATGGTTTCTGAATGGCCAAGGTGCCTTGAAGCTTATGTGCCTGCAATAAATCATGTTCACGGATCAAAATCACTAAAGGAGAATGGCAATCATGCATGAGATGTCGCTGATGAACAATTTAATGAATCAGATCCATGCCGTCGCGAGTCGCGAGGGCGCAGAACGTGTTGTCGCCGTCAAGGTGCGCCTTGGAGCCTTATCGCATATGTCTCCTGATCATTTTCGCGAGCACTTCACAATGGCTTCGATGGGTGGCATTGCCGACAGTGCAGAGCTCGATATTGAAACTTCAGATGATCAGCAGGATCCTTTCGCCATGGATGTTGTTCTCGACGTTGTTGAGATTGAAGTTGGCGAGACTTTGAAGGGACCACGTTGAGTAAGCGCTTGCGTTTCGTCGTGAGAGGCCTTGTTCAAGGAGTTGGGTTTCGACCTTACGTCTATCGTATTGCGTCCGACCTAGGCCTTGCCGGATACGTCCGCAATGCGCCGGGAGGAGTGGAAATTGAGGCTGAGGGACCTTGCGAGAGTTTGGAGCTTATGCTGAGCCGACTGCGGTCCGCGCCAGCGCCAGCACAAGTCTTGGCAGTTCATCGGACGGAGGTAGTTCCCACTGCGGAAGCCAGTTTCAAGGTCGTTATGACTAACCAGCATGGTGATCTGCGGACCGCTCCTACAACGCTCATACCTCATGATCGAGCTCCCTGCGCTGAGTGTCTACGCGAACTGATGGACCCGGCTGACCGGCGTTACCTCTTTCCCTTTATTACATGCTCAACGTGTGGACCTCGCTTTACAATTCTGCGAGGCCTGCCGTTTGATCGCGTCCATACCACTATGGCGCCGTTCACACCCTGCAATGCTTGCAGTCGCGAGTATGCTGACCCTAGGGATCGGCGCTTTCACGCCGAGACGATTGCCTGTGCCAATTGCGGCCCGGCCCTTGAGCTCAAGAATGAAGCACAAGAGACCTTATTTACTGGTGCCGCGGCCATACATGAGGTTGTCCGTCAGCTCCGTTTTGGAGCCATCGTCGCCGTCAAGGGAATTGGCGGCTATCAGCTGCTTGCTGATGCATCTGCGGACTCGACGCTGGTCCGACTTAGGAAGGGAAAGGCCCGTCCAGGTAAACCACTCGCGGTGCTTTTTGATTCGCTCAGTACCGTGGCTGAAATTTGTGACGTGAGTGGAGGAGAGGCCCAGGTCCTCAACAGTCCCGAAAAGCCCATCGTTATTCTCAGAAGGAAGCATGTGCAGCAGGGTCGCCATGAGGCTCGGACGATAAGTCCACTGGTTGCGCCTTATTCCTCTCAACTAGGTGTCATGCTGCCGGCATCGCCCTTGCACCATGTACTTATGTCCATGATGGGTCGTCCCTTGGTTGCAACCAGCGGCAACCGGCACGGTGAGCCGATCAGCATCGACGAAAGGACAGCATTTGCTAAGTTGCATGGCCTTGCCGATGTTTGGCTCGTCCATGACCGCCAGATTTTACATCGGGTCGATGATGCGGTCGTGCGCATAAGTGGTAGTCGCCCCCGGATCATGCGCCTTGGACGCGGCTATGCGCCACTGGCTCTAGAGCACCGACGGACACATGTCACGGATGTGCTAGCAGTCGGTGGCCAAGAGAAGAATGCCTTCGCTGTGACGACGCCACAGCACATAGTATTGAGCCAGCACATCGGCGATTTGGCTAGCCCGGAGGCCTTATCCATGCTTGCCAGTGAGTCCCGCGACTTTGCCGCGTTGCTGCATTGCCGACCTACAGCCATCGTCATGGATTTGCATCCAGATTATCAGGGCGCTCGTATTGCCACGCCGGATCTCCGGCCTGTCGCGCTACAGCATCACCATGCGCACGCCTTATCTTGCATCTTAGAGCATGGATTGATTGGGCCTGTATTGGCATTTGCCTGGGATGGTGCTGGATATGGTGGAGATCAAACCATTTGGGGTGGGGAAATCCTTCGCGTCGAAGACACTCGTGCTTCACGACTTGGATCGTTGCGGTCGTTTTCTCTGCCAGGCGGTGAACAAGCTATGCGTGAGCCAAGACGATCGGCTTTGGGACTGCTCTATGAAGTGCACGGCGCCGCAGCTTTTACAGCGTCCCCAGTTGTCCGCAGAGCGTTCACCGCCGAGGAACAACGCTTGTTGGTCGCGGCGATCCATCAACGCGTCAACGCACCTCGTACATCTAGCATCGGGCGCCTCTTTGACGTCGCCGCTTCTATCCTTGACCTATGTCAAATCGTTCTTTATTCAGAGCAGGCTCCTGTGGCACTTGAAAACAGTGCTGCAGCATCGACGACTTCAAGGCTTTATCACATGGCGATCGATCATAGACCAGATCGCGGCTACGTATTGGACTGGGAGCCACTAGTGCAGGCTATGCTCGAGGACGTTGCCAACGGCGTGGAAATTGGCGCCATCGCGCGCGGCTTTCACGAGGCCTTGGCAGATTCTATTGCCACCATTGCGACGGCTGTGGGCAATCCCCGCCAAGTGGTTCTGACTGGTGGTGTCTTTCAAAACGCATTGCTGACTTCACTCGCAGAGGAGCGCCTGGATGCCCGTGGGTTCAAAGTTTACACTCATGGATTGGTGCCAGCCGGTGATGGCGGTCTTGCCGCTGGTCAGGCTCTCTATGGCCTTCTGATCTCCTGCGAAAGAAAGGCGGTTGTATGTGCCTAGCCGTCCCCGGACGAGTGATGAATGTAGTCGGTGACGACCCGCTCGAGCGCTTCGGTCAAGTGGCGTTCGGAGGCGTCGTGCGCAGGGTCAACTTTGCCTACGTTCCCGACGTGGCCCCAGGGGACTATGTCATCGTCCACGTTGGCTTTGCGATTAGTCGGCTCGATCAGGAGGCTGCTGACTATGCCCTTGGTCTCATCACCGAACTGGAACAAGCAAATAGCGAGCGCTTTTCGGCCGATGGTCCTGCCGGCTTGCCCCCTCCTGGAGAAGGCTGGACATGAGGTATGTCGAAGAGTTCCGCGACAGCGCGAGAGTCAAAGCCCTAGCTAATGCCATAGGCCGTGTCGTAACTCGACCCTGGCGCATCATGGAGGTCTGCGGCGGTCAGACTCACAGTATTGTGAAGTATGGCTTGGACCAATTGCTGCCGGAGGGCTTGGAGCTGATTCACGGCCCCGGCTGTCCTGTTTGTGTGACGCCGACTGAAAAGATCGACGCTGCAGTGTGGGTGAGCCAACAGCCGAATGTTATTTTCTGCTCTTTCGGCGATATGCTAAGGGTGCCCGGAAGCAGCGAAGACCTTTTGACGACAAAGGCGCGTGGGGCCGACATTCGCATGGTCCATTCGCCGCTCGATGCCGTGGCCATTGCCCGTGAGAATCCTGAGCGCGAAGTGGTCTTTTTCGCTGTAGGCTTCGAGACGACTGCGCCAGCCAACGCCATGGCAGCTTATGCCGCTAGGCGTCAAGCACTCACCAATTTTTCTATGATTATCGCGCATGTTCTCGTGCCGCCGGCAATACTCGCGATCCTTCAAGCAGAAGGCAACCGCGTGCAAGGCTTCTTAGCCGCAGGTCACGTTTGCAGCATCATGGGAACCAGCGAATACCAACTCATTGCCGCCACGCACCGCGTGCCCATCGTCGTAACGGGCTTTGAACCGGTTGATATCATGCAGGGAATTTTGATGTGCGTGCGCCAACTCGAAGTCGGAACGTTTGCGCTTGAGAATCAGTATGCGCGAGTTGTGCGTCCTGAAGGTAATGGTCCTGCCAGGGCACTGGTGGCTGAAGTCTTCGAGATCGTCGGCTCAGATTGGCGCGGCCTTGGCGAGCTTGCTGTGAGCGGTCTGGCGCTGCGGGACGCCTACCTAAGCTATGATGCTGAGCTAAGGTTTCCGCGTCCCTGCTCTGTGACTTCAATACCCAGTGCTTGTCAAGCCGGTGCCGTGCTAACTGGTCAAATCAAGCCGCCGCAGTGTTCGGCATTCGCTAAAGCGTGCACGCCAGAGCATCCGCTCGGTGCCCCTATGGTGTCGACCGAGGGGGCGTGTGCCGCCTATTACCACTACCGCAGGAGGAGTATCGATGGAGTCGTCCCCGTCCCCGAGTTTGCAGTGTCCTAGACCCTTACACTCTTCACGGGTCATCCAGATGGCGCACGGCGGTGGTGGACGATTGATGAGCGAACTGCTCGGCCGCCTTTTACCCTTGCTACCCGGAAGCGAGAAACCCTCGTTGCGTCACGATGGAGCTGTGGTCTCGGTGGCAGACTGGGAGCGCCTCGCCTTTACGACTGATTCATATGTCGTAAATCCCTTGTTTTTTCCCGGCGGCGACATCGGGAAGCTTGCTGTAAATGGTACCGTGAATGATCTCGCCATGTGCGGAGCTGTGCCAAAAGTTCTGAGCTGCGCGTTGATCATCGAAGAGGGCTTTCCTGTCGCATCGTTGGAGCGGGTCCTCAGATCCATGGCCGCAGCTGCAGAGGTCGCAGGGATCGAGATCATCACCGGCGACACCAAAGTCGTCGACCGCGGCAAAGGCGACGGCCTCTACATCAACACCGCCGGTCTAGGTGTTTTACCGTCAGGAATTTTGATTGGCCCACAGAAGATTCAGGCTGGCGACGCGATCATCATCAATGGTGATCTTGGTAGGCATGCAGTGGCCGTGATGGGTGCACGAGCAGACATGGTCTTTGATCCGCCGGTCGAAAGTGATTCGGTGCCATTGCATCGCTTGGTGCGGAGTCTGCTCGAGAGCGGCATTCCCGTCCATTGCCTCCGTGATGCGACGCGGGGTGGCTTAGCATCGACCTTGGTCGAGCTCGCCGAGAGTTCGGAGCTTGGTATAAGGCTATTTGACGATAAAATCGCTGTCGGCGAGTCCGTTCGCAGCGCCTGCGAGATCTTGGGCTTGGATCCATTGTATCTTGCCAATGAAGGCCGTTGCGTGGTCTTTGTACCAGCAAAGTACGCCGAAGGAGCCGTTGCGCTCATGCGTGAACTGCCGGAGGGCCGCGAGGCTGTCGTCATCGGACGCGTGACCAGGGAGCACAAGAGGATGCTGGTTGTCGAAGGTCAATACGGTACCGAGCGGTGTGTTCCGATGCTCAGTGGGGAGCAACTGCCTCGGATTTGCTGAAAGTCGAAGCTACGAGTGGTCAAATCTCGAGCACTCCGGAGGACATTTTAGCCTTCTTGACGACCTAAGGCGCCAGCCTCCGTCACTGCCAGATGCCGTTCTGACTGGCGCACGAGGCGCGCATCGATGCCACGTTGGTATTGCCATAGTAGGCGACACTGATCCCGGAGCCGCCCAGGATGATCGTGCAATTGCCAACGGCGTTGCTGGATGGGCAGGCGCCAGGCGCGCCGAACGTGCCTTGCTGCTGGCCGCAACTCGCCTGGTACCGGCTTGCTGCCGTCGGGTCAGATTGCGGTAGGTAGTACTCCAGGCAAGTCGCCCGCGTCTTCACGCTGTCGCAGGTGCCAACGCTTACGCCGCCTCCGGGTGTAAGCGTGTTCGGAGTGTTTTGCATCACCGTCACGGTGCCATTTGGTCCGGTCGTCACAGTGATTCCGACGCTGCTCCCGCCGGCGTTGGCGGTCGCGCTGATGGCAGCGGTGCCGCTCCCTGTGCTAGTTGTGGGGCTTCCACCTTGAGCGGTAGCGCTGCTGCCGGTTGCGACTGTATTGCCTCCTGACCCTCCTGACCCTCCTGACCCTCCTGACCCTCCTGACCCTCCTGACATGGCGGTAGCCACGCTCCCGGTTGTGTTGGCCGACTGGGGGGATTGGGTGCTGCTGGAGCCTCCGGCGGGGGATGGCGCCTTGCTGCCGCCACCAGAGCTGCAAGACAGCAACAGGAGTGCGATCGATCCTGCCAATAGCAAGACTCTGAAATTATTTATAAATGTCATGTTAATAAACTTTTGTTTAAGCGATTGCTGCAACTGGTTGGTCTTATCGGCATAATCAGCCAAAACTTTAGTGCTTTCTTCGCGGCGCGGTCGGCCCCCCATGTGGACCTTGAGATTGTCCGACGAGACCGGGCATCCTGGTCGCCCGCTTAATGACTTTTAACAGGGATCCCTTCGCCGTTGCCGATGAACTCCCGGACCGAGTCAAAATGCGTGTGCTGGGCGATATCACCGAGAGCGTGATCGCGCAGCGAGCGGTCGACTTCTTCGCATGAGTTTTTAAGGATACGGGCGACTTGGAGTTGCACGTCGGGGTCTGTGCTCGAGCGTGCCACTATGGTGAGACGTTGTACATCCATGGCGTCTCGGCTCAGAACACGTAGCGAACGCACGGCCTCCGCCTTGACGGCATTACTTGCATCTGCTGCCGCGGTCACTGCCAGCCAGTCGCGCAACTCTGAGCTTGGAAGGAAGCGCAGAGCGTATAAAGCAGCGCCACGGATTTGTGGACTCGGGTTAGCGGCGGCTTTGCGGATATATGAAACATACGCCATCGACCCATGATTGCCCATGGCGGCCAGCACTTCGATTTCGGCTTGAGGTCTATGGCTGTGAGACGTCAAGCTCAGGAGCCGCATGGTAGCGTCATTAAGGTCGTTGTCCAGGTGATGCGCGAGGCTGCCAAAAGCTAGTAAAGAGACATTGCGACTTGCTGCGCTCAGTGGTTGCTGCACCTCCTGCCAAAGGGCATCAAGAGCCGCTTTGGGCGGGTGGATTTGATCGCCTAGAGCTGCGGCCGCCTGAATCACGGCCGATTCAGAGAGTCGTTGGCGCAGGAGGTCGACTAAGGCTAGTCCTGCCGCTGGGTTGGTGGATTCGGCCAGTGCGCCGTACAGCAGGGACATGCGGCGCCTTGTATCATCGTCTTCGCCGCGCGTATCGTTAAGCATTTTTGCGACTTGGGCTAGCGCGGCAGGATCCTGTTGCAGCCAAGTCTTGATCTGGCCGAACAGGGTGTAGACCTCGCCAGCCGCAGTTGCCGTGGTGATAGTCTGGACACGCGCCAAAGCTGTCGGAGCTCCCACGTTGGGGGTTATGTCTTGCTTCTGCATAAAGGTGCTGAGGACTAGTCCGATGATCAATGCCAATAGGCCTAAAAGACCTAAAAGACCACGCGATAATCCGTAAATATTTACTTGATGTTTCATCAAAATGGCGTCCTCGTGCTGACGTTACGACCGAGATCTAAATAGGTTACACTTTTATATGGATACCGTGTAGGGTCGCCACCAAAAGTGAGGTTGATCATGTTTACGCGTCGGTTGGTTCAGGCGATCATGCTGTTGGCGACCGCGACTTTAGTCACTGGCTGTAAATCATTAACCAGTAACGTCGCAAGTAGCAGCAGCCCGGGAACAGACCTTAGTGAAGCTGGTTTGCATTTCAATCTGACCAGCTATGCACGCGCGAATCCCTCGCTTGCAGCGCTTGCAAGTATGGCGGTTCCCGGAGATGCCTACCTCGCAATCGGCAGCAAGGACCGCTTTGAGGTCGATACCAATTTGACAGCCGATACCGTGCTGCAAGAACACGCGGCCCCGTCGTTTAAAGCCGATTTTTGGATCGATGCTTATGTTTTTGGCAAGCAAATTGGTGGTGCTGGTAGTGGTGGTCACGGTCAGGCGATTGAGATCCTGGTTCAGGCCAGTCCGGATCCAGCGGGCGTCCAGGCGATCATTCGTTATCTGGGTCAGGAAAAGTATCACGGTGATATTAAGGGTAAGTGGAATCAGTCATTTACGCGAACCCTAGGCGACGATGCGACCTTCTATCCTGTGCCGTTTCTTGGCGTGACCGTCACTGGCAATATCGGCGGTGAATTTGGTGGTAGGTCGCAAGTCGTCTACCAGGAAGCTCAAGCTGTCGCCGTGTCGTTCATCCCTGGGATTAGTTTTCATGCAGCCATTGGCGGGGGAGTTAAGGCATTGAATTTTACCGCAGCAATCGCTGAAGGCCAGGTTACCATCATTGATACGAACATCACCACGGTTGCCAGTCTTGGGTATCATCCAAAGCTAGGCATAGTGGTCGGTGACCTTGGGGTTGAAGATGGGCAGTTTCGCACCATCGACGGCAAGATCGTCGTCAAAGCTAATGCTGACTTACGCCTTGGTAATAAATTGCCAGGAGGCGTTTCGCAAGAGTTGTGGCATTCCGTGACAACTAAAGTCACGGGCTCCGACAAGCAACAATATGCCTGGGAGCACACGGTCTGGCAGCCGACCAAGGTGCCACCCCATAAATTGCCGCCATATGCTAAATATATACATCGATTCATCCAGCCGCCGGCATCGTTCAGCGAATGCAACGATCGCTTTCAGCAATTTGAGCCGGAAGTTCGTCGCTACAGCGAAAAAGTCAACGCGTCCGTGGAGTCACTAGCAGCCGGGCAGAGTCATCCGCCCGATCCTACTGTGGAGGATCAAATGCGAGCGCAGGCGACTTTGAAGACCAATTTCAACTTGCTTCTCGCCGAGGTTCAGTCCGCTTGCGCCAAGATGTGAGGCTTGAACCGTTATCCGACTTTGGGGTCGAGTTCACAGCGGCATCCGGCGGCGGACCTCCTCACCTTAGGGTGCTCCGCTGCTCTATTACTGCTTGTTCAGCGCGGACACTCGTTCATCGACAATCTGTAGGTAGCGTTCCTTTGAGTCTTGTTCCAGCGCTGAACGACCAACGAAGTCGATGATCGTTGCTTGCCACCTCGTCGCGCAAATTGACCTGCGCGTGAGCCACCGCACCCTTCGCCTTGAAAATCCGGCTTGTTTACAGATCATCGCCTAGAATTCGCCCCAGCTGTCCAGCGGCGTAGATCGGCAGTGAAAGCAGCTCCATCTCGGTTGCTTTGGCCTTCTCATTGCCCTTCGCGTGCGCAGTCGGCCGTAGGCTGGGCATACCGAGGTCGAGTCGTACGGCGCGTCGGCTCCGGTGGGTATCAGCAAATACAAATAGTGATTTCAACGATCCGGTCTCTCCTGATTTCACCTCGATAGGCACAGCCTTGCCACCGGCGGCTATGACGTAATCAACCTCGGCATTGTTGCCGCGCCCTTCCCGCAACCAATAGACGAGCTCATCGGCAGAGCCAGTGACGCCACTGGCTAGTAGCTCCTGGCCGACGAGCTGCTCGGCCAGTGCCCCACGATGCGCGACCGACTCTTCTAGCTCCCCTTTAGCGCTCGACCATTCGAAACGACGCACGGCGTTAAACAGGCCGACATCAAGCATCAGGAGCTTATAGATTCGGTCGTCAATACCAGCGCGCAGCGGCATCCCTTGGCAATCAGCGTGATGAACCCGGTAGAAAAGCCGCGCAGAGATCAGCAAGTTCAGGAGCCTCCGCACCGTTCGACTTTGCTCATCCGCAAGGAGCGCTGCATATTTCACCTTTCGACCGACGTTGCGTGCGGCGCGGTCGAAGAGAAGGTGCAGATCGGGCATGTCTTGGCGCAGCCCGTATTTCGCAAAGTCTGCCTTATACGTGTCGATAAGCCCGGACTGTACTTCGCGCACGGCTATAGGGCTGCGGGTGTCGACCCAAGTCGAAACGGCTTCCGGCATGCCGCCGACAAACGAATAAAGCGTGAAAAGCTCGCGAAGGCGGGAGTGTGCAACCGCGTCGATCCCGCCCTCTGGAGTCAGCGTGCGCAATCGCTCGAGAAGCACCGGCTCGTCGACTGCGGCCAGGAACTCCTCAAAATCCATCGGATGGAGGTGAAGAAATCGAACACGACCAACTGGCATCGCGAAATCGTGATCCGCAAGAACGAACTCAAGCAGGGATCCGGCTGCCACGACTGCCAACTGCGGACGCTCCTCATGAAAGTAACGAAGCGCCGCCAAAGCGTGCGGCGTTGCCTGGATCTCATCGAGGAAGAGAATGTCATTATCTGTGATACGTCCACTGCCCGGCAAAGACTCAATCGCCGGGATGATCTTGGCTAAGTCGAGCGTCGCGAATACACTGTCGAGCTCCGCATGGCGCTCGAGATTGACCGCAATAAGCCGCCGTCCCGCCCCCTCGGCTAGCATGCGCACAAGCGTCGACTTCCCGACCTGGCGGGCACCACGGATAATAAGGGGCTTGCGGCGGGGTGAGGTCAGCCATTGCCCTAGATTCCATGTTTGTTTTCGTTCCATATCAGTATGTTAGAGGAAAATAGCAGCTGCATCCACAAAAATCAGCGGCTTATGCATGAAACAAGGGCGTCTTTTCGGCTGTCGCTGCCTGTAACGGGATAATTCCAATATTTACAGGAAATTATGGGTACTTCTAGAAAACGGCTCCGCAACGACCGGAGAGCCAAAGGCTCACGGGCCTAGCTACGCCAAGCGAGACCAAAAAGCTTACGGCGAGTACGTGAAAAAGCAGTGGGTCTTAAGCTAGGTGGTCGCAAGTGGTCGCAGACCATTTTTCGAGAGGATTTTAAAAAGAAAAAGCCCTGTTTTCACGGGGCTTTTTCTTAACTTTTGGTCGGGGTGACAAGATTCGAACTTGCGACCTCATGGTCCCAAACCACGCGCGCTACCAACTGCGCTACACCCCGACGTCGAAGCTGAGCAATCCTTCTAACAGCCACTAGAGTCAGCGTCAAGCTACTAGCGCCTATGCCACCAATTTAGCGATACCGTAGGCTGCACTCGCTGCGAGTCCACCGATCGCCGCGGTTCGTAGCGCGGTACGCCAAGCTCCTGTTCCCGTCAGGCGGCCTTTGACGTAGCCAAATCCCAACAAGGCGACCAGGGTGACTCCCACCGAGGCCAGCAAGGCCTCGTTTGCTCCAGGCAATGCCACATACGGTATCAGCGGAAAAAAGCCGCCGAGGATGTACGATCCGCCGATCGTCAGCGCACTGGTCACAGCCCGTTTGGGGTCAGGCTCTTCGAGGCCAAGCTCAAAGCGCATCATGAAATCGCGCCATAGCTCAGGCTGGCGCTTGAGGCCGTTGACGACGACCTGGGCCTCTGCTGCGGTGACCCCGTAAGTTTCAAATATTTCAATGACCTCGCGCTCTTCTTCGTCCGGAATATCGCGTATTTCCCGCTCTTCACGGTGCTTCTCTTGAGTATAGTGCTCGACATCCCCACGCCCGGCCAGGTAGCCTCCGAGGCCCATGGCGATGGCCCCAGCGGCGATTTCGGCCAGCCCAGCGGTGACTACGACCTGGTTGCTCTGCACGGCAGACGCTAGGCCCGCGGCTAGCGCAAACGGGACGGTCAAGCCATCAGACATGCCAATCACCAGGTCGCGGACGATGGCTCCGGCGGTGAAGTGGGATTCCACATGGCTCGTATGATGTAATGACATGTCCAGCTTCCTTTATCCCTTAGCTGCGTCACCAAGCGCGGCGCATCGCCGACCAGGATCCCTTGAAAACTATCAACGCACAAGCTCCATCAAAATCTCTTGGCACTCCGGTCAGCACGGCTGACGGCAGCTTGACGATGATTCACCCAGAGCACGGTGAGACCTATCACACTCAGGCAGGCGCGATGGCTGAGGCTCGCTTGCTCTATGTCGAATCCAGCGGCCTTGCAGCACTGTGGCAAGAGGGTCCGCAGCGCATTGCGGTCCTCGACGTCGGTTTGGGCCTGGGATTAAATGCAGTCGCGACCTTAACTGCTTGGAATGAGGCCAGTAACCCAGGGCCTCTGGTCATCCACAGCCTCGAGATCAACCGCGAATTAGTCGCGGCCCTGGCTTCCGGCGCGGCACCGTGGCAGGAGCGTTGGCCAGCGGGCATCACGCATTTTTGTTTGCAACTAAGGCTTGAATCGCCGCAACTCTATAGTGCAAAGGTCGCGCATCAAAGCGCCGAAGCGACCGCCACCTGGCACATTCACATCCATGACGCCGCGACGACCGAGATCCCGCCTGCGCCAGACCTAAGTGGCTATACCCATGTGTGGCAAGACCCGTTTTCCCCCGAGAAAAATCCGCCCTTGTGGCAAGCAGCCTGGTTCAGTCGGGTTCGGGCAACCGCCGCTTCCAGCTGCGTGCTGATGACCTACAGCGTCGCGGGCCCAGTGCGTCGCGCCCTGGCTGCTGCTGGTTGGAGCTGGAAGAAAATTCCCGCACTGCTTCCAGGCAAGCGTGAATGGCTGACGGCCACGCCCAGCGCGGCGGCAACCTAAAGTCTAATCGTCGTCTCCAGATTCGGCGCTGGACGCAGCTGGCGCCTCTGTGGGATTTTAAGGACACGAAGAAACGAGGCCGACCATGGACGCAAACTCTACCGCCACCGATACGACCTCTGACGCTACGGCCGTCGCCCCCGAGGCCGTGATCTACGATGTCCTGATTGCTGGTGGCGGCACGGCTGGAGTTCTGACGGCGGCTCGGCTGGCCGCAGCGCATCCCGGTCTCAGGATCGCTTTGCTGGACCAGGGACGTACCCTCGGCGGCCGCATGCGGAGCAGCTCGCCCGAAGATCAGGTTCATGGCTACGGCTTGAGCGCTGGTTCCGATGACTTGTTTGGTGTCTGGCAACAGGCGCTTAGGGACCTTGGGGCCAGCGCTGAAGATCTCACAGCACTGCCCATCCAACGGCAACAGCACATCGGGATCTTGGCTAGTGGCCGCATCGTGCAGCAAGAGATCCGAGAATGGTTCACGCCTAAAGGCGCCCGTCTGCTCGGAGGCCTCACCGCGTCGCGGCAATGGGGAGAGGTAGAGGACATTTTGCGGCAAGGCGCAAGCGCCGCTGGTCCGGCCAAACCCGTTTTGGCAACTAGCGCGCGAAGCGGTGCCGCGACAGGTGGCGCGTCTGAAGGCAGCGCAAGTTCAGACGACGATCAAGACGATGACCCCGAAGAGGTCGCCGCCGCTCGCTCACATG
This sequence comes from uncultured Pseudomonadota bacterium, assembly GCA_903928445.1. GTDB lineage: Bacteria > Bdellovibrionota_B > Oligoflexia > Oligoflexales > CAIYRB01 > CAIYRB01. The sequence continues at coordinate 35,376 of CAIYRB010000029.1, read as the reverse complement.
CCTTTTCGCACTATTGGAAGCAGCCGCGCAAGGCGCCGGCGGCGATTGTGCTGGAGCACTTTGCCAGTGCAGTCGGTATTCCGGATGTTTGGGGGGCAGCGACTGCGGCTTTAGCAGATCGCGCGGCTTTTCATGGCAGCAGATTGCACAGTGGTAGTTGGGCGGAGATGATGGCGATCCTCGTGGATCAGCCGGCCTTTGCTGAGGCCGTCCATATTGAGATGTCCAATCGCCTGCTCCATGCCGACTTCGAAGGCGGACTCTGGACGATTGCCGCTGAGAAGGGCGCCTACCGCGCCCGCTCCCTGGTTGTCGCGCAGTCGCCTTGGCAAGCAGCACAGTGGCTCAAACGCAGTCTCTGGCCGACCCAGTTGCTGCAGCTAGCGAGTAAGACCAAGCCGGTGAGTATGGTGGTGTTGACCGAGCGGCTGCTGTTTGCTGAGGACGTTGCTCATGATCTTCCAGATGTGACGATTGTTCCCGCGGAACGGGTGCAGATCATCCGCAGCGGCGAGCGCGAACTGTGCTTTCAAGCGACCATCGACTATGAACTGTCGCTCCAAGCTCCAGCCGTGATCAAAGCCGTCAAAGCCTTGAAAAGGGCGCGCAAGAAGTTGCAGCAAATCTATCCCGACACGGTGAGTGAGAGCGGTCATGTCGCTTTGCTGCCAGTCGCTTGGGCCCAATCACCGGTGCATAGCGACCGCCGCTATCTCGAGCGATTGGACAAGAAGTCCTTTCAGACGCCGACGCTGGCTTTTTGTGGCGATGCCTACGGTGCGCGTTATGACGGCGATGCTAATTTGATTCAGTCGGTGTTTTTGGCTAGCGCCGCCATCGGTTCGAACATCGAGCCGGTAGCTAGGCCTGAATCAACGTCTTCAAGCGTTGATGCAGCGCACGACGTCGCTCCTTGACGCCGCTCAGGTGGCATCTTGCGGACTTTTTCGCTTCGGCCTTGAAGTCCGGGTCAATGAGGTACTTCAGGTTGATCCAGACGTTGTAGCGGGAGGCCTGTAAAGCGGCGACGACCAGCTGCAGAGCAATTCCAGTATCGCTGGCGACCGAGGCCTTGGCCGTCATCGACACGGCGTCAACCACGTCCATGAGTGCAGCTAGTTCCGCCATGCCTTGCAGAGGGACTCGCGTCGCCTCTTTAAATGCTTTCTGTACCGCTTCGCCCCGAGCTTTTTTCGCGGCCTCGTCACCCTTGGGTAATTTATAGGCGGCAAGGACCGCGGTAAATGCCTTAGCATCGTCATCGGCCAAGCGCACAAAGACGGCGCGCCGATCGTCGAGCAGCGTGAGGAGTGCGCTATGTTCGCCCTTTTTGCCGCTGCTATTGGTGGTCTCGCCGCTGACTCGCAAGGTCATGGCCAAAAGCGCGCAGGCCTGAGCGCCAAGGAGTGCGACGACCGCCCCACCGCCTGGGGCTGGCGCCTCGCTCGCTAGCTGCTCGAGGTAGGCCTCTAGCGATAGGGAACTCAAGCTGGGAACGGCGTTAGGCATGGTAGTTCTCATACAGACGTAGGGTGTTGCGTAAAGCCATGGCGACGGTCATGGGACCGACGCGCGGAATAAACACGCCAGCGACGTTGCCGATCTCGGGGACGAAGTTGCGCAGCGTCGAAAAGTTTAAGCACACGGCCCCGGGACGAATCTCATCGGTACGCACCAAGGGAAACTGCCGACTCGGGACCCCCGTGATGACGATATCGGCCTGGCGCAGGGCGTCGGTGCGTTGGACCTTGGTCTCGCTGACCTGGCCGTTGTGGAATAGCTGTGGCCCGTCGATATCAAACGAGTAAACGCTGGCCCCGTCGTTTGCTAGCATGCTTGCCAGGGGGCGCCCGACCACCTCGCTGCGGTTGAAAATGACCACGGTCTGCCCCTTCAGTGCCGCCGCTTGGTCGCTACCGGAGCGTTGCAAGGCCCCGGCGGCTTCGAGTAGTTTGATGACGGCCAGTGGCGTGCATGGCAGCAGCGCTTGCTTGGTTTTAGCTGCGTCGACATAGCGCTGATTGTGATAAAGCATGCGGGCCCAGTAGGTGTTCAGGCCTTCGATGTCTTTGCGGTGGTCGACCAGGTCCTTGATGTAGGCATCCTGTTCCGTCGCGAAGATCGGGTAGTAAACCATGATTCCGTGGACGCTCGGATCGGCATTTGCGGTGTCAACCGCTGCGGCCAGGGCCAATTTGTTGACGTGGCGCAATTCATAGTCAATGCCGACATCATCGCAGCCGGCCTTGGTGTAGCTGGCGTAGGTCATGGACGGAGCATTGTCGGACGAAAGAAAACCAACCAGCTTCAGCGGGACCCCGAGCTGGGCCACCCGCTGTCTGATTAGTTTGCGAAATTCCTTGGCAATCTCGGCAGGATCAATAACGCGGGCCACACCTTACCCCTTGTTGAGCGAGGACAGATGGAGTTTGATAGCACGAAGGTTCGCTTCGAGCTAGCATGCGCTCGGGTCGACCTGGGCCGGACTTAGGCTCATGACAAGCCACCCCGAGATCACGACTGACGAGGAATGCTGTGTACCCCATCACCACTGCCATTGCTGCCCGCGCTCGCGGTACGGAGCTAGGGGCTGCCGAGAAGGCCCGCTACAGCCGGCATCTGTTGCTCCCTGAGATCGGCCTGGACGGACAGCTGCGCCTAAAGTCGTCGCGGGTGCTGATCGTCGGCCTTGGCGGGCTGGGGAGTCCGGCAAGTCTATACTTGGCGGCGGCGGGAGTCGGTACCTTGGGTTTGGTCGAGTTTGATCAAGTCGAGGCTAGCAATCTGCAGCGCCAGATCCTTTATACCGAAGCCGATGTTGGTGCGCCGAAGTTGGCAACGGCTGCAGCCAGACTTAGTCAGCTCAACAGTGCGCTCGTCGTGGAGCAACACTCGGCGCGCATCGACCCATCTAGTGTTGCCAGGCTCGTGGCCGGATACGACCTGGTGCTCGATGGGACCGACAACTTTGCCACGCGTTTCTTGCTAAGCGACACCTGCGCCCAGCTTGCCAAACCTTACATTTACGGTTCGATCCTGCGTTTTGCCGGCCAAGCAGCGGTGTTTTATCCACCACACGGCCCCTGTTACCGTTGCCTGTTCCCGCGGTCTCCGGGCCCTGGCGAGGTGCCAAGCTGTGGCGAGGGCGGCGTGCTTGGGGTGTTGCCAGCGCAGATCGGCGCGATTCAGGCGACCGAGGCGATCAAGATGCTGCTTGGGATTGGTGCACCGCTGATTGGTCGACTCCTGACGTTTGACGCTTTGACGATGAGCTTTAGTGAATATCGCTTGGAGCGCGATCCAGAATGCGCGGGGTGTGGTGCTGCCGCGAATAAACCGGAAAGCAGAACCACCCAGATGGATGGTGTCGCCAGCGCGCCTGCTTGTGCTGCGACCCCGGCTGCTGACCTCGAAATTAGTCCGGCAGAGTTTTATGCGATGCGCGCAAGTAGCGTCGCACATGTGTTAATCGATGTGCGAACTGCAGCAGAATTTGCGATCTGCCGTATCCAAGGTAGCAAGCTGATCCCGCTTGATGAGCTGCCGCAGCGTCTAGCCGAGATTCCCGATGCTTGTCCGGTGATCGTGCATTGTAAGGCGGGGTCGCGCAGTCTCAAAGCGGTCGCGTTGATGCGGAGCGCGGGGCTGCACCAGGCGCGTAGCCTGCACGGCGGAATCCTTGCTTGGGCTGATGCCTACGCGCCTGACCTGGCTAGGTACTAGGATCCTAGCTCGGGTCCGGCATCCGCTAACGGAACTTGCTCACCACGGCGAGTGCCCCTGCTCTGCAAGGTCAAGCGAGGGCTTCGGTCTAGGATTTTTATCACTCAAAGGTCCTTGATGCAGTTGGCCTTCATCACCTCGATGGCCTTCTTTGGTCCTTTGCACAGTGGGTTGTCTTTGCCAACTGCTGCGGCTTTCGCGCAGGGAGTACCGGCAAGTGCGGTTTGCTCCTTTTCGACATTGTGGTTCATGACTGGCTTGGGCGTATGCACAAGGGTTGTGACTGCCTTCATCTCGTTCGTACACTTCATCATGTAGGCGGCGCCATTTTTCTTTTTACAGCTGTCTTGCTCAGCCTTGGCGGCGTCGATCTTCTTGGTTACTTCCGCTTGAACCAGATCAGTACAGGCTTTCGTGTCGCTCGCATACTCGGTGCAAGCTGCTTCGGTGGCGGCCACCGATTTGCACCCGACTTTGGTGTCTGCACGCAGCGGCATGTTTACAAACGCGGCCACAATGACGAGGATAAGTCGCGAAGAAAGTTTGCTGAAAGTCATTTATGTTCCCTTTTCCCATAGGTGTTGTGAGGACGTACTCATATTATAAGCGACCTGTCTTTGGAAAAGTAGCCGCATGGAGGTGAGCTTGTTGGCATGATATACTTTAAACGGTACCGAGCTGTGATCGATAAATAAACTATCTATCCTCGTTATAACAGTTTGTTGCAGGAGGTGACTGACCCCCTGCCCGCCTGGAGTTGCCATGTTGCATCGGTCGCACATAATGTCTGTGTTGTTGCGCTTTGCCGTCGTGCTCTTGCCAGCCTGCGTCCACGGCAAGGGTGATTCCCAAGCGCAAGCCGATGCGGTTACGCCTGTCTCTGAGCTAGGCATCGCCGATCCGGATCCTGCTGAACAAGACGACAAGACACCGCCCTTTTGCAACCCAAACGGCAAGCAAGGCGATGATTTGCGCAAGTGCTACGAACACAATGACTTCCTCTACAAGGGCTTCGAAGACGAGGCGAAAAAGCGCGAGCCTTGGTTCAATTTTGCCGCAGACAGTTGGCTGCAGGCCAAAGAGGTCGAAGGCCAATTTGTGCTTCCAGTCGTTAAGGAGGACGAGGCGGTGGCAAAATTGGCCAATGAAGCAGTCGTTGAGCTCAGCCCCGCCGAGGCTCAGACATACTCCGGCAAGGCGGCGACGTTCCCCGGACGCAAGCCCTACCTCGTCAGGGCACTCATGTACTTCAGAGACACCGGCAGCTTTTCGGTATTCGAAAAGGACCAGGCGATCTTTATTCGCCATGATTCGATCGGAACCAGCAATCCCGGTGAAAAGCGCACGGCTGTTGTGGCTTACCTAACCTTCAAGCCTAAGCAGGTCTATGTTGACTGCCAGATGACCGAGTAGCTATGGACTTCGACGCACCGAATATCATCGCCGCGCTGGTCTTTTCAGCAGTTGGTTTTGTTTATTTCTCTTATGGAAAGAAGCAGACCCAGTTGCCGCTGGTCATCACCGGCGGCCTGCTGATGGGCTACAGCTATTTCACGCCGACTTTGGCTTGGAATATCGGTGTGGGCGTGCTTCTTTCCTTGCTACCGCTTGTTTGGCGTGCGTAGGGTCATGTCCGTCTGGTGAGACGTGGTGGCTTGTTGCGGTCGATAACGACCAGCATCTTATCATCTTCGACATCGACGTTTGCGAGAGCGGCTTCGCCATTTAGTGCGAGGTCTTGTAATAGATGTTGAATATGCTTGGTCTTGATACGAGAGATTTGGTTGAAAATCCCGTCCGTCCCAAGGATAATCGATTCGACGGCGAGTTCACCAAAAGCTAATGTGACGGGTACAAGATCTAAATCTTCGTACATCCCAACGATATTCCCCTTAGCCATCATGGGCTGGATGTGCAGCCCACTACCAGCTTGATGGGTCACCAAAGCCGGGATGTGACCACAGGAGAAATAGGTGATGTCGATGTCGGAAATCACGAGCACGCCAAGGGTCGCTGTGTGCGGTGCCGAGTAACTCATCGCCTTAAGCGTTTGGTTTACATCACCCAGCCACTGGCGCGCGTCAAACTGAGTCTGGCTGAGCATCCGCGCCCATAGTCCATGAATCGTCTGGGCCACCATGGCTGCGGGCAGACCCTTGCCGGTGACGTCTGCGACGGCGACGACTAGCTCGCCAGTTGGCAATTCACGAAAGGCCATCCAATCCCCACTAGTCATCCCATGCCGCTGTTGGAAGTAACGGAGCTTTCCTTGGCGGCAAGTGAGTAGTGCCGTCGGTGGAGCTAAGGAGTCTTGAAGTTGCCTGGCCAGAGCAAGTTCCTCCTCCATCGACTGGCGAAGAAGGCTCTCATTTTGCCGCACGAGCATTTGCTTCGCCCAATCGGTCAGGGCATTTTGACGCATCATCCGGTGAATGCTCGCATTGACTGCTACTGCATAGGAGCTAAATAGGAATATAATTAAGAACCATGCCAAGCCCTTGATCGACATCAAGTCGTCGCCCCAGGCAATCATTCCAAGGCCAACGCATTCGATGGCAAAAAATAACATCCAACCATTGTAAATCGGAATCTGGATAAGGATGAGCAGGCCAAAGACGGCGTAGAGTACACTGGTCATCATAAAATAGTCGGGATCACTGTAGTGGTGGAATACCGCTATGGCTATGGCGTAGCCAATGAGGATGCATTGGGTGTAGGCGCTAAATAGCGGTATATAAGCCCGTGGCGCCAAGTCCGGTAGCCTAAGGCTGATAAAGCAAAGCGTGGCCATTATGAGAGAACAGATGAGGACAGGCAAGGTCGCGTAGGCCTGGTAACCGTTGGGAGTTAAAAACCACAAGGCAACCGCCCCGCTAAATAATCCGAAGGAGGCCGGAACGAATACCGATGGTACGTAGCTGCGCCAATAATCACGCCGCCACGTCGCAAGGTGCTTTTGCTCAGCGAGACTCAATTGGTCGTCGCTGCCGTAGATGAACCTGAGCAAAATACGTAGCATAATCACCTAAGGCGTGGGGTCTTCTTTTAGTTGGCTATTTGGCGACGGCCGCTCCAGCCTTGTTGGTCGGAGTGCGTAGCGAAGTATTGACCGCCTGACCCTTGCCTATGACGAGTACGGCAAGTTGATCGTCATCGATCGCCCTTGAGGCGATGCCCAGGACGTTGGCATCTTTGTTTAGCAAGAGCTGACGGTGCCGAGGCGAATTCCAGAGTAACCAGGCCATGCTGGCAATATCGTGCGCGCGGACTCGGTCCTCGCCAAGCAGCTCGATATTCTTGGGTTTGACGGCGGCCTCGGCCTGCTGCAGCAGTTGGCGGTTGTGTACCAAGCTGCCGTCAGCTGCTAGATTCGCTGCTGCTTCGTTCAGCGCATCACTGGCGGCCATGGGTGGCAGCCCCTGACTTGCGCGCAGGCGCTGCAGCCACGGTACCAATGCTGCAGTTGAAGTCGCAGTGGCGAGCCCGTCGCCGTCCGGCGGTGTCGCCTCTGGGCCCTTGCCGACCGGCGCCAGGTACCACAGCACTGGTCCCTGCCAACGCGGTGCTCGCGGCTGACAGGTTAGGCTGATAGTGCCGTCGCCAAGGTCTTTAGTGTTTACGGCGCTGCCGAAGATGACGAGCTGCTTGAGGCCTCTGACAGCATCGAGATGACGCGCAGCGAAGTCGACGCGGTAAGATGAACACAGACGCTCCAAGTCCGTTTGCGGCAGCGTCAATTGGTCTGGACCAAGCTTTAGTGCGGTTGGAGCTGGTACGACGGCAATCCAGCCGCGTTGGCCACCGTCACACAAGCCGTAACTATAGCCAGCCACGGACCTCAGCGAGGCAAGTCCACGGGCTCTTTTAGCCAGGTCCTCGGTAGCGACTGGTTGGCCATGACGAGAGGCAACGAGGTGCGCTTCGATCTGCGCGTCGTAAGCCTGAGTGGCCCATGCCGCTAGCGGCTTGTCGCCGATTTCGCCGGCACATACGGCTTTGCCAAAAGCCGTACTGAGGTCGCGGCGCCACAGTGGCTCGGCGCTCTGCGGTGCGCTGCCGGCTCCAACTATGATCACCGGTAAGGTGCTGCAAAACAGGATTCTCAGAAGCACTTTTTTCATCGTCTAGGTCCTTTTGCTCAGTTTGTACCGTCTGGCTCGAGCTAGTGTTTATGGGCATCTAGTAATTTAAAAATAGTCGTAAGCTGCATGTTCGAGGTTCCTTCGTAGAGCTTGCCGATTTTGGCATCGCGGTAGTACTTCTCGGCGGGAAACTCCTTGATGAAGCCATAGCCGCCGTAGATTTCAAGGGCCCGCGACGCGACTTCCTCGGCGAACTGCGACACCAGATACTTGGCCATCGCCGCCTCTTTGATGAAAGGCTGGCCGGCATCCTTGAGACGCGCGGCGTTATAGACCAACAGCTTGGCCGCTTCGACCTTGCTGGCTAGTTCCGCCAACTGCATCTGGATCCCTTGGAAGTCGCGCAGAGGCTTGCCGAACTGCTCACGTTCACTAGCATACTGCAGGGCTCCAGCGAGAGCGCCCTCGGCTAGGCCAAGCATCTGCGCGGCGATGCCGATGCGGCCTTCGTTGAGGGTTTCAATGGCAATCTTATAGCCCTTGCCGATCTCGCCGACGACGTTTGCTTTCGGGACACGGACTTTTTCGAGGATAACTTCGCAGGTGCTTGAGGCACGAATGCCGAGCTTTTTTTCCTTTTTGCCAAGCGACAGCCCAGGCGTGCCACGCTCGACGAGAAAGCAGGTGATGCCCTTGTAGCCAAGCTCCGGATTAACGTTGGCAAAGACAAGAAAGATGCTGGCTTCTTTGGCATTGGTGATGAAGACCTTTTTGCCGGTGAGCACGTAGTCAGCGCCGTCGGCAACGGCTCTCGTTTGCAGGGCAAAGGCGTCGGAACCGCTGTTCGCCTCGGTCAGGCAGTACGAGCCGACCTCGCCTGAGCAAAGCCGCGGTGAATACGTCTTGCGCTGTTCTGCCGTCGCGTAGGAGGCAAAAATATTGTTCACCAGGGTGTTCTGAACGTCGCAGATCACCGACACCGAAGGGTCGACCTTAGCCAGGGCCTGGATGGCTAAGATTGCCATCATAAAGGTGCCGCCTGCACCGCCCAGCTCCACCGGGACTTCGATACCCATGAGGCCAAGCTCAAACAGCTGCGCCAGCACCTCGGGGTCCAGCTGCTCCGCTTCGTCCATGGCCATGATCTTTGGCCCAATGACAGTGCGGGCGAATTTTTCGACTTCGTTGAAAAATAACTGCTCGTCGCTCGACAGCGTGGTCAGTGGCGCGTGAGTCATGGCGCTGGGCTCCTGGCTTACAAGTTAGGGAAAGCCGATTTAGGCTGAGGCAAACAATCTATTGCTTTTAGCCTTTCTTACCTCTACGCGCCAGGCCAGAACGGCGATGCTATCGCCTGCCGGCGGCTCATGTTAGGATTCCAATGCCTCACAAGGAGACTGCGACGATATGAGTAAACACCAAGAAAAACCGCTGATTGCCGCCGCCCTTGGGCATCGTCCTAGCCGCTATCCGGCGTGGTTCATGCGCCAGGCCGGCCGCTACCTGCCGGAGTACCGGGCGGTCCGCGCCAAGGTCGATTTTACCACCCTGTGCCAAAGCCCCGACCTCGCCGCCGAGGTCACGCTGCAGCCCCTGCGTCGCTTCGATCTCGACGCTGCGATCATCTTTTCCGACATCTTGATCCCTTGCGTGGCGATGGGCCAGTCCCTCACCTTCGACAAAGGTGAGGGACCAGTGTTGTCGCGACCGGTGCGCTCGGGCGCTGACCTAAAGGCTCTGAAGCGGCCGGTCGCTGCCAAGGATCTTGGCTATGTGGGTGAGGCCATCGCCAAGACCAAGGCCTCGCTGCAGGCCAGCCAGACGATGATTGGCTTTGCCGGAGCCCCATTCACCGTCGCTAGCTATATGATCGAGGGGGCAGGCAGTAAAACCTTTACCGAGGTTAAAAAATTACTATTTACAGATGCGACCACGTTGACCGGTCTGCTTGAGTTGATCGGCGATGTGACTATCGACTATCTGCAGATGCAGGTGGCCAGCGGCGCCGACATTCTGATGCTGTTTGACACCTGGGCTGGCCAACTGACTGGGCCTGATTACCGCCAGTTTGTCTTTCCAGTCACTAAGCGCGTGCTCAGCACGGTGCGCCAGACGACTGGCGTGCCGGTCATTTACTTTCCTGGCCAGGGCGTCGACAAGATGCATGAACTAAAGGACCTCGAGGTCGACGTCATCTCGGTCGATTGGCGCACGCGGCTAAGTGTAGCGCAGGGCGTATTGAAAAATGTCGGGCTCAACGTCAGCCTACAGGGCAACCTGGATCCGCAGACCTTGATCGCACCCGAGGCTTTACTGCGCAGCAAAGTACGTTCCCTACTGGAGGAGGTCCGGACGATTGCGCCGCGCGGCCACATCTTTAACGTCGGTCATGGACTACTGCCGCATACGCCGCCGGAGTCCTTGACGACGGTTCTCGACGAGCTGCGCCGCTTCCAGTTTTAAACCTTGCTTGAAAGCTGCTTTTCACACCGTTTGACGGCTTGCCACAGTGCCTCTAGTTGTTCCCTTGAGGCCTGGGCAAGGTCGATCCCCTGACCACTGGCAATGGCCTCGAGTGCGGCGAAGCGGCGCAAAAACTTGCGGTTGGCATCCAGAGCCACGATCTCCGGGTCAAGGCCCAGGTGGCGACTGAGTTGTGCTAGGGAAAAATAGAGGTCGCCTAGCTCTTCGGCGACTTTCAAGCCATCTGGTTTGGGCTGTTCTAGCTCGGCAGCAAGCTCGTCGACTTCGGAGCAGACTTGGCGCCACACCTCCGCCGTGTTGTCCCAGTCAAAGCGGATCTTGGCGGCAATTTTGCCAATCGTCACAGCCTGCGCCATCGCCGGCTGTTTGCCCTGAGCCGCCGCAAATAAACCCTCAGATGTTTTGGTCGTAGCCTTCGAGGATGCTGCCTTTTCTGCGGCTTTGATCTGGTCCCATTTAGCATGCACCGACTGAACGGTGGCCCCGCCTTCGGCACCAGGTGCGAAGACATGAGGGTGCCTGCGCCGCATCTTGCTATTGATTCCCTTGATCACATCGACGATCGAGAAGTTTTGCTCATCAAGCGCCACCTGAGCGTTGAGCACGACCTGCAGGAGCACATCACCGAGCTCTTCACACAGTTCGGTGGGCTTACCTTCGCCCATGACTTCCACGGCTTCATAGGCCTCTTCGATCATGTAGCGGCGTAGCGAGGCATGGTTTTGCTGGAGATCCCAGGGACAGCCGCTGGTTGGATCGCGCAAGGCGGCAATGGTTTGACAAAACTCGGCGAAGGCGTGAGCAGCAGCGGCGGTATCTGGGACTCTGGGTGAGGTGGCATCGAGCGGTTTAGTTGACATGGATCAGGACCCTTTTTTGCGGATCAGACTTGGCAAGTAAAGCTTGTTTAAGGGCAAGCCGAGTAGTTCGATGACGGTGTTGGCGATGTTGCCAAGTCCACGCGGTGTCGTGCCGGCTAGTTCAAAGGAGCCGGCATGTTTGCCGTAGATTGCCAGCGGCACCTCCGCTAGAGTGTGCGCCGTCTTAGCCTTTGGTAGGTGATCGGTGGCGCCAGGGTGCCAATTTGGAAAATCCCTTTCCTTAGCGTCAAACATTTCGTCGGCATTGCCGTGGTCAGCAGTGACGAGCAGCGTCGTGCCGGTTTCGTCTGCAGCCAGCATCAACCGCGCCAGTTGCTGGTCGACGGCCTCGACCGCCTTAATAGTGGCCTCAAGGCTACCGGTGTGGCCGACCATGTCGCCATTGGCCAGGTTGATGCGGCCAAAACCAAAGGTCCTGCGACGCATCCGGTCGATAGCCACGTCGGTGATCTCCTTGGCCTTCATCTGTGGCTTGGCTTCAAACTCGGCGGCCGGGTCTGAGGGCACCTCGACGTATTCCTCCATGGTGGAGTCGAGGTAGCCACTGCGATTACCGTTCCAAAAGTAAGTGACATGGCCAAACTTCTGGGTTTCGCTGCAGGCAAATTGGCGAATGTGGTGCTGGAGCAGGTATTCGCTTAGCGGGTGGTCGATCAACGGTGGGCTGGCCAAAAACCGCGGCGGTAAGTGCAAGTCGCCATCGTATTGCATCATCCCGGCGTATGCTACAGAGGGGAAGTGCTCGCGATCAAAGTGGTGAAAGTCGGCTTCGGTAAATGCGCGGGTGATCTCGATGGCGCGGTCACCGCGAAAATTAAAGAAAATGACGCTATCACCGTCTTGGATCCTGCCCACGGGCTGACCCTGCGCAGTAAGCACAAAGGCCGGGATATTTTGATCCGTTAGCTTGTCGTCCTTACGGAAATGGGCCAAGGCGGCGCTTAGGCTGGTGAAGGTGAACTCGGCTTTGCCGAGCACATGGGCCTGCCAGCCGCGGTGGACCATCTGCCAATCCGCATCGTAGCGGTCCATAGTGATCGCCATGCGGCCACCCCCGGATGCGACCTGGACGTCAAACGAACTACTGCGCAGTTCTTCCATCACCGCCTCTAGGTGGCCAATATAAATCTCAGCGGATTTAGCACTGACGTCGCGTCCGTCCAGCAAGGCATGGATGCGGGCATGCTTCACTCCGGCCGATTTGGCAGCTCGCAGCATGGCATAGAGGTGTTTTTCATGTGAATGCACGTTGCCGTCCGATAGGAGCCCGATAAAGTGCAGGGTTTTGTTGGACTCTATTAACGGAACGGTGACCTCCTTCCAGGCCTGACCGTTAAACAGCGAGCCAGTGGCGATCGCAGCGTTGACCAGCTTGGCTCCCTGATCGAAGATGCGGCCGGCGCCGATGGCGTTGTGACCGACTTCGCTGTTGCCGATATCGTCGTCCGTTGGCAAGCCCACGGCGGTACCATGAGCTTGGAGGGTCGTGTACAGGGGTAGCGAGCAGAGTCGTCTTAAGGCTGGGGCATTGGCCAAGGCGACGGCGTTGCCAAACTGGCTAGCGCGAATGCCCACGCCATCCATCACCACACACAGGACTTGCTCGGCTGGTACCATGTTTGTCTCCAAAATAAGGGCTCTCACCTGGTGATGAGTGGTTCTTTATACCTGAATCCATCACATCACCATATACTGGAGCCATCCGAGTCTATCCCCGTGCCCTCGGGCCCTGGTGTTTGCAAAGGAGTCTTTCATGTCCTCTCCCTACCGGACCCTTCTAGTTGCTGGCACTGCCCTCTTCGCGCTGAGTTGTCGGACGACTAAGCCCGAAGCGTCTTCGACCACTGCCGAGTCAAAGGAGTCTGATGCGAGTGACGGCGCTGACGCCTCTGGCCCCGAGGGCAAAGCAGCAATTAACAGTGGGGGAGCTGCTGGAACCCAATTTAGTCGCGATGATGAGCAGGCACTTTACTTGAAGATGCTGACCGTCGAGACGAACGCTGGTGTCAAAGTCCCAAAGGATCAGCTGCATACCTCGCGTGGCCTGGTCGAGTGTCGCCGCACGGGTGGCCAAGCGCCGTGTACCTTTAGGGTTCGGCTGGAGGGCCTGGAGCTGTCAGCGACCCAACCTATCGCCAGTAGCTTGGCTCCGAGCCTATGGATTTTTGCCCAGGCCAACCGCCCCGAACTGAAGGGTGAGGCGGCGGTGCTAATGAACCTACTTTGTGACTATATCGGCACAAAATCGCCACCCTATAAGGTCACCTCGGTGCATTGCGAAGTCACTGCACCACGCGCCGAGGATGAGGCGATTTTTCTCGCCAAGGCTGCCGAAGAGCTGAGTGAGGGCATCCGCGGCGGTAAACCCTACGGTCCCAAAATGGTCACCCTTACTGGCTTAGTCTCCTGTCAGTGGCTCAAGGCTTCGCCGCGAACTCCGTGCATTGTCAGGGCTCAAGTCGGCGGCGTGCTCGATGAAAAGATCACCGAGATGAGTGCTGGCGTGGCGACGGAGGTGGCTCGCGGCCTCAAGCAGGCGGTGTCCGACCATGCTAAAGTAACGTCGCCGCCAGGTCCGAATGCCAGGGTCTCGCTAGAGGAGGGTCAAAACATCGTTGGCGTCCTCACCTGCCTCGTGGACAACACCAGCAGCGAGGTAGACGGCAAGCGCAGCTATTCTTGCAGAGCAAAAATTTGATTTTTTGCAGTGCCGCGGCGACGACAAAAGGCGCTAAATAGCGCCTTGAGGTCGAACTCGACTTAGGGAGCGAACTCCCTAGCCGACTAGCTTACTTTTTCTTTGCCTTGGTCGTGGTCTTGGCAGCAGCAGGAGCTGCAGCGCCAGGAATGACCTTCTTCGCGGCAATGGCCTTCTTCGCGGCGGTCTTCGTCGCGGCTTCGCTTGCAGCTAAGGTCGCGGCTTGGTTTGCTTCGGCGCGACGCACAGCGGCCGACTTTTTCGTCGACTTGACGTTGGCCTGGGCGACTTCGCCTGCTTCTGCCGAACGCAGCATCGCTGACAGACGGCCGATCTTGCGGGAGACGTTGTTGCGGTGCAGGATGCCTTTGGTTGCGGCCTTGGCCAGCATCGACTGCGCGCTCACGAAAAGCGGCCGCACTTGCTCTTTCTCGCCTTTGCCTTCGCCAGCGGCGATGACAGCCAAGCGGAACTTCTTCACTGCCGTCCGTACGGAGGACAGGTATTGGCTGTTGCGGACATTGGCGCTGTTGTTTCTACGGATACGCTTAATCGCTGACTTATGATGTGCCACGGAGGTCCTCTCGGATACACTTTAATCGCCGGCCCTGGTGGTACCCAGTATGCACACCTACTGCCGACGGCGAAGGGTTTGCTTCTAGCAAGAAGGCCCTAGGGCGTCAAGCCAAAGGTCGCGTTCACAGGCTTAGACGAAGGGCCGCTTCCATGCCGTGGGAGAGGCCCGCATTGAGGACGCGACTGGCAGCGACCACTGGACTGCTGAACGCCTCGGTAGGAACGACGCCGCCACGATGATAGGTGACGAAGCCACCCCAGGCGACACTGACTCGCGGTGCCATCTGCCAACTCTTTTCCCACCCCAACATGAGCTCTTGGCCCCTGGATTGATAAGCTTTTTGCCCGTCGCTGGCCAGTCCGGTCTCGTTGAACAAGGCCAATGCCCCTTGGATCATCCAGTCGCTGCTCAGATGCCAGCTAAGGAGCGGTCCCGCACCCAAGCGGTAGAATTCCCGCTGACTGGTCTTACCGCCCTCGCCGATGCTGCGTAGGCCAAGCTCCAGTCGGCGGCTCAAACTTTGACTGATATCCAGAAAGACCAATGAGCCACCGACCGCTCGGAAGCCAGTCGAGGACTGATCGGCGACGGCAAAGCCAAGGTGCGAGGAGGTATGGAGGTCAGCCGGTGCTTCTTTCACGGCGATGGCTTCAGCCTTCGCCAGAGGCACAAGGCCTATCCCCACTAAGCCGCATAGTGCGGCCACACTTAGCTGGATCAAGTTAGTCGTGACTTTAGCACCCATGGCACGCTCCTTCACAGAATCGCTGAATCTATGAAGCTGTTCGGCAAGCGAGGCATTTACTTGAGTGGGAAAAGGATGCCTATGCGCGGCAGGCAAATCTGGTACCCTTCAGGGGCGCTTGACGCAGGAGGGTGCGATGAATCCGTGGGAAAACGATCCGGCATACGCCGACTTTAGAGTCTTGGCGCAAAAGCTCGAGGCTGCACTGAGCGCCTCCAACAGATTGCTGATCAGCCTTGCAAGCCTCACCCCAGAAGCTGTCCTGCCGGCTTTTAAAACGGCGCAGGGACAGATCCTCGGCTTTGACGAACACGCCATGGAGCGATTTGCCGTGGCCTTGGAAGAAAAGCGCGTGGTCACGCTGTCACAAAACAACATCTTTATGACCTGCATCCTGTCGTCAGCCGTTGCCTTAAGCGAGTTCAAGGTCCAGCCGCAAAAGGCCGGCGGTGGCTTGCTGGCGAAGTCGCTCAACAGGCTACGGCAGCACAGTACCACCAGCCTCAGTCTGGGGGCCTTGGCCTGGGCCAGCTTCTACACGGTGATGGGCAAAGGGCTCCTGGTCCATGTGAAGCAGAGGCGAGGCAGGCAGAAGGTCATCCGCGCGCGTTAAGGCCCCATCAAAAACAAAGATAGCCAGCCCCTAGAGGCTGGCTATCTTGTCGGCGGTGTTCCGTTAAACAGAACCCTACCCTCAGGCTTACTTTTTCTTAGCTGGCACCGTGACTTTAGCGGCTTGGCCGGCTTCAATCTTGGCCTTCAAGCGCAGTTTCTTGCGCCTCCAGGCTTTACGGCGACGATGTAACAAACTACGACGGCTATCCCCACGACCCATGCTGCACCACCTTATTGTTTAGCTGGCAACCAGCGTGTTACAGCGGCGCAGAAACGTATCCAGGCCGACTTTATCGATCGTCCGGATCGCTGCTGTGCTGACACGCAGGGTCACGAATTTTTTGTCAGTCTCAGACCAAAAGCGCTTCTTCTGCAGGTTGGGCAGAAAGCGATGATTGGTCTTACGGTTTGAGTGCGACACGCGGTGTCCGGTTTGGATGCCTTTACCGCTCAAGCATTTTCTAGACATAAACCTTAGTCCTCCCGGCCGCCGCCAAAATCGTCATCATCCTTGCCGTCACGGTCGCCCATGCCGTCGCCATCGAAGTCGCGACCACCGCGATCAAAGTCGCGTCCGCCGCGATCGCCGAAGCGTCCGCCACCAGGGCCGCCCGGTCCGCGAGAGTCGCGGAAGCCGCCAGCGTTGGCCGCCGTCATTTCACCGGCAAAGCCACGCTCAGGACGGTGCGTCACGGCGTAAGGCAGCAGGGAAAGATAGCGTGCACGTTTGATCGCCGTGGTGATCGCACGCTGCTGACTTGCAGTAGCGCCCGAGATGCGGCGAGGAATAATCTTGCCGCGATCGGTGATGAAACGCTTAAGCGTATCGGGTTTCTTGAAGTCGATCGCAATCGATGGATCAAGTGTCCGCTTTCTGCGTAGCATAAAGCGGCGGCGTTTTTTCTTACCAATCTTCGGAGCCATGCAGCCTCCCAGTAACTAAAAGGGCCTCTGTTTGTGTAGGGTTCTGTGCATCGTCCGAATAAGGTCCGTGCCGCTTCGTTGGAAACCCCTGCGCGAGCCGGGAAAGCTACAACAGAACCACCGAGCGAGCAAGCGTGAATGTCACTCGCTTTCTCTCGCCGCCTGAGTATGCTCACTCAGCGCTGGGAATCACGCCGCATCAAAGTATAATATTATGTCATTTCATGAAGTTACAAATCACATCGACGTCGCGGTCCCGACCCCGCTGCACCGAACCTTCACCTATCTTTCCATAGATCCGGTGAGTCCTGGGCAGCGTGTCCTGGTGCCGTTCGGCAAGCGCAAGGTGGTCGGGGTGGTGCTTGGGCCGGCTTCTGCCGCGGCTGTAGATCCAGGCATCGAGCTAAAGGCCATCGATTCGGTGATCGATGTGCAGCCCGCCTATAGTGCCACTGTGCTCGAAATCGCCCGTTGGTTGAGCGCCTATTATATGCACCCGCTTGGTGAGGTGCTGCGGACCATGCTGCCCGCATCGTCCAGCAAAGTCGTCAAACAGACCTTTGAGTTAAGCGACGCTGGTATCGCCGCGCGCGGCGGTGGTGGGTCGCCTGAAGCGCGGGCTTTGCTGGCGCTGTTTGGCAAAAAAAAGACCTCCCTGTCGGCAAGTCTTTGTCGCTCCAAGCTGGCGCGCCTGATTGCCGCCTCCGCTCTAGAAAGCGAGATTCGGGCCGTAACCGTTAGGAAGTTGCAAAAGGCCGGCCTGGTGACGTCGACTCGAGCATCGAGTGCTACTGCGCGCCGGCATCCAGCGGCGCTTGATGCTGCTGTTGCCGCAGCGGTGGCGAGTCAGCAAGCCCAGCCGCCGCCAGCGCCAACGCCTGAGCAGTCTGGAGTCTTGGCGGAGATTCTCGCGGCCGGCCTGGAGGCGCCTGCGGCGGGACGGGTGTACCTCCTGCACGGTGTGACCGGCTCGGGCAAGACCGAGGTGTACTTGCGGCTGATCGCGGCAGCTCTGCCCCTAGCTGGTGGTACCGGGCAGGCCCTCGTTCTGGTCCCGGAGATTTCGCTGACTCCGCAGATGACCCGCGTCTTTGCCCAGCGCTTTCCGGGCTTGGTGGCCGTCGTGCATTCAGCGATGAGCGATCCTGAGCGCTGGGCTCAGCTGAACAAAATCCGCAGCGGCGAGGCGAAGATCTTAATCGGTCCGCGTTCGGCGATCTTCGGTCCCTTCCAAAGGTTGTCCCTGATCCTGGTCGATGAAGAGCACGATCATAGCTATAAACAGTCGACTGGCCTGACCTATCACGGCCGCGACATCGCCGTGCTGCGAGGTAAGCTTGAGCGCGCGACGGTCGTCCTCGGCAGTGCCACGCCGTCCTTGGAAAGCTATCAGAACGCGCGCACCGGTCGTTACAGGCTGCTGAAGCTAACGCAGCGCGTTACGGGACGCCCGATGCCAAGCATCGAGGTGTTGCCTATGCCCAAAGCTCCTCGCCAGGGTACGTTGATTACCGCTAGTGGCAGCGGCAGGGGCGCTATGCCGCTTGAATCTCAAGATCAATCAGTGCCCCTAGATCCAGTCGTTTTAGCGGCGCTTGAGGCCAATCTCGCCGACAAACGCCAAGCCATCGTCCTGGTCAATCGCCGCGGCTATGCCTACTACCTGTTATCGGTGGATGACAAAAAGGCGGTGCAGTGTGTCAGCTGCAGCATCAGCATGACCCTTCATGCGCGTAGTACGGTGCTACGCTGTCATTACTGCGACTATGCTGTGACGGTGGATCAGATCCTCAAAGATCGCCCCGGTGAGCGCTTTATCGCCATCGGCTACGGCAGTCAAAAGGCCGAGGATGGGCTGCGCTCGGCGCTGCCTGGAGCGCGGATCGTCCGCCTGGACTCCGATGCCGTCACGACGCAGGGAATGTTGCCCAAAACCTTGAACGCATTTCGCCAGGGCGAGATCGATATCCTCGTCGGCACGCAGATTTTGGCCAAAGGTCATGATTTCCCCAATGTCACGTTGATCGTCATCCTCGAGGTCGACCAGCTGCTGGGGCTGCCGGACTTTCGTGCCGGAGAGCGGACCTTCCAGTTGATCGTGCAGGCGGCGGGCCGGGCCGGGCGTGCGGAGCATGCGGGGCGGGTTTTGATCCAAACCATGCGCGAGGACCACCCGGTGGTCACTGCGGCCGTTCAGCACGACTATCAGAGCTTTGTCGAACGCGAGCTCGCTTTTCGCCAGCAGCACGCTTACCCACCATTTGCGCGGATGATCGCCGTCGAGTTTAATGGACCAGACCGTGGCCGACTGGATCAGCTGACCCGCCGCATCGAAGGGTGGATCGAGCAGATGGCCGAAGCGCAGCCGCAGCGGGTGCGCCAGGTCCGGTTGCTTGGGCCGGCCATTCCGCCGATCGAAACGATCCGGGGACGGCATCGGCGCCAGCTGATTTTTGCCTCGGAACACCTGGAGCCGCTGCGGGCGCTGGTGGCCCAGTTTGCTGCCACCTTTCAAAAGCAGCCGGGTGATGTCCGGATGCGCATCGATGTCGACCCACAAAGCCTGATCTGAGGGTGGTTCGGGCAGGGTGTTGGCCCTCTGCCACGGCGTCGAAGGGCGGCGCAGTTCGGCAATTTCTTTTTCTTTTCCGACCTGCTAGGCTTTGGGGCAACGTCTTGATTCGGCTAGGTGAGAGCTATCCTCGACCTGCTGTAACTCATCGCCAGAGAGAGGGAGACCGCATGACCCAGTTTTCAGATAAGTCGTCGCAGATTCAAGCTGCGAGCATTGCAGACCTAGGCCTGCTTGACCAAGTGACCGAAGTCCGTCTGCTCGAGCGCCGCAAGATTTTCATCTCCGAGGCCATCACCTCAAAAACGGCCAAGCGCTACATCTCCGACTTTCTTGCTCTTGAGCACGATAAACCGGGCGAGCCCATTACCCTGTATCTCAACAGCCCCGGCGGCGAGGTCAACAGCGGCTATGCTCTGTATGACACCATCCGCTTTATCAGCTCGCCCGTGACCATCATCAACACCGGTCTATGCGCCAGTATCGCCACGGTCATCAATGTCGCGGCCAAGAAAGAGCGTCGTTTTTCGATGCCCAATGCGAAGTTTCTGATCCATCAGCCGCTGATCCCAGGCCAGGTCTATGGGCAAGCTTCGGATATCGAGATCACCGCCAAGGAGATCCTGAAGACCCGCGAGAAGATCAACAAGCTGCTGGCAAAAGAGACTGGCACGCCCTTGGAGAAGGTCGAGCGCGACACGGTTCGGGATTACTGGATGAATGCGCAGGAGGCTCTGGAGTACGGGCTGATTTCGAAGATTGTTGAGACTTATAAAGATCTGCCCTAGGGGGTAGGGGGCTTTGGGGGCTTTGCTGCCCCCGAGTTGCCAAGTTGCGGCCTTGTGAGGGGTTGAGGGTTTTGGTTGCAATTTGGCAAGGCGTGCTTTAAGTTGCGCCTCCATGTGGTTTTTTACTAAGAGCCACGATGTGAATGCGAGCGTGGTGGAATTGGTAGACACGCTGGTCTCAGAAGCCAGAACTCTGCGACGGTTTAAGCCAGGCTCTTGGGCAAGTTAGAGGTTTCCTGGTATACGAAAAAGCTCGCTCTTTGGTATATCCAGTTACCAGTGGTA
Source organism: uncultured Pseudomonadota bacterium (assembly GCA_903928445.1). Classification (GTDB taxonomy): domain Bacteria; phylum Bdellovibrionota_B; class Oligoflexia; order Oligoflexales; family CAIYRB01; genus CAIYRB01. The sequence goes on along the minus strand of CAIYRB010000029.1, from coordinate 15,002 downwards.
AACGGACAGGTGTTTTGGGGCTGTGGTGAAATTGGTAGACACGTTGGTCTCAGAAGCCAATGGGGGTAACCCTGTGGAAGTTCAAGTCTTCTCAGCCCCACCACCCCGTTTATCTGAATGGCGCGAAGCCCGGGACTTGCACGAAATTCAGCTTAAGGTTAAAGGTGTTGGCTCGTTTGCCGAAGCCCTAAGGGCGGTGCGCGAGTTGAATCGCCGAGCCAAGCTGGAGCCTTTTGTCTTTGAAGCCCGCCTACATCATAAAAAAACCCAGCGTAAAAGACGGACGACGCACGTTCCAGTTTTTGAAACGCACCCCTGACGCTCAGTCTGCATGCGGCTACCGCTATGCCAAGGTTAAGGATGAGCGCATTGATGCGCTGAACAAAGCCTACGCCGAGGCTCCGGACAAGCTGAGTGAGGTCACCAAGCAGGCCGAGGCACTGCGGGCCGCTCTTTACGCCGAAGCCAAGCATGACCGGGGCGAGGGCGAAGCAGTCTTTCACTCGGACAATTTGAAGCTCCTCGACAAATTTTGGAAAAAGTACGTCCTGACTAAGCGTCCGCACATCGACGCCAACACAGCCTTCTGCGAGTACCGGCGTGCCGTTGAAGCGTTGGGCCAGTTACCGTTACTGACTGCGCCGATTCCCGAAATGCAGCGACAGATAGGTCGGAATCTGCGAGGGAACAGTCAAAGACGGGTCATCCTGCGGCTGCGAACTATCCTGCGCTTTTTCAAGCGCGAAGAAGACGCTAAGCTCTTGGTCTTGGACCATGAGGACGAACCAAAGGTAGCCTACCTGTCCCGTGCGGACTATCTGCTGATGCGTAGCAGAGTAAAAAAGCACGAGCACCGCGTGGTACTCGACTGCCTCGTTTACATGGGCATGCGTACGGGTGAGCTATTTGCCTCCAAAAAAGAGGACCTTATAGGGCAGACGCTACTAGTACGCTGGCAAATAAGCCGCAATCTTGAGCAACGCGGCACTAAAAACCGCAAGACCCGCAAGACCTACGTCTTTGACGAGGGCTTGACCGCACTGACCGAGTGGTACGCGCTGTCGGAGGCAGCCAAGACCAAGCTTCGCAATCGTCAGTGGTCAGTGGTCGTCAAGAGTGCCTGTCGCCGGTCCTTCCCAATCGGTGGGAAGGACAACCCGCCAGAGAACCGAGACAAATGGCTGTGCGCTCACGACCTGCGTCACTGCTTTGCCATATGGCTTTTGGAAGAGAACATCAGCTTACATAACGTGGCCCGCTGCATCGGCGACTCTGTGTCCGTCTGCGAGAAGCACTATACCGGCTTCATTTTGACCGACGACGCGATGGATAAGATGGTCAGCAGCATCAAAGGTAACAGTGCTAGGGCCGCCAGCTAGCGCTAGGCCATCGATTTCCATGACGCCGGATTGCCGCGCCCGCTTTAGGCGGCGGGCCATACCGGCACACCTGCGGGCAAAAGCGACAAGTCAGACGCATGGATCAGAAATGAACCAGCAATAACTATCCGAATTTACGCCATAATGGTCGGTAGCGTCTAAAAAACAGGCCGGACTGGCCTTTTTCGTTACCAGCTCTCTAAACATCTTCACTGAAAGCACAGGCTTTTTCACGACCGACACGATGGCGCGAAATTTGCTTCGGTAAGTCACGGTCATGAAACGGAAGAAAACTCAATTTTAAACAATAATAACAATGTTGACATTACTAATAAACTCCTGTACTAAACTAATGGTATTTTAAACCGAAGAGGAGCCTGGCAATGCAAGTCGTCAATAAGGTGGTTTTAGGGGTTGGTTCCGTCGCACTTATGTTGGCCGGCTGCGGCGACAAAGGGGCAGTTCAAACTCCGCAAAAAGCGAAGGAGTCGATATCAGCACAACTCGAAAAAATGGGACGACTGAAAATCGAGCACACCACTTCAGCGGCAGTTCCACCCTGCGGCGGTCTCGCCTGCAATTAATTCTGCGTTCCCCCGCCCATGCTAGAGCGCGAGTCAGTCGTACATGGCTGCTCATACTCTTGCTTGGGCTGCTGCCGCTGCAAATCAATGCCTCGCCCTCCGAGAGCGTTGAATTCGCGATAAATCACCCCGTGCCGTGGCGAGACGTCGGCGATTTAGACCCTTCTGCTATCACTCTTGCGCACGAGTACGGCGTCTTCGAGAACCTGCTCAGCCCTTTGATTGAAGAAGACCTTGACGGTCAGATGGTGCCGGCTTTAGCCGACAACCTAACTTGGACCGGTAAAGAGCTCCATCTCCACATTCGCGACAATGCTAAAACAGCATCTGGTCTGAAAATAACTGCCGACGATGCCATGTTCACCTTGAAGCGACTGCTCGTCCTGAGCCGTAACACCCATGGTCGACTTGGTGAGATTCTATGCCCAGACCAAAAGCTCACCCGCGTTGAAGACCCCTGCGACGGTATAGCTGTATCAGGTAACGAATTGGTCTTCAGGCCTAAATTCGGACACACGTTCTTAGTCCCGATGCTAACGGCGATAGATTTCGGCGTCCTTATACGGTCGACTGTTGACCCCGTGACCCTTAAGATAAAGTCATATGCCGAGACCAGTGGACCCTATTACCTCAGCAAGTTGTTACCCAATGGCGATTTCGTTATGAAAGCTAACCCGAATCACTGGCATTACCGGAAAGACATTCCGCAAACAGTTGCATTTCGTGTCAATAAGCAAAAAAGCACCCCGGAAATGCCTGGCTCTTTAAAGCAGTTTATCGACCACGAGACCGATTTTGTCCCATCCTCGAACATATACCAACGGCACCTGCTCACAGAATACGTCAAGACCCACAGCGACGCTCAGGTAGACATCACCGAAAACTTCTTTAAAATAATGCTACTTTTTACTGATAAAGGAATGAAAGAGCTGCCTGAGTCAACACGGCTTGGCCTTGGTAGCGTGATTCAAAACACGTACTGGTCGAAGGCTGTATCTCCCATACGCCAAAACGTCCCAGCACGGCAGTGGTTCGCCGAGCAAGGCGACGGCAACTTAACGGCCGACCAGCATACCGCGCTCAGGGCACTCTTCGCCAAAGCGCCAAAGCCGGTAACCGGAGTAGGGCTCAAAATTAGCACTTTTCCGCAACTTGCTAGCGAGGCGCAAAATTTGCTGCATGATGTGCTGCCTGGACTACAGGTCGAAGCTGACATGCTGGCTTATTACGAACGCCAAGAAAAAAATCCTAAAAAGATAGATGCCAAAGACCCGCAAATGCTTATCATCGGCACCGATGCTCTCTGGAACGAAAATATATCCTTCCTTTCCTACTCTTTCAGCATGAACGAGTACCCCATGACCTTCGCAGAAGGCAACTCTTGGATTCGAAAATATATGGACACCGAAAAGCGAGAAATCAGAATCAAGATGCTTCGGGACCTGCATTATAACGCATTGCGAAGTGGCAAGGTCGTACCATTGCTCGGGACGCCTCAAATATCCATGGTTCGGCGTGGCTGGAAAATTGAACATTCACCTATTTTTGCATCGAACGCAATATGGCGCATACATCGCGACTAACGAGTTGGCTACTAGCCAATGCTGAAAGATTAAAACTATCAGCTCATCGCTACACTTGGCCTGATGAGTGGCTACCGGGCTATTATGATTTCCACGTCTCTATCGAAGTCGGCGGCAAACAGTTCGCTGGTAGCGGGCTAAGCCTTAGCGAAGATGAAGCCTTTTTAAAAGCAGGCGCTGAAGCTCTAGAGAGGTGCATCCACGCTTCAACTGGACGCGCCAATACCAACGGGCTGGCTGTGCATGAGCTGCCGGCTGCCGCTCAGAAGAATGCTCTTGAGGAGTTGATAGAGCGGGATGCCTTCTTTTGCCATTTCCTAACAAAGATTCCGTTCGCGGCTGTGTCTAATGAGGCGCTTCAGACAATTACGTTTGACCTTGGTAAGCTATCAAAGCGGCTGGAGACCTTTGGAGTTGAATTGCATCTCGGCCGGATGACTGCCCCAGAAGGGCTCGTAGGAATAGTGTGCAGCATCGATGGTGCCCATGCGCGCCACCCGTTTGGTATCAGGATCGGTCTCGGCTGTAAGGAGCAAGCTGGTGGAAGTATCGAACATGCTGTGCTGGAAGCTATGAAGCGCTCAGTCAGGGTTATCGAAGGTGGCGAGGTCAAAAGACTGACTAAGACTGAATTTCTCGCTTTGCCAACTATCACGGTAGCTGACCATGATGCTTTGGCATTAGATATAGAGGCGTCGGGGCCAGCCAGAACTCTTTTCGCAGCCATGAAGGGCGAGCAACAGGGCCACGCTTGTTCGACTGATAGTATCGGCTTTCACCACGTTCGTATTCCTCAAGACGTTCAAGATGCACCTCTTGTTGCTTGCTATGCCGATAGCTTAGAGTTGCAAGGTGCTTTTTTCGGGCGAACCACCCCTAATGTGGTGAACATCTCACGGCTACAACTCTTTGCGGGCCGAAGTCTCTCATGGGACGATATTGACACTGCACCGCATGTGTTCGGATGAACCCCATGCGTAACGCGAGTTTCGATGGTAATAAGGTAATTCTGCCAAACACGCGTCGTCTTGCAGGAATTCTAGCAGCCTTAACTGCTTTGGTTGTACTGATTGTTGGACTTGCAACAGGGGTTACCACGCGAGCGGTTCGTTTTCAGGCCGCTCAGCAACTTGTCCCTCAAGTCCGTCGTTATCTCATCATGGGAGACGTGCGTGAGGCGGAGCTTGCCAGCACGCCGATGATTGGTAGTATTTTTAGCTCAATTCAATTCATCGATTCATCTAAACAAATCATATTTTCACTGCCTGGTGCTGATTCGCAGACAAGCAGCGATATCATTGAGGGCGCGATTATTGAGCCTATAAGATTTAAGGATACCGAAGCTCCATTCGGAGTTCTCGTTTTTAAATATGACCGGTTTGCGAACATGGGCGTAGCCTTGGGGCTATGTTTATTATGGGGAATCGTGGCAGTTATCCTTTTTCGTTTTTTATCGAGAAAAATGATGCTAGATTTGTCTGAATCTTTAGAACTTGAACATATTCGCACCGTCGCGCAGATGTCACAAAATCTAGCCCACGACCTTAAAAATCCTCTGATTGCTTTCGATTTCGCAGCTCAATCTCGAAACTGGCAGGAATTCCAGCAGTCTAAAGACCAAATGAATCGGTCTCTGACAACTATCCGGACCATTTTAGGGCGGATGGGCAAGGGTCAGGGCAGTATAACAACCCCACAAGACACTCGCTTCGACATCGCAACTATCTCGGCAGACTTGAAGCGATTATTCGCAGACCATAAGGTTGGTATTACTTATCACGGCCCTGTGGACGTCCAGGTCTACCTCGACTCTGTCGCAGTGGAGCGGGCTATAACTAATCTTGCGCGCAACTCCATCGAGGCAGGGGCCAAAGATATCGTCATTGAGGCTTCGATAGAAGGTGGGCAACTAACTATCGCCGTTAGTGATGATGGACCGGGGCTCCCTGCGCAAGTTTTATCAAAACTTTTCCAGCGAGGTGCCACGCATGGAAAGACCGGTGGCTCAGGCATCGGCTTGCATAACGTTAAGGCTATCGTCGAGGCACACGGCGGCAAAGTTCAACACGCAAGAGAGACCGGACGGACCAAGTTCACTATGCTTTTCCCGAATGCAGCCATGACTAATGATGCGCCGGCAATATCCGACTCAAAACGCCTGCCTCTTCTCCATAAGCGTTCATCCCGCGGCCCGAGCACGGTCCTTGTTGGGCTGCAAAACCGAGCACGCCAGCAAGACCTCGTGACCAGACTCTCTGAATTGGCCATTCCCGTCGTCACAGATGATCCCATCGGCTCCATGCCGGTCCTTGTTTATTCTGACCTCGACGAATTTACCGACAAGTATTTAGCACAATCCGTGCGTGTCGTTTTCCACGAGTCTACTACAACTCTTGAAAAATCCACGAAACTCATTTTGTCAATTTATAGGTCACTGCAATCAGAGGAGCGCACGGATGAAAGCTAATTCCAAACTACAGCGAAACATTCTGATTATCGAGGACGACATCTCGCAGCTCAATCGCTACCTAGACATGGCGCGAGGTGCAGGTCTACTCGCGGAGGGAGTGGATAGGCTCGACAAGGCTATGGCTCAACTATCGCAGGTCAGCTACCAGTATGTACTTACCGACATTCATCTCAGCGGTCCCGGGCGACAGAATACTTTTGAGGGTATTGAAATCTTAAAGGAACTGGGCACAAACCACCCTGAGACGGTTCCGTTGGCAATGTCTTCGGACCCTCAGATTGACACGTATAACCGAGTGATAAACGCGGGGGCTGCACACTTATTTCGTAAACCGATTCTGACTGAAGCTGAGTTATTTATACATTTAGAGGTGGCAAAAAAAGGCCGCCGCACTGGGTCACTGGCAAAAAGGCAGTCGTCCCCTCGACTACTACCACCTGCGCTTTTGAAAAAATGCCCCGACGGCCTTGTGCTTTCCACAGCCATCCGCGACCGAGCGCGAAAAGCTTCGCTGAACGCATCCATCCCAGTTGTTATCAGCGGCGAAACGGGCACCGGCAAAGAGGAAGTTGCCAAGTTAATCCACCGACTGCGCAATGAAGCCCAAGGACCCGTGCCTTTCGTAGCGGTCAACTGTGCCAACTTGACCGGCGATACGGCGGTGTCGGCATTATTTGGTCACCGACGAGGTGCTTTTACAGGCGCCGACCAGACGACTGCTGGATTCGTCGGCGACGCAGACGGCGGTTTTCTTTTTCTCGACGAGATTCAGGCCCTTACTATTGACTGTCAGCAGAGGCTTCTTCGAGTCTTGAACGACGGGTCATACAATCGTCTCGGCGAGACTCAAACTATCTATAGCGACTTTCAGGTCATTGTTGCGAGCACAAAAGACCTTGACGACGAGGTAGAGAAAGGCGCCTTCCTACTTGATCTGCAAAGCCGCCTTACAGGGCTCACCATTACACTGCCTCCACTGCGAGAACGGTTGGACGACTTGCCGCTCCTTCTAGAGTTGGCCCTTGCTCGCCAAGGCGTCGAGGTTGCCGCAGAAATACTCGAATCCCTAACGAAGCGCTGTAGGCAATATCATTGGCAAGGGAACGTTCGCCAGCTCAATAAGGTTATAAATGTCCTCGTCACTGAAGCAATGGGAGATGAAAAGGAAATCAGGGCGGAAGACCTTCCTGAATTAAAGACGATGTTTGCGCCTGGTAAATATGCTCCTAAGCCAGCGGCCATCTTACCCAGTAATGACGTCATTACGAAAGCAGAGCAAATGTTTCGCGATGCCCTTGTACGCGACCTTCCACTAAACGACGTAGTCGAAGCTATCGAGAACGCAGTTTTACAGGAAGCGATGAAAAGACACACGTCTATGCGGGAGGTATCTGAGCATTTACGCGTGGCCCGCAGCACAGTATCCCAAAGAATCTCCCGGTTAAAAGCGGGTAGTGAGGAGAATTAATATGGTGAATAGTTCGAAAGCGCAGGCCCGTATTGATCATGTTATTTTCGGCGCCTCCAAGGAGATGCGTGACCTGCTACTTTCATATGAAGAAATTGGATTTAAGGTCTCGCCCTACGATCAAACGATGCGCCACCAACCCGGCCTGCGGACTGGCTTCCTTTATTTTTCGCCCAAGGGAGCCGGCGACTACATTGAGTTTCTGACCGTTGAGGACCGGGGCGCCTTCACTCTAGCTCAGGCGAAAGGCGAGGAAAAATATACAGAACAGCCCTGTGCGCAAGGCGTGGGTATTAGAGTGAAGAACGCAGACGCTGTTCATACTGCACTGGTTGCGCAAGGCACCGCCGTAAAGCCAGTCTGGTCCAAACGCCCCGAGGACAAAGGCGAGGATACACCAAACCTATGGTCGTTCGTCGAACTAGAGAAACCTTTATCCGGCCTGGGCAGCTTCTACGTCCAGTATCTGCAAGGCAAAGTTGCCGACCAGGTGGAAATACAAACCGGCGCGAACGGCATCTTTGCGGTTGCTGGTCTGCTGTACGATAGTGACGACTTGGATGCGGTCACTACTAATCTGATAGCCGATTTCCCTAGAGACCTCGTGAGGCGTGAAGGTTCAGATATTTGGCTCGGATGTCATCGCATTTTCGCCACGTCTTTTAAAAGATTTTGTTCGAACTCGCCTAAAGCCTCATTCTTTCAGAATCCTGACCTTAATTTCTACGGGGTGCACCTATATACGCAGTCCTTGGAGACGACGGCCGCCGCGCTAAAAGGCAAGTGGAAGCCCCACGTAGTGCTGGATGACAGAATCTTGCTTCTGCCCACCGAACATGAAGGCCTATTAGCCGTGGTTACTCAATATCCTGTGACGCAGTGGCAGAACGAACGAGTTAACACCAAGGACTGGCTTTTTTAGCCTAATAGGCCGGCTTACGAAATGCGAAACAGAAATGACTCCGATGGCAACATTGAAGTTGCCTTGGTTTATTATACCGCCGGTCTTTCACTGACCTTAGGGAGGACCATCGTCCCCGGAACCAGGGTACACATTTTTTCTAGGGCCTCCGGCTCAGCTCCCCAAATAACTAGTGCTGACGGAAATGGTGCCGCGTTTGTTTTCTTGTCGTCGGTTTGCCCTCCGAATTTAAGACGTCCAAGCAAAAAATAAATTGCTGCTCGACCAGCGATATGTTCATGCCAATACAGAGTGTCGGTCCGCGCCGGAACTAACGCTACTACAGTTTTTGCACGACCAGCGTCAACTTCTGCACGGCATTTTTCAACCCATTTTGCCAATCCACGGCCATAAGGCGGGTTACAGAAAATTACTGAATTACCTGCACTATTTGATGCACCAGATTTACATGCAATACTTTCATCACCCCATGGCAAGGACAACCCATCATCAAGGGCAGTGTAATGCATGCGCGCCTTGACGTGACGACGTGTCTTGCCAGGCGATGACGGGTCGAGATCAAATTCCCAGATATCGTATAACGCATTCAACAGTTCGGGCGGCGTGGTCCACGAGTTATTCGCACTTGAGTTGCCGACGCCGGCGTAAAACGCAGTCGGTTGGCCCTGTTTATGAAGGAAAGCTCCGGCGCCAAGTTTGCGCAGGACCCTGTCTAACGTTTCAATCCGTCCTCGGCAGGGATTCCGTTCCAGAGAAATTACGGTTGGTTGCGTTACCTTGACCAACTCCGCAAGCGCCCGTTGCGATAGACCTCGGCTGCGGCGTAGATGAGCAATTTGCACTCCGATAGGCCCACTTGGAGACAGATTACGACCAGTTATGACCAGGCCTAGCGCATCTAGGAGCAGTGACAATGACGCAATTTGCCCACGGTTGCGTTCAATGAGCCCTATCGTAGGCGCGGACAGACCTGCCGCCTCAGCCAAAGCTGCTTGAGTCATCTGCCGCTCGCGCCGGTGACGTTGGACCAGGCTTCCAAGAGAAAAATATAAAGGTTCTTTTGTCAAAGAGGCACCCAAGCGTCCTAAAATCTAAAGATTGTTTAAGCAAAGGATAAGCTCAAATGGGTGTTGGTGCAAGGCTACCATTTGGCGTGACTGGATGACTGGTTGCGATGGGAGCGGACTTGCGAACGAACATCTAGCGTAAGAAACACAGCGAGTGAGCGATGGGCTGACGAGACCTTGACTTGCTACTGACTGCAATAGAATGGTCTACACCTCGATTGGTCTGCCTGGTGTGGCTCATGATCGTCCCTCCTCCCTCTTGCTGATTGCCGTAATCTGCGCCGCCGCTAAATCTTTGCCGGCCATGCCCCTGCTAACACGTTGGCTTCTAGGCGCTGCAATCATCGTGCCTCCTATTGTCCTCTTGCCTGACGAGTCGCCTCCCAGGTGCGTCGCGCGTAGCTTTGGCTGCCGGCGCCACTTTCTCCGCATCAAACCTGTCTTTTAGCGGCGTCACGCCTGGCACTTTCGGCATCCCTTTCGCTCGAATCTTTACGAGAGCGAAAAGGTTCGCCTCAAAACTTTAACTAGGAGTCACTTAAATGCTTGCAACCGTTAATCTAACCAGTGTCCTTCGGGTCTATGTCGGCAATCGCAACAGCGGCTGGGACCGCTGTCTATGCCTTGTCGAGTCAACCTCAGGTTCCCAGAACGTGCCGACCACGGACAAAGTCTTCATCACTTGCCGTCGCGGCGAACTGCCAGAAGGCGTCGCCAACCTCAGCGTCCAAGTCTCAGTGTCGATTAGTCGCACCACGCCCGAATACCCTCAGCCTCAGTTTGTCCTCTTTCTTCGGAACAAATTCGAAAAGAAAACCGCTTAGCCGCCACGTCTAGCCGGCCCCGCCCGGGGCCTTAACCCAAAGAGGTAAAAAATGCTTTATCGCTCACTATCTGACCCAGAACGGCGCGCTGTCGCCAGAGTAGTTGCTCAGCTTCTGCAAAGGCATCGCAATATGACACCAGCTGATTCCGTTCGTTGCGCTGCTCGCGTCTGCTCACAGCCCGGAGCGACATCTCTTAGCAAAATCGTTTTCCGCGCCGGATTTCGCTTTCCACCTCAACCCGTAGCCTGGAGATTCTTTTAATGTCTGCATTTCTAACACTCTTACTAGCTATCTCCTGCACCAGCCACCCAGATAACTGCCAAAAGCTAGCGAAGCCGGCCAGCGCCTCGACCGCAGTTTCCACTGCCGATGCCACTCCTCCAAAACCTTTAACGAAATGAGGCCGCAACATGGCAAAAATACTCATCCTTGGCCTCGTCGGCCTTCTTACTGCTGCAGGAGGGCCATTATGAAAGGCCTTATCACTATATTCGCCCTTCTACTCGGCTTCAGTGGTCCGCTTTATTTCACCCAGATAAACATCACACACGCTCTAGCACATGCCAAAAACAGGAGTTCCACACATGCACACTAAGCTCATCCTAACGGTAGCTCTTCTCAGTTCATGGTCCATCGTTGCTTGCGGCCGTAACGAAATTATGTCGGGCATCAGCGACAGCTCACAAACGTGTGTAATGGCCCTGCCGCTCAGCGCCACACAGCCGACAACACTCGCGTTCAATTACGACGACTCAACGTCTTGCAATTATTTTGCTGCAACGGTCTCAGGGCCGATGTCCGTCCTTCTCGGGACCGCCCTGCCCACCGGAGCAACACTTACAGTAAACGTCGGGAGCCTGGTTTACACCGCTTCTCAAGCTCAGTCTCTTCAAGCGCCGGCCCAGGTCATCATTACGGCACCCTTGTTCCCGCTACCAGACGCCACTGGCGGTGCCAGCCTCAGCTACCCGACGGAATCCATGATCACGAGCACCACACAACCGCCGGCGCAGATAACAATCACTTTATCTGTCGGCCAATAAGGAGACCGCCATGCTGGGGGCCATACGCCGGTTCATAATCTTGCACGCGCTATTTCACGGCTTAGCCTGGGCTGCTAGCCACTCTTTTCCTCTGCGTCCGATGCCCGCTCCGAGCCACTCTCCAGGCCTGCAAATCCCACGCGGCGGGTCGCTTCTTAAAAGCCTTAAGCGTGCCGGGATCCCAGCGACCTCTAAGCTATTGGCCGATATTCAACGGCTAAACCACCTTGGCTGCCTGGACACCATCCGCCCCGGGCGGCTCCTCCTTCCGGCGCCTCCGGCAGCGCCACGCCCGACAGCGTCTTTACCGCTACCTGGAGCTGGGACTTCGCTGGCTCTCGCCTGTGTCCCCACGCTGATTGGCCGCTACTTTCGCCGCCGCCAAGCGGCTAAGGTAGCTCTTGAAGCTTTAAGAGCGACGGCCACCGCCGCCACGACCGGGGCTGCTGAGGCCATTGCTAGGGCAGCCCTCCTAGAAGAGCTTGCGTCAGCTCAAAACGCTCTACTAAGCCGGCAGAAGGAAATAATCGCACGCCTCCGGTCCGCAAAACCCTGCCCACCTACCTCCGGCCCGCTCACCATTGCCGGAGCACTGGAACTCCTCGGACTCAGGACGGCTGATGCTACTGCAATAAAAGCTCGCCGCAAGGCTTTGGCCAGGCTGTACCATGAGGACGCTGGCGCCGGCTCGGGCACGATGATGCCTAGGATAAATGCGGCTGCTGATTTTCTTCTCAAGCGCCCATAGGCACTTGCCGGTTACTAAGTCTCTATTGATTCTTTGCGGTCATTTTGCAACACAAGCTTCGGACGGCTTACGCCGCAGCCTATCAGCTGCTAAATGACCGCACTGTTTTCCGCCTGCACCGCCGGGTAGACCGACCCTCGCTGGCCCAAGCACCCCCAACCTTTGGGCTGACTTCGTCCGTGCGTTTCGCCCTCGTCGCCGGCTGCACGTCTTTCCCGGGCTCAGGCCGCCGAGTAAGGCTGTTCTTTAGATTAGTTAGCAACCTTCTCCTCAGCAGCTGTCAACGGCCTTCCTATGGCCTAGACCGCCCCAATCGTAAACAACACTTTTTTAATTAAGAACCGCTCCTTTAAACCGTAAAGGAGGAATCTTCGCTGAAGGAACCATTGTGGTGCAAAGGCGGAGGTAAAAACCCAACCTGTTGAGGGTCAATTTAAGGAGTTCCTGTATGAAACGTTACGATACTGCAATCGCCGAACTTGCCGATTCGCTGCTTAGCAACGCCCAGGAGTATGCCTACAACCGAACTTCAGGTTTGCCAGGCCAGATGGACGAACTGGCCACCAGACTTCGATAAAAAAAATTACGTTTTTTAATATCGAAGCCGCGACAGATTCCGAAGAGTAATTAAGCCGGGTTGCTCCCATGGTGGGAGGTTCTCGGAGCATCAAACTGCTAGGAGTTAATAATGGATACGAATCAAAAGCTTTCCGCAGCAAACACCATCGATTTCCAGTGGTCTGACCACCTTACTGGCAAGGTCTTTCACCTGCAACTGGTGCCAGAACCCATGTACGGCCATGACGGCGACGAGGACGACTATCGCCAAAAGTTCGAGCCCGTCCCTGCGTCCCAGGTGGAGTGGTATCTCAATGTGCAAAACGCTGATGGCTATTGGTGCGGGGACCTCGAACCTATCTTTAGCCTACCGTCGACAGTGTCTGAAGCCGTGGCCCGAATGAATAAGATTCTGGACCAGGACCTGCTTGAATGGGCTAACTATATCCGGGAGATGGAGAGCCACAGTGACTGCTCTAGCCTGATGCGTGTAACTAGCCCCTACACGGGCGGCAAGAGCCTTTGGGTCACGTGGCCTGAATATGAAAGCTTCGACCGCTGGAATGTGGATGAGGATGCGTGGCTCAAACTGCGGTTGAGTCATCCGTGCCAGCTGGGGACTGGTCGCCCCGCCTAGTCTGCTGCTACTGTTACGGTACCCACTGTCGAGGCGGTAGCTCTCTTGAGCTTGCCTGGTCTGGCATCGGGGAATTGGAAAATCTGAATCGCATTCATCGGTAACAGTGGAGCGTGGGGTCGGTACCGTTCCCGACCGACCTCACAGCTCTCCCAGCTCCTCGTCCTTCTCCCGAACGTATTTACCATCCGGACCAAGCATAAACCCTTGCCGCTCCATCTGCCTGACCACCCACGTCGCAGTACTGCCTCTAAACGCCAAGTGCCTGGCTCTACCGGCAGCTCTTTTGTCAGCCGCCGCTTGTAGCACTGCTCGCTTCGCGTCTTGGCTCCGCTCGTCGGCCTGAAAGCCTTGCACACCCTCAGCTTCGATCACACCTGCTTTGAAAAGGCGCCTATCTTTTACGTGCTCTTTGTTTCTTCTCGCCCGACCGAAGTCGCTAGCCGACGCCGACGCTCCCAGTTCCAGGTCGTCAAGGCTAGTGCCATCGTCATCCACGGCCTCGGCGGCTTCCGCCTCTGCCACCCTGGCGGCAAAGCTGCGCTTACCCTCGCCGTAACCCTGGACAAAGCTCCACGCCCAGGTTCTTTCGCCGTGCGAGTTACGGGCATGCCACCGGTATGCCTGCCTTGCCCATCCTGCCAGCGGGGTTCCAGCCAAGGTGAGCATTTGCCCCCACGAGAAGCTCCTCGACTTCGCTTCGTCCCTACTTGTTTTGTGTCCCGCCCCAAAGGCGAGCTCTTTGAGTAGGTAGCGCAGAAGCTGTGTCGTCGCCTCCTGTCCAGCCGGCACAAAGCGAACGCTTACGGCTCCTTTTATCGTCCCGTCCTCAGCCCTCTCCAGCGCACGCAAGGGCTCCTGCAGGTTCACCCAGTCGTAAGCGTCCGGGTCGGTGGCCCTTGTCTTGGCGACGACGTTCACAAGACAGGAACGCCACGCTGCGAAGATCACTTGGGCCACTTGCCATTCTCCGGCGTCAACCATGTCACCGCGCACAGCCCACGCGTTATGCCAGTGCTGATGCACACCGGTACCGTGACGCTCGGACCGCCTGAGCTTCGGCACCCACTGCCAGCGTGAACCGTTTGAAAACTGATGCTCAGTAACTCTCAGCGTCCCTGCAATGTCCCACCTCTTACGCACTTCGCGCATCCCGTGCTTAGTCCATTCGTCCCATGTGGCGCGTGCAAGCTGGACGCTTTCCGCCCACTTCTCTTGCGCCTTGTTGTCATGCCCTAGAGTCATCGCTCTAGGCACCGTGAGGATCACGTGTGCCAGCGCATTGCCCTCGCCCTCGTCCAGAAACGTTTTAAACGCTCCGTAACCCTGCTGCCACCTTTCTACCCCTCGTATCTCGGCGCACACCGAACAACAGCTTGCAAGGTTGCATCGCAGAAGCCCTGCGAGTCCGTGCGCTGTCTCGCCGTTCGCCATCGTCCGCGACGTTGCAAACACTGGCCCGCCTGGACGCCCACATTCTCCCAGTTTCTCGGCCCTTTCTTCTAGCCATCCCCTGGGTCCCGTATCGCCTTCCCGCCACCGCAGGAACCCCTCGGCTATTAGCTTCCTTCCCGGCGTGTGAATGATCGCGGATATGGAGCCACGGCGTGATCGCCATAATGGAGCCACCTTCGGATCGGTCCAATCGAGCCACTGTGTGATCGCCATAATGGAGCCACCCCCGGATCGGCCTAATCGAGCCGGGTCGTGATCGCC
>CAIYRB010000028.1 GCA_903928445.1 uncultured Pseudomonadota bacterium | reverse complement strand
TGACGCCGGCGCCGGCGCCGCCTAGCACGCAGGGCTTGCAGGTCGGGACTTACACTGACAGCAATAACCAACAGGTGACCTGCGTCGTCACCTATTAGCCATCAGGGCCGCCTGGTCTTTGCTGAACGAAACCTGGCCACCCGACAATCCCAATATGCTTCGCTTTGCCGATCAATTTCGTAAGCGGCTCGCCCAGATCGGCAGGTGGCTCGATCTAGCCACCTAGGCAAGGCCCTGACTCTAGAGTATACTCCATATTTAGGTGCTAAAATTGGAGTTAATTCTTGCGATCTAGGCTGATAACACTTCAAAATGATGAGAATTTCTTTCTATTTGGTGCGCGTGGCGCAGGAAAGAGCACTCTGATCAAAGAGCGCTTTCCGGGTGCCCACTCTATCAACTTGCTGTTGGCCACCCACGAGGAGCGTTTGAGCCGTAGGCCAGATGATCTGGTGGCAGAGGTTCTGGCGTTAGATCCATTTGTCAGCCATGTGGTCATCGATGAAATTCAAAAAGTCCCGAAGCTCTGCGATACCGTCCATTTCTTGATTGAAGAGAAAAAGGTCCCGCAAAAGTTCATTCTCACCGGTTCGAGTGCGCGAAAACTCAAATCCTCCGGGGCCAACCTGCTCGCCGGGCGCGCGCTCTATTGGAATCTGTACCCGTTTTCCTATCGGGAGCTTGGCGATGATTTCGATTTGCAAAAGGCCCTCAGCTACGGCCAGCTGCCGGAGGTCTGGAACCGGGACAAGAGTCAGAGCATCGTCAGATTTTTGCGGGCCTATGGCCAGACGTACTTAAAAGAAGAAGTCTGGGCTGAGCATTTGATCAGGAAGTTAGAGCCGTTTCGAAAATTCCTGGAAGTCGCCGCACAGCACAACGCGCAGATTGTGAACTACTCAGCGATCGCGCGCATCGTAGGAGTCGATGTCAAGACGGTGCAAACCTATTTCCAGATTTTGGAGGAGACCTATCTAGGAATCATTCTCGAGCCCTTTGCTCGGTCCATTAGGCACCAGGTTCATGGGGCGCCGAGATTTTATTTTGTCGATACTGGGATTGCGCGGACATTGGGCCGACTGGTGGGCTTTCCGGTGCAACCGACGACAACCGAGTACGGCCGAATCTTCGAACAGTTCCTGGTGCTCGAATGCATCAAGCTCAACGCGTATCTGGAGTTGGATTTTAAGTTTTCATATTTGACCACCCAAGCCGGGGCTGAGATTGATCTGATCATTGAGCGTCCGGGTCAGGCGACGATCCTGATGGAAATCAAGTCGTCGGACCAAAGCTTGCCGGAGCATGGTCGACACCTCAAGGGGTTCGCTGCGGACTTTGAGGATCCCATCGGCCTGGTGGCCTCCCAGGATCCGACGCGCCGAAAGCATGACTGGATCACCCACTTGCATTGGACCGAGGCGCTGGCCGAAATCTTCCCGTGAATTCAGCTTGTAGCTGTAAGCGCAGCCTAGTTGGACGTCGCGACGTTTATATATGGGCCGACGGCATCCACAGCAATATCCGCCTAGGTGAGGACGACCGAGTCTGCATGCTAGTTGTCATGGGGGGCGACACTTTGCTGCTGCAGCAAACCGCTCAATCCCTCCGAGCCTTGCAAATAATCTCTTAATATCATATAGTTGGAATATCCGTAGTGCTACTCCCAAATATCCGGATATTCAGCCCTATGACTACCGAAATTCCGCGAGATCTAAATCTAGCCGCAACGACTGCAGAAAAGAGCTCATTTCTGTTCGGTCCACGGGCCACCGGCAAGTCCACTCTGATCGAGCGACAACTCGGCGACGCCCTGGTCATCGACCTTTTGAGCGGCGAATCATACTTGCCGCTCAGCCAAAACCCCTCAGAGTTGGCGGCGATGGTCGAGGCACGGCCAGAGGCCTTGGTCGTCATCGACGAGGTGCAAAAGCTACCGCTGTTACTCGACGAGGTGCATCGACTCATTCAAAAAAAAGGGCGTAGATTTCTGCTCACCGGCTCCAGCGCAAGAAAGCTGAAGCGCAACAACGCCAACATGCTGGGCGGCCGGGCGACGCAGGCGATGCTTCTGGGATTGACCTGGCACGAACTGGCGGATGCACAGAAGTTTGATCTCGAGCGTGTGCTCATGTTTGGCTCGCTGCCGCGTGTGTATTTGTCCACCAATCCCTATGAAGAACTGATCGACTACATCACCCTGTACCTCAAGGAGGAGATCCAACTCGAAGCCGAAGTGCGCAATCTGCCGGCTTTTCATCGCTTCCTGCGCCTCGCTGCGCAGGGCAGCGGCGAGCTACTCAACTATACCAATGTTGCAAGCGACGTCGGCCTCTCGGGCAAGACGATCAAGGACTATTTTGACATTCTTGATGATACCTTAATTGGCTACCGTCTCGAGCCATGGCGCTTTGGCAAGTCGCGCAAACCTACTGCGACCGCCAAGCACTATTTGTTCGACTGCGGCGTTGTCCATGCGCTCACTGGCACGCGCAAACTTGACCGCAACTCCAATCTCTACGGGCGAGCTTTTGAGCATTTCATTTTGAATGAAGTGCGCTGCTACAATGCGTATCGCCGCAGGCACTGGGAGCTAACGTTCTGGCGCACCAAACACGGCGACGAGGTCGACTTGGTGATCGATGATCGCCTGGCTATTGAAATCAAGTCATCAGTACGTACCAGTGAGCGCGACACCAAGGGTCTGGTCAAGATAGCCGAGGAAGGCACCTGGCAGCGGCGCGTGCTAGTAAGCCAAGATCCCACCGAACGAAAGTACGATGGGGACCTTTGGCTATTGCCCTGGACCACATTCTTCGAACAGCTCTGGGCCGGGGAGTTTGACGGCTAATCCGTCGCACGGCGAGCGTCGTCTTTGGACCGCAAATCGGTGCCGCACCGGACGTGATCAGGTCGCCGCATACACCGGACCGTAAGCCCCGACAGTACCAATAGCACCGTAAGTAGTAGAAAGGCCGCACCACCTCGGAACCATGGATACATCTGTGGCCTTGGGTTCAAGACTTGCTGCGAGCTACCAAGCTAGGTGACCGCCACCAAAGCGGCTTAGGTTCCTGCACGCAAAAAATCACGGAAGCTAAAGCCGGGACGGCCCCTATCCGCTTATGCGCACGGAAATGACCGGCTTCGCCGGGCTTTAACCGCCGGCTTTGTCGTTCGACGGGCTGTCCGGGCCCTTTGATAGAAGCCCCGAAGGGGGCTTGATTGCCCTACTTTCAGGGTAAGGCGCACTCGCGGCCTTGAAAGCATCAGCGCCGCAGTCATCAGGCCCTATCCGTGCGGAAATTAAATGGAAAACGAGCTAGTTCGCCACCGTAACTGCCCAGATTTGGGAAGGATACGGTGAGCGGCATAACTCTAGGGCTTCCAGGCGCAGCGGAAGCTTACCGAAATCACGTTATCAGGATAGAGCACATCACTTGCTTTGAACAAGGCAGAGAATACTCCCGCCGATGGACCATGGTTCCAGGTCCCTCCACGTACCAGCGGCGGCAGCGGACTGACAGTCTTGAATTCAGACTTTGCGTATCGCCCAATTGACTGGGAAGAGTTCCAGGTATCTCGCCACCAGGGTTTCATAGTGGGAATAAGATCGGTAATTGGCATAGAAGCCGTACCTCTGACTGGGGCGCTATATTCTGTGAATCTATTAAAAACATCTGATGCCGACGATGGTTGCTCGTCTACTGGGGCATGATCTACACGCTGCCACCAGCCGCCAGACATGTCCCAGATCACCTCATTGTTAGAAAGGTAGAAGGTACGGCGCTGGTTGAAAGTCCCAGTCGGAATGCCAACGCATTCATTTTGTTCTTTTAAATAGGCTAGACGGTCATCTTCGTTGGCGGGGCAGGCTCCAAAGGGCTTATTAGTATCACTGTGGCCTCTTGTTAGCTCGCCCGATCCTACGCTTCCGCCACTCCAGTTTCTGCCATCACCCGCAATATTTGATGCGATGGTCATCCATTCGTCATTGTTGACGAGGTGATAACCAGCTCCGAGAGCAGCGCAGGCGCTTTTAGCATTTTTTTCAACAATTCCGTCCCAAGGAAAGGTGCCTACTTGAGCTACAGGTAGACCTCCTACTTCCGAAGTCATGTATTTTTGAACACAAAATTCAGAAGTTCCATAATCTGGATCCGCAGGCACGTGAACCCAGCTTCCCCCTTCGAGCCCCTGGCATAATGAAGAATTTCGATCATCACTCACAAAGTTTTTGCTTTCATCGGACTGACCTAGCGCCGGGCCCGCAGCAACAATAGAGAGCGATGGTAACAGTAGAAACGCGTAAATTTTCATAAATATACCCCCACAGCGAAGTTAAGGCCCCCATCAGACTGGAAGGCCATCATTAGCCATGGCGCAATACTCTTACTAGCCGAAGGTAGCAAGCGGAATCAGAGTTTAGTGGCCGTCAAGATCGACGCCACCACATGCGACGACTGCGACCGCGTGATGAAGAAGGTTAGCGCGGTCACCGATCTGCTCCTCGAGGCTATAGGTCGGTCCCGTCCGATTGAAAAAAAAGAGTATTAGAACGTCAGATCGATGATCTCCCCTTGGTACGTCCCGTACCCGCGGACCACAGGATCTCCTTGCTCGAACACCTGACCGATAAGGTTTACGGTCGCGCCATCGACGCTGCGGTAAACACCAGACTTACTGACACGCAATAGGGACGATCCGATCACGCTGTTGCTGCTGTTGCCGCTGACCGCCAAGTCAGCGGCAGAAAAAATCTGCTGCGAGGCGTTGAACCACAACGTGAAAACCGAAGTAGGGAAGGATCCAACCACGTGGAGGTCAGCTCGTCCTAACAGGACGCCATCATCGGTATCGCCACGTGTTGCGAACACGGAGAGCCTATTCATGCCCATAATTGAGCTGGAATCATCTTTTTGATTCACAAACCGGTAACAGGGCCGCTGCGTACCCCCAGAGCCGAAGACGCTTACGTACACGTCTAACAATGGAGCTTGTGGACACAGGCGGTACTGACGATCCTTTTGGCGGAAAAACTGTTCGTAGATTGGGACCTTGGGACTCGTGTCCAAGGTGTCCGCGATTCTTTCAGCCATGAGGCCCCAGACCCCGATATGGGGGAGGCCAAAAACGTGCCCGAGTTCGTGCTGCAAGAGTACATAGTAGCGGTCCGCGGCAGCCCCTGCTTGAGGCTTGTTCCGAGCACCTTGATAGGCTAGCCGACCAGATAGTGGTGCTAGATAAACAAAACCCTTCGCGCGCAGGTGCTGTTCATCGTAGTCGGTGCGGACCGAAATGGCCGCGAACGACGCTGGAGTTTTCAGGTATTGCTCTTGGACCTGATTCAGTACTCCAAATTGAAAACGCACGTCCACGCTTTCGTCCTCTGGGCCGCTGCACGAATGCTCCTCCCACTTTTGGGTTGCTACCCCTAGCGGTCCAAAGCTCGGCAAAGTCGAGCTGATGGCTTTGGTAAATTCGAGATGCCAAAAGTCTACCGCGCGCTTGGCTAGGGACCCCGCAGTCGCCTGTGTTAACCCAGCTTGCGCCTCGTCCACCAAAACGCAGAAGCTCACCGTCGCCGTATTGCCGAGGAACCATGGATTTCCGGTGTCGCGTAACTGCTCACCGCCTCGACTACTCCAACTACCAGCAAAGGCGAGGCCACTAAAGAACCAGGTAAGGCTGCAGATGATGCGAAGCATCCATGTCCTTTCAGAATTTACCTGTGATGACAGGGGATTCAAGGCCGATAAAGGTGACAGCCGAGGAGGACGCCGTGCTGACTATGTACGCCCCCCTCTTCTACCTAAGCTTAGAAGCGAACGCAATTCAGACTAAACAAGTTGCCTTCAAACGTCGTTGCAGTGCCGAGCACGCGCACGCCCGCATCGGTCGTCGCTAAGGCAAGGATATCGCTGCCGGTCTCAATCGAGCAGCTTATCAGCTCTGGCCGTGAGCGAAATGCCAGACAACCGACCTCGATGCCGTCACCAGCATCGGCCGACGCTTTGTCTTGGGTGACCGGATCGAAGGTAAAACTGACCTTGGTGCTGCGCAGAGCGATTGGATTGTCCGACTTGACGGGTCCAAAGTCGCAACGGTAGCCAGAAGCCAGAGCAGACGTGGCAGATAGGGATAGGGCTGCAGTGATCAAGAGCGATTTCATCATAGCTGGTTCCTTTACAGAGGTGTTGATGACTACGACCAGTATGGGACACGCAGATATAACGGTAAATTAATTAACTAGCCAATTTCTTAAGGACTGTTATACCTGAGGTGAACATTAGCGCCCATGGCGACTACCGGGAACAATTAAATCCATAAATATTTGGCCCTTATGCTCCAACGCCGAGGGCCGCCCTGCTTCGGAATAGGCCTTGACCTGTGGACCTGTTTAGCCTCAAAAACTATAAAGAAATCTTGGTCTTGAAGACGAAGGATCGGCGCCAGCAGCTCGGTCCGCGCTTTTCCCTCACCCGAGTCGCCGCCGCCTGCGGCATCCAGAAGACCTATCTTTCCAAAGTGCTAAACAGCGATGCCCATTTGAATCCCGACCAACTCACCGCCGCCTGTGCCTTTTTGAACTGCACCGACGACGAGGCCGAGTACTGTTTATTGCTGCGCGACCAAGCGACGGCGCAAAACCCCCACCGGCAGCGGCGGTTGACCGCCAAGCTGGAAGCTCTCCTCGGCAAGGTGCGCAACACCGAGGCCTGGCTGGACGATGCACAAAAGGTGCAAGAGCAGGAGAAGGTGTGGGCTTACTACACAGATATTTATTTGCAGCTTTTACACCTATTTTTGACGATCCCGGGCTATCAACGGGACCGGAGCCGGTTGATGACAGCTTTGGGGGTGAACGACGAACGTCTGACTGAACTCCTACTACAGCTGGAGGCTATGGGACTTGTGCATTTTAAAGAGCAACGACACCAGGCCGTCGACTTTAATTTCCATCTCAGCCCCGAGAACCCCGCCTATCGCCCGTATCGGAGTCTGCAGCGGTTGAAGAGTTTGCAGCGGCTTGACCAATTGAGCGGTCAGGCGGTTTCTTACGCCATGTCAGCGTCCTTTGCTGCGGACAAGGCGACCTACGAGCAGATTCGGACCCTGATCTTGGGCCTGATCAAACGCTCCCAAAAGCTCGTGCTGGCGGCCGAATCCACCAACGTGTTCCAACTGGACATCGATTTTTTTCAATGGGACCAGTAACAACTTTCTTTCTCAACTGGCATTGACGAAGCTTGCGAAGTGAGCAACCGACGACCATCCCGACGAAATCAGCGTTAGCCCCGCTTTTCATGACGCCGTTCAAACGAATCAAATGATGTGAGCCTCACATACGATTCCCGTGATCTGATCGGCGCTAGTCTCGATGCATCCGACACGTTGCTGCTTGGCGATGTGACTTACGCCAAGGACCTGGTCGCCAACCTTCTGCCATGGTTCGCAGCTTTACACGCTCGCCACGTGCGCATCCTCATCGCCGATCCGCAACGCGGCTTCTTGCCGAAAGACTGGCATCCCAACTGGCAGGTCAAGGTCCCTGCGGAGATTGACGCTGATTTGAGCCACTGGGTGCAGGTACCGATTTATGAGTATGGAGTGTGGGATCAGGAGAGTTAGAGGTCGTGTGCCTCGACAACCTGGCGCTAATTCCCCCGCCCCGGAGTCATCTTGTGCGCTATTCGAGCGTGTGTATTGGTCCATCGGTAATCGGACTTTCTGTTCTCCTCAATTTCGTAATTGCCTCCCCAATCGCTACGCCCAACAGAGCATAGTGCTCGGCCGAGTCAAGGTTTCCCCTCCGGGAGTTTCGGATGATATCTCTCCGGCTGCCGAACTTTAGATCTATGCATACCTATGCTAACGTTATGTGAGGATCAGAAACGAAAAAAAGAAAAAGGGCGTTCTGAAATGGCAAATTTACGCATTTTATTTTGTAGTTATCTAGCTCTAGTGAGTATGGTGGGATGCAAAACAAACGATGGCCTCGCCCCGAATGGGACCTCTAGTTCCGAGATATCATCATTTTTTTCTAATGGAAAATATGATGTTCAATTGCGCGTTATTACATTGGAGAAAACGATAGGAGTGCTGCCTTTTGTTATGCGTTCCGCAGTCGATAGGCCCCAGTCTAGCGCGCCGGCACTGAACAAGAGCCTAGCCCAAGACTATACAGGAGGTTCCTATCAAGCCAATATTTTTGGATCGCGAACCGTCATTTATGCAACGTATGACGACCTCCCTGCCGCCATAAGAGATGGTTTTAAAAAACGTGCAGATAGTCAAGCCTTTGATGCGGTGACGCATTCACCACTCATATATAAAATAATTGCAGGGGTTAGGCAGAAATTCCTCGAATCGGAGAAAAGAGGAGATTCACTTGATCTTATAGCTAAAGTAGTGGCTTCTGAAGCAGTGAAGCTCGTGCTTTCCTCTCAGAAAGAGATAGAAGATATCATTATAAAGTCAGTAGACGTTGTCGGTTTAAGAGAAAAATTTGATACAAAAGAACTTAAGGCCAACTTGACAAAGGGAGGCAATGTGTTGAAAGAAACCAAGGCCTTTCCGGAGCTGCTGGCTTTCTATGATGGGCAGGTAAATGAAATTAATAAATTACTTGATCAGTGATTTCTCGCTGGGCGAGCATTTACACGCCAGCTGTATCCCTTAACGCTCGGTGAGCTCGGTCAAAGATTCGACCTGGAAAGTTATTTGGCATGGAGAGGACCACCGGCTATTTGGGGCATAACATCCGATGCTGACCGCGCAGATTTTCTGCGCTCCTACGCTCTGGATTTCCTCAAGCAGGAAATCCAGAGCAGAACAGGTTGTCCGCAACCTAAACCCGTTTCGCCGCTTTCTCGAGGTGGCGGCGCAAAGCAGCGGCAAGCTGCTAAACTACGCAAAAATTGCCCGTGACGTCGGCGCTGATGCACCTCGGAGGGAGCCGCGACCCCTGGCATGATTGCGACCTGCACGGTCGCCGCCGTCGCCTACCTTTGCGATTTTGCGGCTAAAGGTTACTCCTGGAGCTCTTGTTCGAGAGATCCGACCAGCAGTAACTCGCCCCCTGTCGATTCCGACTTAAGCGTAGGACGCAAGAGCGCGCCTCGTCCAACCGATGATCCAAGAGGTACGGCTGATCAGCCGAGTGGCTGATCATAGAGGGTCTGGCGTCATAGCACTTACTCTGCGACAGATCCTGTCGTACCAGCACTGTTGCCTGTGTGTCGGCAGGCGCCAAAAAGCGCAGCCTTTTTGAATGTCGCCGGCACCTTGAAGAACTTGTCGCCTACATGACGAGACCACCGCTCGCCAATGACCGGTTAAATCTCCGACACGCTCAAATCCCGATGACCTTTACCTGAGCCAGACCTTCGCGCCACGGTAGGACGCGAATGCCGGAGGGTAGGTCATATGCTCTGGGTGTTTGACAAAAGCAATAAAGCGTCACCTCTGGATAGTCTTCGCGAAAGGCAATAAGTCCTTCCAAATCAATGTCCTGTGGATCCGTCGATGACTTGATCTCGACGGCGGCGACCGGCTTGGCAGCTGATCGCGCGATGATCACGTCGACTTCTAGGCCGTTTTTGTCGCGCCAATAAAAAAAGCGAAATCCTCGCTCGAGGTAATCATTGTGCCGGACGATCTCTTCTATGAGGTATGTTTCAAATAACCGGCCATAGCGAAACGAGGACCGTTTCAGCTCAACGTCAAGTTCGCCGTTCAGCGCGTTAAGCACACCGCAGTCAAACCAATAATACTTCGGGGCCTGCAGCAGCTGTCGTTTGACTGATTCGGACCATCCGTCGAGGCGGTGGCAGAGTAGCGTATCGACCAGTATCGAAAAATATTCCTGAACCGTGTTAGACGTGGTCTTCAGTGAGCGCGCAAGCTTTGAGTGGTTGATGGGCTCACCGTTTAGCTGGCCGGCGAGGTCTAAAAAGCGTGCGAAGCGATCAATCTTGCGAACCAATGCTTCTTCCTGAATTTCCTCTTTGAGGTGTAAGCGATCAGCTAAGCACAGGTTGACGACTACTGACACCGAGGCGTGGGCCACAGATCGGGGCACCGCCTAGGCAAACCGTGCCGGTCAGCACCGTTCACCAAATACCCGCTCGAT
>CAIYRB010000027.1 GCA_903928445.1 uncultured Pseudomonadota bacterium | reverse complement strand
GTCCATGTGGGATGACCTACTGGATGCGGCGTTGAGCATCGGCACCCTTGTATATGCGATTCCAGCGCTGTGTCCAAGCAAAAGCTGTCGCTTTGAATCGCTACCCGGAAGTCGTAACTACAACACAGGCCTCGCTTTTTTAAAGCTGGTAAGCAACACCAGCCGAGATGAGTACGACGGTCGAATTGGCGGTCATCTCATCGAGTGCCTATGGAACGGCTATTATAATAGCCATAGAGTAGCTTCATGGCTTCTATAAAGACCATCATGAGTCGGTCATCCCCTCGCGTCTTTAGCCCATATGTTCGTGAATGCGCGACACTACTGGGCCAACTGATCCGGCTGGCTCGTAAAGAGAAGCGGTGGACCCAGCAGCAATTGGCCGATCGCGCTGGGATCTCGCGGGCCACTCTCAAGAAGATCGAAAAGGGCAACCTTAAGTGCGAAATCGGATTGGTCTTCGAACTCGCGGCTTTGACCGGTGTGACACTGTTCGAGCCGGACCGTGGGCGCGTGACCATGGACATCGACCTTGTCACGGCGAAACTGGCGCTTTTGCCAAAGAGCGTGCGCACCAAGAGAAAGGTCAAAGATGACTTCTAGTCCGCCGACGGAAGTCTTCGTTTGGATTTGGCTACCTGGCGCCACCGAACCGGTCGTCGCCGGTCGCTTGGCAGCCGACGGAAAGACGTTTGCCTTCAACTACGGCCAATCCTACTTGGAGCGTAAAGACGCAATACCGATTCACCGCGGTCGCCTGACTCCCGGCAGGTCATAACTACTGCGCATGCCTCGTCGTTTTAAAGCTGGTAAGCAACACCCGCCGAGATCAGCACGACGGTCGAATTGGCGGTCATCTGGTCGACGCAATTGGTGATGGCGGGACAATCGCCGCTGCGTGAGAGAAATTGCCGTTCGAAGTCGAGTTTAAACAGGCTAGACCAGTGCTTGGCAAAGGGTCTGATGGCGGCGCCCTGGATGTGCACGGCCAGTGCCTGGGTGCTGTGAACGAAGGTGGTTGGCATCAGTTCGCCAGAGATGCCGAGGCGACCGCCGTCAAGCCAAGGCATGCTGAGGTCGACGCCAAGAAAGGGGCCGAGGGCCGATTGCTGCGTCAGGCGACCTTCGGTCGATCCGCTCTGCACCTTCAGCATCGGTAAGCGCAAATACGCTACGCCAAAGCCGACACCGACGCGGCTATCGTGGACCGACGTACCGTTGCGTAGATCGTAGTAGATACCAGCAGTGGTAAAGGTCCGTAGAAAGGTCGACGAGGTTTGCGAGTCTGCTCCACCAGTCGTCGACACCACCCGCTCGCTGACATTGAGTCGATGTAATTCCGCGGACCCGGCGAGGTACCAATAGTCAGTGCTGCTTTGCCAGTTCGCATCGATCTGGACGCCTGCGACTAAAGCCGCCGCGCTATAGTCGGTGATCCCGCCCGCGGCACGAATGCTCTCGTGGCCGAGCGCTGCGTTCACGGCCAACATGCCGAGCGTCGCTCGTTTCACGGTGACGCCTGGAGTCGGGGTTGGGTCGCCTCGTTCAAGCACGTTGCTTGTGACCTCGTCGTCGTTCTTCTCTTGATCGTACGCAGGCTCGTGTCGCACCTTATCGCCTTGGGTTGGGACCGCCATGGCCTGGAGCCTCGGCGGTGGTGCCTCGGCCTGCGGCGAACCACCTGTCGGAGACTTCAAGGTGAAGGACATGAGTGGCTTGCCGTCGCTGGTGATCGCCTTGATTTTCACCGTGGCCGTTTGATCCAGCATGAGCCAGTGCGAGTTCGTCCGAAACACCGTCGTTTCATCAGCGATTTCGTACGTTCCTGAGTAATGTGCGGCGCTTGGCACGAGCGGCCACTCATAACGCATATCGGTAGCCCGGGCCGCCTCGGTGAAGCCGGGGCTGCTGGCTAAGTAAGCGATAAACATCATGAATGATTTCCGGTGGTGATTAAGCATGAAGTCTTCGCATGCGCCCTTCCTAACTTCCTTCGATGACTGAGTTAATTCTATGCCGAGGGGCTGACGGCGTCAATTTGGGGGAGCGGTAGATTTGCCGTTTGCGCTGTCTGGGTGGTCGGGCGCGGCACTTTTACAGGGTCCAGCCTCAATGCTGAACCAACTAAATATATTGTATTTTTTTAAGATTTAAAAAATATTTGTTGAGTTTTTTGGGGAAATGCCGATGGCGGTGCATTACCCAAGGAGCTTGCCGATGGGACGCCAAAATCAACAAGTTTATGTCAGCCTGGTTTTAGCCCTGCAACTTTTGCCGGCCTGTCGTATGTTCGAGGGCAAGGGCGTCATCAGTCAAAAGCTAAGCTCCTTTCTGGGTGTCGTCGATCCATCGTCGGCAAAGACCCCTACTGACACCCTTCGTGCCGGAGTCCTCGCACTTGGCGAAGACATCACGGCCGAACTCGGCACGAGTTTGAGCACCGCTGGTCTAACCGACGACCAGGCCCAGGTGGTTCTTGATGGTGCGAAGAAGCAATTAGGCTTGTCGACCGGTCAGATTGCCATCTCCTCGTTGCGATTGGCTGGTACGCAGTCCACGCAACCGATCATGTATGCGGCTGGTCCAATTATCCAGGGTGCTGTCGGCACCTTGTCTGATAGCGCTGCCGGCTTGGAGGATTTAACTCGCCGCACGGCGATTGCCAAAGTGGTCATGGGGAGTACCTTTTCGTCTCTCGGTGGACGTGTTGGTAACCTTCAATCTGATGACGTGCTGGTATTACAAAAGGGTATGATCGGTAGCGGCGTTAAGGCTCTTAACACTGGTGGCCTTGGCGGCGACGCCGCGGTGAGTGCGGTGCGCGCTCTGACTTCCGGTGCGGTTGAGGCATTGGGCAAAAGCGTGAGCGGTACGGACGCATCGAATGCAGCCGCTGCTGTGGCTTCCGGTGCGGTAGAAAGTTTAACCAGTAACGGCCTGCCCCTCGACCAAATCGGTGCCATGGTAGGCGCGGCGACCGCAGGGGTCGTGTCGAGCCTCAAGTCAGCTGGGATCACTGACACCGCCGTTGCGGCTAGCGCCGTTGCCAAGTCGTCTGTATCAAGTTTGAAAACCTTGGCGATGTCCGAAGCCAATGTCTTAAAAGCCACGACTGGTGCCGCCAGTGGAGCTATCGGCGCCTTGACGGCGACGGGCGTTGCGATTGGGGACATTGCCGCCATTGCGAAACAAGTCGCCACGGCCTCCGTCTCGGCTTTGAAAGACGCTGGCGTCAGCAGCGCTGGTCTCGGTAAAGCTGCTGGTGCGGTTGCTTCGGGGGCGATCCAAGGTTTGGGCGTGGCCGGGATGACGCCAACGCAGATTGCCGACACCAAGGCTGTGTCGTCGATTTGTGTTGGTGCTGCAGGAGGACTTTCCTCTAGCGGCGTAGCGGCAAGCGCGGTTGGCTCAGCGATCGGCGATATCGCTTCCAGTGCGGTCAGCGCCATGTCAGCGGCGATGAGTACGGCGACCCTGAGCCAGCAGCAAGCCGTGATGGGCGATGTGATGAACGGGAGTGCGCAGAGCATTCTGGCATCGGGTATGAGCAAGGCTGACTCGCTCAGTGCTATGAGCGGGGTGACGCAAAAGTCTGTAGCGGCATTGCCGCCGGCAGTATTCTCGGCCTCTGCGATGAGTTCGATGGCCGCCACGGTGGTTGGTCAGGGACTCGCAAACTCCTTGTCTGTGGGGATCGTCACCACCGCTGATGCCAGCAAGATGGCCTCGACGATTGGTGCGGCCGTGGGTGCCGGTGCTGCTGGCTTGAGCATAGCGATCGATGCCAACGCCATGCTCAAGCAGATCAGCACTGCTGCGGCTAGCGCTGGTATTGCTGATGCGTCGTCGATGATGACCTCGGCATTTAGCGGTGTGACGACGGGCGCTGCTTTGGCTAGTGGTGCGGGGACCAATAGTGTGCTCGGTGGTTTATCCGATGCGGTGAAGTCGGGTGCAGCATTTGCCGGCATTAGCGGTGTTGATACATCGAGCTTAAGCGGCAGCATGCAGCAAGCGGTGTCGTCGGCAACTTCCTTGGCGACAACGGTTGGCCAAGGTAAACTGCCAGATTGCGATAGCGACTATTCTAATGATCTAACAAACGATCAGTTTTTTAGTAAAATTAAGGTCGCTGCGCAGCCCGTGTTGTGCTCCGCGACGCCGGATTGCCCGATTCCGCGTGATGACACGCATGTGTCGACCTATTGGACGGAGCTGGGAAGTACAGGGGTTTGCCAATTTGTGTTGACGATTCCTGCAGGTGGTTCGAGTGCGGCGCTGTTGCCCGCATGTACGCAGCTCAGTGGATTGAGGACATTAGCGGACTTTGCACCACTCTATAACAGTGCGTTTAACGGGATCCCTTGCATGCTTGCCACGGCCGGCGGCAGCTGTCCAGCGTTACCGAGTGACGCGGACTCCACATTCAAATGGGTCTCGCTTAGCGTGGCGTCCCCAAGCGATGCGTGCTTGATGTTCAAAGGCGACTCTGGTTCTGGTGGCACGGGTGGTGGTTGTACGGGCACTGGGTGTGGTTGCGGGGGGGCGGGGACTGGAATGGCTGGTGTTGGGTCCGGTTCCGCAACGGCAGGCGGCACTGGCATGTGCGGCGGATATGACGGCGGCACTGGCGGTGGCTACGTCGGTGGCTACATGTACCCCAATGGTTTGACGTCGACGACTGTTGTCCCGCAGTGCAGTACCTCAGGAGTGACCTCGGGTTTCGCTTTAAGTACCCTTAACGCCTTGGTCAACCCAGCGACCAGCCTAAACGACTTTTACTGTGCCGCACCAACCCCTGCGGGCTGCATGCCGCCAGCTGCAACGCTGACTGGCTTCGTCTACGGACCCGACCCGATGGGAGCTCCGGACGGTACGACGTTTTGTCACTATTCGGTCCAAACCGTCGCTTGTTCCGCCTTGTTCGGTGGTGTTTCACCATTGAACGATAGCCTGCTCGAGTCTGTGGCTAGCGTTGTTAAGAATTATGGCTCGATGGGCGATGTGCAGTGCTACGCAACGACTTGTCCAACTCTAGCCGGGGGAGCGACTTTTACCCCGTCAAGGTATACTGACGCTAGGTCCGGGCAAAATATCTGTCAGTATTCTCACCCTTATCCGAGTTGTCCGTATGAGATGGGGGGCACGATTAATCTGTCAAGTGTGCTTGATCCCACTCACTACCTTGGCTACGACGGACCGCAAAAGCTCTTTGCCTGCAATCTTAGTATGTCTGACAACCCTCTTTCCCTTATGTCCCCGCTCGTCGCCGCTGGTTTTAGCGGCCCGAGTGCTTGGGGTTATCCGAATGGCACCCGCAGAGTGCTCGTGATGGGCGGAAGTAGTTGTTCAGATATAGGGATTTCTGGTGCGATCACCGGCGGCAATTATTTGAGTTTGCCGCCATTAGGCAGTAGCTTCAACGTCGGGTGCGATATCCCACTTGCTGATACGTGTCCTATTGTCGATGGCGCCACTTTGCCAACGGTTTACTCAGGGCCTGCGTTTAGTGCGCTGGGGTATAACCGCTGTAGTTATTCCAAGCCGTTGGTGGGTTGCCCTGGCACCCTTGACAGCTCAAACTGGTCGAGTTTGCAGGTCTCAAAGCTGGCAAATAGTTCTGGTCGCGCGTATGGTTGTGAAACGGCCACGACTTGTCCGTATGCGTCTCCCACACTTCCGTCGGATTTCAGTTCGCCTAGCTATACGGTCGGTGCTAAGAATCGCTGCATTTACAGTACCAATGTTCCAATTTGTTCCGACACGACACCTGACGGAACTATCCGGAATATTTGGGAGCTCTCCCAAAATCAAGGTGTCTTTCAATGCGATCTATCCCCAGGTCTAAGCGCCTGCCCAACGCTAGATGCATCCTTGACGTCGCAGTACAGCAATGCGAGCGGGTCTGCGGTGTCGGTCGCAGCTACAAACTTCAATCGTTGCTATTATCACCCGAACTTGCCTGCTTGTCCGGCCTCGCCGATCACCGACCCTTCATTTGCCAACGCAATGGCCCCTTATTCGGGCGGTGGTGGGACAGGGATGCAGGTGGCGTGTGAAACAGCTGTGAGCATGGGCTGCCCTTCTCTTGATTCTGCGGCGTTCGGCCATTCGGTGAGCACGCCTCCATCAGTTTATGAGCAGCCATTGAATCGGACCATTTGCATTTATGAGAAAGTGACATCTATCCAGCCAGTTGGCATTACAAATTCGGCGCCGACTGGTCCAATCAACAATAATCCTTACTGGGTTTATTGGAACCAGCCGGCCGGCGCTGATGTCTTCGATATTGGTACCGCTACGGTGCCAAATTGCGTGGATTTCACTCTGATTCAGACTAATCTTACCAGTTCGCCGACAAGCGTTCCGTTCACCAATAATGGATCGAGGTACCTATGCGTGCGGGCAAGGTCTAACTTTGGCCTAGGATCCATGATGTCCCCGGGATTTCCCGTGACGGTCGGTATTACCCCCGGCCCAATCACTTCTAGCTCGACGTTGAATTATCCCGCCACCATGACTAATGGCACCACTCCGACAATGACTCTCATTTCTAAGGACATGTACGGCATGCCGCTCAACACGGGCGGAGCAAGCGTGACTTTCACATCCTCCAACAGCATGGTGGCCACGATCGGTGCAACGACTGACCAAAATGATGGCACCTATACAGCGACCATCACCACGCATATGACAGGGACGTTTACCATCACAGCTAGCGTTGCAGCTGGAACGAGCTTTAGCATCTCGTCTGCTGCCCCCATCATCGTAAACTAGCGCTAAGGGACGACGTCACTCTTTAACACAATTCGCCACCGGGCAATCCACCCCCTCGGCCTCCATCTCCACCGTGGTGTGAATGTTGCCCCTGCGGCTCACCACGGCGCGGATCTGCCCTTTGATCCCGTCCATCGCCGGCAGCCCCGTACCTGCTGCAATCACCACGTGTATCGTCAACACATGCGACTGACCGTCCAGCGACCAAAAATGGGCGTCATGCGTGCCGATGACCCCCTCGATCGCTTCAATCTCACGGCGCATCGCCGGCAGGTCGATGCCCTCGGGGGTTGCTTGAAGGAACAAACGCAGCGTCTTCTGCAGATTTCTCCCGACTCCCCACATGATAAATAAGCACAGCAAAATACTCAGAATCGGATCGATGATCGGCAGATCAAACAGGGCCATGACAATCGATCCGATCAGGACGATCGTCCATCCCAACACATCCTCGATCATATGCCAGGATACGACCCGTTCATTCATCGTCTTGCCACGACTCAGCCGTAGCGCGGCAAAGCCGTTGACGGCGATCCCCACCAAGGCAAAGAGTCCCATCCCCTCCAGTTTTGGCTTTACCGGATGCAGCAGCAATGGCACCGCATGCGCCAAGACCAAAGCCGACGCCGTCACCAGTAGCACGCAGCTGAACAGGGCCGACAGCAACGACAGCCGTCTATAGCCATAGGAGTAGCTGTGAGTCGGCTTTTTATTCGCGCTGAGTTCCATGATGTATGCAAGCGCCAAGGCCAACGCATCCCCAAGATCGTGAACGGCATTGGACAAGACGGCAACACTACCGCTCCAAATCCCCCCGACGATCTCGATGATCGCAAAGCCCAAATTGACGACCAACGCCAACTTCAAATTGCTCAACGTACTATGCGCATGCGGCAGCACCCCGTGATCATGATGATGTCCATGTTCATGCTCGTGACCATGGCCATGTCCATGTCCGTGCCCATGATCATGCCCGTGCCCATGATCATGCCCGTGGCCATCTCCGTTGCCGTTGCCGTGATCGTGATCATGATCGTGCCCTATCCCCTGTCTCCCCCCCCCCTTCACCCCCACATATTTAGCCAAAGGCTTAATTCCCCCGCCATCCTCATCATCACGCCCCATACCCTATCCTCACCTTCACCAAATAAATTCAATGAGTCGTGCCGACAGCGGCGGCAATACCATCTCCTGCTCCCGCGCCGCAGGCATTGCCTCCACTTCAAGCTCTCCGGGGTTCTTACTTCCCAGTTTATACGCCGTGACTTTTTTGACATACGGCCGCAGATGGTCGATCGCCAACGTCGCCCGCTGATGTTCAGTAACCGATTTGTTAAGCATCACTACAGTCAGTCGATGTTCATCCGCCTTTGCCGCAACCACCGTCAAATCCCCAGTATTGCTGCTCGTCGTCGCAACATAGGTCTCGCCAAAGGCATGCCCCTTCCCATCATAGTTGCGATACAGCCGAAAGGCCGCCGCCGCCGGGCTGCGTGCCGGAGGCTCCGTCCAGTATTCAGCCATATAGATATTCTGATCGATAAAGATGCGCAGCACCTCCGCCAAGGCGATCGCACCACCGATATCCTGCTCACCCTTAAACGAATATTCGCCAATCCCCAGCTTTAGCGACGGCTTAGTCCGCGCAATGATGCTCTTGAGCAAAGGAATAAAATAGGTCTCCTCATTGATCCACCCCGTCTCC
Organism: uncultured Pseudomonadota bacterium; assembly: GCA_903928445.1. Lineage (GTDB taxonomy): Bacteria > Bdellovibrionota_B > Oligoflexia > Oligoflexales > CAIYRB01 > CAIYRB01. The sequence goes on along the minus strand of CAIYRB010000027.1, from coordinate 11,151 downwards.
TTGTGCTTGCGATCCCACAGCGACCGCGTCGCCGCGAGGCGCTCTCTCGCCCTTTCGGGATTAAACGGCTCGTCTTTATAGAGGTCTAAATCAGACGGGTAATAATGCATATCGAGGACGTCGAGTAACGACACATGGAGTTCATCCTCGCGCTTCTTCACTGCCGTCAAAAACCATTCCAGGAATGGCTTACCACCATGGGCCTGGCGATCTTTGTCTTTGACCCCACCGGCGTTTTTACCAAGGTCGTATTGTGATTTGAACACCGCCAGCCAACCCCAATCGCCCGGACCAATGATGACCGCCGCCGGATCAGCACGCCGCACGGCAACCGCCGCACTTAGGTAGACCTCGAGGTATTCGTCATAGGTGGTGGGCTTCGGGTGGACGTCGCGGTGGGTTTCTCCCCACAGCATGGGCTCATTGCCCATGATATAAAGGTGGGGATGGTCGCCGAATTCAGACTTTAAGTGGTTCACCCACGCAGCGATAAAGGCCGGGCCAGCACGCACGCTGGTTTGCTCAGGCGAGGCGAGCAGCGCCTTTTTTTCTTTGCTAAAGCCGTTGCCGATCGCCTTGCCATTGGCCTCAAACTGTTCTTGATCTGGAAACAGGCGCTTCGGATAGCTGGCCGAGCTTTGATCCTTCGCCACCCAACCGAGTAGCGGTAGTACGACCGCCGAGGCGGCACCGTGGTGTTTGTTTTCGGCAATAAAAGCATCGACGATATTCCCAGGGCCACCAAAGCCGTGGTTCAAATAAAAATAGTCGTTCCCGGCATTGGTCGCGTCGAGGCGCCAGTTGTAGCGCTCGGCGCTGTTGCCACCCCAGCGGTAGAGGGTCGGCCGTTGCGTCCAGACCTCGGCCTGCTCGCGGCTTTCATGCATATAGGTACCAAAGCCGAAGATCAGCGGGCTCAGTGGCCGGCTTCCGGCCATATCGACGACGATTTTAGGACCTACGCCCGTTCCTGGTTCTTTCACCGGCTTAAACAGGTGGCAAGCGCTGAGGCTAAACAACATACATATAGCCAAGACGCCAACCCTTAGCTTGGCGCGATACGTGGGCCCCAGGCCGGTATTCAAAGGATGCTCTCCCGAGTGGCAAGCGGCAGATCGACCAACCAATCCTCGCCCAAAGGGGTCATCCGCGGCGGGCCAGCCATGCTTACCTCACCAGCCTCGGCAGCGAAGCGTAAACCGTCCGCGGCGCCGAGGATCTTCGCCGCCTGAAAGGCATGGAGGTGATCCACAGCGGCGGCACGTAGGAACGGGTTATAGACGCCGGCACCGCCTTCAAGCAGGACGCTCGTGATCTGCAGCTGCCACAGGGCTTTCAGGATCGAGCCTGGGGAAAAGGCGCCGTGATGGTCGCGCGGCAGATGGACGCAAGTTCCGCCCATCGTCTGCAGATGCTGAATCTGTAGCTGCGCGGCGTGGCTGAGCCGGTCCCCGGTCACCCAGATCACCCCGCCCGGATCATACTGCAAGAGGCGCCACAGTTCTGGCGGCTGCGCCAAGAGTCCTGATGCATCGGGGTCGAGCACGACGCGACGCGGCGCCCGCCCGTGCCAAAGGGAATCACGAGCATCCAAGCGGGGGTCGTCGGCCAGCAGCGTGCCGCGGCCGATGACGATGGCATCGTAGTAGATCCGAAGAAAGTGGCCGTAGGCCCTAGCCCTTGGTCCGGTGATCCAGGACCTCTGTGAGCCTGGTAGCGCGATGAGGCCATCTAGACTGAGCGCAACCTTAAGCGCGACAAAGGGCCGCTGCTGGCGCACATTGCACAGAAAAATCTCCGCCAACTCGCTGCAGGATGCCGACCAGGTATGATCTAGCTCGGCGCGAATACCGGCCTGTTCCAGGATCTTTGCGCCGCGCCCGTCGACCCTGGGATTGGGGTCGACCAGTCCATAGACGACCTTGGCTAGGCCCGTCGATGCTAAGGTCGCGGCACAAGCGGGGGTGCGGTTGCTATGAGCGCATGGTTCCAGGGTGACGTAAAGGGTGCCGCCGCGTATGCGCCCATTTTGCCGATGCTGCTCGGCGTAGCCTAGAGCATTGACCTCGGCGTGGGCATGTCCGAGGCGCTCGTGGGCTCCAGCGCCGAGAAAGCCGTGGTCGGCATCGACCAACACGGCACCGACCAAGGGGTTTGGTGCGACCTGGCCGACGCCGCGACCGGCGACGAGCACGGCCAGGTCTTTACACGCCTGAGGCGACAGCTTGCTGCCTATGGCTGGGAGCTGTAGGGACCTGAGTGCGGCATCTTTCGGGTCGGGTTGCCATTGCATGGGAGGAATTTAGCAAAAACCGCCTGTAATTGATAGCTCTCGGCCGTAACGGCGCCGCTGCCTCGGTTTGGCCCCTAAGGCGACTCCGAGATGGCCTAAAATTTCCAACTCGCATAGACTGTTACCCATGATTCATTCAATCCTCACTGGTGCCTCAATCGGCGTGACTTTGGCCCTGCTGCCGTTCTTCGTGCTGCTGACGGTGACGGCCTTTGCCGCTTGGCGCGCCAAGGGCAAAGTTCTGCCTGCAGCGCCACGCCAGACACCGCCACGCTTCGTGTTGCTGGTCCCGGCCCACAACGAGGCCGAGCTGATCGCCGCCACCGTCGGTAGTCTGCACAGCCTCGACTACCCAAGGGACCGCTACCAGGTCCTAGTGATTGCCGACAACTGCAGCGATCAAACCGCCGTGCTGGCGCGTCAGGCCGGGGCTGAAGTGTGGGAGCGAAGCCACGATACCTTGCGCGGCAAAGGTCATGCGCTCGAGTGGGCCATCGAGCGCCTGCTCAGGGAGCGCCAGTCCACCGACCTAGACGCTGTGATCATCATCGACGCCGATATCGGTGCCGATCCGGGGCTGCTGTGGGCCTTTGCCGCGGGTCGCCACGCCGGCTATGACTTCGCCCAGGCGCTGTATTTGGGGCTAAATCCCGATACCTCGTGGCGGACCCAGCTGATGAACTATGCCTTGGCGCTGTTCAATGGCACGTGGCTCTTGGCGCAAGAGGAGCTTGGCGTAAGCGTCGCCTTGCGCGGCAACGGCATGTGCTTTTCGGTGGCGGGACTGCGGCGCTGTCCATGGTCGGCCTTCGGTCTGGCCGAAGACCTCGAATTTAGCTGGCGCCTACGCTTAAATGGCGAGCGCGCGCATTTTGTCCGTGCCGCCCACATTAACGCCCAGTTGGTCAGCCAGGGCGGAGCAGCGGCGGCGTCGCAGCGCCAACGCTGGGAGCATGGCCGCAAAGCCCTGCGTAAACTCTTTACCAGCGAGCTGCTGCGGCATCGTCAGCTTGGCCTGGGCCAAAAGGCCTACTACCTGTTTGATCTGTATATGCTGCCGCTGTCGAAGCTGGCGACGTGGCAGCTGCTCGCCACCCTCGGTGCGGTTGTTTTTGGCTTGACCGGGCTCGTCTCCATCCAGTTGCTGATGTTTTTCAGCATGGCCGTCTATGCCCTGACGCCGTTTTTTGTCCTCGGCTTGCCTCTGCGCTATCTCTTGGCGTTGCGCTTTTTGCCGGCCTATGTTTTGTGGAAGCTGTGGCTTTATGGCCAACGGGCGCCGCGCCAGTGGATCCGCACCGGACGCGAAGGCGGCGCTTCAAAAGAAGGCTGATTCCTGTACACTGCCTGCTGTGGTGTCTGTGCCGGTCCGGCCAGAGACCATACAACCTTTCAGCGGACGATGGAGAGCGATGATGGCGAACGATAGTTTCAAGGCGCATGACACACTCAGCGTCGATGGCAAAACCTACCATTTTGCCAGCCTGAAGAAGGCCGCGCAAAACGGCCTCGGTGATCTACAGCGGTTGCCGCTCTCGCTCAAAGTGCTGCTGGAGAATCTGCTGCGCCACGAAGACGGCACCATCGTGCAAAAGGCCGATATCGAGGCGATGGCGACCTGGCTTAAGACCAAGACCTCCCAGCACGAGGTGGCTTTCTACCCGGCTCGCGTGCTGATGCAGGACTTCACCGGTGTGCCAGCAGTCGTCGATTTAGCGACGATGCGAGAGGCGATGCTGAAGGTCGGGGGCGACCCAAAGAAGATCAACCCGCTCAAACCCGTCGACTTGGTCATCGATCACTCCGTAACCGTGGATAAGGCCGGGAGTGCCGACGCCTTTCAGGTCAACGTCGACCTGGAATTCGACCGCAACGGCGAACGCTATGAGTTTTTGAAGTGGGCGCAGACCGCGTTTAATAACTTCACGGTCGTACCTCCCGGTACTGGCATCTGTCACCAAGTAAACTTGGAGTATTTAGCTCGGGTCGCCTTTCGCGAGCACAAGGACGGTCAAGACTGGGTCTACCCAGATACTTTGGTCGGCACCGATAGCCACACGACGATGGTCAACGGCCTGTCGGTCCTGGGCTGGGGCGTGGGTGGCATCGAGGCCGAGGCGGCGATGCTGGCGCAGCCGCTATCGATGGTGATTCCTGAGGTCGTCGGTCTGCGCTTTACCGGCACCTTGACCGAGGGCGCGACAGCGACGGATTTGGTGCTGGCCGTCACGGAAATGCTGCGCAAAAAGGGCGTGGTCGGCAAATTCGTCGAGTTTTTTGGCCCCGGCCTGGCGCATCTTTCGCTGGCCGACCGGGCGACGATCGCCAATATGGCGCCCGAATACGGGGCGACCTGCGGCTTCTTCCCGATCGACGGCGAGACGACGCGCTACCTGCGTTTTTCCGGCCGCGACGAGTCCCAGGTGAAGTTGGTCGAGGCCTATGCCAAAGCCCAAGGCCTGTGGTACGAGCCAAGCGCGCCGGAACCGAGCTTCACCGCTGTGCTCGAACTGGATCTAAGCACGGTCGAGCCGGCGCTGGCTGGACCAAAGCGCCCCCAAGACCGCGTTGTACTCGGCCAAGTTGCTGGCAATTTTAAAAAAGAGCTGAGCACCGTCTTCAAAGTCAAAGACGCTGACCTCAGTCTAAAGTCGCCGGTTGTAGGCGCCGACTTCGCCCTGGAGCAAGGCTCCATCGTCATCGCGGCCATCACCAGTTGCACCAACACCTCCAACCCGGCGGTCATGCTTGCTGCCGGATTACTGGCAAAAAAGGCGGTGGAAAAGGGCCTGAAGGTCAAACCTTGGGTCAAGACCTCGCTAGCACCCGGGTCGCAGGTGGTCACTGACTACTACCAGGCTTCTGGCCTCAACGTCTTTCTCGACAAACTGGGCTTTAACCTCGTCGGCTATGGTTGCACCACCTGCATCGGCAATAGCGGCCCACTGCATGACACCATCGCTGCGGCGATTCATGCCAAAGACCTGGTGTCGGTATCCGTGCTTTCTGGTAACCGCAACTTCGAAGGCCGCATTGGCCCCGACGTTAAAGCCAACTACCTGGCGTCGCCACCTCTGGTCGTCGCCTATGCTTTGGCTGGCAACATCAAGATCGATTTGACCAAAGAGCCCATCGGCCAGGGTAGCGACGGCAAGCCGGTTTACCTCAAGGATATCTGGCCTTCAAATGCCGAGATCCGCGCTACCATCGACAAAGCTCTAACCCCAGAGATGTTCCGCAAGCGCTATAGCGATGTCGCCAAGGGGCCTGCGCAATGGCAGGCGGTCAAGGTCTCAGGTGGCTTCTCGTTCACCTGGAATAAAGACAGCACCTACGTGCGCAACCCGCCTTATTTCGAAGGCATGACGGCGCAGCCGGCGGCTATTACCGATATCAAAGGCGCGCGTCCGCTCGCCGTGCTTGGCGATTCGGTCACGACCGACCATATCTCGCCAGCGGGTTCGATCAAGGACTCCAGTCCAGCCGGTCAGTACCTGGTGGCTCACGGTGTCAAGAAGGCCGACTTCAATTCCTACGGCGCTCGCCGCGGTAACCACGAAGTCATGATGCGTGGGACCTTCGCCAACATCCGCTTGCGCAACGAGATGATGCCGGGAATCGAAGGCGGCGTCACCAAGCACATGCCAGATGGTAAGCAGATGACCATCTACGATGCGGCGATGCAGTACCAAAAGGAAAAGACGCCGCTCGTGATCATCGCTGGCAAGGAGTACGGCACCGGCTCGTCGCGTGATTGGGCTGCCAAAGGCACCAACCTACTCGGCGTTAAAGCCGTGGTCGTCGAGAGCTTTGAGCGGATTCACCGGTCTAACCTAGTCGGAATGGGCGTCTTGCCGCTGCAGTTTGAAGGGACCACGTCGCGCGTCACCTTGAAGCTCGATGGCACCGAGACCTTCGATATTTTGGGCACCGCCAAGCTAGCGCCTCGTTGTGAGCTGGATCTGGTGGTGCACCGCGCAGGTGGCAAGTCGGAAACGGTCAAGGTGCGCTGCCGCATCGATACGTCCGATGAGCTGGAATACTTCCGCAGCGGTGGCATCTTGCACTACACGGTGCGCAAGCTCAGCAAGGCCTAAGCATTGATGAAGGACCTTCTCCAGCCTGTGCCGACGTCGCCTCTACGCAAAGGGGAGGCGTCGGTCCTCGTTCGCCCTGCCGAGCTCAGGGATATCGATGATATCGTCGGATTCAACGCGGCCTTGGCGTGGGAGAGCGAGGGCAAATGCTTGGATCTTGCCGTTCTGCGTCGCGGGGTGACGCGGGTTTTGGCCACGCCGGCCTTAGGTCGCTACCTGGTCGCTGAAGTCCAGGGTCAAGTGATCGGTCAAACCATGTTGACCTATGAGCTGACCGACTGGCGCGACGGCGTCATCTACTGGATTCAGAGCGTTTATGTCGCGGCTAAGCAGCGTCAGCATGGGGTGTTCCGGCAACTCTACCGTGCTGTTCAGTCCTTGGCCGCAGAGGATCCGCAGGCTAGGGGACTGCGTCTCTATGTCGAGCAGGCCAATCAAAGCGCGGTGGCCGTTTATGAGTCTCTCGGTATGAAGCGCGCTCCCTACTATTTTTACGACGCCGAAGTCTGAGGTCTCGATGTTTTGGCATCTCTACGACACCTGGGTGCGACCGGATCTCGTTGTCGGCATTCACACCAGCGTCGCTTTGATCGCTTCCTGCCATGCAGTCTTGACGAAAGATGAGCCGCGTTCGGCGACGGGTTGGGTCGGCTTGATCTGGCTGTCACCGCTGATCGGGGCGCTCCTTTACTATATCTTTGGCATCAATCGGATCCGCCGCTCCGCGGTGACCCTGATGGGTGCTGAGGGCAAGGTGCGTCTCGACCGAGCCACCGCGGGGAGTCTGCATGCAGCCGGACTGCTTGCGGATTCGGGTCTGCAGCAGCTGTCGCGCTTGGGCGATCAGGTGTCCGGCATGCCGCTGACGTCAGGCAACGCTATTGATCCCTTGCTCAACGGCGAACAAGCTTATCCGGCGATGCTGCAAGCAATCGCCGAAGCGACCGCGTCGGTCATGCTGTCGAGCTACATCTTCGATTACGATGATGTGGGTCGTGAATTTATCGAGGCCCTGCGTTTAGCGGTCCTGCGCGGGGTCGAGGTCCGCGTCTTGATCGATGCGACGGGCTCGCGCTATTCCTTCCCGTCGGTGGTGCCTAAACTTCGCGCCGCAGGGGTGCGCAGCGCGCGATTTATGCCTAATTTGCAGCCGACGCGCATCGCCGCCCTAAACCTGCGCAGCCACCGCAAGATCATGGTCGTCGATGGCCGCATCGGCTTTACCGGCGGTATGAATATCCGCCAAGGCAACTATGTCACCAGAGGCTATCCGCATCCGGTGCAGGATTTGCACTTCAAGATCGTCGGCCCGGTCGTGGCCCATCTGCGCCAGGCCTTTGTCGAGGACTGGGCCTTCACCACGAAGGAGGTGCTGGCTGGCGATCAGTGGCTGCCGCATATCGAGCCTGGTCGCGGCGATGTGCTGGCCAGAGGTGTGCCCGACGGTCCCGACCGCGATTTCGAAAAGGTTCTCTGGACCATGCTTGGGGCCATCTCATCGGCACGAACGCGGATTCGCATCGCGACGCCCTACTTTCTGCCCGACTCGACGGCCGTGCGCTTTTTAAGTGTGGCGCTGATGTCGGGCGTCCAAGTCGAGATTTTGCTACCGGAAAAGAACAACATTCCGCCCGTGGCTTGGGCGGCTTTTGCGACGTTGCCGCCGCTGCTGCAAAAGAATTGCAAGGTCTACCTGGTGCCACCGCCGTTTGATCACACCAAGATGATGCTGATCGATGATGCGTGGGCTTTGATTGGCTCCGCCAATTGGGATGCGCGCAGTCTGCGCCTCAACTTTGAATTCAATATCGAGTGCTTTAGTCGTGATTTGGCGGACCGCCTGCACCTGGTCTTTGACGACAAGCTGCGCCGGTCGCGGCCTTTGACCCTCGAGGATTTGAGCAGTCGCTCGTTTCCGGTCCGTCTGCGCGATAGCGTGACCCGGTTGTTTGCGCCTTACCTGTGACCCATGGGACGTTGCATGGTCCGTATAGTGGTCAATCCGTATACTTCCAGGCGCGATGGGCTAGGTACAAAGGTAGTTGCACGTTGGTGGTCACGCCGTTGGCGTTGGCTGACTCTGACGGTGGGCGGCCAGATAGTATCAGGCTAAATTTGGGCCGATACTTTTCATTGAAGACCCTGAGGCTTTGAGCTCTCACGCGATGTGCTGATTTCACCTCGACGGGAATACCTGTGGTGGAGCCTTGAAGCAGAAATTCAATCTCTGATTTCGCCTCTGTCCAACCGAATAATGGCCGCAGCGGTCCTGACGCTTTGAGTGCCTGGGCGACAAAATTTTCCGCAACATAGCCTTTATATGTACCAAAATCGTACGATAGCAATGCCCGAGCAGGTAAGTCTAACATGGCACCGAGTATACCCACGTCGAACAGATAGATCCGGAAATGGTTAGGCTTGGTAAACGCTGCGATGGGGGTTTCCGCGTGCTCACAGATCGGAACCTGAAGAATGAGGCCAGCCTTTGCCAACCAATCGATGGGACCAGCAAGTCGACCGTAATTGTGAATCCCAGGGACAACATCCTTAAACTTGAACCTGCTTACGGACAGGTCCTGGGCTACGGCTAATTGTTGCGGTACAGACGCCCACGTTCGTTCGATATGAAGTGCGTTCACTTTGCCTGAGTGCTTGGCGACGTCCGCCAAGTACGCATTGATCAATTTTTGCTGTGTGACGCGGACATCAGCGACCGCCTCCAATGAGCCTGGGGAGTTTGCGATATATCGTGACACGACTTCGGGTAGTCCCCCGGTCAGCAAATATTCGCGCCAGAGGTCCCAAAACATCTGGTGCGCGGTCGATGACATGTCCTGACTGTGTTCGGCTTCCTCGAATGCACGACACACGAGCGCGTTGCCCCTAGCTAGGACAAACTCATGGAATGACAGCGGGTGAAGGTGTAGCCAATCGACATAGCCGACGGGAAAGGATGATTGTGCGAGGCTTAGCCCAAGTAGCGATCCCGCAGCACAAATCGCCAGGCGTGGCATCTGTTCGCAGAAGTGTTTGAGGCTTGTGAGCGCCTTTGGCGCCGCCTGAATTTCGTCAAAGAAGAGCAAATCGGTGTCAGGATTGATGGGTCTGCCGGTCAGTAGCGACAGCTCCGCCACGATCCGCTGTGGTACCAGATCTCGGTCGAACACCGCTGCGGCGCGCGGCTCTCGTTCGAAGTTAAACACATGGGTCACGCTGAATGCGGTCTTACCGAACTCTTGAACCAAATAGGTCTTGCCCACTTGCCGGGCACCCAGAATGATCAGGGGCTTACGGTTTTTCGATACTTTCCAGTTGGTTAGATCTGACCTCGCATGTCTCAGCATGTTTAAGGGCCCCAAAAATGTAATATGTGTACTTTTAAGGTACCATTATTTGACACTTTTGAACATAGGTTGGGGGCCCTCGTTTCACTGTCTCGCCTCTGGCCGCAGCTGGGCAATCTAGCGGTCGTCGTCATGCCTGCTCTGGCTACATCCATTTTCGCTAGTTTATACCGGCAGTAGCTGATAAATCCTAAGCTCGCCCCGATGTCCACGTCTGAGAGGATTGCCATGATCATGCATCGCCTAACTCTACCCGTCGCCGCTGCGTTTGGCTTGGTCAGCGCCGTTGCATTTGCTGCTAACACCCTGAAAGTCGGTGCCGTTTTTGGTCTGAGTGGGGCGCAGTCGACCTACGGCGAAGAGTCCATCAACGGGATGGAGATGGCACTTGATGATCTGAAGGCCAAGGACCCAGCCCTAGCGAGCCGGATCACCGTGGTCAAGGAGGACGAGAAGTCCAATCCCATCGATGCCGCCCTCGCCGTTAAAAAAGTCCTCAACGTCGACAAGGTGGATTTGGTCTTTGGCAGCGTTGCCAGCTCCAACACCTTGGCGATGGGATCCGCGGTGATCGAGGCTGGCAAGGTCCAGGTGACTCCCGCTTCGACCAATCCAGAGGTGACGAAAAAGGGCGATGCGGTGTTTCGTACCTGCTTTATCGATCCGTTCCAAGGATCGGTGTTGGCGGATTTCGCCGTCCACCGTCTGAATAAAAAGAAAGCGGCGATCCTGCTCGACCACAAGTCAGACTATTCCAAGGGACTGGCCGAGGCCTTTACCGTCGCGCTCAAGGCTGCTGGCGGCGAGGTGGTGGCCAACGAGTCCTACGAAGCCGGCAAAAAGGACTTTAAAACCCAGCTCACCAAGATCCGCGCCAAGCACCCTGAAGTGCTGTTGGTGCCTGGCTATTATCAAGAGGTCGGCTTGATCATGAAGCAGGCGCAGCAGATGGGCTTTAAGGTGACCCTGCTAGGCGGCGACGGCTGGGATAGCCCAACGCTCTATGAACTAGCCGGTGCCGATGCCGCCAAAGGCAACTATTTCTCAACCCATTTTGCTCCCGATGACAAGGATCCGCGCGTCCAGAAGTTTGTCAAAGACTACACGGCGCGCTTTCATAAAGCGCCCGGCGCGATGTCCGCGAGCAGCTACGACGGCATCCTCGTCGTCGCCGATGCCTTTAAGCGCGCCGGTAGCAACGATCCCGCGGCGCTTAAGAAGGCTTTGTCAGCCACCAAGGACTTTGTCGGTGTCGCTGGCACCTTATCGATCAATGCGCAGCGCGACGCGGTGAAGCCAGCAGTCATCCTCAAGACCGAGGGCAACAAAGCGGTGTTTGAAGCCAAGATTGAACCAGGCCAGGCCAACAAGTCGCACTGAGGTCGCATGAGCGAGTTCCTGCAGTTTTTGATCAATG
>CAIYRB010000026.1 GCA_903928445.1 uncultured Pseudomonadota bacterium | reverse complement strand
ACTTGATGCACCGGAGGATGCCATGGTCCAGAAAGCTTGTTTGACCAATCCAGATCTTGAAGCGGCACGCGAGCTACTCGGTGACATTTCATCCGAGGGCGAGGCGCGGGAGCTGGCACGGATGCGAGAGAAGTCTGCGATCGACTATGCGTGGTCGATTGCGGCAGCGACGGATCAGGGGCGGGCAGAGGGTGAGGCCAAAGGTAAGGCCGAAGCAACACTTGCTCTCCTGCACCAGCTCCTGGCCAAGGATGAGACACGGACGTTAACCAACGCATTTCTGGCAACTCTCACCGGCCTACCGGAGGATCGGGTCGCAGCCGAGCGTTTGGCTTTAACATCCCAGGCCAAGCCCAAATAGGCCCCAGACACCGACAGAGAACAAAGTCCCCAGCTGGCCCGCGTTCTCCCACCTCTGCTTTAGCGCCACCACCAGCCCCGCCCGCAACCCCCAGATCACCTTGAGCTCGCCGCCAAATCCAACTACAGTCACCTCAAACCATGAGGTGCCCCGTGCTCTTTTTATCATCAGCACCGCTGAACCGATCAGCTCAGCGACTCTCACACGTTTCACACCAGGTCACCATGCGCCCCCAATCAACCGCGACAGGTGAACCTGCGCCCAAAGCCCCCTCTATCCCTACATCCGATAGAACCGCCAGCCAGTGTGGCTGAGACCGACGCAAGACCGCTGCCCCCATCTAAAGGAACGTCTCGCATGACCGAAAGCGACCCACGCCCCGCCCTCCCGCGTAAGGGCATCATCCTCGCCGGTGGTTCAGGAACAAGGCTGCACCCGTTGACCCTAGCCGTCAGTAAGCAGATGTTGCCGATTTACGACAAACCGATGATCTACTACCCCCTGTCGGTCCTACTCCTAGCTGGGATTCGCGACATCCTGGTCATCAGCACCCCCTTTGACCTCCCCGCTTTCAAGCGCCTCCTCGGGGACGGCAGCCAATTTGGCATCACCATCGCATACGCCGAGCAGCCCACACCCGATGGCCTGGCCCAGGCCTTTGTGATTGGCGAGGATTTCATCGGTAAGAACCCAGTCTGCCTGATCCTCGGCGACAACATCTTCTACGCTCAAGGCCTCAGCAAGATCCTTCAAGACGTCAACGCCCGACAAACTGGCGCCACCGTCTTCGGCTACCACATCCGCGATCCCGAGCGCTACGGCGTCGTCGAATTTGATGCTCACGGCCGCGCCATCAGCATCGAAGAAAAGCCCGCCAAACCAAAATCAAACTACGCCGTCACGGGACTCTACTTTTACCCCAACGACGTCATCAACATCGCCAAAAACCTGAAGCCCTCCCCCCGCGGCGAACTCGAGATCACCGACCTCAATGCCGTCTACCTAAAGCGCGGCCAACTCAGCGTCGAAATCCTCGGCCGCGGCACGGCCTGGATGGATACCGGCACTCACTCGTCGCTGGTCGAGGCCACCAACTTTGTCGAGGCGGTGGAAAACCGCCAAGGCATGAAGATCTCGTGCCCTGAAGAAGTCGCCTGGCGGATGAACTATATTTCGACCGAACAACTGCTCCAAGCCGGTCGCAAGATGGAAAAGAACAGCTACGGCCAGTACCTACTGCGCCTACCAGGGGAGCGAGCCCACGGATGAAGACGACCCCACTATCCATCCCGGGCCTGCTGCTGATCGAACCCAAGGTGTTTGGCGACGCCCGAGGCTTCTTTGTGGAAACCTACAACGCAGCCCGCTACGCCGAGGCTGGGCTAACGGCGCAGTTTGTCCAAGATAATCTGTCGTTTTCTGCCAAGGGCGTGCTGCGTGGCCTGCACTTCCAAGAGCCCTTTGGTCAGGGCAAGCTGGTCAGCGTTTTACAAGGCGAAGTGTACGATGTGGCGGTCGACATTCGCGTTGGATCGCCGACTTTTGGCAAGTGGGTTGGGGTTGTGTTGAGTGGTGAGAATAAGCACCAGGTCTATGTGCCGCCTGGGTTTGCGCATGGCTTTGTGGCGACCAGGGACGATACGTTCTTTAGCTATAAGTGTACGGAGTTTTATCGGCCGGAGTGCGAGGCGAGCATTTTGTGGAATGATCCGGATTTGGGGATTCCGTGGCCGGTGGGGGCGCCGAGTGTGGCGGCGAAGGATAGGGCTGGGGTGAGGTTGGCGGGGTTTGAGGTGAGGAGGTTGCCGAAATATCAGGCGAGGTAGGGCAGGGAACTGTGGTCGCACAATGAGAGTAATCGCACGCACCAAATTGAATGGGGGTGCGAATTGTGCCGAGCAATCGACGGTGAGCAGCGAGAATGTAATGATCTTTGTGTAAACTAGATCGTTGCCAATTGATGACTTCAGGCACACGATCTCCGAATACGATCTTCAGTTGGCCGAATATTTGCGGCCACCCTTGCTTACTACGAAACGACCCCTTAAGGTCAAGGGTTGCCAGGTAAAGCATCTTTTTCAAAGAGTCATCAGTAGGGAATGCTCCCTTGGCTTTGGTAACTTTTCGAAATTGACGGTGAAGGGCCTCAACCGCGTTGGTGGTGTAGACCATTTTTCGAATCACAGGCGGGTAGTCGAAGTAGGTTGATAGATGCGCCCAATTATCTCTCCAGCCCCTGACTGCCATGGCGCACCGGCTCTCCCACTTGGTTTCAAGATTAGCCAACTCAGCTTCAGCCACTTCCCTGGTAGGCGCCCTATAGACCAATTTTAGATCCGCGATGAAATCGCGCTGATACTTCCATGCCATATAGCGCAGCGAATTTCGAATCTGATGGACGATGCATAGCTGGACCTGGGTCTGTGGGAATGCAGACGCGATCGCCTCAGGAAAGCCCTTTAAGCCATCCACACAGGCAATCAGGATGTCCTTGACCCCGCGATCTCTCAAGTCCGTCATCACGGTCAGCCAAAAGTGAGCACCTTCGTTTTCAGAAAGCCAAATGCCAAGCACGTCGACTCGGCCGTCGAGACCTACGCCAAGGCAGGTATAGGAGGCTTTCGATATCACTTTTGCATCCTGGCGAATTTTATAGTGAATAGCGTCCATAAATACCACGGCATAGGTGTCGTCGAGAGGTCGGGTTTGCCACTCTTTGATTCCATCAAGAAGCTTGTCAGTCACCCTGGACACCAGCATCGGCGAGACATCGGTCCCGTAGAAGTCCGCAACCTGAGCCTGAATGTCGCGCGTGCTCATGCCTCGCGCATACATACCGGTAATTCGACGCTCAAGATCCGGGTCCATAGTTTGATACTTCTGGACAAACTGGGGTTCGAAACGTAGGCACTCTTCCTGCATATGTGGCCGGCTGATGTCGGCTTAAGGCAGACTCCTCGATGTCGCAAAACATGGAGGACTTATGAGACTTGCCGTTAGCAATCAATCTACAGATTCAATTAGGGCCTTGATTAAAGAGCGGT
>CAIYRB010000025.1 GCA_903928445.1 uncultured Pseudomonadota bacterium | reverse complement strand
TGCTACCTCGTTCATATTTTGGTTAAAAAGCTTCGCACTCGCATCCAGCTTGACGAACAGCTTTGGCTTAACCCTAAATTTGCTTTGAATTATGAGCGGCTGCGCCCCTGGCTGGACATGTGCCACTTCAGGACTAGGGCTTTCGTTAGCTTAGCGCCAGTGCCCGACCCCCTAGCTCACGAGATTGATTAGCCTAAGTTAAACGGTTCGCACCAGACCAAAAATCTCAATTTCAAAAGCGGTTAAAGGGCCACCATAAATCATACCGATAGCCTTACCGAGGGCTTTGATCGATGGGCGCAGTGGCTAACGACAACCGGGTGGAATTGACGGTAGACAGCGAAGTAGGATCACAGTCCCTCGTACCGATAGTCAATAGCGGGAGGTGATTCGTGGGCGCCGTTGCCAACAAAGAGCACGTGGAATTGATCCTCGACAGTGGTGCCTTTCACAAGGCCGTGAGCATCATTGTTGATCGCGACGAGATACTTTGGCTAGGATTTGACCCGTTCAGTCAAATTGGCATGTTTCAAAGTAGCGATACACCGTCACTGCAAGATTTTTGCAAAAGGAACCCAGGATACCATATCGTGACCTACACGTCCGGCAATCGCTACGTTAACCGTTTTGTTCCTGATCAGAGAGTGTACATGCTAGCCACCGGAGATAGGAATCCATACTTGGTTCATAACCCGTGGATTGATCCTATGCATCACCTAATCGAGGAAGACGTCTTCAGTCAGCTTAGCTGCGAACCTAACCAGATCCGGCGACGTCGCAAGCCCAAGGCGTAACTTTTCAGCCGCGATGAATTCGTCACTAATACAGCCCTTGTGAATACTTGCATATCTGATAAATCTCGAGTAATCCGCTGCAAACTGACCAAATCGCCGCATCGCGCGCACCGTAAGCCGCTCAAATACGACCCAAGCTTGAACCTCCCCTCCCTAAAGGACTGACTTTTACCCATATCTACCGTAACCAGATGAAAACATTAAATCTGGCCCATTTTGCAAATCAAGTGATTTCAGTATGTTACGGACTTGTGGGTAAAAGTCAGCCCTAAAGGACAGGGTTTGCGCAGACCACTGATCAAAGTGATCTGCAGAGCTATATTTCGCAACCTGCTGCTCAATTATTTCCCAGTCATCATTCATAAACGTATTTATCACATTGCCACTGCGACATGTGCCGATTTTCTGTCTTGCTATCTTCATCGACTTGCTCCTTGAGACTCGACACAAGACCCTTTACAGTGGTGCGCCACCAGAGTGAAGTGACATCGGCAGGAACCGCAGCCATGTCGGGGACCGACCCAAGCACGATGCCGCACGGCAGGAGCCAGCGAGAGATTCTCAAGTGCTGCGCCGGCACAGCGCTACTGGTGGTGGCAACGTCGGGCAAATACCTGCGGCACTGGGGCGTTTACCAGATTAGGCAGCTCTTAGCAGTCTTAAATATCGCGTAATATCGAGTGCTTAGGCGCCTGTCGGACGCTGCCCGGTATCGCTCAGATGCGCCCTTGTAAGTCGCGATTGAAGAGGGTCAAGCTGCTTGATCCTTGCCATGCACGACCTTAAATTTTGCTTTGCCCTTCCTGACGGTCAGTTCGATCCGTAGATTCTTGTTGCATACTAACGACTGATCGTCTCGGTCCTCATGGACATCATCAAACTGCACTGCAAGGATCTCTCCGTTTGGGCTGCACCAGAACACACCGTTGCCGCTCGCTGCCTCTTTAGCATCGCCAAATGGTCCTGGGTACCAATGTATGGACAGGGGAGCGGAGCCTTCGATCGGTCGGAAGAAAACTGTAGGCTTTGCTTTCATGGCTTAAGCTCCTTTAGCCTCTTGTGTGTGTTGCCACTACAGGCACCGGACCCGGCCATGGGAATGTAGCTGACCTTAGCCTTTCGCATATCGAATTGTCCGCAATTTTTTGTGCTTTGCGCGGTGGGTGGCACCGGTCGGCTAGGCGCCCGCCGCGCGCTGTCGGGCCTTCCAGAGGTCATACTCTGCCTGAAGAGATACCCAGGATTCCGCTGGCAGTCCCAACAGAGTTTCTAGTTGCAGTGCGAACTCGGGAGTGATCGCACGCTTGCCGTTTAGTATTTCGTTAATCTTAGCAAATCGGCAGCCCAGTTTCCTTGCAAGTTCTGATTGGCTTATGCCTCGCTTGTCGATGAACTCTTCGCGCAAGACGCGACCTGGGTGCTTGGGTGTTGGCTTGGCTGATCTTTGGACTGGAAATGCTGCGCGGTTTTCATCCAGCCAATTGAGATATTCGACTAAATTCATCTGCTGACCGCCTCATTTCGTGTGCAGCTTGCGTATCTGCTCAATGACAGCCCATTGATCGAACATCTCAGCAAACTTTTTAATGGTCACCCAGTCCAATGCGTTGTTCCTCTCAATCAGCGCCGCAATGTCAGCTTTGTCACGAAGCTCCCGCTTTGGGTCGTTGCAGTAAGCCTGGATTTTCAAGCCGATAAGGCCCTCAGCGCTGATGACTTTGATGTTGAGGCGATGATCCACCTGGGCCTGTTGCAGAAGCGCAAGACTAATCGGGCGATTTGCACAAAGGACATCGACGGCGATCTCCCCAGCAAATTGGATCACCTCGCTTGTCTCAGCAAAAAGCGTGAACCCATTGGCGAGCATCAGCTGCTTCAACTTCAGCCGGTGGCTGCCATCGACGAGAAAATCAATGTCGTTGGTAAAGCGCTGCACGTTATAGGCACCTAGGGCCAAACCCCCGATGACCGCGACGTCAATGCCAGCCTTGGTTAAAATCCCGTGAACATTATGTAATTGATCGAGAATTCGCGCCACAAGCACCCTCTTATACGCTTATACCGTATAAGAGTATACGCCGGGTCAAATCGCACCGTCAAGCGGGCGCGCCCCTAGCTCAAGCGTGCATTATGAGCGGTACCTCAAAGAGCCGCATTTGCTGCGCCTGGTGGGCATGTCAACCTGTCAAGTCCAATTAGATGCGATCGCCCTGGTCGTGTCCTGTTATAGTCTTTACATAGTCATGTAATAGTCATATTGTGGATCGCGCGCAATCCAGTTGGCGGGGTTACTTGATGAAAAAGGCAAATATTTCGAAGATTAAGGCGGAACTTAGTAAATATTTACGATACGTCAAGCAAGGGGAAGAAGTGCTGATTCTGGACCGGCAGCGGGTGGTAGCCAAGATGGTTCCCGTAACTCCCGTAGACGAAATACGGATCATCCAGCCAGAATACGATCTGAAGAGCACGATCGCCGCATGGAAAGGGCAAGTCTTTGATGAGCAGGCAGATATTGTCGATCTGCTCACGGCAGATAGAGAGGATCGGTTTTGAGCAATAAAGCGTCCTCTATTTGCTATTTTGATTCATCGGTCCTGCTCCGGTACTCCATCCGTCAGGTGCATGCTATTACCAACATCGAAAAGTATGCTAACGGCGCATCATCCAGCGTGATTGCAAGGGTCGAATGCATGCGCGTCTTGGACCGGTGGCGACTAACCCGAGAAATCAGCGATGCTAAATTGTCTGAGGCTCGATCGAGATGCCTAAAACTACTCGGTAGTCTCCGACTGGTGGAGTTGGATGCGGCGACACTCGAACTGGCGAGCCAAACGTTTCCAATCGCGTTGAAGACCCTTGATGCCTTGCATTTAGCGACGGCACTCCGCCTGAAGCAGCAACTGAGGACCGAAATATCAATGATAACTCACGACCAAAAGTTAGCATTAGCCTCAGAGGCGCTAGGACTACAGGTTGTCGGATTATAGTCTGACAATGCGCATGTCGCGATTGGGACTACGGCGCCGGCGGGTAAGCTAGACGTCGAAGGATCTGGCGGAGTTATATTAAACGCTGGTAACGTCGGTATTGGCTCGACAAGTCCGACTCGGCCCTTTGCAGCAGGTTCTCGGATTTGGACTAAACCCGAAGAGCTCGTCGCTCCGCGCCGAGCCCTTCGGGCGACTTCCCAACTAGTCAGGGTCGCCTCCAAAGAGCACAGCGATGTCAAGCTCAATGGACTCGAAAGGCTCAAGTCGCGCCCGTTGCGCTGGTGTAACATCAGCGATGGCAATGTAGCCTTTCTCGGCCCACCGCAGGACCGAAAGAACTTCGTTGTCCACATCGACCATCCAAATGTGCTGGATTCGATGCTCATGGAGGACCCATTTCTTCGTCGTCAAATCGTGCTGGCGGTTGCTGCTTAGAATTTCACAAACCCAATCTGGCTTGACAATCATCCGCTTGCCACGCGGTCGATCCGGGTGTCGGCTGCGGCGCCAACCAGCCAAATCATGGATGAAGCCGTTTGGTCGCCCTTCATAGACTACGGGTACCTCGCTAACAATCCACCAGCCACCCGGTGGCCCGCCATCCCCTCCGCCCTTGCGGTCGAAAGGATATAAAAGCTGTGCGATGCGGCGCTGAGTCGCACCGTGGTCAACACTGGGGAGGGCTCGATTGATCAATTCGCCTTCGATGAGTTCCGCTCGATCGTCGTTAGGCAGCGCGAGCCACTCTTCAATCGTCACAAGTTTGCGTGCGTGCTCTACCATGAAATTTTCTCGTCCGACTGGGACAGTACGACGGGCCCCGTAGCGATTCCGCACCGATACTACGGGTATAACTTCCCGATTGTAAACATAAAGTATTGAAACAACAAGGGCGCCGCTGGTTTGCTCGCTAATGACGGTAAAATCCGTCGCCTACGCCTAGATAGGGCAGCTACGCGGATTGGCCTTAGGAAGGCCCCAACTGCCTTAAATCTCGCGCAAAATCATCTGGTGTAAAATCAGTTAAAGGTTTTCGAGGAAAAGCCGGAGCCTAAAGGCAGACAGCCAGGCCAAGGACGTGGCGATCGCGCAGCTCAAGGCCGAATCTGCGCGGCTTAAAGCCGCCCTATGCGGCAAATTTTCCGATTTGCCATTTTGCGCCCCTCATTTGGCCGAGTAATACACGCAAGCCAGTGGCATCGTCAGCTTAACGGAAAAAGACTCAGCATCCGTCTCCAAGATCCTGATGATCTCACGCCCGAGCTTGGCCATATCATTTACCTACGGGTGATACGGGCATGGCCTTTCAAGGCGGTCAAAACGGAGCCAGCTATAATCACTTAAGACAAAAGCTGGCTGTTAGGAGGAGCGGCTCAAGAGACAAGCTTTTCCAAGTCAGTTGGGCTAAAACGATACTCACGCCCTACTTTTTTGGGCTTTAGCTTTCCAGACTCAATCCAGCGCAAAATTGTTCGCTCAGACTTGTTTAAATACCTAGCGGCCGCTTCCACGGTAAACCATGGAGCATCGGTTTTAGAAATATCCAGTATTTGAATTTCGACCAACTCGTTCGCCCGATCGAATCCAGCGAAAACATTTTTCGCGATTTCATCATCCCTAGACACTCGCCCTTCTTTAAAGACAATAGCCAAGGCATCAGCTTTTTTGTCGAAGCTAATCTTCATCGTTTGGCCTCCAGTTAATCAGAGCAGTCACGACCACCAAATTGGGGTCTTCTACGACTATTGACAGACAAACTGAGTTATCCGTACGACCCGGAAGATTCTTATAGACCCAGAACCGACCTTTGCGTTCTTTTGTGATAACAGTGCCGGTCTCAATAATCGCAATGCTCATTTCAATTGTCACATCTCTGACGCTCATTCGCTGACGGGCATGGTCGGTGAAAACTAGCTTGTAGCGCTTATTGGCGAAACACACATCCATTCGGGAACCTTAGTACAAATGTCTTAAACTGGCAAGATAGAACATGTCATTTGATGACATTCGAGTAGGGGAGTAGTACCACGATGCCGGTTGGGCACGTCGGCATTGGCACGACTAACCCAAGCGCTATGCTGCCATGTTTCGACACCGCTGGTCGCCGACTTCGGCGCCCTTTTTGGTAGCCAGGTTGGCGGCATGTTTAAGAACCTGGCAAAACTGAGAAGACCAGGCGGATTAAACAGTTACGCCACAGACGCCGCTCGGTCGTGAGCCACATTTGGCTCCCAACCCGCTGCCCAATCAGACAAATTTGATAAAATGCGAGCAAATTTAACGCTGCCGCGCCGCAATCGCATGAACCAGCACCTTAGCCGTCTAAACGGACCTTGGTGTTTAAGTCTTTTCAGTAGGTTGACTTGGCCAATCCATCGCCCCCAATTGAAGGTGTTAGGTTGTCGTACGCGAGTAAAAGTTTTTGATGTGAATTCCGATAAGGACGACGTTGGTGGGAAATACCAACTTCTGTCATAGCAGATCACAAATTTTTTAGAGAAGGATGACAAATGAAAGTAGCTTATAGCTTGTTGATCGCCTGTGCAGGTGTGGTGGCCGCCTGCTCAACTTCTGCTACGGAAACTGGGCAGGCCCAGAATAAGCCTACTACTAGCCAAGGCGCCGCCAATGCCGCAGCTAAGGCGCCAGCCGAGGCACCGAAGCCAGCGGGTCAGGCCGACGCTGTAGCGGCGCCAGCTAATGCGGTCACTGCTGTGCCGGCTGCTGCGCCGCTGGCCCCGACCGGTGCAACCCAGCCAGCAATTGCGACTACTGTGGCGGCGACACCAGCTGCGACCACGGCAAGCGCTACCAACGTGGTGACCTTCCATATCCTCGCTGGAACGGGCTCTAAAGCATGGAATAGCGCCGAAACTCCAATCCCATTGCAGGCGGGTCAGACTCTGCAAGTTGTCAACGATGATAGCGTGATGCACTGGATCCACACGGATGGCGCCCCGTTTTTTCATCCGTTTTCTGGTATCGCACCTGGAGCAACCGCATCTTATAAAGCCGGTAGTAAATTTTCAGGGAAGCTTCATGATCATTTAACTTACGGGATGATCTACTTGGGCGATAAATGAACCAAGTAAACAGCGCGAAGATAGATGACTTCTGCTCCCGCCGCCGCTACGGATTTATCCTAATAAATTCATAACATTAGCGTCTATTAATAAGGCGATTATACACAGTAATAATTTATTGCGAAAGATTTCGTGTTTTCTTGCCGATAAGCATTTCGTGTAGAGCTCAACTATTTCCACTATGGGGACATGCTTATGGGTGCCATTACCAAGCCGGCTCTTCAAGATGCCTGGCAGCCCGATCCAACGATCACCGCGAACCAGACTATCCGTCGTTCAATCCTTGCGGAGGACCGGCGGCTTAAGGCAGCTCATCCGTGGCTTAAACATCAAGATCTAATCGGCGCGGGGATTCTCGGTGCGGTGGTTTTGATGATGACCCTTACGGCCTTGGCTTTTCTCAATGACGCGATCCCAGGGATTCTTGCAGTCATCAGCATGGCGTTCGCTATGTCGATCGCCCATGAAATGGAGCATGACTTAATTCACAATTTGTACTTCTCGAGCAGCAAAAAAATGCATGCCTTCGCGATGGGGCTAATCTGGGTAATCAAGCTGCACGCTAACCCCTATTGGCGCCGTCTGGTGCATATACGTCACCACTCCCACAGCGGACAGAATGAGGATTGGGAAGAGCGCCTGATCGGGCTTGGACAGCCTTTTGGCTGGCGCCGCATCGTCGCCACGGTCTATCCCTTTGGAGCGGTCTTATTCATAAAGTCCACGAAGTCGGCGGATCCCACCTTCTCCGTCAAAACCACTCGCCGTGCGAATATGCCGGCTGCCATTGTCTTCCACTTGCTGACCAATCTGCAGATCCTTGATTGGGTGCTACCGGCAGAGTATCACGAGATGGTCCCGAACGTTGTTTGGAGCACTGTTTCCGCGCTTGTAGTTCTTTGGGTGCTGCCATCAATCTTACGCCATGCATGCTTAAGCTTAGTCACTACGGCAGTGCATTACTCTGATGATATCCCGCGCGGCAACGTGCACTTCGAGAATCAGATCCTTGATCACTGGGCATTCGTGCCCCTGCAGCTGTTTTGCTTTAATTTTGGTGCGACGCACATCGTTCATCACTACATAACGCCGCAGCCGTTTTACATTAGGCACTTAGTGGCGATAAAAGTGCACGGTGAAATGATCGCAGCTGGCTGTCGTCATAACGATCTTGCCATCCTGTCTCGCGCTAACCGGTGGTCAAAATAGCAGGCTCATTAGCCGCCTTCTAGCTGCCTGAGGCGGCCAAAGCGTCAGGCAACATTATTACAAGGCCGCAACCAATGTGGCAATCGCCGCGGCAATGGCCGCCTTAGCTTTTGCTACGGCATCCGGTGACTGACCTCGTTCAAGCACAGTGACGGGCCCCATTCAAACTGCTAGGATTAATCTACTTAATCCGAGATGTCCCTCGTTCAGACTCGTCGCCTTCAAGGAGACTTCATGATGTTCAGACCAAAATGGGCCGTCTCATGCCTTGCATTGAGCATGAGCCTAGGCGGCTGCAAAACCTCCGGCGATGCAGCGGGGGTCAAAGACAGCGTCGATGCGGCAAACTCTGCATCCAGCGAGACCGCCCGTAGACGCGCCGAGGTCCTGCGCTTTCGCAACCTGTTCCACAAATTGGGCGTCAGCCAGGGCATGAGCGATCAAGCCATCCAAAAGCTGGTCCTGATGCCCAGCGAAACCTTTATCACGCCACCCCCAGCAGCAATCGCCGCCACCGACTTAGACGTCGCCAACGCAGCCATCGCCGCACAGACCAAGGCCCCGGGGGAAACGCCAAGCGCTTTTTATCAAAACAGCGTTGCCACCCCGTATGATGACAGCATCGACATCGACCAAGTGTTTGCCAAAAACGGCCCGGCAACGCTGATCTTTATTCCCGGCATCTTAGGGGAATTCATCGACAAAAACGTGATTCACGAGGTGTTTACGGGACCTTCGGCGTTCAAGGATGCCTACCAAGACCAACTGAACCAAGTCCAAGACCATGCCTACAGCTTGGCCGCCTTAGATCAGGTTGACTTCGCTCTTGGCGAAAGGGTGCATCTCGGCGGCATCGACGGCGCAGATCACAAGCCGCACGTTCAAGCGATGTTCTTGCAGGCGGGCACCGGATCGCTCGAAACCCTCGGCGACAATGCCACCAACGCCGCTACCTTCCTGCGGCGGATCAATAAAGCCTTTAGTAAAATCCCCTTGGATCAATGCAAAAACATCTATCTCGTCGGCTACTCGCAGGGCGCCGACGTCGCGATGGACATGATCACCCAGGCCCACGCGACTCCTGAGGAATACCCCTTCCTGCAGAACGTCAAAGGCGTGGTCACCTTGGCCGGAGTCATCTACGGGACGGAGACGGCCGATGACGTCTATTTTAATCCCGCGTCGCCTAATTACCAGCTGGCCGAGCAGATCAAGACGGCCCTCGATCATCTTTCCGTGCCGGCTGCCGGGGATGGTTTTATCCTGGCCTCTGGCAAGGTCGTCAAGAACTGGGCTGAGCTCGTCAAGGCCGTGAGCCAGGTTAGTTTGCCCGCCACCGAGAAAGATCCAGGCTTGGTAAAGGAAAAGCTAAACGGCGCCACGCCCGATCCAACGGGTTTCTTGGGCTTGTTCAGTCACAATCTGTCCGACCTGTTTCGCCCTGGATTGTCGCCAACCCAGGCCCTCGCCAATATCGAGCGCGGCAGAGTCCTGTTCGAAGCGGTGCTCACCGGCAGCAAGGCCCTGTCCAGCCATGCGCGCAAGGAGTGGTGGGCCAACCATCAGTGGCCAGCGACCCTGCCCATCTACTCGGTGGCCGCCACGATGGCCGACCCATCCACGGCGACGACCACTTCGGTACTCCTAGACAGTCCCGCCTATGGAATCGATACGGTTGACTACCAGCTGGTCCTGCGCCCGGCATACTACGGTTTATACAAGATCACCCAAGCGACACTCAACGACAGCCAGGTCCTAACACAACGGGAGATGATCTTTTCCGAGCTGATCACCAAGTGGAATGCAAGCCAACCGATCTTCCCAACGCACTTTCTCGGGATTGTCGGTACGCACCACTGGGGGCTAGCGTTTCCCAATGCCGTGCCCACTAGTGGCGGCTTTTTCAACCTCTTTCCGCGGCGGGTCTTTGCCGAAGCCATCGGAGCATTTCTATTGGATCCAAAAGGCTAAACGGTCGAGCAAGCTGCAGTCAGAACGGGAAGAGCAAGCGAACACCTGCCGAGCCAGCAACAAGACTGAGCTGGAAGTTGCTTAGCGTGGTGCCGCTTGGATAGTCCGAAATCAACCTTGATCCAATCTGACCAGACAGGGTTTGGTCCTGACCGATAAACACCGCGAGAGACCCCGTCCAGGCGCGCACTAAGACGACTTCGAGTTCGGCAAAAGCTTCGGGCTGAGCGACAAAGCGAGTCTTATCCGTCTTGAATATTTTCAAACGACCACCAGCCGTTTGCAGCCCCAAGCCGAGGCTTAGCATCACGTCGGGAAAGTATTCAGGCGTGATGCCAAGCCGCAGGTACGCTTGCCAATTGATCCCGTACATTTCCATATAGGCCTGGGTTAAGGGCTGAGTACCTGCCTGTGCCGACGGATCACTGCTGCTGCCAACTTGCGCAGGTCCTTGCGCAGGTCCTTGCGCCGGGGCTTGGGCCGACGCAGTCGTACTCTTGTTCGAGCTGCTGCTTCCAGATTTAATCGGACTTGAAGGCTTCGATGCCAGACCACCTTTGTACGAGATCGTCGAAAAGGTAAAACCAGGCTCGAAGTAAAAAAGTCCTTCGCGCTTAAATGGCTTCTCGATGTAAACACTGATATCCGCTGAGTTACTGCTGTCAGGACCAAGGAAGGCTTCACAATGCATGAGGCTGCTGGATCCTGTCGATTGGGAGCAGTCTTGCGGCAGATTCGGCACGATCGGCGCATCGTAGGAAATCGATGCATAGCTCGTCGTGGTCGAGTAGCTGACGCCGATATTATAGCGCGAAAAGAAGCTAGTCGCCTCGGCATGCGCCTGCAGTGGCCAGGCAACAAGTCCGACGAAAAAGACCAACACATGTTGTTGATTGATCATCATGGGAGGCGCATCGGCGCAATCCCCAAGAACTTTAGACCTACCGGCCAAAGCGTCGCCGGTGGCGAGCCTTAAACCGAACGCTCCAACTGCTTGCCGAGAATCAAACTTTGGACAAAATGCGGCGAGCCATCAGGACGCTACCTCGACTTGACCAAATGCTGCAGCTCGGCCGGAAACCCGCCCATATCGACCGTCTGCAACAGCAGTGGACGAAAGCCGTGACGCTGGAAGATTGGATTCGTGCGCACCGGCAAAGGCGCCAGCCAGACCAGACGCCCACCGGGTGCCAGGGTGTTGGCGGCATGTTCGGCGAAGCGAGTCAGGACTTCAGCGAGCTGGCCACGCTGGACCCGACGTCCCATCGGCGGATTGGTGATGATCAAACTAGGCTGCGGGCCAGAATACGCGCTGAAGTCGCCAACGCTCAGGTGCAAGCTCGCCTGGAGCTTGGCGGTGACGGCGTTGCCTTGGGCCACAGAAATCGCCGCGGGATCGCTATCGGTGCCATACAGGCCTTGCACTGGAGCCGACAAGCCGCACTCGATCAACTCGCTACCGGAGCCAACAAAGGGGTCCCAAACGATGTCGCCAGCACCAGCAGCGGCAACCCTAGCCAAAGCCGCGGCGATGGTCGGATGCGACGCTGCCGGGACGAACCCGTGGCGGTAGCTAAAGCGCGGATCCAGCCAACGCTTTGGCCGCAGCTCGATCTGGGTCTTTCCGGCATCCTGATGGATATTTAAATCCCAGGTACTCAGGGTCGGATCATTGACGAGCTTTGGGCAAGCAACCATAAGGTGGCCGGCCATGGACCACAGCTGCGCTTTGCTCGCCTCAGGCCAGTCGATTCGGTAACGCACCGGCGCCGCCGCACCGCTGTCCGCTGTGCTGACACTGCAGGTGAGCTTAAGCAGCAGCGACTCAGCCTGACGCAAAGCGGAGGCCACGGCCACCTCAACCGGGCCACTCTGAGGCGCCATCGGCAGTCCCGCATCGGTCATCAAACGCAGGCGCCACAGATCGGCTAAAGGTCTCGCCGACAGCATCTCGACCCGCCCCGGCGCAATCACTTGAACCTGTTCGTAACCAAGCTCTCTGGCCTCGTCGGCGAGGAGGTGCTCCAAGCCGTCACGAGCGTGCAGCCAAAACCGTCGCGGCTGATCCAGAGGCACGGTATCGGCAATGACCGCCTGGTGTGTGCGGCTTTGTTCACGCTGCAAGATCAACATGGCCCGGTCGGTGACCTGCAGGGCGCTGGGATCGCTAGCCGGCCGTGACTGCGCCAAGGCGGCCTGCGCCGCGCCGCCGCCAACCTTACCTAGGGCCCGAATCAGTGCCAATTGCAACTCACGACGCGGCTGCTTGGCAAGGGCTGCCAACAACGCTGCTTCGCTCTCGGCGCAACGCCGACGACCGAGTGCCGCAGCGGCATTAAGCTGAGTTTTTAGATCATGATCGTCAAGCAGTTCGAGGAGCAGGTGGAACGCCTCATCCGCCTGACTGCCTGGACTGCTCGCTGCCGCAAAGCGACCGATCAGCTCGGTCAAGCGACCGCGTTGCGGTCTTTGGCTACCAGGTATCGCTCGCAACAGATCCGGCAACACCGCAGCACCCATCCGGCGAATGGCCAAAGCCGTGGCCGTGGCCGTGGCCGTGTCGTCAGCCTCACCTAGCAACGCCAACAGCTCTGGCAGCTGCTTTAGCGGCGGCGTGTAGCCCTTGCTGGTCACAGCCTGGCGCAGGTCAATGGGCAGCGCGGAGCACGGCTCGATCGGTGCTTCTAATCGGGATAACATGGCTTCACCGCTTTCTGGCTAGTCGGGGTGTAGGCGGCACGAGGCAGGACAACGAAGGCGTATCAAATGGCGCTCGTGGTTATCATCATGGCTATGGAAAGACCAGTTCCCATTGACAAGTTCAAGATAAATTTGGATTATTTACGAACGAATCCTGGTGCCTTAGCCCGGCTGATAGGTATCGGTGCTGACAGCTACAGCCTAGACTTCAAGCTGCGCTACCACGCCTAAAGCCCTCGCTTGATGGCGACTCGGGCGCAAGCCTAAACAACAAAAGCGATCATTTGTGCCAAGGACTGTGCTGAGATCCACCGTTCAGCTCAAGGTCCTTTGCCGCTTTGCGCTCAAGCTCTCCCGGATCTGGGTCGATAGACCAGCGAGTCCCTATGCACGGACCGCACCGGAGACCCCGCATGGCCGCCCAACCCGTTCAAACACCGATCAACCCGATCATCAGCTGCGCTTTGGCAGGAGTGGGGCTGTTGCTACTGACAGACTTGCTCGGCTTCAACCTCCTCGGCATGGCGCGCACCGGCGAGTTCCTAAATCTGCTTAAAGAGTATGGCAACCCCCCGAGCAACTTCAAATTCCTCAGCGCCGAATCCGTCCGCACGGCGGCCGAGAATCTTAGCGCCTTGACCACGGGCTCCCTGCTGGTGCCAAGGACCCTAGTGCAGTCCTTGCTAGGCCTAAATGTCGTGATCCTTGGCCTGAGTGCTTGGCACGTTTACCGCACATCAAGCGCCCAGGCACTGTTCAAAGAGCGCCGCAGCGAGGTGCGACGCTCGCCTAAGCTGCAAGCCCATCCAGTAGCAGCAACGACCTTGACCCACACGCCGGACATTGCGGCGAAGACTCCTCCCCCACCCCCGAAAACAGTCGTTGAGCCGGTTGCAACGCTGCCAAACCTAACTCTGCGCAGTCAGCAACTGGCATTGGCTGAGGTGCTCGATGCGACCAGGCAACTCGAGTCTCTGCTTACCGAAGTCCGCGGTGCAAGCCGGGTTCTGACCATGGAAAACCCACTCAACAGCGTCGCTCTGCACGAGGTCATAGAAGCCAGCCAAACCGGCGAGGAAGTCCTCAACGAACTGAACGCGACCGGCGCCGATCTGCACGAGGTCAGCAAGCGCCTCAGCGCCTTACAAATGCTCTGTCAGGAAAACGCCCAACTCGCCGCCGCAACGCGTGGCGAATGGCACAGCATCGGCAATCAAATGGCCGAGATGCGCCTGCAGCATGGGCGAGCGGCTGACTCCAGTCGCCTGATCAGGAATGCCGCGACGACCATGCAGCTAAGGATCACGGACACACTGCGCATGGAAAGCACGCTGACCAGCCAAACTGGGGTGATCCATGACGACCTGCATGAACTCGACGACAAGGCCAAACACGGCCAGTCGATGATCAAAGAGATGCGCGGTGCGATCGACCTGTGCAGCGTCGACGTCCGGCAAGCCTCGGACCTCGTGCAACTGCTGTCGGTCCGCGCTAAGGAGATCGTCAACATCATCGGCGTCATCGATGACATCGCCGAACAGACCAACCTCCTCGCCCTTAATGCCTCCATCGAAGCCGCTCGGGCCGGCGAGCAGGGTCAAGGCTTTGCCGTCGTCGCCGACGAGGTGCGCAAGCTCGCAGCCCGCTCCAGCACCGCGACGCGGACGATCACCACGCTGCTGGTGACGATTCAAAGCGAGGCCGAACTGGCCTCGGGTTGCTTGACCAAAGGCCACACGGCGGTCGGCAGCGCTGCCGAGTCTATTGCGAAGTTTAGCGGCAACTACGTCGAGGAGATGCAGGTCATCGGTCGCAGCATGCTCGATCTGGGCGGCTTGTCGCGCGGCCTGGATATATTGATCGAAGGCATCGGCTCCGTGCAGAAAGAAGGCAGTATCGTCACCGGCAACATCGAGCACCTCACCAAAATGCAGACCTCCGCCGGGGCACACTCGGCGCAGATGGCAACGGAAGTGCGCCACGTCATCGGCCGTGCCGACCGTCTAGCGCGAACCTTGTCGCGCCAATACTACGACCTGACACACTGCGAAAACCTGGTCGGCAGCTCCCTAGAGTCGAATATTGCGCTCACTCGCCACGCTGGG
Source organism: uncultured Pseudomonadota bacterium (assembly GCA_903928445.1). Lineage (GTDB taxonomy): Bacteria > Bdellovibrionota_B > Oligoflexia > Oligoflexales > CAIYRB01 > CAIYRB01. Next base: position 27,533 of record CAIYRB010000025.1, on the reverse strand, counting down.
CGCAATGTCAGCGTCACCAGCGGGCTCAAAACCGCCGTCCAAGCGGCCAGCCTGGCGTCGTTATCGCCCATGACCGCCGACAGCGAGACCTTCCGCCTCGCTGAGGCCCACCGCTATCTGCACGTGCTCAAGGACTGCGCCGAGGTGTTGTCGGGGAAAAACCGGCCAAGCCTGGTGCGGCCAATCACCGCACCATTCCAGCCCCAAGTCGGCAGCCAACCCAAAGGCGGCAGCGCCCCGGCGGTGGCGACGACCGCGGCTGAGGCGGCAGCCACACCCAAAGGCGAGGGCACAGAATTCTTTGACCTACGCGATCATGAGTCGCACAGCGCCTAATTCGCCGAGGAACCAGCGTGGCCTTCAACATCACCGACCGCAACCTGCAAGCGATGCTCGAGCGCAATCTGGCTGATGCGCAGCGCGATACCTCTGGGTCCCTTGAGCGCCTCAGCTCTGGCTCGGTGTTTTCTCGCGGCCAACCGATGCCGGCCGAGCGGGCTTTAGCCGAGGGCTTAGAGTTCAAGCTACGCAGCCTATCGGCGTCAAAACGCGGCATCAATACGGCGGTCAATATGCTGCAGACCGCAGAAGGCAGCCTCGCTGAGATCAGCAATATGGTGCTGCGGATGAAGGAGATCAACACCGCCGCGTCGAACACGACCATCAGCGACAATGACCGGGGCTTTCTCTTTGTCGAATACCAAGCCTTGCATGACGAGGTCACCCGTATCGCCGAAACCACTGAATTCAATGGCGTGCCACTGCTTAATGGCAACTCCAGCAAGAGTCCCGAGTCGCTGATTTTTCGCGTCGGTGACCCGTTTAAATCGCAGTCGGCCGAGTCGGACGACGACGCTGGCGATCTCAACCTGCTCAAATTCGACGGTTTTAAACAGGTGGTCGCCACCAGCGATGGCCTTGGACTAAAAAGCGCCAAATCCTTGCTCACCAACGCCGAGGGCAACGGCATCACCGTCGATGACGCGGTCGAATTGATGACGCCCGAGGACTCCGACACCTTTAGCAATGTGTATGATCAGGCCCTCCACACCATTTCGACCCATCGCGCGGCATTTGGCGCTCTCCAGGTGCGCCTGGACCGGGCCGCTGATTACATCGATGTGTATCAGGAAAACCTCACTGCGGCGAAGTCAGCGATTGCCGATGTCGACTATGCCAAAGAGGTCTCGCATCTCGTCCAGGCTCGCTTAAGGGTGCAAGCCGGCACCGCCGCCTTGGCCCAAGGCAATATCAATGCGCACCAGGCGCTGAGTTTACTTAACTCGGTTGGTGTTGGTTGACTTGGCGGCTTGACGCCGCGACTTATCCTCACGCTTGTCCTTGGCCGCAGCCATGCGCTGCTGCCAGAGCCGGGCGTGGCGGAGGATGTCGCTCCCGGTGAGTTGGTTCAAGCGTGCCGGAGTCACCCCGAGGCTGCGCTCCAGGGCCGATGCCGAACTGCTGCTCCTGGTCGCCACGGTCAATCGCTGCAAGGCCTCAGCCGCCGCCTGACGCAGCTGCGTCAGTACCGGCGCGGCACTCACTGCTTGGAGGCTATGCGCAATCTGCCGCTGCGTCATGCCATGGTGATTATGAAAACTACGCGCGAGCGGCCACAAGTGCTCTGAACCGATCAGCCCGTGCGCCATGAGTAGCAGCGCGGCCTGAAAGAAGTCGTCAAAAGTCTGCACGGAGTCCGTGAGCGGCGATTGCTCAACCATCGCGTAGCCAGGTACCCGACGGATTAACACCGCCGCAACCCCGACTCGTTTGCGCACCTTCGCCAAGGCTGCGAGGCTCTGAGCGACCTTGCTCTCGACACCCGCCGCTTCGAGATAGGCTTGATAGGTGGACGCGTTCAACCGACCGTCGAGGAGCAGCTTGATGCCGGTATAAATATACGCATCGGATTCAGCGTTGTCGCCGATGAGATAAAAGGTCGCCTCGTCTTCTGCCTTGGCCACCAGGTTGAGTAGGGCAAGCGATTTATAGGCGACGTGCTGACGCAGCAGGTCCATGCGTCCCATGCGCAGGTTGTAAACCTGATTCTTGAACGTGTCCGAGGTCCAGTCGAGTCCGTCCATCATCATCTTCTCGGCCAAGACCGTGCGCAGCTGCGGTGGCGATGACGAGACAAAGTGCAGGCAACGAGGAAACTCACCGCTCGTCGGCAAGGACGCGCTGACATCCCCCCAGCGGGCTAGCTGCAGCACCTCGGAAGCCCCCGCAACCGTCACCTTGTCGCTAGCGGCCTCGAAGGCGATCCGCGCCATCCGGATCAAGCTCTCAAACTCGGTCTCAAGATAGGTCTTATCGATATCGCAGACGATGTGCACGCCGCCTTTGCCGGCCTCTTCGCGCAGCAGGCTGTCGACGAGGCGCTCAAGACGGTAGGTCGAATCCTGCGCCGGCCGCTTTAAACTGTCCCAGAATCCCACCGCGCCTCCTCTGCCCGGAAACTACCTGATAATGGTGTCCTTGCATCCGGTCAGGTCGTTGACCTCCGGGTAATCCAAGGTGTAGTGAATGCCGCGCGACTCCTTGCGGGCGATCGCACAGCGCACCGTCAACGCCGCAACCACCGCCAGGTTACGCACTTCAAGCAAGGTGTCGGTGATCTGATAATCCCAATAGTAGCGATCCAACTCCTCCCTTAGAGCGGTGATTCGACTCAGGGCCCGTTGCAGGCGATTGTCACTACGTACGATCCCTACATAATGCCACATCAGCCGGCGAATCTCGTCCCAGATGTGCGACAGCACCACCATTTCATCGACCGGTGCGGCGCCTCTGGTGTTCCAGGCTGGGACGTTGACTTCAAGCATCGGTGCAGCCGTCTCGCCGAGAACGGTGGCGCCAACTCGGTCGGCAAAGACCAGGGCTTCGAGCAGGCTGTTGGAGGCCAAGCGGTTGGCACCGTGTAAACCGGTGCAAGCATTCTCGCCCAGGGCGTAGAGCCCACCGATACCGGTCCGCCCATGACTGTCAACGACGAGGCCGCCACAGCTGTAGTGCGCCGCCGGAACCACTGGAATCATAGCCTTTGCCATGTCGATGCCGTGCCGCAAGCACGTCGCGTGAATGTTCGGAAAGTGCTTCACCAAGAAGTTTTCGTCGAGGTGGCGCACGTCGAGAAAGACATTGGTATCGCCACTTTTCTTGAGTTCGGTGTCGATGGCCCGCGCCACGATATCGCGCGGCGCCAGATCGGCAAGCGGATGATAGCTGCGCATAAAGGCATGACCGGCGCGGTTTTTCAAGATCCCACCCTCGCCGCGGACCGCCTCGGAGATCAAAAAGGTCTTGGCGTGCGGATGATACAGGCAGGTCGGATGAAACTGCATGAATTCCAAATTGGCGACCCGACATCCCGCACGCCAGCCCATCGCCAGCCCATCACCGGTGGCGGCATCGGGATTCGATGTGTACAGATAGACTTTGCCGTGACCGCCCGTACACAGATAGGTATTGGCGGCCCGCACCGTGCTGATGACATTGGACTGACGGTTGAGCACGTAGGCACCGACGCAATGATTCGCCGCGAAGTCTGGGGCGTACTTGTCGGTCGTCAGCAGATCGACCGCCATATGCTGTTCTAAGATGGTGATATTGGCATCGTGCCGTGCGCTAGCGATGAGGGCCCGCAGCACGGCCTGCCCAGTCAGGTCATCGGCATGGATCACGCGACGCTGCGAATGCCCACCCTCCCTGGTCAGGTGATAGGTCGGTCCTGAGCCAGCGTCTTCCTGAGAGAACTGCACGCCGCGTTCAATCAGTTCCCGGATGCGCTGCGGTCCTGAAGTGACGACCATCTCGACGATGTCGCGCCGACATAGGCCAGCCCCGGCGATCAGTGTGTCTTCGATATGCTCGTCGAAGGAATCGTGAGCACTGAGGACACTGGCGATGCCACCTTGAGCGTACCAACTGTTGCTTTCGGTCAGTCCACCCTTGGCGATGATCATGACCTTTTGCTTCTGGGCGAGCTTCAAGGCCAGCGTCAGGCCGGCAATACCGGAACCGATGATGAGGTTTTCGACGTACAGTTCCACGGGGAGGTCCTCCGTTGAGCGGTTGACAAGGCGGGCCGGCGCAGCCTAAATGAACGCAGCACGATACTTCAAGGGAATTCCAGGCCTACCCCCGCTTTACCCAGAGGCTTGAGCATGGCATTAGCGTTCGCCCCCAACTCCTGGCTCAAAGGGCTGCCCAACAAGCTGTCGCTGCTGCGCATGGCGGCCGTGCCGGTGCTGCTACTGCTCTACCCCATAGGCCCGTCGCTAGGCATCCTGTGTGGGTTCGTCTTCGCGGCTGCTGCGGTCACCGACTGGATCGATGGCTACATCGCCAGGCGCTACGGCATGGTCTCCCCGCTGGGTGCCTTGCTCGATCAGGTGGCCGATAAGATGCTGGTCGCCTCGGCCCTGGTTTTATTGGCCAATGCCGGCGTGCTTCCGGCCTTTATCGCCGCCTTGCTGATCTGTCGCGACATCGCTATCAACGGTATCAGGTTGATGGCCCTCGAGCGCAACGTGGTCATTGCCGTCGGTGACTTTGGTAAGTGGAAGACCGCATTGCTGTCCGTTGGCATCACTTGCCTGTTCGTCAACCGACCGTTGTTAGGCTTGCCTGTCCATGAAGTCGGGATGATCAGCATGTGGATTGGCTTGGCCCTCTCACTCTATTCAGCCTGGTCCTACTCGCACGCCTTTTTAGCAAATCAGCAAAACAACCCAACTCCCCCCACCGGCCGCTAGGACCTAGGGCTCCGCCCCTAGTGGCTCAACTTCGCCAGATCACCGTAACTCCTCAGCTTTACCCCGAACTCTCCGATGTAGCAGACGGAGGCCCTGCGTCTGAGTGTGGGCCGAAGGTAGAGATTTGGGGAGTCGTGCGTTGAAAGAAGGGCTAGCCAACTGCGAGCTTAAGTTGCTGACCACGTCCAAGGACGTTGGGCTGCGCCGTTGGCGCAGCTTTGCCGCAGCTTTTGGCGGCACCGGCCAGATTTTCAACGCCGTGACCGATCTGCTCCAACACTTGAACACCGGCAACCGGGACGCTAACAAACCGATCGTTATCTATGATCAGACTCTGCCGCTAAGCGCGCTTGACCTGGCCAGGTTGCAGCAGCGCTGCCGCTTGTTCTTCCTTAGACCGCCGCTGACTGACGTCAGGTTCAATCTGCCCGTCGCGACGGCCCCAGCCTGGGCGGCAGAGGCCTATCTCCAATGTTCTCTCGCTGCCTTGTTGGAATCACCCGTAGTGCGCGCCAGCCTGATGCGGCTGGTCGGCCACGGCCGCGCATTTCGCATCGAAAGCCTGCTGCGTTGGGGCTACGCCATGCAAACCTGCCAGGCTTCGGGGCAGGCTCTCGAGCGGGTGAGCCTCGCTTTTAGCCGTAGCCTAAACCTGAACGGTGAGGCCCGTCGACTGAGTGAGATGTTCACCCATTTCATTCAGGCCCGAGCCCACCAACTCGGGCTACGCAGTGAACTCGTCACCTTTGGCTTTGATGGCATCTTGACCGTAGTCGCTGCACGCTGCCAGGTTCAAGGTCCTCTAGATATCCACGCCGTGGCCGCCGAGTTGCGCGTCAACGACATGCATATCACCATGACCAACCGCTTGTCCGGTCAATATCTTGAGATCGCTGGCCTGTTCTATCCCCAGATCAGCTCTGCCGGCAACAACGAGCGCATGCTCTTAGTCCTGAACCGAGCCCATACTCCTGCACTCCAGCAACTCAGCACAGCCGCCAACGACGCCTCGACCGAGGCGCCCGATGCAACGGATACGATCACCCATAAGGCGAGTTAACCCCCATGGCGCCGACTTCCACCGCGATCAGCAGCACGCTCTGCACCATCCACCAACGCCGCCAAGTCACGGTCCTTTGTTTAATCTTCAGCATGGCCCTGGCCTTCACTGGCGCGATGCGCCTCGTACCGATGAACGTCATGGCTGCACCATTGCTTGGTGCACTGCTCTTTCTCATCCACGGCGCTCTCGATCCGAGTCGCCAGGGCTTTTTGCATCACCGGCGCACCCGCGTGTTCGGCCTGGCCCTGACCCTAGTCGCGGCGCTCACCATCGGCTTGATCGCACCGCAAGGGGCAACTCCAGCCTTGTTGTTCGCCTCGGCCATCGCCTACCGGCATCACCGCGGTGGTAGCCGCCTACACCTGGCCGCAGCCGAGGAACTCGAAGACCTGCGCCTCAAGATTATCGCCTTGGAAAGCCGTCACCGCGTTGAACTGCAGCTACGCTCCCTCGCCTATCCTGGGGATGACAAGATCAGCAAAGCCAGCTAAGTTAACGGCCGCATGTATAAACTACGGTCGGTCCGGGGAGCTCGCCAAAGCAGCGAGTCTGCCGGCGTAAGGAATGAGCTGATGACGAAGACTCTCGATGTGGTGGGCATTTGCAATGCTTTGGTCGATATCCTAGTAACGGTCGAAGAGCACGACATAAAGACCCTGGAACTGACCAAAGGCGTGATGCATCTGGTCGACGATGCGCGTCAGGCGCACGTGCTTGGCTACGTCGCCGGCAAGCCCCAGGTCACCGAGCTTGGTGGGTCGGCGATGAACGCGATTCGCACGCTGGCCCAGCTGGGCAAAAAGACCGCCTTTGCCGGTATGGTCGGAGTTGACGCATTTGGCGAGCGGATCAAATCGCGGATGGCGCAGCTCGGCATCCAAAGCCACCTCGGACACGGTCAGGAAGCAACCGGTTCCTGCGTCATCCTGATCACTCCAGATGGCGAGCGGACGATGAACACCAACCTAGGTGCCAGCCGCCTGTACGGCTCGGCGGAAGTCCCCCATGCCGAGATCAAACGGGCCCAGGTGCTGCATTTTTGCGGCTACCAATGGGATACCGACGCTCAAAAGAAGGCGATCAAGGAAGCCGTCTTGACGGCGAAAGAAGCCGGCACAGTCGTCTCCTTCGATGTCGCTGACCCTTTTGCCATCGGCCGCAGCCACGCCGACTTCTTGCAGGTGATCGAAGACGACGCCGACATCGTCTTCGCCAACCGCGAGGAAGCCATCATGCTGTACGGTGGCACCCCAGAAGCGGCCGCAGCAAAAATCGCAGCGACCGGTGCCATTGCCGTCATCAAGTTGGGCGCCGAAGGCGCGCTGGTGCAAAAGGGCGACGAGGTGTTCCGCATCAAGCCCGTGGTGACGACCGTGCTCGACACCACGGCCGCCGGCGATATGTTTGCTGCCGGCTTCCTGTTTGGCTACACCTCGGGCAAGTCGCTGCAGGTCTCTGGGCAGATGGCCGCCACGGTTGCCAGCGACGTCATCAGTCGCGTCGGCGCCACGGTGTCGGACGCAGCCTTGGCAGCGGTTAAGCAGCTTTAAAGGGCCCTAAAGGGAGCTACCAGGGATCTGGCTGCAAGGGCTGCTGCACGAAGCGTCTCTGGGCGGTGTCACCGGGGAAAAAGTCGGCACCCCGCAGCAGGTCCCAATAGAAGGCATCGGCCTCCTTTTTATTATAAAATTCGGCATAGGATTCCCGAAATTCCTTAAGATCTGGGATCGTGTAGCTAACGTGGACGCGGATCACCCGCGTCGGCAGCACTTCGTACCAGACCTTGCTCGCCGTGAAGGCGGCGGCGCACGGCCCGGGGAGTGCGCAAGCCATTGCTACCATTAAGTTTAAGACCCTCAAAGCAGGCCTTTGCCAGGCCTTTGTACCCGCCACCATGCGTCCCCTCCCGCGCCACGGTCCCAGCGCAACCTATCGGCACGAGAGGGCGCTGACTTGACGGCTAGGCACGAAAAGGAAGAGCAAGCGTTAGGAGGATTTATCGACCTTTAGCCCTGTTCACGGGTGACTTCCTGCAGCCTCTGTTATATTTCTGATGGTCTCAAATTTGATTAGCTTCGGAGCGTCTCCAACGCATGAGTAAAGATTCCAGCGTCCAGTCGTCCACCGCGGCAAGCCCCGCCACCCCTGCGGCCAAGCCCGGCTTCTTCAGCCTCGATAATCTGCGCAGCCTCGGCGTCCTACTGGCGGTGATCTTGGCCCTGCGTTGGTCGATCGCATCGCCGTATCATGTGCCGACAGCGTCCATGGAGCCGACGATCAAGGTCGGTGACCGCCTGCTAGCCTTCAAGCTGGCCTATAATTTCAAGGTGCCCTTCACCGACATCACCCTAGGCAATTGGGGTACGCCGCAGCGCGGCGACATTATCGTCTTCAAATACCCGCGCGATCCAGATGTCGACTACGTCAAGCGCGTCGTCGCCGTGGCCGGCGATGAAATCAAGCTGGTCGATGATATCCTCTACGTCAACGGCAAGGAGCAGCACCGCATCGATGCCGAGGCCGAGCGCAAATTCCTCGATGATATCGAGGATGATAAAGACATCAAGCTGCTCTACCGTGAAGACCTGTTTGGCCTCAGCCATTTGGTGATGCAAAATATTCCCAGCGCGCGGCACTTCAATCGCAGCAGCTGGCCCTCTGGCGGCCCAGCCGCTTATACCGTGCCCAAGGACGCTGTGTTCTGCATCGGCGACAACCGTGACAACTCCACCGATTCCAGGGTGTGGGGCCATGTCCCCTTGGACTATGTCCGGGGTAAAGCGCTGTTCGTAATCTGGAGCGTCTATACGCCGCGAGATGCCACATTCCCGACCATTCGCCTGGATCGCTTCGGTAAGTGGCTCTATTAGGCGCCTAGGTCAAGGTCCGCAATATTGACTAACCACCTGTAATTTAAACAGGTTAATAATTTATTTTGGCTTCATCCTAAGTCTCTGACCAGGCTGTGCCGATGAATAGGTTATAGGGACGCATCCCTTAAGCCTTTGACTGCCCGGTGCGATAGGAGCGATCATGCAACAAGAACCAACCGAAATGATCTACGCTAGGGAATATTGGACCGGAGACTCGCGCGATGGTGCCATCGTCAATGGCGACGGCTACCACTACTACCGGATGTCCAAACGCGGCTTGATCAAGGAAGCCTATGAATTTTACGAAATGGACGATGGCGCCGAGGTCGCGTCACCATTGCCTGAAATGCAAAATGTGGATTGGCTGAGCGACCTGGGATTTGAAGATATGGAAGCGCTGGATTTGATCGAAGAGGATGAGTTTTTGCGCGTCAAAGCCATGATCAAAGGCCCGGCCTCATAGCCAACAGGCCACCCAGCCAAGTGGGCGGACCGGACACCGAGGCGAAGCGACCGGTCAGTGGAGATCGACCTCGTCGTCTTCGCTGAGGCTGCGCTCATGGCGCCGCTGCAGTAAGACATGGCGGTACCAGCTAACGGTGTGCTCGACGAGCCACTGATGCGCCGTAAACTGCGCTGGCGGAATTTGCTCCTCGCAGAAGTCGATCAGCTCGGCCTCGCTCCCTTGGGGGTGCTGGCGCATCCAATCCTTGACTGAGCGCTTGAACTGATTCGCATCAAACATGCATAACCCTTCCTGAAATGATGGTGCGTCCTGCGGGACTTACGGGTAACCTAACCGACACCGGCAGGTCGCCGGACCCAAGCGCGGTTCTGAAACCATAGGTCGGCAGAATTTCGCCAGGCTTTAGGCAAAAACTTCCCTATGACGACGGTTGCCCGATGCCCCATGACACGCTAATGCTGCGCAGCTGTATCGATTTGTCGGCTTGTTTGCATGGCAGCCGCTGCCTCGAAGCCGACGCTTTTTCCATGGTTGGGAAGGGGCTTGCGGTCTGGCTCGGCGCCCTGCTCGACGAGCTTGGTGTCAAAGACCAACCGCTCATCCATGGCCAGGTCGCGCCGACGGCCATCGTCGAAGGACGCGTTTACGTTGCGCAAGGGGCCGTCATTGAGCCGACCGCCTATATTCAAGGCCCCTGCTACATCGGTCCAAAGGCCGAAGTGCGCCACGGCGCCTACATCCGCGGTCAAGTCTACATCGGCCCTGAGGCCGTGGTCGGGCACACCACGGAGGTCAAAGGCTCAATGTTCTTCGACGGGGCTAAGGCCGGCCATTTTGCCTATATCGGCGACGGCATCCTCGGTAGGGAGGTCAACCTCGGCGCGGGCACCAAGCTGGCTAATCTACCGCTGCGTCGCGGCACGATCCGCATGAAGCATCCCGACGGCCATTTGATCAGCACCGGCCTACAGAAGTTCAGCGCGATCCTGGGCGACTTCGCCCAGACCGGCTGCAACTCGGTCCTGTCGCCAGGAACCTTGCTCATGCCACATACCGGGGTGATGCCCTGCGTCCATTTTCGCGGGACGCTGCTCAAGGGCCTGGCAAAGTAGCTCTTACTGCGGATTGATGATGTTAAAATAGCCGGTGGTCAAGGACGACCCATCGCTGACGTAGTCAAGCGGCGGATTCAGTGTGTTGATCGCGCCCTGGAACTGATAATCCTCCTCGTCGGTGCCCACTTCAACCTGCGTGTTTGATCGGCATGACCCAAAAAAACCTTTAGAAGACGTGGGTCAACCGCATGAACATCGAACTATTTTGCGACACTGGAGCGCAGCTCGGCAACCTCGGCGGTGAGTTTGGCCAGGGACTTGTCCATCTCCTCAAGACGCCTCAAACGGACGATATCACGCCGCCATTCCCGCACGGGACGAGCAGGAAAGCCCATGTAAACCCCGGCCTCGCTCAAGTCCTTGGTCACCCCAGACATCGCCCCAACCTGCACCTTATCAGCGATCTCGACGCGGTTGGTGGTACCGGTATGCCCACCTAGGACCACCCAATTGCCGATCCGGGTCGAACCCGCCAGACCCGCGTAGGCGCACATAATGGTGTGCTCCCCGACGCGGGATCCGTGGCCGACATGGACGTGGTCGTCGAGCTTGGTCCCGCGGCCGACCGTGGTATCCTCGAGTGCGCCGCGATCGATGGTGACCATCGCCCCGATCTCGACATCGTCGCCGACCACGACACTGCCAACCTGAGGAATCTTGGCATAGCCGCCCGCACCTGGAGCGAAGCCAAAACCATCGGCACCGATGACGCTGCCGCCATGAATCAAAACGCGTCGGCCGATGCTGATACCCGCCTCGATGACGACACTTGCACGCAAGACGCTATCGTCGCCGATGCGCGCCTGGGGGCCGACATAAACACCGGGATAGAGCACGACTCGTTCGCCGATCACGGCACCATCACCGACATAGACGAAAGGATAAAGCGTCGCCGAAGCCGCGACCGTCGCCGACGCCGCGACATGGGCCTGGGCGGACACACCTGGCACTTCCTCGCGCGGCGGAAAAAACAGTTGGGCCGCCTTGGCAAAGGCCCAGTACGGATTGCTGTGCACCAACTGCGCCAAGCGCAAGTCGGGCCGCGCCTTGGCCAAGATGACGGCACTCGCCTTGGTCGTCGGCAGAAACTGCGCGTAGTCGTCCTGAGTCAAAAAAGTCAGACTACCAGCCGCTGCGGTAGCAATCGGCGACAGCGCCGTCAACTCCATCTCGGCGGTCACCCCAGGGGCAAGCTCGGCCGCCGGCAACACCAACTCAGCTTGCAGCAACGTCGCCAATTCGCTTATGTTCATCGCAGCTGGACCCTCACATCATCGTGATCTTTAACCGGGGAGACGCCTAGCCGCCGACATTCATCGAGGCGGCAAACTGCCGCGCCAAGGTCCCCGCCGCTCCAGTGTAACTGGCTGGAGTCAAAGCGCGAAGCGCCTCCTTTGCGCTGCTCGGCAGCTCGCTGGAGCGGTCGATGAGCTGATGCAAGGCCTCGCGACTGACCTGTTTGCCACGGGTGGCTTCCTTCAGGCGTTCGTAGGCATCGACCACACCGTAGCGGCGCAGCACCGTCTGCACGGGCTCGGCCAGGACCTCCCAAGCCCCATCCAGATCGCCGGCGATGCGCTCCTGGTCGACGCTGATCTTGGCCAAACCACGCAGCAGGGAGCGCCAGGCCAACTCGGTGTGACCGACCAGGGTGGCCAGAGAGCGCAGCACAGTCGAGTCACTTAAGTCGCGCTGCCAGCGGGAGATCGGCAATTTATCGCTAAAGTGTCCGGCCAGGGCATTGGCGATGCCGAGATTACCCTCGGCGTTTTCGAAGTCGATGGGGTTGACCTTGTGCGGCATAGTGCTCGAGCCGATCTCTCCAGGTTTGACCCGCTGGCGGAAGTAACCCAGCGAGACGTAACCCCAGATGTCACGACTGAGACCTATCAGAACCGTGTTGATGTGATGCAGCGTCGCAGCGAACTCGACCACCGTGTCATGGTTCTCAATCTGGGTCGTCAGTGGGTTAAAGCTCAGACCGAGCTTGTCCTCGACGAAACTCCTGGCGACCGCAGGCCAGTCGACGCCAGGGAAGGCCACCAGGTGGGCGTTGTAGTTGCCGACGGCCCCGTTCATTTTGCCTTCCAGCAGCTGCTGCTGCAACTTCGCTTGGAGGCGCTGCACGCGTCGTCCAAACACCGCCATCTCCTTGCCCAGGGTGGTCGGCGTCGCGGTCTGCCCATGGGTTCTCGCCAGCATCGGCAGGTCAGCGTAGTCGCGGGCTTTGACCGCCAGGTCGACGGTGATCTGCGTCAGCAGCGGCAGCAGGCGCTGCGCGCGCAAGTCCTGCAACATCAGGCCGTAAGCGAGGTTGTTGATATCCTCTGAGGTACAAGCAAAATGTATAAAGGCCAGCGTTTGCGGCGCCACCCCAACGCTCCTCAGGCGATGCTGCAGGTAGTATTCGATGGCCTTGACGTCATGATTGGTGGTCTTTTCGATCTCTTTGATCTGCGCCTGCCAATCATGCGCCGTGCCATCGGTCAGCAGCTTTAAGGTCTGCCGCGCCGTCGCCGGTAGATCGATCAACGGCTTAATCTCCGGCACGTCGGCCAGATGCAGCAGCCAGGCGGCCTCGACCTTGGCGCGGTAGCTGATCAAAGCCCCCTCGCTGGTCAACTCGCCGAGACCGTTTAGATGCTTACGATAACGGCCATCAAGCGGTGAAATCGCCCACAATTCCCACTGGTCCGGAGCCAAGGATGGCACGGTAGAGCCTCCAACATTAAATCGACGACAACAGCCAAAATACCAGGCGCGACCAAGGCCTATACCATGCACCCATGCAGACTTCCAGTGGACACGGGGGAGCTGGTCGATTAAATGGGAGCACGGGACGACAACCTTTTTTCAGTCAGGAACGAACCAGCATGACTGCTTCTTCGCAGGTCACCGTATTGGTCGGCGCTCAATGGGGCGACGAGGGCAAAGGCAAGTGGATCGACGTGTTGGCGGCCGATGGCGACTTGGTGGTCCGCTATCAAGGCGGCAACAACGCGGGTCACACGCTGTACGTCGCGGGTAAAAAAGTCGTCCTGCACCAGCTGCCTAGCGGTATCTTCCATTCCCGGCAGACCAGCGCCTTGGCGGCGGGGGTCGTCATTAATCCAGCGCAATTGGTTGCCGAGATCGCCAAGGTGCGCGACCAGGACGTCCATCTCACGCCCGAGCGCTTGTGGCTATCAGGTCGGGCCCACGTCATCACCCCGTGGCACATCCATGTCGATGAGCAGCGCGAAAGCCGCAGCAAATCGGCGATCGGCACCACCAAACGCGGCATTGGCCCAACCTACGGCGACAAAGCAGCTCGCTCCGGCCTACGCGTCGGCGATTATGTTGACACGGCGGCGCGCGGGCGTTGGATCCAACGGATGAAAGAAGTTGAACCGAGCTTCGGCCCGTTGCTGACGACCTCGGCAGAAGCCTGGGCCGCCTTTGAAGCCGCCGCTGACGCCTTAAAGCCCTTTGTTTGCGACGCCGAAAGCCGCATCCGCGCTGCCGCCCGCGCCGGCAAGAAGGTCCTGCTTGAAGGCGCCCAGGGAGCGCTGCTCGACCTCGACCACGGCACCTACCCTTTCGTCACCAGCAGCAGCACCGGCGCCGGTGGTGCTTGCCAAAGCATCGGCCTGCCACCGCGCCAGATCGACCGCGTCATCGGCATCGCCAAAGGCTACGTCACGCGGGTTGGTGCGGGGCCATTTCCCACCGAGCTGCACGATCAGGTCGGCGCTTTGATCGCCAAAAAGGGCCAAGAGTTTGGCGCCACCACTGGCCGGCCACGGCGCGTGGGATGGCTGGACGGTGTGGCCTTGCGCTACGTCGTGCAGGTGAATGGCCTAGATGCCGTCGTCCTAAACAAGATGGACATCCTCACGGGACTATCAGAAGTGAAGATGTGTGTTGCCTATCGCCACCCGGTGCTGGGGGAATTGACCGAGTTGCCGTGGAGCAGCGATGTGCTGGCGGCGTGCGAGCCGGTCTATCAGACCTTTCCGGGGTGGAGCACCGAGATTCCTAAAAGTGGGTCGATGGCGCAACTACCGCCAGAGGCTAAGACCTTTGTGGCGGCGGCGGAGGCTTTTTGTGGGGCGCAGATCACGATGGTTGGGACGGGGCCGGGTCGGGATGATGCGTTGTATAGAGACTAACCGCGGGGGCGCGGAGCTCGCACAGAGTTTTTGATATGAGGTCTGCGCAAACCCTTAGTGAGCGATGGTTAGGGGCTTATCGCTTTCGACTTGGAGAAAGACGCCAGTGGACGGGGTGCCGATGGCTTCGGCCATGACGGTGACCGTTGTGAGGGTCTTGACGGGATAGAGGAACGGGGTGCCGGGCTGCATGTCGCGGTATTGGACGCGCTCGGAGTTCTCGTCAAAAATCACCAAGCGCAGGCTGTGGACGGGGCCGTGGCCGATGTTTACCGGGCGAAAGCTCAGGGTCTGCGGCATGTCGGTGGCCGTCAGCATGATCCGCGCGGACAGCGGTACATAGGTGGTGGCCGGTTGCGGCATGGTGACGTCCTTGCCCTTGGGCAGGTTGGTCAGCAGAAAGCCGCCGCCGCGGTCGTTGACGGGGGGGGACCGACGCTTACCTGCAGCGAGGTGTAGGCCGCTCAGAGCCAGCACCGCCATCATGATCGTCGCACGCTGGCGCTGCATAGAGAGTCCCCGCTGTTGGTGATCCTACCTTGAATTTTATAAGAGAGATCGCTAGCACAGCAAGCGCGAAAAGCAAGCTACGAGAGTCGCAGCGCTAAACAGAAAGTTATCGGCAAAAACCAACAGGGCGACCTCAATCTTTAGGCTTTCCATGCCGATAGTAAGTTCAGAATGGGTGATGACGCAACCAAATGGCTAGAGGCTATCATTGGAACTCGATCGAGTGCTAAAAGTAGCAGTGCGCGGCGGCGCCAGCGACGTCTTGCTAAAGACCGGTACGATTCCTCGGTTTCGTTTCAACGGTGAATTGGTCGGGCTGAGCGACGGCAATGAAATCACGCCTGAAATCATGCAAAAGTGGGTCGAGCATATCCTACCACCGCATCTACAGCAGCGACTGCGGACAGCTGGTGATGTCGACTTTGCCTATCAGATTGGCACCGGTCACCGCTTCCGCGTCAACCTGTTTCGGCAACGCCAAACCTTCGGCATGGTGCTGCGCGTCATTCATCCAGCGGTCAAATCGCTGCAGGAATTGCAGATGCCAGACATCCTCGAGCACCTCGCCAACGAGCGCCGCGGCCTTATCCTTGTCACCGGCGCCACGGGTTCTGGTAAATCCACTACTCTGGCCAGTATGGTCCAGCAGATCAACATAGACCGTGCCGCGCATATCATCACCATTGAAGATCCGATTGAATTCAACTTCAGCGACAGCTGCTCGACCATCAACCAACGCGAGATCGGCAGCGACTCGGAGTCCTTCGCCTCGGCGCTGCGCGCGGCCCTGCGGCAAAACCCCGACGTCATTCTGGTCGGCGAGCTACGCGACCAGCAAACCACCGAAACCGCATTGATGGCGGCCGAAACCGGCCACTTGGTGCTATCTACCCTGCACACGGTGGATGCAGTTGAAACCATCATGCGTCTGCTCTCCTACTTTCCAGCGTCGCAGCATTCCGTCCTCCGCCAGATGCTGGCAAGTACGCTAAAGGCGGTGATCTCACAGCGCCTGGTGGCCCGTGTTGATGGCCAAGGTATGGTTGCGGCGCACGAGATCCTGGTCGTCAACGCCGCGGCCCAGGACATCATCCTCAGGTCCGAAAGCTTCGCCAATCTGCACACGGTCATTGCCAATGGCAGCGAGACGCACGGCATGACCAGCTTCGACGCCTCCCTACTGGCGCTACTCGAACGCGGCGTCATTAGCCGCGAGGAGGCGCTCACCCATGCCTCACAACGCGACAATATGCTGCTTAAAATGCGCGGCGTGTCGACGTGATGAGGGATGAGTGATGAGTGATGACGTCGCGAAAGTTTTACAACATCTCAAGGGTGAGCTGCCGCAGCCGCGCCTCAACCTCAGCGAAGCGGACAAAGATGCTTTGGTCAGGCGCCTTGGGCCGCGCACTGCGCGAAGTATCATCCGGGCCAAGTCCGATTATCCCATCGAACGGATCCCTTTTCTCTTCTCCACACTAGACACCCAGGACGTGGTCGATTTACTGGCTAACGACGTGCTGGGAGCGATCGCCAGGGTGTTGCCGGCAGCGGCTAAAATCAAGGGAGCCAAAAGGTCCTGAGGAGTGACAGCAGCTGCAGCCGAGGCCCGGTGCATCACCACCACAGCGCCAGCGAAGATAAAGACTCCACCTAACCACATATGCCCCGCACCCAGCGCCAGCTCCCAATAGCCGGCACGACCCAGGGCCACCATGGTGATGATGCGCGCCAGATTAAGCGCAAAGGCTAAGAGCATGGCTAAAGCAATTTCTTTAAGTAGCTTAGACATGTGATCACCGCCAGCCCAGAACACCAAGCAGGTGGCGACATAGGTCACCATAAAGTCGTAACCACAGCAGCCAAATAAAAACTCAACCGGTCTCTGTTTGATGTAGACAATGGTCCCAGCCATCGGCACATCGCTAAACAAAAATCCAATCAAGAACTTGCTCGCCGCCACCAGGGCTGCGAGTAAACCCGCGCCCAATGGACCAAGCAACGGACCAGGCAAAAACACCATCACCGCCAGCGCGGCCAGTGGCGGAGCGCAACGCTTGAGCAGGGCGCTGCCACCCAGCCAGTAAGCCACACCGCCCCAGTAGACGAGGTAAGCGTAGATCGCCAGGGACTTGCTCGGAGCCACCGTCAGTGCGCAAGCGAGCACCGACTGCGCTGGGAGCATGATGATCCAGGCGCCTGGTTGGCCTAGCGTCAAGTTTTGGCGAGGCAACTGACGCAGCAAACTGAGCAGCGCAAGTGCAGCGATGGCGATGCGTTCGTAGCGCAAGGCTTCATCACCGAGGTAAAACCCGGCGACAGTATAGAGTTGGCATAAAGGTACTGCCAGCACAAAGGCGAAGATGAACTTTTGCCAGAGTGGCAACGACAGGAACATGTCGGCACCTCTTGAAGGGACGATCCTTAGGACTTACTTGAGGCGCTTTTTCAGCAGAAATACTGCGGCAGCTAGGCCGAGGGGGATCGCTGCTGGCGGCAGAGGGAGGGATGCCGAGCGTGGGGTCGAGCTCGAAGCTGAAGGAGAACTTGAGGCCGAGCTCAAAGTACCCATGGGAGCCGAGCTTGTGGTCGAGTTCGAGTTGGAATGCACGACCGTCGAGACGACCGAGTGCTCCGAGCTGTCGGCGTGGCTAATCAAGCGATCATTGCGCATCATGTGATGCATTGACCAAACGGAGCCAGCTGAAAACATGCTCAAAAGTAGCGCCATGATTATTTTTAGCATGGTGAATCCCAAAAATTGACGGAGTCCCAAACACGGAGCCACCTCATATAACTTTTAGAGAAATAATGCAAACATTTTATATTATAGATATTATTAATTTGTTAATAGTTTTCATTGTGTTGACGTTATTTATCAATATTATTAGTTTTACTCTGTTAACACTTTAGCTTAGCGTTGTTGTGCCATTGTGATTCTTGGATAGTTTGTAGGCTGACACACTTAAATTACCGGCCATGCCGTTAGTCTAAATTTTCTGCGCCTCCATAACTCTGCGCTTCTGCCGCTAAATTTAATGAACGTACGACCCTGCGTCACATCGCTATGAGGGAACGTCCATCCTGATTTTTGGCCGCCGCAGCGCGGAAGAGCGGAAGCGCTGATTTCTTTATCCATAGCCTGAGGAGTATCAGACTGCTTGCTCGTTTACCAACGACATGGGTGGACACCTAATAGATCAGATAGCTCTAGCGCCACCCTGGCCGTGACTCACCTCACCTTAATCAACAGCACCAGCATCACCATCGTGATCATCACCTGCACCAGTGCAAAGCGCACCAGCACCTGGGTGTTCGACCAGCCTTTGTTGTGCCGCACATGATCATGCAGCGGAAAGCGCACGGTGCGAAAGATGCCGATCTTGAAAAAGCGCAGCAGGGCGACTTTAACCAAGCCAGTGCCGCCGTTAACCAGGAGCACGGCGGAGACGATAAAGATGGTGAAGGGATTGCCGCTCTTGATGACGAACACGCCGAGGAGAAAGCCCAGTGCGCGGGACCCGGCGTCGCCCATCAGCAGCGAGCTGGGATTGGCGTTGTACCAAAGGTAGCCCATGATCGTACCGACCATGGAAAAAGCCATGATGCCCCACACAGCGCCGTCTTGCACATGCGGCAACAGCAGGTAGGTCGAGATCTCCTTATGGCCGAGAACAAAGTAGAGTAAGCCGCCAAGGCTGGTGAAGGCGATCGCGCAGAGGGTCCCCGACAGGCCGTCGACGCCGTCGGTGCAATTGGTGGAGTTGATCGCCGTCCAAATCAGCAGGGTGCCAAAGGCGATAAACACGGGTGGCGGTACGGTTAAGGTCGTCTTGGTGAAGGGCAGCCAGACCTCTGCCGCTTGGCCTTGGCAGAGGACGGTTGCGGCCACTGCGGCGAGGATCAGGTCGATCAGGCCTTTTTTGTATTCGCTCCAGGAATGGACGGCTTTGTCGTCAAGCCAGCCGGAGAGCATGGCAAAGAAGGTCAGGCAGATGATCATCAGCGATTGCAGCGTCGCTGGCAGGACGATCAACTCAACTAAGGTGAAGATGCTGATAAAAATCACCCCGGCACCGGTGGGTTTACCCGCAGCGGCGGCGCTTTGCACCGCATGCTGCCGGCCACGGTCACGCGGTAGCTTTGCTGCTAGGCGCGGCAACAACAGGTAGGTCAGGCTCCAGCACAAGATGACGCTGAGACCGCCGAGGAACAAATGTGAGGTCAACAGCCGCAGTGGGCCAAAAAAGGACTCGAAGTACGAGCCGATCCAATAAAGCACAAAGTCCCCCTCGCGAGCTGGCTAGTGCCGCGCATGTCCCCGTGACGACGTCTGCGAATGACCTCAACTATAAAGCATGGCTAAAGATTTTGGAACAACCCATGGTGTTGCGAGAAGAATCCAGGCCGTTGTGGCATGCCTGAGAAATAGGTGGTAGCGCAAGGGCCAGGGTGTTTGAATGGAACCATCGCCAAAGGAGCCAGCATGGAATCATCGGAGACAGACCGGGTCGTCGTGTGCATAACCCGCGAAAAGCATGATCAAGCGCAGATCTTAGTCCAGCAAAGCACGGTGACCGACCAAAGCGCCCCTAGATTGGCCCTGCCTGGCACCGATCTAATGCCTGGTGAGCACCCTGCAGAGGCGGCCTTTCGCATACTGAACCACACCGTCGAACAAGACGTCTGCCCGGTGTTTCATAAATTGGCCCAGGTGCCCTCGCCCGGTGGCGTCTGCCATGTGTTCCAAACCGCACCTGAGAAAGAACTACCTGAGCAGATCCGCGGCTACGAATGGCGGGCTCAAAGCGAGCTGCCAGGGCAGCTGGAACCAGGTCATGCCTGGCCAGCCGCCTTGAGTCGCCTAGACTAACCCTAGCGCGGGTCAGACTATTTGCTTGCAGCCATGGCTGGCTTCTTCGGAGCGATCTTCGCTCCGACCAGTCCAGAACCGCTGGCGCCGTTGACGACCGCTGCCGAGGCACCTGCCTCGGCACCAACCCGCTGCGCCTCGCCAGCCTTCACTGGCGCGTCTTTGAGATCCCTGGAGTCCTTGATTGGGTCTTTGTCGGGAGCCCGCACCGCCCCAGTCACAGCCCGTGGATCCTTGGCTGGTGCAGCATCGACTGCATCTTTAGAACCAAGGCCGTAAGCTGCCAGCACTTCCTTCTCGACGCGCTTGGCGATGGCCGGATTTTGCTCAAGGAACTCCTTGGCGTTCTCCCGGCCTTGACCCAAACGCTCTTCTTTATAGGCAAACCAAGCACCCGTCTTGGCGACGATGTTCTTAGCTACGGCCAAGTCGATCATATCGCCGATGCGCGAGAAGCCGGTGCCGAACATGACGTCAAACTCCGCCGTCTTAAACGGCGCGGCCACCTTGTTCTTCACGACCTTGACCTTGACGCGGCTGCCGACCACCTCTTCGCCCTGCTTGACCGAGGCGATGCGGCGGATATCGAGGCGCACGCTGGAGTAGAACTTCAAGGCGTTGCCACCGGTCGTCGTCTCGGGGTTGCCGAACATGACGCCGATCTTCATCCGCAGCTGGTTGATAAAGACGACCATGGTTTTGGAGCGCGAGACCGACGCCGTCAGCTTGCGCAGGGCTTGCGACATCAGGCGCGCCTGCAGACCGACGTGACTATCGCCCATATCGCCTTCGATCTCGGCCCGAGGCGTCAGCGCCGCGACCGAGTCGATGACGATGACATCGACGGCATTGCTCTTCACCAGCATGTCGACGATCTCCAACGCCTGCTCACCGGTATCCGGCTGCGATACCAGCAGGTCGTCGAGCTTGACGCCGATGCTCTTGGCATAGCTGGTATCCAGAGCATGCTCGGCATCGATAAAGGCGGCGGTGCCACCGGCCTTCTGGGTCTCTGCGACCAAGTGCAGGGTCAGCGTGGTCTTACCGCTCGACTCTGGCCCGAAGATCTCGATGATCCGGCCGCGGGGCAAGCCGCCGATACCAAGAGCGATGTCGAGGGACAAAGCCCCGGTCGAAATCGTCTCGATCTTGTCGTTAAGCGGATTGCTCTCGCCCAGGCGCATGATCGCGCCCTTACCAAACTGCTTCTCGATGGCCCCTACGGCCGACTCAATGGCCTTGCGGCTTTCATTGGTTTGAATCATCAAACCGTCCTCCTAGAACGCAACTAATTGGTTAATCATCGACCGATATAACATCGTTAAACTCAAAGGTACCAAAGCTTCTTTCCAGCGTGGACCAAATGATGCTCAGATCTAAGCCAACGATCCGTTCACCCCCGTGGCAAGCGCCAGGGTGGTCCTGCACACCGCCATCACCATACACAAAAGCTGCCAAATAACCTAGAGCATACCGTATAATTGTCTGGCTAAGACCGTAAGTCCGGGCCAGTCCGACTCAGCTTTTGCGCCGACCCGCCGATAGACCCTTATCAACATCATCACGATCATCACGCCGCGCCGATGTTGCTGGGAGGACTCAGATGCGCCGCCGCACAGCCATAGGCATCGCCCTCATGGGACTGATGGACCTCGCTGCCCCGGTGCAGGCGAGGCCAGCCTTGGACCCGACCGA
This sequence comes from uncultured Pseudomonadota bacterium, assembly GCA_903928445.1. Classification (GTDB taxonomy): domain Bacteria; phylum Bdellovibrionota_B; class Oligoflexia; order Oligoflexales; family CAIYRB01; genus CAIYRB01. The sequence continues at coordinate 6,030 of CAIYRB010000025.1, read as the reverse complement.
GGACTTGGTCGATCTACAAGAACCGTTGCCGGGCGCCTTAAAGCCGCTGGACTACCCAGCTGGACTGAGCATGCCCTGGCGTCTTTTGCAGATCGATGCCCTCGACCAAGCCAAGACCACCGCCGCCCTTATAACCAGCCAGGCAAAGCTCGCCGGGAGCTGGCTGGGCAAGTCGAGTTCGCTCAGTGCTTTTGTCGGCACGCGCCACGTCATCACTATAAACAATAAATTAATTAGTGATCAGATCCAGACCGGAATACCGACAGAGCCCAGCGGTCGCCCTTCGGTGACCGTGGAACCAACGTGGTGCTCGCTCATGGACTACCACCTGTTCTTCGTCACCGTCGCCGACACCAAGCTCAACACGCTGCTCGGTTCGGCGCACACCGCCATTGCCCGCAAGGTGTGGGCCAAGATGAAGCCGGCACAGCGCGGCACCTACCTCAGCGCCAAGCTGCCAGAACTGGCTCGCAGCGCACTGCAAGAAGCCGCCGCCAAGAGCGCGCCACCGAGCGATGCCTTACACGTCGGCCTAAGTCTGGCACGTGCGGTAACGCGCAGCGACGAAGGCCACAGCGCCTGTCTCAACCTCCTCCTCGAACAGCAACTCGCCAGCCGCTACACCGTCGCCCGCTCCCTCGGCAGCGACCACCTCGCGCTCAGCCGCTGGCTGCTAGGTCAAAGCCCGGCACCCAGGCGCCCAACGCGCGTGCTGCAGCTCGACTGGACGCATCCGCCCGAAGCGGAGATCGATCGCCACCTACCGACGACGTTTACCGCCGACGCAAGGGTCATCGATGCCGTCTATGGTAAACATATTCCCGTGCAGCTATCGAGCCAGATCCGCTGCCAGCAGAGCACCGATGCCGGCACCAACGCCGGCATCGACTGCCAACCTGATCAAGCGATCGGTCGCCTGCTCGACGCCGAGGCCGCGAGTTTAAAGCTCAGCGACTCGCCACAGGTGGCCAAGGTCTACCGCGCCTGGGTTTACCTCGATCGCGGTCGCGCTTGGGGCCTCAAGATGAACGACCGCGTCGTCGCCACCGTGGATGGCAAGCCGGTGAAGGGACACGTCGTGCAGTTCTATGGTCCAGAGCAAAAGCTCAACTCACCGCGCGGCTTTCCCATCCGCGAAGGCGCCATCGTCTATGTGCGACTGAACCAACAACTCGCGCGCCGTGGCATGACCTTTCAGATGGACCCACGGACCTTTCCGACGCCTTACCCAATCCCAACGAACGGCGCCGCCGCCAGCGGATCAGGTGCGACCACGCCGTAATATCGTCTAAAGATATGCGTCTACAGCGGTTCGCCCAGCGCTTTCGGCGCGCGCGATTTACCGACGAATCCGGCCAACACGACGATGGTCAAGACGTAGGGTAAAATCTGGATAAACTGCACAGGCACCTTGCCCAGTCCAGCGATCTCGAGACCCTGAAGACGGATCTGCACGGCATCAGCAACGGCAAAGAACAAACAGGCGAACAAGGTCGGCAGCGGTCGCCATTTGCCGAGGATCAGCGCGGCAAGGGCCATGAATCCACGTCCTGAGCTCATATTGCGCGAATAGGCGGAGGACAAGAAGATCGACAAGCTAGCCCCGCCGCTACCAGCCAAAGCGCCGGCAGCAAGGAGCGCAGTCCAGCGAACACGTTCGACCGACACGCCCGCTGCGGCCAAGGCCTCAGGATGTTCACCGGCGAAGTTTAGCCGCAAGCCGGCCCGGGTCTTCCCCAGCACCCACCACAGTGCGACCGGCGCCACCAGCGCTAGCCCGATAGGAAACACGACAAAGCGATGCGCCAACTCGATGCTCGGCGTCGAACCGGTAACGTCATAGAGGATCTTGGCGACAAAGGGCGGAATCCCCGCAGCCAGCATGTTGATGCCGGTGGCCGCAACGATCTGATTGGCCTTAAGTGGCAACACGGCAACGCCGTAAAGCGCTGCCAACAAGATGCCGGCTAGGCTGCCGCCAGCAAGACCGAGCCACGGCGACCCAGTGGCTAGGGAAACCACCGCGGCGGCGAAGGCGCCGACGAGCATCTTACCCTCGAGGGCTAGGTTGATGACTCCGGAGCGTTCGCTGAGCAAACCGCCCATCGCGGCGAGGAGTAGCGGCGTAGCGAGACGCAAGGTGGCGGCGGCGAGATCGAGTAGGTGCTCTCCCATGGCTAGTCCTTCACGCGCGTTGGCTTATTTGGCTTATTTGGCTTATTTGGTTTAACCGCAAGGCGGTGTCGACGCCACAAGGTCAAGCCGCCCTCTGCGGACACGGCGAGGACCACCATGGCCTGGATCATCGCGGCGAGGTCCCTGGTGACGTAAGTGGTTTCAAGATCGAGCTCGGCGGTGCCTTTTTGCAGGGCGCCAAACAATAGGGCGCTAAACACCAACCCGAGCGGATGAGCTCGCGCCAGCAGAGCGACGGGAATGCCGATAAAGCCATAGTCAGGCGAGAAACCGATGCGAAAGCGCCCGCTATTGCCCATGACCTCGGCGACCCCGACAAGTCCTGCCAAGCCACCGCCAAGGGTGAGCGCCAACCACTGCTGGTAGCGCACGCTGATGCCAGACACCTGTGCTGCCTCCGGACTCAGTCCCGAAGCGGTGAGCTTAAAGCCAGGAATGGTGAAGCGAAACAACACCCAGACCAAGACGGCCGCAGCCACCGCCATCGGCAGGGCCCAGGTCACTGGCGCGTCACCAAACCAACTAAAATGCTGCAGCACGTAGCTCGGGGCGATGCGCGCCGACTCGGGGTTTTGCGAGTCAAGACTCGGCAGCAAGGCAAGCACAGCCCAACCGGTGAGGCCGGCGGCGATGAAGTTAAGCATGATCGTGGTGATGACTTCGTGACTGCCGCGGTAGGCCTTGAGCCAACCCGGGATACTGCCCCAAAAGGCGCCGGCGGCGAACCCTGCTGTCACGGCAAGGACGATGTTCCACGGCTGCGGCACCTGCGGACAGAGGATGCCTACCGCGGCGACCGCTAGAGCACCCAGGTTTAGCTGGCCTTCGGCGCCGATGTTAAACAAACCAGCTTTGATCGGCAGAGCGACGGCGAGGCCGGTCAGGATGATCGGCGTCGTGTAAAACAGCGTCAGTCCGAGATCATAAGTCGAGCCGAAGGCGCCTTTGATGATCACTCTTAGGACATTCCACGGCTGCTCACCGGCAATCGCCGTGAACGCAACTCCGACTAGGAGACCGACCGATGCGGCGATCACCGGTCTCAAGGCGCGCCAGATGGCGTCCTTGGTGCGAGATTTAATCTTCGCCACGGGAGCCTCCACCCATAAAATGGCCGATCTTGGCCTCGTCGGCCTCACCGCGCCGGAACTCTTGAACGATCTTGCCGTCGTAAAAGACCAGGATACGGTCAGCCAGTGCCATGACTTCTTCCAGTGCCGACGAAATCAGCAGCACCGCAGTCCCGCCGGCGCGTGCATCGAGGATGCGCTGGTGGATAAACTCGATCGAGCCGACATCGACGCCACGCGTTGGTTGGGCACAGATAAAAAGTCGCGGTTCACCGATAAATTCGCGGGCGATGATCAGCTTTTGCTGATTACCCCCCGACAGACCGGAGGCGACTTGCTGCTGGTCGGCGGGACGCACATCAAAGGCCTTGATGGACGCGGCCAAAGCAGTCGTGACCTGGCGGCGACGAATGAATCCAAAGCAGCTAAAGCGCGGCATGCGCTGAACACCAAGAAGAAAATTCGTCCACAGACTCTGCGAGAGCAGCAGACCCTGCTGGCAACGATCTTCTGGCACGACGCCGATGCCCAAGGCCCGCAGGGCTTTTGCACTAAACGAGCTAACATCGCGACCGAGGACGCTGATCTCACCCTTGGCGGTGATGCGATGACCGATACTGGCACGGTGAAGATAACGCCCCGGATCAAGCAACAGTCGTAGCAGATCGGATTGACCATTGCCCTCAATCCCGGCAATGCCGACAATCTCACCGCTGCGTACCGCTAGGCTCAAATCGGCGAGCTTGGGCTTTTCGCCGCGCTGACCCATCGTGACCTTGGCGAGGCGCAGCTGCTCGGCGCCGAGTTTTGGCGCCGGCGGTGGCGCGACCTGCAGATGCACGACGCGCCCGACCATCAGCTCGGCCAGCTCAGGCGCCGTCATGCCGGCCACGCGCCGCGCGGCAACCGTGGCACCGCGCCGAAGCACGGTGACGTCGTCGGCGTAGCGCAGCACCTCACCGAGTTTATGGGTGATGACGATGATCGTCTTACCCTGGTCCTTTAGCCGGCAGAGGTTGGTGAAAAACTCGTCCACCTCCTGTGGCGTCAGTACCGCGGTCGGTTCGTCGAGGATCAAGATATCGACACCACGGTACAGCAATTTAAGGATTTCCAGACGCTGTTGCACACCGACTGGGAGCGTCTCGACCGGAACATCGAGGTCGACTTGGAGGTGATAAGCCGCCATCAACTCCTGCAAGCGGCGGCGCGCCTGGGACCGATCGATCGGTCGCCAAGCAGTCGGCAACCAGCGCCAAAAGCCCTGACTCGGCTCATCGCCAAGGATGATGTTATCCAGGCCAGTGTACGGACCAGCCAGCATAAAATGCTGATGCACCATACCAAGACCCGCGGCGATGGCGTCGCGTGGTGAACGCCAGGCGCGGGCTTTGCCGTGGATGAACATCTCGCCGCAGTCGGGACGGTAAAGGCCATAGAGCATCTTCATACACGTGGACTTACCGGCGCCGTTTTCTCCGACGACGGCGTGCACCGTGCCACGCTCGACGCGGAGCGTGACGTCGCGATTGGCGACGCAAGCCCCGAAGGCCTTCGCCACACCACGCATCTCTACGGCTGCTGGCTGCGCCACGGCGCGCATAGGACTCACTTGGAATGGGCCAGCTTGTAGTAATCGGGCACCTGGATCTTACCGGCCAGGATCGCAGCTTTGGCAGCATTGGCCTTGGCTATGACGTCTTTGCTGAGAACCTTGGCATTGAATTCATCGACGGCAAAATCAACGCCCTGATCGCTTAAGCCATAGCGAGTGGTGCCTGTCTTATAAATTCCCTGTTTAGCATCGGCGATGGTCTTGAAGACGGCCAGATCGACGCGTTTGAGCAAGCTGGTTAGGATAAAGCCGGGTTTGACCCAATTTTGGTTGGAATCGACGCCGATCGCCAGCTTCTTCTTCTCCTCGGCGGCATCGAAGACGCCGCTGCCGGTCGCTCCCGCCGCGGCAAAGATGACGTCGGCACCACCGGCATACTGCGCTAAGGCCAGTTCTTTACCTTTGGGTGGGTTGTTCCACGACTCGCCGGTGACGCCGACGTAGTTGACGATCACCTGGGTTTTTGCGTTTGCCTGTTTGACTCCCGCCTCATAACCCATTTGAAAGCGGCGAATCAGCGGGATATCCATGCCACCGATAAAACCGACCTTGCCGGTTTTACTGGTGAGTGCGGCGATCATACCGACCAGAAAAGCGGCCTGATGCTCTTCGAACATTAAGGACTCGACGTTCGGCGCCTTGACCTCGGCGTCGGCCAGGACAAAATGACTGCTAGGGTATTGGGCCGCCACCTTCTTGACCGCATCCGCCTGACTAAAGCCGATGGCAATGATCAGATCGAACTTCTTATCGGCCAACGACCGAAGCATCGGCTCCGCCGAATTATCGTCGCGACCTTCGAGGATTTTAGTCGTGACGCCGAGTTTCTTCTCAGCTTCCTGCGCGCCTTTGAACGCAGCGGCATTAAAGGATTTGTCGTCCTTGCCGCCTTTGTCGAGCACGATCCCGACGCGAAACGGCGCCGCCAAGGCCGAAGGAGTCACCACCTCTCCCACCAAGCCAGCTCCCAGCACCACCGATACCTGGACAAGGACAAGACGGAACAAATGCCGGCAAAGCATGAAGGACCTCGATGTAACTATTTGATATGTTTATATATTTTTAGTTTCAGCGCCGTGCCGCACCATATCACATCAGGAACGAGATTGCATGAAAATTTGCAAAGGTCGAGCAAGCAAACGTCCTGCA
>CAIYRB010000024.1 GCA_903928445.1 uncultured Pseudomonadota bacterium | reverse complement strand
GCGAAGGCGGCGGTTTTGCCAGTGCCGGTGGCGGCTTGGCCCACCAGGTCGCGTCCTGACAAGAGGACCGGAATCGCTTCCTTTTGGATCGGCGTCGGCTCCTCGTAGCCCAAACTGGTAAGCACTTCAAGTAGGCGTTTATCCAAGCCGAGGGCGGCGAATCCGAGGTTGCTGCTGAGAGGTGGGCTCTTGTCTGTCATAGGGCGGGGCCTTCCGGGAAATGAGTGAGGATCGAGGTGCCGGGCGCTTTTAACTTTTATCATCGCCAAGCGCCATAATTAAAGTGTATAAGTCGCATTTTATTGTCGTTTAGACCGAACTAATGTCTTTGGGTGTGTCAATGCGCGGACTTCAACTCATAAAAAAGTATCAATGCGACCTCGCCTTCGCCTTCGCCTTCGCCGCCGTCGCCGCTCTTTTAGGAGTGTTTGCGCATGGTTTGCTAAAGCCTTTCAGCGCCCAAATCGCTATGGCCGCCCCCCTTATTTTCACGATTGCCGTCCTAAGTCTACTGACGGTCGTCTGCACATCGCCCCGTAGCAAGTGGGGCAAAAGGCTGATGCGCCTGTTTGTCGATCTCGCCGTGATGGGCCTGCTGGTTCCCACGGCCTTTTTAAAGATAGAGACCTTGGTGGCCCCGCTTGCCTGGTACCGCGGCGCTACAGTGGAACAGGTAGTGGCTTGGATTGCCTCCGATCAAGACCAAGCAAGGTTGATGGCCTGGTCGCGTCTTGTAACGATGCCAAGGGCGGACAAGGAGGCAGTCGCTAGGTCCTTGGCGCCTTTGTTGGTCGGTGCCGACGAGAGCGCTAGACGCTCTGCGGAGCTTACCTTGAACGTGCCGCTGCGGCAGTTTTCGTTAACCGCTTTGACCGTCTTGACCGCTGATCTTAAAGATTATTTGCTTGCTCGCGCCGAGACCAGGGCGGCGCCGAGCGAGGCTCGCTTGGCGGGTGAGTTTGCCGCTGAATTTGTCGGTAAGAACGTTGGGTCAATTCACAAAGCGTTGGACCGCGACAAGCGGGCACTGCTTCCTGCTGGTGGCTTAGAGGCGCTATTTCTTGCTCTTGCTACCGAGCCGACGATTGGTCCGATTTACCTGCGCGAGCTGGCTTTGCATGGCGACGCGACGGAGAAGCCCTTGGCCGAGTCGGTGATCCAAATGGCCGCGATACGAGTTTCCCACTAGCGACAGACACTGTAATCAACCCCCAAACAACCAGAGGTGGCATCAGTGAAAAAGCTTTTATTTTTTAACGTTATGGCGCTGAGTCTGGGACTTTTGCCGACCGCGGGCAAAGCCAGTCCATGCAATCAATCGGGCTATCTGGTCGGAGCAGCGGCCGATGATATTACCGGACCGATCGTCGGTGTTGGGATGATGGGATACGCTGATCTTGGGCAGTTCGACGAAGGCCTGCACATGCGCCTTAGGGCGCGTTCTCTGGTGGTCAGCGATGCTTGCGGTCAAGCGACGGTGGCTCTGGTCATCGACGATATATCGATGACTTTCTATAGCGTTAAGCAAGCCGTCGTCGAGCGTTTGGACCGGCAGCTACCAGGCGTTTTTAATAACGGCAACGTCCTACTGAGCGCGACCCACACCCATGCCGGTCCCGGTGGCTATGCGCATCGACTGCTCTACAACATTACCACTGGCGGCTTTAGCCCCGAGACCTTTAACGCCATCGTCGATGGCACCGTGCGGTCGATTGTCCGCGCCTATAAACAGCGCCAGTCGGCACAGCTCTCAGTTGTGCAAGGCGAGCTAGGTGGCGTGCAGTTCAATCGCTCGCCTGAGGCCTACCTCAACAACCCGCTCGAGGAACGCCAGCGCTACGCGACCGACACCGATCGTGGCATGCTGCTGCTCAAGGCGCAAACCCCTGATGGTGTGCCGATCGCTGCCTTTAACTGGTTTGCGGTGCATGGGGTGTCGTTACCACTGACGAACAAGCTGGTCAGCGGCGATAACAAGGGGCTTGCAGCCTATCTATTTGAACGCCGTATGGGTGCTAGCTATGTTGATGCAAATAGTCCGCAGTTTGTCGCCGGATTTGAACAGGCCAATGCCGGTGATATCAGTCCTTATGATCCAGATGACAAGGCCGCGGCAAGCAGCGACGGCTTTGCGCGCAATCAGGACTCCGCCGAGGCGCAGATGGTTAAGGCTTGGGACCTGTTTCAACGCACCGACGGCCTGGTGCTGAGCGGCCCAGTGGCGGCAGTGCACCGCTTCGAGGATTTGGCGAACAAGCCGGTCTCAGAACGTTTTGCTGGGTTTGCCGGTGGCCGTACCTGCAATGGGGTGCTAGGGGTAAGCTTTGCAGCGGGTACTAAAAACGGCAAGCCGTTTCCAATCTTTCCGGATCATGCGATTTACGGCAAGAACTGGCTCCCGATCACCTTAATGGCGGCAGAGCAGGATTGTCATAAGCAAAAAGTTTTGCTGTTACCGACTGGATTTGTCCGGCCGACGTCCTGGACTGCCAACACGGCGCCGTTTCAAATCGTGCGCATTGGCGAACTCGCGGTGATTGCAACGCCGTTTGAAATCACCACCATGGCCGGTCGCCGGCTGAAGCAGCAAGTGCTGCAAACGTTGGCCAACTCAGGGGTGAAATTCGTGGCTCTCAGCGGCCTTGCCAATGAGTACCTGCACTATGTGACCACAGCAGAGGAGTATGCGGTGCAGTCCTACGAGGGTGGCGCGACTTTGTTTGGTCCCCTGTCTTTGGCCGCTTATACCGAAATCTTCGACCAATTAGCCGTTGATCTTGGTACCGGACGGCAGCGTTCCGGCGCCGTAGCACCGCCGGACTTGAGCGCAGAGCAGGTGGTTTTGCCGCACCAGGTATTGTTTGACCTGCCGCCTCCAGGTGGCAACTATGGTGACGTCAAAGTCGATGCTTTGGAGCTCTATCACCGCGGTGACGCGGCTAAAGTCGACTTTTGGGGAGCCCATCCAAACAACAACCTTGCCCCAAATAAATCGTATCTGACCGTTGAACAGTGGCTGAACCAGCGCTGGGAAGTTAAGCTCTATGACTGGGACCCGGAGACAACCCTTCACTGGCAGCGCGTCGGTTTAGCGGGATCGTTGATCTCGGTCGTGTGGCATCTGGCGCCTGATACAGAGTTTGGTACCTACCGGATTTGCCATAGTGGGATCGCAAAGACGCCATTGACCGGAGAGGCCAGTCCATATCGTGGTTGTTCTAAACAGTTCAAAGTTGGGGTTTGAATATGTTGAGTCGCCTATCGTTGGTCACGCTGCTAGCCCTCGTCGGTTGCGGCGAGTCGCGTAGCCCAACGTCGGCGACTGCACAGCTCCAGGGTGCGGAAAGCAATGCGCAGCGAGCCCTGGCGGAGCGCTTTGCTCCCGTGGTGGTGCTGCATCCTGAGGAGCGGTATTTACCGATGTCTTTGGACGACTACTTCGTCCACCTGAATGAGGCTAAGAATGAAGCGTTCTTTACCTCAGGCCAGCCTGCCTTTGACCGTGGCGAGGCGCAGGCGACTGTGGCCCAGGTAAGTCCAGACCTGCGCTACCTGCAGTATTGGTTTTTTTATCCAAAGAACGGCTGCCAGGGCATGCAGATGGACTACCGTCCATGGACATGGTGGCAAGATGCTACGGCCCAGCATAAGACCTTCGAGCTGTGCGACGTGGCGATCCATGAAGGCGACTGGGAGCATGTGACGATCGAGTTGACGCCGGACCTGGCTGCTGTAAACAAGGTTTTTTTCTCGCAGCATAGCGGTGGCGTTTGGCAAGATGCGGCGACCTTGCAGTTCGAGGCTGATCGAGTGGTGGTCTACGCTGCGCTCAACAGCCATGCAAATTATGCCTCGGCTGAAGGCTTTCATACCGTGACGACGGTTGCTAGGCCGGAGCTGGCGGCCCTCACTTGGATCGATGCGGTACGCATCGGCGATATCGTCACTGCCGCTACGAGCGCTGGCGGTGCAGGAACAAGATCTGCTAAAAGGTGGGACACAGCCCACAATCTCATCGTCTGGAATGAAGCTAAGCCGTCTCAGTATCGTGATTATCTCGGTCCTTGGGGACGTGCTGTAGATGCTAAGCAGGTGCTGCCAATCAGCGAGCTTCCGGACTATTTATCGACGATCGTGCAAGTGCTCGGGAAGCTGGCCTTTAACGTGGTCCCGGAACTGCGCGACCGGAGTCAGGGTGTGTCTCCGCCTAGCCCTTGGGGACGAACCAGTTGGCAGCAGTTTGACCGCATCACCATCAAGGATGAACACTGATGAACCGCAACTTAGCCTTGGAATTTGTGCGCGTGACCGAAGCCGCGGCGTTGTCCGCCGGTCGTTGGACCGGACGTGGCGAAAAGAACCCCGCCGACCAGGCCGCTGTGACAGCGATGCGTAGCGCGTTTGAGTCGATCGAATTCGATGGCTTGGTGGTGATCGGCGAGGGCGAGATGGATGAAGCGCCGATGCTCTATATCGGGGAGCGAGTCGGCAAAGGCACTGGTCCGCGCATCGATATCGCTTGTGATCCGCTAGAGGGTACCACCATCACCGCTAAGGGTGGGAGCGAAGCCATTGCGGTGATCGCTGCCGCTGAAGCCGGCGGTTTCTTGCATGCGCCAGATATGTATATGAATAAGATCGCCGTCGGCCGCGCTGCAGCTGGCTCCATTGATATCACCAAGAGCGTGACGTGGAACCTCAGCGAGGTCGCTAGGGCTTCAGGCAAGATGGTAGAGGATATGATGGTGATCATACTGGACCGGCCGCGCCATAAAGAACTGATCGCAGAGGTTCGTGCTGCTGGTGCCCGCATCCGGTTGATTGGCGACGGTGATGTTTCAGCGGCGGTGGCGACGGCGCAGGAGGATACTGGAGTCGATATCCTGCTTGGTTCTGGCGGCGCCCCAGAGGGCGTCATCGCTGCGGCCGCGCTGCGGTGTTTGGGCGGTGATATGCAGGCGCAGCTCGTCTTTAGCGATGATGCCGAGCGCAGCCGGGCGCGGACCATGGGCATCGATGATTTTGATCGGGTGTATAAATTGCATGACCTGGCCCATGGTAACGTCATGTTTATCGCAACCGGTGTGACCGAGGGGAGCTTTTTAGAGGGTGTTCGCTACACCGGTCGTGGTGCCATGACGCATTCCATCGTCATGCGCTCGGAGACTGGTACGGTGCGTGATATCCGGACTAAGCATCACTTTGATCAGAAGCCAAGATACGGCTGGTAGAGGCTACTTAATCACCGTGGATGCCTTGGACAATCTCGCCTGTTGGACCAAATTTCGGCCAAAACTCTGCCATGGTTGCACGGCAGGGTGCTGCCGACTGCCGGTTGAAGCCAATGCATTTGACATGGTTCGCCTTGGTTTGCTGCATGAGGACGACGTCTGCGGCGGTCTAAAAAAGGCCGCAAAGCACCTGTTGAGCACCGGCAAAATCCGCCAGTACCGTGCCAGCACCGGTCTCTTTACCTTAACGCAGACCATGGCCGGGGATTGTACTTACCTTGGGCCTGATCGCCGCTGCACGGTCTATGAGAAAAGACCTGGAGTCTGCCGGCGCTTCCCTGAAGTGGGGCCGCGCCCCGGCTATTGTCCGGCACGGAAAATAGAGCGCTAATTTCTGAAGGTATCGTGGTTATAATCATGCGGCGCAATGAAATTTCCAGGGGAGGCAAGCTATGAGCACCAAAAAGACCATGACCTACCGCAGCCTAGGCCGTTGCGGGACCAAGGTGAGCCTTTACAGCCTCGGTGGTTGGACGACCTTTGGTGGCAGTGTGACCGATGAGTCCATGGTAAAAACCATTATCTATGCGGCTTTTGAGGCCGGCATCAACTTTTTTGATATCGCCGACATCTACGCCAAAGGCGAATCCGAGCGGTTCATGGGCAAGGTGCTGCGCGAGTTTCCCCGGCACGAGCTAGTCATCAGCAGCAAGGTGTTTTGGCCGATGAGTGACGACATCAATGATGCCGGGCTATCGCGCAAGCACATCATGGAATCGGTGGAAAAGACGCTAAAGCGCATCGGCACCGACTACCTCGATCTGTACTTTTGCCATCGCTTTGATGTGAATACCCCGGTCGAAGAGACGGCCAGGGCGATGGATGACCTGGTGCGCCAAGGTAAGGTGATCTACTGGGGGACCAGTGAGTGGACTGGTGCACAGCTAAAGCTTGCCCACGCGGTTTGTGATAGCCGCAATCTTTATGCGCCGCAGGTCGAGCAGCCGCAGTATAGTTTGCTCGCTCGTAGCAAGTTTGAACATGACGTGGTTCCCGCGACCGATGAATTGGGCATGGGCACGGTGGTATGGAGTCCCTTGGCCTCGGGTTTACTCACCGGCAAGTATGACCAGGGGATTCCGGCGCATTCTCGATTGGCGCAGATCGACTGGCTTAAGGATAGCCTCTATACCGAGGATCGTTTGGCAAAGGTGATTGCTTTTGGCAAGCGCGCGGCGACCCTTGGCGTGTCACGGACCCAGCTGGCCTTAGCGTGGGCGGCGAGTAATCCAGCCGTGTCCAGTGTGATCCTCGGCGCCACTCGCATCGAGCAGCTACAAGAAAACTTGGGCGCGCTGCGGGTCGGTCTGACGCCAGACCTGAAGGCTGAGCTGCAGGCGTTATTTCCGATCTCATAGGAGAGGTTCCACTGGTTCGGTTGTAGCGCCGCGCCGCATTGAAATGATCATCCATTCTGTGTGGGACATATGCACATGGGATGTACGTCCGTTGTCGGAGCGGCGCTCGGCCTGTTGCTTTTGGGTCTTTAGGTCCCACCTGCTGATTGACTGCCGGTGCCGCTACCGGCGGCATTGATTGCGCTAGTTCCAGACGTATTGCCTGCGTCGGTTCCAGATGTATTGCCTGTGCCGGTTCCAGACATATTGCCTGTAACAGTTCCAGATCCGTTGCCCGCGGCGGTGCCACCAATGTTACCGGTGTCGGGTCCCTGGACTTTGGTACCAGCCGTTCCGGCACCGTTAGCAGTGCCTTTGCCATTGGCCACGGGAACCGACGGACTAACGGGCGCCGGAGCCGCAGGAGGTACGGGCCAGGCAGAAAGCCAGTCATGTAGTAGCTGATAACCAAGAGGGTCTTGGTAGAGCGACACAGGCGGCATACGGTAAAGAGAATCAGTGTATTTCTGCCAGATGATCGAGCTGTTGAGTTCGCCGGGAACGACCCGCTGAAAAGCGAGTAAGGCCGATGGATAGTCCGTTGTCAGGCCGGTAGCCAGAGTGAAATCGAGGAAGTTCGCCATACCCTTCGGATTGTGGCAAGTCGAGCAATTTAGATCCATGTAGGCTCGCGCGCGCATGCTGGTGGACAGCTTGCTATCAGCGGGGTCCGGCCGCGACGGAGCGGCATTTATCGCGTCCGGAACGCCTGTGGCGAAAATCCTTGCGATGAGTCCGGAGGTCGCTTCGAGGCTTTGCATCGGCGTCGTGCTGGAGCCAGACGGCGCCCCGTTTAGCTGTTCTGGTTGAAATCCTAGGACCGGAGAGCCGGTCGTGGCGTGGCAATATTGGCATTCAGCGGGTGACGGTAGGCGATAGCCCTTGTTGCTAGGAGCTGCGGCCGTGGTGATGGCGGGTGCATCGACGCGGGTAGCGTCACCGCTGGCGTTCCATTGATATGTGGCCATTTTCCACGACTCATCGGCGGAGTGGACCAACACCCGAGTTTCGATCGGTGTGCTGCCATCGGCAAAATGTTTGATGAGTATCGTGCCTTTTGGAAACACTAAACTGCTTGAGCTGCTATCGTACGTAATGGTTGAGCCCGTTGGGACGTAAATAAATCTCTTTTTGTCAAGGCCGTCGGACCACAGCGATACCTTGACGTTGTATGGCACCAGCGAGCCAATGGGCTGGGTGGCGTTAGGGCCTGTAAATAATCCCAGCGCATGAAAACTCGTGGGCAAGGTCGCTCCCGTCGAGATCGCGGCGGCAACCGCATCATCGCTCGCGGATGGAGGCTTCACCACCGTTGGTGGGGCAATGATTGCTGCAGCGGATCCCTTTTTGTGGTGCAGCTTATAAGACTGCTGACAGCCGCTGTTGAACAGCAACAGGGTCGCCCCTGCCACCGCAACGGAAAGTGTCGTCAAGAACGGTTTGCAAAGGCGCTTAGCCGGCTCAAGATTCACTCTAGTCCCCTCAGTTAGGGCCATAGGGCCAGAATAACTCTGGCCGTGGGTCACCCCTTACCTCATGACTCCGTGGCGTCCACGCGCGATCAGTGGGTGCCGCTGCCGGTAGCAGTTGCGCCGACGCCCGGCGGCAAGGTCAGTGAACAGATTTTCGCTGCTTGCGCATCGCCTTGGAACTCAAGGGTGATCAGCTCTTCGAAGTTGGAGGCCTGAAGGGTACGCAGATAGGCGATGACGCCCGTCTCTTCATCAGCGCTGGCAAACGTCCAGTTGTGAGAGATCCCTTTGTCGGTTTGTGCGTTCAAGTTCACGTAGGGCAAGCTGCCAGTCGTGATCCACTTCGCAACTGCCGCATCGGGCAGTGTCTCGACCTGACCCAAAGCGTGGTTTGGCGCGCCGTGAGCGGCATTGCCGTGGCAGGCTGGGCCACACGCCGGGGTCGTCGCAGTGGGGACGGCTGGGTTGTTGTTATAGCGGGCGCTACCGACTGCAACCGCGGTGTCCGGATATTGAGTCACAAAGATGACTTTAGGTTGGCCACCACCGCCACCGGGGCCACCGCCGTTTGGTCCAAATCCGCTGTTGGCTTTCACATTCTGGGTCAAGGTCGTTTGACCTGCTTTTAGGGCCGTGAGCTTGTAAGACGTAATGTTGGTGCCGACAGCATAGCGACTCTCGAAAAGCTGCTGATTGGCGCTAGGATTGATCTTTTCGCACGAGGCCCAAAGGCTGTCGTGCGTGGCTTGGTCGATGGTAAAAGACACTGGGGCGATGGATGCGATCGTAGGATCGGCGACGGTGTAGGTCGCACCGCCGCGCCCACCAGCAAGAAGCAAGCTGAAGGTTGTTTTGCCGTCAAAACCAAGCCAATATCCAGATGGCCAATAGTCTGCGGTGATGGCCGCAGTGGTAGCCGTGGCTGGGGCGGGCACTGCAGCTCCGGTGGTGCCAGCCGCGTTGGCATTGCCGCTACCAGTGCCAGTACCAACCGCCGTTGCTGGAGTTTGGTTGCCCGGCGAACCTTTGCTGCCCTTGGGTGCGCAGTTAGCGAGTGGAGCGGTGGCTAGGATTAACAGCATGATCGACGGAATTGTTTTCATATCTTCGTCCTTATTGTGGTTCGACATTGGATCAGGTCGACGGTGCGATTTGCTGAGCGCCCCTCCGTATCGGAATTTTTTCAAAAAACTGAAGCCAAAATGCAGAAACATTTTTTTTAATTATTATTATCAAATAGTTATATAAAAAAATAATTTTTGGAGTGTTTCAAAATCGACTCCAATCGCACCTAGAGCCGCTGGGTTACCCAGCGCTTAATAAATTTGGTCCCCCGCCGCACAACCATCTCGGGCGCTGGTCGGGCGTGTTCGCGATGAAGGCTCCGGAGCAGATGGAGACAACTCTCCGACCTGAGATCAATCTCAGTCCGGTGGTATCGCAGACACGTCATGATTGACTACGAACCTCCCGCCCGGGCACGGTCAAGTTACCGGCAGCAGGGGGAGTTCGACTTCGATGCGACTCCGCATCAGAGTTGTAGGTATAGACGATTAGGAACGCATGGTGATTTCGATCAAGTGATAACCGAACTGTGTCTTGACCGGCCCATGCACTTTACCCAGCTCAGCGTTAAACACGACGGTGTCAAATTCCTTGACCATCTGCCCCGGCTTGAAGGTGCCTAGAGCTCCACCCGACTTTCCCGATGGACAGGTCGAATGCTCTTTAGCAACGGCGGCGAAGTCGGCTCCACCTTCGATTTGTTGCTTCAAGGTCTGGCAGGCGGCTTCAGTTGGGACTAGGATATGGCGGGCGGCGGCTACTGGCATAGAGGTGATTCCTTGCATAAATCATGGTTATCTGGCCACCGCTAAGCTAGTGGATGGGGCACGGCTTGTCAAAGGGACCGCCATCCAGATCTAGCGTTGACCCGGTGGTACCGCCGAGTCAATGCCCGGAGTCACCGCGTTCAGCCAACGCCTGATCTGCTGCTCGGGATCTGCAGCCTTGGTGACAGCCGAGATGCAAGCCACGCCGTTGGCGCCGCGGCGCATCGCTTCTGCAGCGTGAGCCACGGTCAGGCCACCGATGGCCACCAAGGGGTATGGCCACAACCGTTGCCACTCAGCAATGCGTGCCAATCCTTGCGGGGCAAAGGGCATGTCTTTACTCGTTGTCTGGAAGATGGGGCCAAGGGCGATATAGGAAGGCCGTAGAGCATGGGCTCTTGCCGCCTCGTCATAGGAATGAGTGCTAATGCCAAGCCGCAGATTGGCTGCAGCAAGTTGCCGCAGATCGCATTGACCTAGATCGCTTTGACCCAAGTGCACGCCGTAAGCCCCCATTTCCAGGGCAAGATCCCAGTAGTCATTGATAAACAGGCGAATGCCGCGGGGTGCACAGTACTCGATGGCGGTGCGGATCTCACGGCGCAGCTCACTTCCGCTTAAGTCCTTCACCCGCAGCTGAATCGTTGTGACGCCAAGATCACCACAACGCTTTACCCAGGCCGAACTCTCCACAACGGGGTAGAAACCCAGCGGTTCAGGACCACACGAGGGGAATAGCGGCCGTTGGTCGGGCAGCCCCTGGCCATTGTTAAGCCACGGCATGTCATCTGGCATCAAAGCTCCAGCGAGGTCGCCGAGTAGTCTGCCGTTTGGGCAGACGTCTTGAGCATGCGCGAAACCATGGGTGATTCTGGCACGAGCCAAAACCAGACTCTCAGACAAACTATGCCCAAGGGCGACGTAAGCGGCAATGGCGCTAGCCAAGGCGCATCCAGTGCCGCGAACCTGTCCGCCTAGACGGTGGTTGCTTAGCCAGAATGAGGTGTCTTCACCTTGGAAAAAATCTAAGACCACCGGGCCACCCAGGTGACCACCCTTGATCAGGACGTGTTTGGCGCCAAGTCGGCGCAGAGCGGCCGCAGCGGCAGGCATGTCCTCGGCGTGGCGAATGCTAGCTCCGAGCAAGCTCTCTGCTTCTGGAATATTGGGAGTTAGTAGATCGATTGATCTTAGGAGCGACCGAAGTTCGGCGATCGCCGAAGCATCGGCCAAGGTGCCTCCAGAGGTCGAAGTCGTCACGGGATCAAGGACGACAAAGGCCCGATGTTGAGCTAAAGCGGCCCCGATGACGCGCGCATTCTCGGCGCTTCCAATCATGCCAATCTTAATCGCCCGCGGGGCTGGCATGGGCGCAGCCGCAAGGGCATCTAGCTGCCTGGTGACGAGGTCTGGGGCCAACACGGTTGAGGCAGAAAAATGCACCAGGCTTTGTGCCGTGACCGCTGTGATGACACTGCCGACATAGAGTTCAAAGGTATTTAAGAGGCGAAGATCCATCTGCACGCCGGCGCCACCGCTCGGATCCGAGCCCGCAATGGTCCAGACGCTGGGTCTTTGCGGAGTCATCATTCGCCCTCGGGGGTGGTCGCCGGGGTGAATGCTCGGCCGATCATCGGTGTGCTCGCCACGGCAAAGCTACGAGGTTCCATCAAGCCAGCCTCGAACCCTTGGCGGCCAAATGCGATGGCCGCAGCAAAAGCGGCCGCCATCGCTGGTGGATCATCAGCACTAGATATGGCCGTGTTTAGTAGCACGGCGTCGTAGCCGAGTTCCATCGCGGCCATCGCATGCGAGGGACGACCGATACCGGCATCAACGATGAGTGGTACCTGTGGGAACCTGCTGCGTAGCAGCTCCAGTGCCCGCGGATTGGTTAGTCCCATTCCAGAGCCGATTGGCGCGGCCCAGGGCATGAGGACGCGGCACCCAGCATCAAGGAGGCGCTGCGCCACGATCAGATCGTCGGTCGTGTACGGAAACACCTCAAAACCGTCCTTGACCAATTGCTTTGCGGCGTCGACGAGACCAAACGGATCCGGCTGCAAGGTGTAGTCGTCACCGATGACTTCGAGTTTGATCCAATTGGTGGCGAATAAGTCGCGCGCCATATGGGCGGTCGTGACCGCTTCTTGCACACTGTAACAGCCAGCGGTGTTGGGTAGCACCCGTACCGGTAGGTCTCTGATTTGATCCCAAAAACGCTGCCCATCCCGGGACCCCATGGCGCTTTCGCGGCGTAGCGACACGGTGATGATCTCCGTCCCAGAGCGCGCGATGCTTTGCTGCAAGCTTAGCGGCGAGGGGAAGCGCGAGGTGCCAAGGAGTAAACGGCTATTTATTTTGATGTCGCCAATCGACCACATGACTACCTCAACGTGTCTTAGCCGCCAGCCATGGGTGCAAGTATTTCGATTTCGTCTCCGGCCTCGACCTTGGTCGCGGCAAGATCACCGCGATGGACGCAGCGCTTGTTGACGGCCACTGCCACCAGGGCGTTTTGGTAGCCAAGGTCAAGGAGCAGTTGTTGCAGAGAGACAGCTGCAGTGACTTGGCGTGGTTGGCCATTGACTTGAATCTGCATTTAGTTTGCTCCAGGGATAAAAATCCCACGTTCGTCGTCACTTAATTCGTCGCCCGCAAGGTGCCTAAGCAGCAGATCAATGACGACCGGTGCCAAGAGAAAGCCATGCCGATAGAGGCCATTTAAGCGCCATAATCCCGGCTGATGATGGACCTGCGGTAGGTTGTCGTTAAAGGCTGGGCGGCAGTTGGCCACGAGTCGGTGAATGCCGGCAAAACGAAAGCCCGGGTGGACTTGGTACACTGCATTTAACAGTTCAAGGCCGGCTTTGATCGTCACTGGGCCAAGGCTTTCGCTCTCAAGGCAAGTCGCGCCAATCGCATAGATATCATCGCCTCGCGGCACAATGTAGATCGGGTAACGCTGGTGGATGAGCTGGAGCGGAAGGTGCAGTTTGACCTCGGGAGCGTGAACCTCGATCAGTTCGCCGCGGACTCCCCGTAGGTCCTTAAGATCCGAGCGCGCAGCAAAACCACGACAGTCGAAGACGCGGTCAAAGCTGAGCGTTTGCTGCGTGGTGACGACTCGGTGTGCAGCTACATGCCGCACTTCGGTGCCGTAGTAAGAGGTGACGCCTTCGTTGCTGTGAGCTTGCTGCAAGGCGTGCATGGCGGCGTGGCTTTGGATGTAGCCCTCTTCAGGCAGATAAATCCCGGCTTGGAATCCGCTTTCTGCCAGCGCTGGTTCCAACTGTGAAATGCGATTGGCGTCTACCCATTCGCTTGGACTCATCGGAAAGCGCCGTTTGAGGCGTGCAAAGCGTTCTTGCAAAGCGCTGACGTCAGGCTGGTGCGCCACCATCAGGCTGCCCTTGAGGCCAAGCTGGACAGGCAGGGGTAGCGTTGGCAGCAAATCTTGCCACAACGGTAGCGACCGCTGGCCAAGGCGCACCATCAGTGGCTCGCTTGAGGCACCGCCCTCACTCAAGGGGGCGAGAAATCCAGCCGCGGCGAAGCTGCAAGCAGCGAGGCTCGAGGCGGGCTCCTTGTCAAACAGGGTCACTTCGTAGCCGCTACGGCGTAGCTTTAGCGCAAGGAGCCTTCCGGCGACGCCGGCTCCAACCACTGCGGCGGACGCGCTCACACCGAGGCTCCTGGTAGCAAGTCCGCGGCGTTGGCTTTGGGCGCAGGGAAAGCCAACGCGGATGTTGGCTCATCTGACTCATGGCTCTCCTCGGCGATGTCCTGACTGATCCGCATGGAGCAGAATTTCGGGCCGCACATGGAGCAGAAATGGGCGTTTTTCGCATGCTTAGCCGGTAGGGTCTCGTCGTGATAACGACGCGCCGTCTCCGGATCGAGGGATAGATTAAATTGGTCCTCCCAGCGAAACGAGAAGCGGGCCTTGGACAGAGCGTCGTCGCGGCGCCTAGAGGCTGGGTGTCCTTTGGCTAGGTCGGCAGCATGAGCGGCGATCTTATAGGCGATGATGCCCGCCTTGACGTCGTCGCGATTGGGCAAACCCAAATGCTCTTTAGGTGTGACGTAGCAGAGCATCGCTGTGCCAAACCAACCGATCATCGCTGCGCCGATGGCGCTGGTGATGTGATCGTAGCCTGGCGCGATATCGGTCACCAGGGGTCCCAGGGTGTAAAAAGGCGCTTCGTGACAAATCTCTAGCTGCCGCGTGACGTTCTCATGGACCATGTGCATGGGCACATGCCCAGGGCCTTCAATCATCACTTGGACGTCGTAGGTCCAGGCGATTTGTGTCAGCTCGCCTAAGGTCTCTAGTTCGGCAAACTGGGCCGCGTCATTGGCGTCGGCCACTGAGCCTGGACGCAGGCCATCACCGAGGGAAAACGAGACATCATAGGTCCGCATAATGTCGCAGATGTCGGCAAAGTGCGTGTAGAGGAAGTTCTCTTGACGGTGATGGCGGCACCATTGCGCCATGATCGAACCGCCGCGCGAGACGATACCGGTGATGCGGTTTTTCGTCAGCTCAACGTAGCGGGCGAGCACGCCGGCATGAATCGTAAAATAGTCGACGCCTTGCTCCGCTTGCTCAATCAGCGTGTCGCGGTAGACCTCCCAGCTTAAGTCTTCGATCCGTCCATTGACCTTTTCAAAGGCCTGATAGAGCGGAACCGTGCCGACAGGGACCGGGGAATTACGCAAGATCCAGTCGCGGGTGACATGGATGTCGCGGCCGGTCGACAGGTCCATGATGTTGTCGGCGCCCCAGCGGGTGGCCCACACCATCTTCTCGACCTCTTCTTCAATCCCCGAACTGACTGCGGAATTGCCGATATTGGCGTTGATTTTAACCAGGAAATTCCGACCGATAATCATCGGCTCTAATTCAGGGTGGTTGATGTTTGCCGGGATGATGGCGCGGCCAGCAGCAACTTCGGAGCGGACAAATTCCGCGGTGACCAGCGTCGGTAACTTGGCACCAAAACCACGGCCCTTTAGGTGTTCATTGCGCGCCACCTCCACCGCGGTTAGCGGCGCCTCCACGGCGGCACGCTGCTGATTCTCGCGGATCGCGATGTATTCCATCTCGGGCGTGATGATGCCCTTACGAGCATAGTGCATCTGCGTCACATTACGCCCGTAAGCGGCGCGCAGCGGGGTGCGTTCTAGACCAGGGAACTGGGTGGTCTGGAGATCGCGTTTAGGCTGAAGGCGAGTCGACTGATGTGGATTGGGCTCGGTGTCGCCGCGGGCTTTGATCCAGTCGCGGCGCAGGGGCGGCAAGCCGCCTTTGATGTCGACTCTAGCCTCGTCGTCTGAGTAAGGTCCCGAGGTGTCATAGACGACGACTTCGTGGGGGACTCCGGCGGTTTTGGTCGCCAACTGAATCGCCCGCATGGGCACGCTGAGCTCAGGGAAGATCTGCCCTTGAACATAGATCTTTTTCGAGCCAGGAAGAGGACCTGTGCATGGTGTGTAGGTGATGGCCGCCGCATCTTTGGTGGTCGTGACTTCGCCTTGGTCCATGCTGCTTCCCCTCGCGTTAAGTGGACCCATCGCTAACACAAAAGTTCCAGGCGAGTAAAGCCGCTAGGAGCCAAACGGAGCGATATGCTACGGTCTTTTTCGGTGCCTGCAGACACGCATTAAACGGAGGGGCGTGTGAGTCCAAGCTTGATATGCAAGATTTTTGTCGCCCTGAGGCTGCTACAATTTACCGTTGAACACGGCCTGGCAGCCCTAAACCGCCGTTATTACCTGCGCGGCGAACACCAGCAGGAGGCGCAGGCCCTGCTCGCCATCAGTGCCGACCAGATGCGCAAGAGCGTTGCTTATAGCGAGGATAAATACCGCTTCGGCGTGCTGTCCGAATCCGTTAGCCTTCTGGTAACACTGATATTTCTCATGTCGGGCGGGTTTGGCCTGGTGGAGGCAGCGGCCATCACCTTGGGTGGCTTTGCCGGTGGCAGCGTGGTCATCGTCGGCGTCTTTTTCTTCGCCCTGTTGTTTGGCGCCAGCATGCTGGTCGGTTTGCCCTTTGAATACTACCGGACCTTTGTCATCGAGGCGCGGCATGGTTTCAACCGCCAGACACCTGGTGGATTTTGGTTGGACCGGTTCAAGGGCGTGGTCTTAGGCGCGGTCCTGGGCCTGCCCCTTTTGGCTCTCATCCTCTGGCTTATGGTCGCGGCCGGTCCGTTTTGGTGGGTCTACGCATGGGGATCTATGAGTGCCTTTAGCATCCTGACGGCTTGGCTCTACCCGACCTTTTTGGCGCCTTTGTTTAATAAGTTTTCTCCGGTTCAAGACCAAACCTTGCTCGAACAGATCTATGCACTGGCGACCCGGGTCGGGTTTCAGGCAGCGGGTATCTCGGTGATGGACGCCTCCAAACGCTCCAGTCACGGCAACGCCTATTTCACCGGAGTCTTTGGCAAAAAGCGCATCGTTTTGTTTGACACCTTGGTGCAGGCGATGGGTGCTTCTGAAGTCGTCGCCGTTCTGGCGCATGAGCTTGGGCATTTTAAGCTACATCATGTCCGCTGGGGATTACTTCGCGGCATCGTGATGACCGGGGTGATTTTTTATCTGCTGAGTCTGTGTTTACCGTTGGTCGATGTTTACCTGGCGTTTGGCCTAAGTGGCCCCTCACCTTACGGCGCGCTGCTCGTCTTTGGGATGTGGTTTGGCCTGCTGAGCTTTTGCCTGCAGCCGTTTGGCAATTGGCTGTCGCAGCGCCACGAATTCGCGGCGGACCATTTTGCCACGCAGCATCTGGAAAGTTCAAAGCTGCTCGGCACCGCGCTGCTTAAATTGAGAGAAACCAGTGCGGGCATGCCAATCAGCCATCCTTGGTACTCGACCGTCTATCACTCGCATCCGCCGCTGCTAACACGATTGGTTGCACTGGGTTACAGTGTATAATGGTTGAAGTTATGGTAGTTTCGGTGGTAAGAGACTTGAGCGACCTCCCAAGCTAACGCGGGAACATCTATGCATAAGCTTACGTTACCTCAGGAAAAAGCCCTCGATTTCATCCGTACCTCGGTGGAGTTGGATGGCGTCGCGCCCACCCTTCGTGAAATCTGCGCCTTCATGGGCTACAAAGCGATCGGTTCGGCGCAGGACGTAGTCGGCGCGCTTCGCCGCAAGGGCTACCTGGAAGAGAAACGCAAGCAGACGGCGCGAACCTACATCCTGACACAACTGGCAAAAGGTCCAAGAACGTCGACAGACGATGTGGATATCCAGATTGGCGCCAGCATGTACTCGGTGCCTCTACTCGGACGAGTTCCGGCTGGTAACCCTGCCCTAGCGGTTGAGGAGCGGATCGGCACGCTTCAGGTTTCACTGAGCCTGCTGCCAAAGCCCTATCCTCGCGCTGACGACATCTTCGCCCTCCAGGCAACGGGGGAAAGCATGATCGGCGCTGGGATTCTCGACGGCGATTTTCTGGTCGTCAAGCAGACCAAAGAGCCAGCCAGCGATAGCATCGTCGTCGCACGGGTCGATGGCGACGTGACGGTTAAGAGACTCAGGCGGCACAAACAACGCGGTTGGTATCTGCAGCCAGAGAATCCAAAGTTTGCCAACATCTATGCCACGACCGATCGTTTTGAAATGGTTGGGCAGGTGATTGCCTTGCAGCGCTCTTTGCTCTAAAGGCCCGTTCGCAAGTCTGGCAGCGAAGTCTCGCCAGGTCGTTGGTTCTTCACGGCAGCATCATGCTAACTCCCTTGGCGTAGTTAAACAGCTATTGCCAAGGGAGATTCTATGCGTTTTGTTCATGTCCTATGCTTATTTGGTAGTGTCAGCGTGCTATCCGCCTGCAGTCGTGAAGGCAGCGAGCCGCGTCGCGGACTCGAGGCCGACCACGGTCACCGGTCGCCAGTGGCGAGTAGTGAAGAGTATATCGTCGGCGGCACGAAAGTCCGCAGGGGCGATCCCGTGGCCTTGGCGACGGTCGCCTTGATGCAGTCCAATGACTGGACATTTTGTACCGGTACTTTGATCAGCAAGCGGCACGTGCTCACTGCCGCCCATTGCTTGGCCGATTATCAGGGCGCAGAGCTTTATGTTGGTTTTGGTCCTGGGGCTCTGGTGAAGTCGACGCAGTCATTTGCTAAGTCGGGCGCAGCTGTTGAGCGCGTTCTCGCCTCACACTATGTGGTTCATAGCGAATTTGATCAGACGGCGGTGGCCCAACTGCATCCGTTGCATGCACCGCATGATATTGCGCTGGTCACTCTGAGTGCTGACGCGCCCGCGGGCTTTAAGCCGATGCCGATGTTAACGCAGCAGGATGCCTTGGCTATCGGCGAACCGTTGATCCTAGCAGGTTTCGGTCTGACCCAAGCTGAAGGCGGGACGTCGGGACAGCTGCGTAAGGTGATAACGAAATTAACCGGGGTTTGGGCTGATGCTGCAGAGATCGAATTTGGCGATTCACCCGGCAAGAGTGCTTGCAGCGGCGACTCGGGTGGCCCCGCCTACGTTAAGCGCAGTGGCAAGTACCAATTGATCGGAGTGACCTCACGCGGCCTGGTGGGTTGCGGTGGCGGTGGGATCTATACTGATGTGAGGAGCTATCAACAGTGGATCGAGGCCAATGAGCGGGCCTAGGAAGACCCTCATATCATTCTCTATGGGCAGCGCAGGGCTTCAAGTAGAGAGCCAATCAACTGCGCTGTCCAGCACCTGTCATTTCGCTTCAGTACCGCTCAAATGTCCCTTAAACCACTGCTTCATCGCGGCTACCGCAGCCTTATAATGTTGTGGCACCTCAGACAGCAGCTCATGGCGTGCACCCTGAAAGGTCGATATTTGCACCTCGGCCTTGGCATGGGCGGCTGCAATCTGAACCCAACTGCGAGTGGCATCAGGATTGACCACGGATTCTTCTCCGGCGGTGAGGACCAGAGTAGGAATGGTTAAGGTTGCAAGCTTGGCCGGATCAAAGCAGGTCGAGAGCGCCTTGAATGTGGCGTGGCCCCAGCCGAAGGTCGGGCTGGGTAGGCGATACTTTGAAGCGACGATGGCTTGGTAGCGACCGATGTCGTGGGTCAGGTCATTGTGTTCGAAGGGAGTTGCTTCTAAAGCGCTGACACCGGAGCTCACCGAGCCGAGGCCGCAGACGGAGAGTAAAGCGGCCAGAGGACGGCCGATGACTGGAGGCACCGGCTTATTAGGCAGACCGAGTAGTGGAGAAGAAAGAACCATGGCTTTGGGTTTGATTCGGCCGGTTAAGGCGCCGTAAAGAGAAATCAAACTACCCATCGAGTGCGACATCAACACATAGGGTCGGTCGCCGACCACCAGGTCGATGATCTGTTTAGCATCGTCTGCATAGGAATCGTAGCTGTCCACTGTGGCCCGGGTGCCGCCGGAGGCGCCTTGACCACGGTGGTCCCAGGTGAGAAAGCCGGTATGCGCCGGTAGGTCCAAGTCGTCGGCAACATAGGTGTACTTTTCTAAAAACTCGCTGCGACCGTTCAGGAAGACGACAAATTGTTTGGCCTCACCTTTCGGTAGATAGACCGAGTAGCGCAGCTCTAGGGCCCCGTCACGCGAGCGAGTCGTGGCGATGGTATAGCGGCTTGCTTCAGTAAGTGCGCGATTCGGCGCTGAAGTGTTGGTCATAGAGAGCCCCTTCTTTGAGCCAGGCGTGGAGTTCGCGTGGATAATTGGTACATAGCCCATGCAGGCCAAAGGTCTTCATCGCGGTCCACAGACCTTCACGATCGTGGTCTTCGCCGAGCATTTCGACCCATGCAAACACCTGCCAGCCTCTAGCTTGTGCCTGATCCATCAAATTGGCGTCGACCATACTGACGTGCGGATGCAGGATGCGCGTTCCCGCTTGGTCGAGAAAGACCTGCGGCGCCATGATGGCAAAGTACGGCCAAATGAAGCGATCCGGTGGCCAAAGGCAGGCGCGCTGCACGGCTGGAGCGTGGTTTTTGATCCATGCGAGTGGCTTGATTTCAAAACACGATACGATGACTCGACGGCGCAGTGGGTGCTCAGCCACCAGTCGGGCGACCTCGGCGGCAAGGAGTTCTGATTCGCCTTTGATTTCGATGTTCAACTCACAAAGCGGCAAGATGCGGGCGATGACCTCATCGAGAAATGGTAGCGGGTCGCCGTTGCGCAGCGTGACTCCCGCCAGCTCAGGTCTCGTGTGCTCCGAAATCAGCCAGGCTTTGTCTGTGGTCCGGCGCATATCGTCGTCGTGCATGACCACAGCATGGCCATCACGACTCAGTTGGACATCGAGTTCGATGCGCTCTGCACCGCCTTCAATCGCCTTGGTGAAGGCGGTCCAGCTGTTCTCAAGGGCTTCTTTGTTGGCGCCGCGGTGACCTATGACAAGCATAAATAGACGCTCATTATGTGGTTCTTATAGGCAGTTAAATTTAGCGCTTATCGTCGGATTGATCTAGGCAAATACTGCCGATGGGGTGGCGGCCGCACCTGCGATAGACTTAAGGGAATCCTACCCTCTCTCATCCATCTCCATTTTTTGGTGAGGCGTTCATGCTCCAGCGCGGCTTTGGCAAGTCTACTCTCGTGGCTTCTGGTGTTCTCGTCTTGGCGTTTCTCTGGCCCATGGGCCGTCAAGTTCAGGCCCAGGGCGGAAAACCCTTCAGTTTAAGCGCCACTCCCAGCAGCGAGGGCGGCGGCGGCTCCAGATCGGGATACCGGGCCTTCGCGCTGTCGTTGCCGATCGTCAATGTCGGCGGGGGGACGGTGGGACGCGGCGAGTTGAATCTTTACGGGCGCGGCAGCTTGGCGATCGAGGGGACCTATCAGGCTAAGGGCGAAGATATGACGAAAAAGGAGCAGCAGCAGAGGAACGGGGAATCGATGATGACCCAGGCTCGAGCGGTCTCGGCCTTTCTCGCACGCTACAGCGAGCCGATGCAGATGGCGGGCTTTTATTATGGGCTAGGTGTTGGCTACCGGCAGGAGACCGCAAAGTGGCGCTTAAAGCCTGACGGCACGACGACTGCGGCCGCACTGGACGAGCAGCGCTTCGCGAATCACGCCGCGACGATGGCTGGGCCGACTGGGCATGTGCGCGGCGGCTACCGCTATGTCGGCAAAGAGGTCCCCTTGCTGATAGGTGCCTATGTCGGTTTGCGTCATTTTGAGTCGGTGGTGAAAGATGCGCAGCCAAGCGCTGGTCCTTTGGGCGGCGGTTCCTACTCGGATATGACCGATGCCGAAAAGGAACACCTCAAACGCCGCTTTGCAACGGCGCCTGAGGCGGGTCTTGAAATCGGCTTTGCCCTCTAAAAGTTACTGCGGGTCGGCGTAAGTGACCTTGATCGCGGCGCCGCCTGCTGGCACCTTGCCAGTGTTGAACTTGATGGCCTGATTGGCGCTATTATAGGTCCAATCAGTGCTGGTCACACCGTTGACCGTGACGACGATGGTAGGAACGTCAGGTGCTGTCGGTAAGGCAACCTGTGCCGCTTGGGACGCAACGTCCAGGCCGATTTGCGTCATCGAGTCGCCCCAGTTGACGTCGCAGACGGAACGGATGATACCACCGGTTTTCTTTGCCGCCGCGATGTACTGGGTACCTTCCTCCTTGGGCTGGGCCGCTGCCGAAGAGCACATCGTGCCGTCGGCGTTGCGGGTGCCGACGATGCCGGAGATCGAGAAGTGCCCCGCACCTTTGGTGGACTGCAGGTAGGTGACCATGTCGTCCGACGTGTATTTGTAGCGAGTGATCCCATCTGTCCAGAAGTTGTGGCCGTTGTAGGCGTCGGTCATACTCAGGCCGATGCCGTCATCCTCTTCGTCTGATAGGACGACGACAGCTAAAAAGGCATCAGGCCGAATGAGCGCTTCATTCTCTCCGCTCAGGGACTTTTGCACGGCTAGCTGCACCGCGGTCAAGCCGTGCTCAAAGTTGGATCCGCCGGTACCCTGGTGAACGTAGGTGTTGAAGCGGCTGACCAAATCGGCGTCGCTACTTTTTAGTACCCGGCGACCGGCGTCACCGACGAAGGAACCGCGCAGATGGGTGGCCGGGTTGCCGCCGTAGTTATCGACGGGACAGACGCGTTGCGTTAAGTCGGTCGGCATCGTGGCTTGGCACACATCGGTCGTCGTCACAGCGGTTTGGAAATTCAAGTGGGCATCCGACAGCTGATTGATAAAAGCATTGAAGTTTAAGGCGATGTTATCTTGCTCGGGGGACATCGAGGCAGAGTCATCGATCACCCATAGCAAATCGATCTTGCCCCCGTCCTGTTGTACGGTTTCGACCGTATGCAGGTGCAGGTTGAGGGTGCCTTCGCCGCCGGTCCCACTGCCGTTGCCGGTCGTCCCACCGCTGCTGGCAGTTCCGCCCGCGCCGCCAGAGCCTGCACCTGCGCCGCCTGCTCCACCCGCACCTGCGCCGCCTGCTCCACCCGCACCTGCGCCGCTCGCGCCGCCCGCTGCCATACCAGCGGTTGAAGCGCCGCCAGCCGCCGAGCCTCCGGCGCCGCCGCCTGGTGCGTCGGTCGAACTGGAGCTTGCCGTTGCGGCTCCTGTCGAACTGGATTCAGCCCCAGACCCGTTTCCTGCCCCAGCCGCTGCGCCCGAGGTGGTGGCGTCTCCGGTAGTCGTCGCGGGGTCCTTGGCGGTATTTTTTTCTGAGGTAAATGCGGCGGGCTGCGGGCCGCAGCCCTGGACTGTCAAAAGTAGCAGTAGCGAACACGTTGGCACGGCGAGCTTTGGCCGCAGGACGAAAGACCAAACGGTAGATAGGCTCATAAAGACTCCTCTAAGTGTTGGGTAACCTCCACCTGCGGCGCAGGCAGCAGTTCACCCATGGAAGGCTTGTCGTAAGGTCCTGTTGGCGCCTTAAGTCATGACAAATAATACTTTAAAGTCAATAAGTTGCATTAATGTTAAAAGCTTGACGTCGGAGCGTGTCGGCCGGATCAAGGTATCTTGCTCCCCGAGCAACTTGGTCTTGCTTAGGGCAAAACCAGCTGTGATACTGGGTCCACATCATTAAACCCAGGGGGCAGGGTGCGCATCGCGATCGATGCCAGGATGATCAGCCCGGGCAGCATGCATGGCATTGCTCGCTACGTGTATGAACTCTTGGACTGTTTAGTGACATCAGGTTTCGACTATGAATTTTTTATCATAGTGAACCCTGATAGCCCGCTTGAAAATAAAGTATGGCCAAAGCACATGCGCTTGGTGACAGTCCAAGGCAGTTGGATGAGTTTGCGTCAGCAGTGGGAGCTGCCCCAAGTACTGCGCTCGATCAAAGCCGATCTGTTTCATGCGCCGTCGTTCATGGCGCCGTTGGTCTGTCCGTGTCGTTTGGTGATGACCATTCACGATTTAAATCATATGGTGCTGCCGCAGTTCTATACGCCTTTGCACCAGTTTTATTATCAGATTTTCGTACGTAGTTGTATTCGCCGTTCGGACTTCATCTTGACCGTCAGTCATTTCTCCAAAGAAGAGATCGTTCGCAACCTGTCGATAGCACCAGAGAAAGTGTTTGTGACCTACAACGGCGTCTCGGCCAATTACCGTCCTGTGACCGATCCCGAGCGCTTGGAATATGTCCGCGACCTATACGAGTTGCCTGAGACATTCATTTTCTGTCTGTCCAACAACAAGCCGCATAAGAATGTGCACCAGTTGGTACGCGCCTACTGCTTCTCTCAGGTCACGATTCCCTTGGTCCTCGCCTGCCCGGTCGATCGGAGTATCATCCGGATTGCGGAAAACTACGGCAAGAAGCACCTTATCTACTTTTCCAAGTTTATCGACGAAGAGCATCTGCCGAGCGTTTATTCGATGACTCATTTATTCGTTTATCCGTCGACCTACGAGGGCTTTGGCTTGCCGCCACTCGAAGCTTTGTCCTGCGGTGCCCCAGTCGTGGTGGCAAGATCCTCAAGCTTGCCCGAGGTCGTCGGCGAGAGCGCTATTTTTACTGACCCCTTTGATTATCAGGATATCGCCCGCGCCCTCGAGGTTGGGGTAAGCGACGAATCCTTAAGGGCCAAGCTTACGATCTTCGGTATGCAGCATGCGCAGCGCTTTTCTTGGCAAGCCATGACCGATCAGACGATCGAAATCTATAAAAAGTGCAAAACCGGGGAGGGGACGACGACGCCGACCTCGGAGGCCAGCCGTGGTAAGGCAGGCGCGCTATGAGGATCGGGATCAATGGGCGGTTTTTAGCGGCCAAGCGAACCGGCGTGCAGCGCGCCGCCTACAACCTGATTCGCTCGATGGTCCGGGTCGACACGGTCAATGAATATGTGCTTTTTACCTCTGAGGAGGAGTTGGCCAATCCCGACTGGCAACGTCCCAACGTCAAGATCGTCCCGTCGCGAATCCGCGAGGGCGAGAGCTTGCGCAATCACCTGTGGGAGCAGTTTACCCTGCCGCGTCTTGCCGCGAAGCACAAGGTGGATATCCTGCATTCGCCCGCCAATTTAGCGCCGCTTTTTTACAAGGGTAAATCCGTCGTACACATTCACGACTTGTGCTTTGTCGTCAATCCC
Organism: uncultured Pseudomonadota bacterium; assembly: GCA_903928445.1. Classification (GTDB taxonomy): domain Bacteria; phylum Bdellovibrionota_B; class Oligoflexia; order Oligoflexales; family CAIYRB01; genus CAIYRB01. The sequence continues at coordinate 2,370 of CAIYRB010000024.1, read as the reverse complement.
CAGTGGTTTAGCTTCTTTTTTCGCACCCTATACAATTACGTGATCCCTCGCCTTGCTAGGCGTGCTGCCAAGGTCATCACCAATAGTAATAATTCCCGTAACGACCTGCTGCAGTTTTGTGACCTCCAAGCTGAGCGCGTCAGCCAGGTTTATTGGGCCGTCGATGATCTGTTCACCGCGTCGCCGCAGCTGGGAAAGTCGCCCGATTGGGAGCTCCAAGACTATATTTTGTACGTCGGCTCGTTGGAGCCGCGTAAAAATATCGGCACCTTGCTGGAGGCCTACGAGCTGCTCCGGGCGAAAAACCCAGAGATTAAGACCAAATTGGTGCTGATCGGGGGCGAGAGTCCGCTGTTTGCCGAGGTCCGGCTCAAGGTGAAGCGCTTCAAAGATGACATCTTATTTAAGGGCTTCGTCAACGACCAGGTGCTGCTCGACTTTTATCGTCACGCCAGTTTGTTCGTCTACCCAAGCCTATACGAGGGCTTTGGCCTGCCGCCTCTGGAGGCTATGGCCAGTGGGGTACCGGTGGTGACCACCATGACCTCCTCGATTCCTGAGGTGGTCGGTGATGCCGCTTTGCTGGTCAGTCCCTACGACACCCAGCAACTCGCTGAAACCATGGGCACCGTACTGCAAAACCCGGAGATCCGGGAGCGACTCATCGCCAAGGGGCGGGAGCAGGCGAAAAAGTTCAATTGGTACAGGGTTGCCAGAAACACCCTAGCCGTTTATTACGAAGTCTTGAATTCACCGGCGGCCAACCAGGGGGGAGGCCGGATCTACCTACCCTTTGAGCGGTGGCGCGAGCTACGTCGGCTGGAAGAAGACAAACAAAAACCGAGGCTCCTGCGCGCGGCGACGCCGCCTGGGCCCTGAAGACCGAGCGAAAAAACGGAGCAGCCCATGCAAAGAGTCCGCATTGCTAAAGTCCTGGAGGCTAGCAAGCCTGGCGAAGTCATCACCGTTTGTGGTTGGGTCCGCAGCAAGCGCGAGGGCAAGGCCTTTGCCTTTCTCGTCTTGGGCGACGGTTCGACGCAGGAGACCCTGCAGGTGATCATCGACGCTGGCACGCAGCCGGCTGAGCTGCTCAGCCAATGCTCCACCGGTGCCGCGCTGACGGTGACTGGCACCGTCAGTAGTTCGCCTGGGAAGGGGCAATCTGTCGAGCTGCAGGCGAAGAGCATGAAATTGTTTGGCGGGGCTGACGCCGAGACCTACCCGCTGCAAAAGAAGGGCCACACCCTGGAGTTTCTGCGCGAGATTGCGCATCTACGGCCGCGCTCCAACACCTTTGGTGCGGTGTTTCGTATTCGTAATGCCTTGGCTGCGGCAGTCCATGAGTTTTTTCAAGGCAAAGGCTTTATCTGGGCTCACACACCGATCATCACCGCCAATGATTGCGAGGGAGCCGGGGAGCTTTTTACGGTCACGACTTTGGATCTGAAACATCCGCCGCTCAATGAGCATGGGCAGATCGATTTTAAGCAGGACTTCTTTGGCAAACAGACGCATTTGGCAGTGTCTGGACAGCTTGAAGGCGAGTTCATGGCGATGGCCCTTGGTGATATCTACACCTTTGGCCCGACGTTTCGCGCCGAAAACTCGAACACCACCCGGCACCTGGCTGAGTTCTGGATGATCGAGCCGGAAATGGCCTTTGCAGATCTTGCTGACGATGCTGATCTGGCCGAAGAATTTTTGCGGGCGATGTGCGCCGCCGTATTGAAGCATTGCGTGAAGGATCTCGAGTTTCTCGAAAAGCAGTACAAGACGATCTCGATTGCGGAGATCGGGGTATTGGCTGAAGCAAAATTCGCTAGGTTGACCTACACCGAGGCGGTGAAAGAGCTCGAAAGGGCCAAACAAAGCTTCGAATTTCCTGTCGCTTGGGGCAAGGACCTGCAGAGCGAGCATGAACGCTACCTAACCGATACCGTGTTTAAAAAGCCGGTCATCGTCACCGACTATCCAGAGCAAATTAAGGCATTCTACATGCGCCTTAACGACGACGGACGAACGGTCGCGGCGATGGATGTCTTGGCACCGCGGATTGGCGAGATCATCGGTGGCAGTCAGCGCGAGGAGCGCCTTGATTTGTTGCAGCAGCGCATGGCAAAGATGGATGTTCCGGCGGCTGATTTGCAGTGGTACCTGGATCTGCGTCGGTATGGGTCAGCACCACATGCCGGTTTTGGCTTGGGCTTTGAGCGGCTGGTGCAGTATCTGACGGGAATGGGGAATATTCGCGACGTGATCGCTTGTCCACGGGCGCCGCAGTTGGTGGCTTTTTAGGGTGGTCGAGGCAGAGGATCTGGTTATTTTAGATTAAGAGGCTGTCCGAAAATTCCGTGTCTCCCTACTTCCGCG
>CAIYRB010000023.1 GCA_903928445.1 uncultured Pseudomonadota bacterium | reverse complement strand
GTGACGTGAGCACCCAAATAATTAGCGGCGTCTGGGTAGGAGTTTTTCATCGAAGTTACAACGCCAGACACATCGTATTTAGTGAGGCCGTACGCCTCACGCACCGCGTCGAATGCCTGGTTTCTTGTCATCCCCTTTGGCTGACGCCTGGCCTCTGCCCACGCTGGGGTAGACTTTGCCTTTCGCACCCTATCTCGAAACCTTCCTAAAGCCGCATTGGTCAGCGACCGGGCCAAACTTTCGACTCGGTCGACCACGCCAAAAGCGCCAGGAGAGCCTTCAAGAAGCTCGAATTCAGCGATAAAGGATGGTGTGGTTTGGCGCGTCATGCCAAATAAGTACCATACGTCATATGGTAAAACCTAGCACTTTGATGACGCGGAGTGGCCGCTTCGGCCGTACAACTCCTCGGCGCCCGCGCCGAGTCGGGCCGGTCTGCTCGACCCTGCCCTAAAGGACAGGGTTTGCGCAGACCACTGATCAATCGGTTAAGCGGATAACGCTGAAGACTTTTTCTTAAATAGAAGGTCGGCAAAAAACGCGATGACGTAATGCCTTCCTACTGTCTGGCTAGGATGCAGATTTGCCTCCACGAGTTTATTGACCCGAGCCTGATGGTAGGGATGGAGGGACGGGGCGAGGGAGTGCACGATGTGCATGCCAACGTTGTCGCCAAATGAATTGAAAAAACGGGAGCAGGAGTTTACCGAATGATGGTACCTGGCATCGGTTAGCTTCACGTTATGCATCATATAAAGCACGATAGCCGACCCGATCCAGGCTACGGCGAGCGAAGGTATGAATATCAGGACGAAGAACTTCCAGCTTATCAGGATCATCGCTAGGTCAAGGGCCATAATGACGACGGTTTGCGCTGCCATTTCCCACAGCTCTTGTTTTCTCGAGCGGCGCACAACCATTGAGACTTGGTTTACGAACTGATAGACAAACAGGTAATAGAGTGCCCATATGCCAAAGCGGACCGGAATTCCTTCCCGGGAATACAGATAAGTGGACTGGCGATCACGCGAGAGTGATTCCCCGTCGCCGGGTGCGTCGTTATCGTATTGATGGTGCGCGAAGTGGCCTACCCGATATGCTTCGAAAGGAATGTGGTAAAAGGAGTAGGCGATGTATCTCATATAGAGACGGCCTATCCGCCCTTTTGCAAGTCCCCAGTGGGCCTCCGAATGGATAAATACGCGGAGGTAAGGCAGAGTTAGGGCCCCATTCAGGCAGATCAGCGGAAGGACTAGCCAGAGCGGTTGCTTTGCAAGAACGAACGCTACGAAAGACAATACCGTGAGGAAATTGAGTCCATACACTTTCATCTGGCTTCGAGCATCAAACCGTTCGATGTCGGGTTCGAATTGCTTGTCACGTTGCAACTCACGCGCGTATCGCTTGGCGTCAGATACGGTCGGATAGCCATTCACCGGATTGATCTCCTCTATGTTGTCTCAACTGGCGGCAGATCGATCATTCGGGGCGATCGGTCGACTTGAGTTCAATGCTGTTACTATTAACAGTGATGAAAAGTCAAATCGAATTTTTGTTTATCGAGCGCGACGCCCTGACCCGCGGCCATGCCAAGCGAATAGCAAAATTGCGCCCATTCCATTCACACACTGGAGCCATGGGGCCATCAGACCGTTGGCATGATGGGAGCGGTGCGAGTCGAGAGGCTGCGGTTCGCGAGCATGAAGCGGGACCAGGTACCTACCTTCGACTATTCATAAACCGCGCTTGTTCCGTCACCACCTGGCCGACGCTGTCGTCTAGGGTGTAATCATAGCCACCGGTTTTCCAGCCAGAGGGAAAGACTTGCCATATCAAGGTACCGGCGAAGTCTGCCGCATTTGCGGCATCGTACAACTGCCGCAGCCAGTAGGAGGGGTTACTATAAAAGCCAAGGCTGCCGTGAAAGTTTGGATCATTGTTAAAGCCTGATTCTTCCATCACGATCGGCTTTCCTGCCCAGTGTGCCAAATCAGCGCGGCGGTGAACGAGGTTTTGCGCCACCCAAGGCATGTCCCAGGAATGGATGTCGTTGTTGTCTGGGTAGGTGTGGGTGGTCATAAAGTCGATGTTTTTGAGCCAGATATCGGCTTCAAAATTGACGCCTTTGAGGCCATTGCTGATCCAGGCATGATCGTAGCTGTCGAGCTTTGAATCAATGCTGGTCTTGTAGCCTTCCTCTCCAGATGAAATCAGGTGGTTGGGGTCGATGCTGCGGATGTACGTGCTCATGTCATCTAGGTAGCGATTGACCAGGATTCCAGAATAGTCGTAGCCATCTTGGGTATGCGGCTCATTCATGACTTCGATGGACAAAAAGGTTGGATCATCGGCGTAGCGTATGGTTTTGCCGATGGTCGATTGGTAGCGTGTGTTGACGCGGTTTAGCAGAGTCGCAACATGGCGCTTGTAGACTCGGCTGACGCGTTCATCTTTGTAGAACTGTTGTTTATCATCGCTGCCAGTGATGCTTTTGACCCACCAGTTGATGCCGCAGTACTCTGGTTCAAAATTGACCAGCGGCATAATCACCTTTAGGCCTGCAGCCCGTGCCGCGTCTAGGGTGGCATCGAGGCGCGCCAGGGCATCTTCGTTGTACTGCACGCCTTTGGCGTCAACCCGATCGATCATCGGCTGCCCATAGAAAGCACCCTTGCAGGAAAAACCCCAGAAGCGAACCACTCTAAGGCCATGGGCGGCATACTGCTGCATGGCCGAGTAGACATCGGCTTCGCTGCGGCCACCCAAAATGGCAAAGTCGGCAACGTTGGTGCCCTGAAAATAAAAGGGCTGTCCGTCGAGGACGAAGTGGGTGCCTGCGGTGGTCACGAATCCTGGGCGCGCCGCGGGCTGAGCTTTGCTTTGTGGGGCAAAAATTCCCAGCAGCATGGTTGCGGAAGCCAGGACATGGCGGTAATTGATTGAGTTGGTCAAGGGGACACTCCTAGGCTGGTAGGTCGGCCGCAGCTTAGCCTTTCATTAGCCGTCGCGCCACAGAGTAAAAACGCATGAAATCTGAGGCGTTGCGGCCAAAGCGCGGCTCAGGTAGTTTAGAGGGCATGACGACGACGCCAAGCACCCCAAGACTTTCAGCCTCCCAACTAGCAAGCAACGCCGGACTGGTGTGGTTTTATCTTAAGCCGCTGATTGGGGGACTCCTGGCGGCTGGGGTGATGGCTGGGGTACTCGGTTTGGTGACTGCCGTGGTCGGTGCCTTGGTGGGACCCTGTGTCCAAGTCCTCACGGCGCCAAAAGAGTCCATCTTGCCGCTGGTCGATTTGCTTGGGCCGCGTCTGGGAGATGTGGCGGCTGGTATCATCGGAACGCCGGGAGTACGAGCTGGTGAGCTACTGCATCACCTGCCCTTGCTATTGGTGGTGCTGGCGTTCTTTAAGGCGACGCTGGGATTGGCTCAGTGGTACCTGTGGGAGCGGGCAGGTGAGATCGTGTCGCTGCGCTTGCGCGATGATCTGACGCATAGCTTCGTTGATTTGTCGCCTGATGAGCGCCGATCCAGCGAGGGCCGCAATATGGAAGAGCAGCTGTCTAGTGCCATCACCACGGACGTCAAGCTCCTGCGCGAGTACTTGGTGCACTTTTACGGCGGGCTGCCGCGCGAGGCCTTTCAAGTCGTGTCGATGGCGGTAATGCTAGTGCTGCTGTCGCCTAAACTCACCTTGATTTTCTTGCTCGGCGTAGCTCCGGCGGCGGCCATTGCTTCGCGAGTCGGACGCAAGTTAAAGCGCCGCGCGTCGAAGGCGTTGTCTGATTACTCGCAGTTGACGGAATGGTTGCAACAACGCCTGCTCGGCGTCGAGACGATCAAGCACTACCAAACTGAGGGTATTGAGATCGCCAGCATGGAGCGCTTGACTAGCAGTCTTTACGAGCGCTTTTTGCGCGCGGCACGGGTCAAGGCTCGGACTTCGCCTTTGCTCGAGTCGCTGGCGGTGACGTCGATGGTCATCGTGTTGATCATCGCCTTGCGGGACATTCAGGCAGGCCGTACCACCGGTGCCATCGAACTGTCATTCTTCTCAACTCTAGGTTTGTTGTCTCAGGCTGCAGCTAAACTCGGGCGTTATCTCAACTCCAACCGGGAGGGGGCCGCGGCCGTCGAACGACTGCGAGCGCTGTTTCAATGTTTCTTGCCACATCAGCTGGACGTTGCGACGGCAGCTCCGTTGGTGCTTGGGTCATCGACGAGTTTGACCTGTCAGCATCTGACGGCTCGTTATCCGGGAGCGACGCAGCCTGCCTTGACGGACCTGTCTTTTCAGTTCAAAGGTGGTCGGATTTACTGTTTGGCTGGACCCTCGGGCGCTGGTAAATCAACGTTGTTTAACTTGCTCCTCGGCTTGGTCAAGCCGGTTTCGGGCCAGGTTGAGATGCATGCGACGCACGCTGTCAGTGGCGCCCCTGTTGCCTATATGCCACAAAAAGTCCTGCTGCTGCCGGGTAGTGTGGCAGCCAACGTCGCCTATCCTGATGCGAATCCTGACCTGCGTAGGGTGGCCGACGCGCTCGACCGTGTCGGTATGACCCAAGCGGTGCAAGGCATCGATGGTGGGCTAGACGCCAGGATCGGCGATGGTGGCGCTGGTGTGTCGGGTGGCCAAGCTCAGCGTTTGCTTCTGGCGCGTCTTTGGTACCACCAAAAGCCCTTTGTGTTGGTCGACGAAGGCACTTCGGCTCTTGATCCAGAGATTGAGCAGACCGTTTACGCTCTACTGCGTCAGTTGGCCGACCGTGGCGCCGTCGTCATCACCATCGCGCACCGCTTGGCCGCCGCGCAGATCGCTGATGAGCTGCTGTTGCTTCAGGGCGGACGCCTCACGGCCTCCGGGACACCCACAGAAGTCATGGCTAGCCCAGCTTTTGCCCTAGCCTTGCGCTAGATTTTTTGTCCGGAGGATTCGCTCGGATAAAAAAAAGACTCGGTGCGCCTGGTGGGACGCCCCGAGTCTACATTCCGTGAGGGATCTGGATAACGACCGGCTTAGTGATCGAGTAGCTGCTTCAGCTTCTGCGTCAAGATCGGCACGGCCTGAAACAAGTCGGCGACAATACCGTAGCTGGCGACTTTGAAGATCGGCGCTTCCGCATCGGTATTGATGGCGACGATGGTCTTCGAGGTGCGCATGCCAGCCATATGCTGAATCGAGCCACTGATGCCGCAGGCGATATATAGGTTTGGATTGACCGTTTTGCCGGTCTGACCAACCTGCATCTCGTGACCAGCATAGCCAGCGTCCACGGCCGCGCGCGACGCACCGACTGTAGCATTGAGCACATCGGCGAGTTCATTGAGGATCTTGAAGTTGTCAGCGCTGGCCAAAGAGCGACCACCCGAGACAATCCGCGACGCTTCCGTCAAGTCGGGACGCTCACTCTTGCCCTTGCGCACTTCCAGGGTCTTGATGCGACCGTCGGTAGGGGCCGCAACAGCGAGCTTCTTGGCGACTGCGGCGCCAGCATCCTTTTTCTCGGCTTTGATCGAGTTGGGTCGAACCGAGACGAATTGAACGGCGGCGTTTTGCAGCGCGACTTTCGCCAAAACCTTGCCGGCATACATAGGCTTAACACCTGAAACTACGCCGCCGCTGGCCTCGAGCGAGGTCACATCGGTCAGAATGCCACCGTCAAGGCGAGCTGCTAAGCGAGGGAACAGATCGCGTGTCATGGGCGCTGCACTACCGACGACGGCGCTGGCACCGTGAGCCTTGATCGCTTGCTCTAAAGCAGCGGCGTAGGCGATCGGATTGTAGTGGTTAAATGCGGCATCATCGACGATGTAAACGGTGTCTGCACCGTAGCCCTTGAGCTCAGCGCTCAGGCCTTCGACACCGTGACCGATGATCACTGCGGCGAGGTCGGCGGGGCTGCCAGCCAAGGCGACGCCGGCACTAAGCGCCTCAAGTGCAGAGGCTTTGATCTTCTTCTCTCTTTGTTCAACAAATACCAGAACCTTCATCGCGCTCTCCCTTCTCAGATGACTTTGGCTTCTTCGCGCAACAGCTTCACTACTTTTTCCACCATGACGCTCACGTCTTCGCCTTTGAAGACTTTGCCAGCTGGCTTTTCTGGCGGTGGCGTAAAGCCCTTGATCACGGCTTTGATGCCGCTGTTTAAAGCGCCGGCATCGAGGCCAAAATCACCTGGCTTTTTCACATCAAAGGGCTTCTTTTTAGCCTTCATGATGCCTGGTAGCGAGGCGTAGCGAGGGGTGTTCAGCGCTTTATTGGCGCCGAGAACCGCGGGGAGTTGGACTTCGTAGACTTCGACCTGGCCGCCTTCGACTTCGCGCTCGACGGTGGCGGTCTTGCCATTTAGCGCCAGCTTGTCGACGACGTTGACATGCGGCCACTTGAGCAGCTCGGCGACCATCACCGCGACGTGCATGTTGTCGTCGTCGATGGCTTGTTTGCCGGCGAGCACCAGGTCAGCATTCTCGGCCTTGACGGCAGCGGCGATGACCTTGGCGATAGCCAGCGAGTCGGCAGCCTCCAAGCCCTCGTTACTGATCAACAGGCCGCGATCAGCACCCATGGCCAGCCCCTTGACGATCAGCTCCTTGGCCGCGTCGGTACCGAAGCTGGCGATGACGACTTCGCCAGCGCCAGCCTTTTCCTTGAGCTTTAAGGCTTCTTCGATGGCGTATTCATCATAGGGATTGATGATGGACTTCAATCCGGCCGTTTCGATCCTGGCGCCATCGGCGCTGATGACGATCTTCGATTCGGTGTCGGGAGTCTGCTTTAACAGCACGACGATTTTCAAGGCTGCTTCCTCCTGCGTGTTTGAAGAGCGAACGATATCAGAGCTTGTCCGGACGGGCAATATCCGCAGGCCAAGGCTTTTACGAGTGAGGTGTTGTACTACAGCGAGGCGAAGATTGCAGCGATCAAACCAGTACGAGGCTTTGCATCGCGGCTTTCACACCAACGCCGCAATCAAAGCGGTGGCCTTCTTCGCGTAGCGCAAACTCGAGGGCGGCGATGCCGTCGAGGATGTCAAAGCGGCTGACAAAGCCGAGGTGAGCAAAGCGGATGATCTTGCCCTTGAGCTCATCCTGGCCGCCGGCGACGTACATGGCAAAGCGCTGGCGGATGCGTTTGATGAGACGTTGGCCGTCGAGGTCTTGAGGTACGGTGATCGAGGTTAGGCTGCGAGACGGCGCCGTTGCCGCAAAAAGCTCTAGACCCAGGGCCTTTACAGCGGCCTGAGTGGCTGTCGCTAAGGTCGCGTGATGCTCGAGGACGTGATCAAGGCCGGCTTCAAGCATCTTATGCAGGGCCACGTCGAGCGACAAGACTAGTGTCGATGCGGGCGTCCATGCTGAGCGTCCATCGGCCTGGCCCTTACGCTCACGAAGTAGATCGAAATAAAAACGTGGGCGCGACGATAGCTGACCCCAAGCCCGATCGGAGAGCGCGACGAAGGATAGGCCTGGTGGCAAGCCAAAGCCCTTTTGACTTCCAGCCACGACGGCATCGATCTGCCATTCGTCCATCCGCATGGCATGGGCGCACAGTGAGGAGATGGCATCGACGATGATCAGTCCGCTGAACTTTTGCCGCAGCTGGGGCACCAAGGTCTCGATGCTATAGTAGGCGCCGGTCGAGGTCTCATTGGCCTGCAGGAAGATCGCCTTAGTCTGGCGCTGGCGAGCAACGGCGTCGAGGATCTGCTCGGCCGTGGGGGCATGACCGGCTTCGACCGCTACGACCGTAGCGTCACAGCGGTAGGCTTTGGCCAACTTCTCCCAGCGTTCGCCGAACTTACCGCCATTGACGACGACGACCTCGTCGCCGACGTCGGTGAGGTTGACCAGAACCGACTCCATCGCTCCGGTCCCAGACGAGGTCAGAATCAATGGCGGATTCGCCGTGCCAAAGATCGGCGCTAGACGATCGGCACAGCGGCGAAAGACTTTGTAGAAGTCGTCACTGCGGTGATACATCGACGTCTGCGTGCCGGCATGGCTCACATCACTCGGAACAGGAGTGGGTCCCGGGCAATACAGACGATCAGTGGTGAATAAGTCGCGTTCAAACATAGTGGTATAACCATCGCCGATCGTCGGTCGGATGACAATCCCTAATGGCCGGCCCGGCAACGATTGACGCGATCTTTTACAGGACGCCGCCGCCAGCTGACGAGCCTGACGTGGATGCGAGCTCGGGCATCGGAATGGCGATGGCATGCCCTGGCTTGAGCCGGGCAGCGGTTAAGTCTGGGTTCACCGCCATGATGTCGGGGACGGCAACCTTGTAGCGGCGAGCGAGGCGATTCAAGGTATCACCTCGGCGTACCTTGTACATCTGGACGTCGTGGACCGCAGCGGCGGCGAGCTTCAGTTCGATGCTGGGATACAGCGCGGCTAAACGCTCGGACAGGCGCAGAGCATAGCCGTTTTTCAGCGGTGGTGTGATGCCGCGAACGAGTTCGGGATTCCACCGTTGCAGCGTGCTTACGGGGACGCCGAGGACTTCAGCCAGCTGTTTTAGGCGTACCGGCTTGCGGATGAGCACCTCGGCCGTCGGCAACGCATCGGAGTGGTCGGGCTCCACGGCAAAGCCGTGCGCCTTGGCGTCAGCCGCGAGCAAGATGGCGGCGAGCACTTTAGGCACGTACTCCTTGGTTTCTTTGGCCAAGTCGGTGGTGTCGCAGAGCTGCCAGAAATCGGCGCTGCCGTTGCGTTTTAGCGCCTGACGCACGCGGCCAGGGCCAGCATTGTACGCCGCCATCGCCAGATGCCAATCGCCCAGATCGAAATAAAGATCTTTAAGGTAGCTAGCAGCGGCAACGGTTGATTTCACTGGGTCGCGACGCTCATCTACCCAGTGGTTGATCTTCAGCCCGTAGAGTTTGGCGGTACCGCTCATAAACTGCCAGGTCCCAGCTGCTGCGGCCCGACTGTAGGCTTTGTTGCTCAGGCCAGACTCGATCATCGCCAGGTAGAAGAACTCCAGGGGCACGCCGCCATCTTGCAGCAAGGGTTCTACCGTCTGCTTCAGGGTCTCGCCGCGAACCAGCCAGCGCATGAACATCTTGCGACCGCCGGTTTTAAAATACTGCACCCAGAAGTCCACCTTGTCGTTGGTGACGATCGGGATGGCGCCAAAATGCGGCGCGGCGCGGCCAGCCATGACCTGGTGGGCATAGGCAAGGCCGGCGAATTCGGCGAGCTTGTGGGTGTAGGTGGTATTTTCCCGGCGGTAGCGCCGAGAGTGGCGGCCTTTGCTCGCCTTGCCGGTGCGGCTGGCCAACTTCTTCGTCGCCTTGACACCATGCGGGTGCTCCGCGCTGTACCGTTCCAGGAGGTATTTAGCGTAGATGTCATCGGCGCAAAAGCCTTCTTCAAAGTCCTCGGCACGGACGTCCGGCTCACGGTCACCGCCAAACAGCGAGGCGTCTGGCCCCATGTCGCTGGACTTTGCCTGATCGTCGCCGGGCACCGCAGGCGCCGGCTCGGGTGCGTCCGACGGCTCTTGGTCCGCCGCCACGACGGTTTCGGGCAATGCCGTGGTACTTGATTCGACGTTGGTACAGCCGGCCAAAGCCAGCATCGACCATATCATCACAAGGGGGGTCCGACTGCGCATCGGTGCTCCTCGGCAGGGGTGGATAGGAATGGGGCAAAGGACTAGGGTACCAAGAATCGAACTAGGGTCACAAGGAGTGCCATCTTAACATCTGTTTAAAAAATGTACAGGCGAATCGCCGTTGGGCCTAATAAGTAGCAGTTAAATCATATGGTTGTGTCCCTCAGCCGGAGCCCTTAAAATCCCCCTAGGACGTAGCGAAATCCCCCGACGATGACCAATCGGTCCTTGCGAAAGCCATCCGGAAGGGGTGCGAACGGGGAGGCATTTTTAATCGCCTCGACGACCGCGTCGTCGAGCACCGCAAATCCGGATGTCTTTAGCACCCTGACGGAAGCCACATCGCCATTTTTAGCGATGATGAACTCCAGGCCGACTTCGCCCTGCTCGCCCTTGCGCGCGGCCTCCATCGGGTAGTTCCAGACCAGCTCGATGGCTTTGCGCATCGCGGTGAAGTAGCCGATGTAGCGGTACTCGCTGGTGTTCATGTCGATGCGGTCGCCCTCGAGCACCTTGTCGTCGACAAAGTCCTGAAAACCAGCGTTCATCTGTCCTGGCAGATCGACGACGTTGGTTGGCAGCAGCGCTTCATAGTCGTTGCGAGGCTTGCGTTGCAGAGGCGCCATCGACAGGTTGCCGGCCTTGCTCTTGGTGGACTCGGCTTGCATTTTTTTGGTCTGTCCAGCGGGCTTGGGCTGTTCCGGCTGGGACTTGTTGTTGGGTTGCGGCGGCTGCGGCTTAGCTGGTGTCGGCTTGCCCTTCAGGCCTGGATCGGCGGCCTTCTCGCGTTTAAGCCGTTCCGCCACGCGCATCTCTTTGACCGCTTGATGGTTGACGACGCCGGCGTAGTCGGCCTTTTCTGGCCTTGCCGTCGGCGTCTGTGGCGTCTCAAGGATCTTTTTGGGCGCCTCGGCCTCAGGGGGTGGCGGTTCTTCCGTCTTCTTTTTCTTTTTGGCCTTACCACTGCTCACCTTGAACTTGACCGTGCCGGCCTTAGCCGGTGCCGGCAATGGCTTGGGCCTTTGGGCATATTTTCCAAGTTCGATCACCGAGAGGATGTGGATCAGCGCGGAGATCATTAAAATAGCTAGGAGAAACGCCCAGTAATGGCGCGCAGGGAGGCGCCAGCCGGAGGCCTCCGGCGGCTTTGCCTCGTTTCTGTCGCTAGACCGGTGCTTCGGGTCCACAGCCATCCTTACCAGCATTGGCGGCTTTAGCCGTAAAATCATTGGCGGCTTTGACCGTACCTAGATTAATGTCAAAGCCTCAAGACGCGTATAGGTTCCTTGCTGAGTTCATCCTAGGTTATCGGCATGACAGCCTACATATGAAGCGCGTCGCTTACCGGAGAACGCCCCTGATGCGCCTTAACGCGCTTGTTCCATTGCTTTTCGCCAGCCTCTGTCTGGTTTTTCTAAGCGCTTGCTCGGAAAAGGAATTTGACCCCAACAATCCGGAAAAGTCATTCGGCATCGCCAAAGAGCCCTATGATGACGAAAATTATGATATCGCCATCACCCGGCTCGGCGAGTTTAAAGCTAGGTTCCCCTACAGTAAATTTGCCTCCGAGGCCGAGCTTTTGATCGCCAATGCCAAGTATGAACTCGGTCATTATACCGAATCCGCCCTGGCTTATGAGCAATTCGTCAAACTCCACCCAAAACACCCTAAAGCAGACTTCGCTCAGTACCGGATCGGTCAAAGCTATTGGCAAGATGCCCCCGAGGCGATCGACCGCGAGCAGGACTACACCATCAAAGCGATTAAAGAGTGGGACAAGCTGATCCTTAAGTATCCCGACAGCACCTACATCAAGGAAGTCAAAGGCCTGATCGCCGTGGGCAAACGACGGGTCGCCGAGAGTATCCTTTTTGTCGTGCGGTTTTACTGGAAGCAGGAAGTCTACCACGCCTGCGCCTATCGTTCGATCCAGCTGGCTGATGAGTACGCCGAGTTTAGCGACATCCGCTTGGAGGCCATGGACTTTGCCATCAAGTCCCTGGATCACGTCGCGGTGAATAAGGCCCTAGATCCAACCAGTGATAAAAACCTCTACTTTAAGACGATGACCGCCGAGCAGATTCGCGAGCGTGCCGACAACTTTCGCAGGCTACTCGCTGACTACCGTTCGACGCTGCACCAAGAGCAGCACTAGACGACTCTCCCCGCTTGTTTGCACGGGCTGCCTCGATTATGACATAGGCGCGCAAAAGAGCGCCTAGGAGATCGCCATGGCTAGCTTGGTACCAGCTGTCTTCAGCGTATTGCTGTCGGCTCTTTATTTTATCGGTGCAGATTGGACTAAGGACCTCGAGGTGGCCCGCAATGGCGCTTTGTTGGTCCTGGCCGTGTGGATGGTGCTTGTTGCCCTGCGTAAAAAGCCAGCCGCCGCCTTGTCGTCCCATGGGCTAGCCGCCAAGCCAAACACGACCGCGGGGCTTAATCCTGAGCCCACTGCTGCCATCCTTGCAGCACCCAGCGCGCCGCTACCAAAGGGGCGCGACGTGCTTAGCTTTCTTGGCTTGCTGCAGGAGAAGGGGCGGCTACTGGACTTTCTTATGGATGATATCAGCCGCTATGGCGATGCTCAGGTCGGCGCAGCCGCCAGAGTCGTGCATCAGGGGGCCGGAGCAGCGGTGCGTGAGTACTTCGACATCAAGCCGGTCGCCGCCGGCACTGAGGGTGACACCTTAACCTTAGGTACCGACTACGACGCGCACAGTTACCGCCTCATTGGCCGCGTCGTCGGCGAACCCCCTTACCGTGGCCAAGTGCTGCATCGTGGTTGGCTGACCACCAGCATCAGGCTGCCCGAGCTGCGACCGTCAAGCAGCTCTGACGCCACCAACCAAAACATCATCACTCCAGCGGAAATTGAGCTGAGCTGAGGAAGACTGACATGAGCACGTCCACCACCGAACAGAGCGCGCAACCAGCATTGGTGATCGGTATCGACTTGGGCACGACCAATTCGGCACTGACTTATTGGCAGGCACCGGCCGATACCAGCCAGACCTCCCCCATTGTGACCCTTGGCATTCCGCAGCTGACGGCGCCGGGCCAGATTGGTCGTCTGAACACCCTGCCGTCGTTCCTGTATGTACCGCATCAGGGCGAGTTGACCGAGCTGGACAGCGCGCTGCCGTGGGATGCTTCGGGCCAGGGTGAGCCTCACTCAGTCATCGGTGTTTGGGCCCGCGAGCGTGGTACGCTGGTCCCCGACCGCCAGGTTAGCTCAGCAAAGTCCTGGCTGTGCAGTCAGGCCGTCGATCGCCACGCGGCGGTATTGCCGTGGAAATCAACCATCACGTCGGGTAAGTGCTCGCCGGTGCAAGCGTCTGAACGCTACCTGGCGCATCTGATGGCGGCGTTTGAGCAAGAGCGCCGTAGCCCCGAATATGCGCTGAGCACGGCCGAGCCCACGGTGGTGTTGACGGTCCCAGCCTCCTTCGATGAGGTTGCGCGCAGCCTCACTTTTGAGGCGGCTCAGCGCGCGGGTTTGACGCAGGTGACCCTGCTAGAAGAGCCCTTGGCCGCATTCTATTCCTGGATTGATAGCAACGAGCGCGATTGGCGCCAAGCCGTTAAGCCTGGCGACTTGGTGCTAGTCTGCGACCTGGGCGGGGGTACCTGTGATTTTAGCTTGATCGCCGTCAGTGAGGCGGGAGGACAGCTGCAGCTTGAACGGATCAGCGTTGGTGATCATTTGCTGCTCGGCGGCGACAATATGGACTTGGCTCTGGCTTACACGCTGAAGAGCGAATTGCTGCAAAGCGGCAAAAGCCTCGACCACTGGCAGTTTCTCTCCTTGGTCGGCAGTGCCCGTAGCGCTAAGGAGCGCCTGCTTAGCGATGCCACACTCGATGCCGTGCCGATTGCCGTGGCGACGCGTGGAGCCAGCCTGTTTGCCAATACGATCAGTACTAAATTGACGCGGGATCATGTGCTCAACGTCCTAGTTGACGGCTTTTTACCGCGGACCAAGCTGAGCGACATGCCGCAGCAGCGCCGCAGCGTGGGTATCCAGGAAGTGGGCTTGACCTACGAAAGCGATCCGGCGATCACCCGGCACTTGGCGCGCTTTCTGCGGCGCAGCTGGTTGAACGTCCAGGCCAACGCCAAATTGAGTGCATTGGCGCAAGGCTGGATCCGCCCTGGTAGCGAAGTGCTTGTGCCCACGGCGGTGTTGTTTAATGGTGGCGTGTTTAAGGCACCCCTCATGCGGCAGCGCCTGCTCGAATTGCTCGATCTGTGGAGCGAAGGCGCTGGCATCAAGGAGCTGACCGGCCATGATTTTGAACTCGCCGTCGCCCGTGGCGCAGCCTACTACGGCAAATTGCGCGCAACCGGTCGCGGTGTGCGCGTCCAGAGTGGGACGGCTCGCTCCTACTACGTTGGGCTTGAGGAATCGGCCCCAGCCGTCCCCGGCTATTTGCCCCCGGTTAAAGGCCTCTGCCTGGTGCCCCAGGGGACGGACGAGGGTACTGAGATCGCTTTGGCTAGCCAGCAATTCGGCCTGGTTGTCGGAGAGCCGGTGGATTTTCGGTTTTTTAGTTCGGCGGTGCGCGCCGGTGATCAGCCTGGCACGCTGATCGACGATGCCCCAAGCGAACTCGACGAAAGCACCAGGTTGAGCATTACGCTACCTGCCGAAGGCCGCAGCGAGGGCGACATCGTCCCTGTCCGCCTGGATGCCCAGGTGACAGAGACCGGCATGCTGCAGCTTTATATGCGCGACCTCGCCTCGGAGCGTCGTTGGAACTTGGAGTTTAACGTGCGGCCCTATGACCACGCCTAAGCTAGAAGGCAGCCCTCATTCCATGAGTCCATCTGGTGCCTCTCCGGCGCGTTTTATCATCGGCATCGATTTGGGTACAACGAACTGTGCCCTTGCCTATATCGACACCAAGGCATCGGACGACCTAGCGCGAATCCTCGAGATCCCGCAGTGGGACAGCGAAGGTAGCGTGATCAAAGCGCCGACGCTGCCCTCGTTTTACTATCTGCCGCCGAAGGCGGAATGGAAGCGAGGTCAGCTTAGCTGGCCTACTAGTGCGGCCGACGTCAGTCCCTCGACCAGCGATGCCCAGGACTACGCCGTGGGACGCCTGGCGCGGCTCAAAAGCAGTCAGGTCCCTGGTCGGGTGATCCATGCGGCTAAGTCCTGGTTGTGCCACGACGGTGTCGACCGAACGGCAAACATTTTGCCTTGGCATGTCGGTGAACTAGTTGGCGATGAACGACGTTCTCCGGTGGAGGTGTCTGCGGCCTATTTGCGCCACCTGCGTCTGGTCTGGAACCAGACTTTTGCTGCGGATGACCCAGCTTGTCGGTTTGAATGCCAAGACGTCATCTTGACGGTTCCTGCCTCGTTTGACGAGGTGGCGCAGCGCTTGACCTTAGCCGCTGCGGAGCTGGCCGGTTACACCGTAGCGCGTGTTAAGTTGCTGGAAGAACCGCAGGCTGCATTCTACCACTGGTTGGCTGGCGCGAGAGGTCGTGTCAGGCAGCAGCCACTGGGTGGCTCCGTATTGATCTGTGATATCGGCGGCGGCACTTCGGATTTTAGTCTACTCCAGGTCACGGCACCGGTCAGTGCGGGTGGCGCGCCGCGGATTGACCGCACAGCCGTCAGCGATCACCTACTGCTCGGCGGCGACAACATCGATCTTAGTTTAGCGCGTCGTCTCGAAGAGCAGCTGGCTGGGCCAGGCAAGAGGCTTAGCTCGCGGCAGTGGGCGCAGTTGGTCTTTGTCACTCGGCAGCTTAAAGAGAAAGCGCTTGGCCAGGATGACGCAGGGCTCGCACCGGACCTTGCCGAGTTGCATGTGTCGATTGCGGGCGACGGCGCCAATCTTTTTGCTTCGGCCATGACCGCACATATGAGCAAGGAGGATGTGCTTCAGCTTATCCTCGGTGGCTTTTTCCCGCAGGTCGAGCGTGATGCCCAGCCGCAGCGACCCAGGTTGGCCTTGCAGCAGCTCGGCCTACCCTATGCTCAGGATTCAGCGCTAACCAGGCACCTCGCCGCTTTTTTGCAGGGCAAGGATGTCGATGCGGTACTGTTGACTGGCGGTACCTTAAAGCCGCAGGCGCTGCAGCGTGCTCTGATCGATCAGATCAGCCTCTGGCAGGGGCGCCGTCCTGAAGTACTCGAATCTGGAGACATGGATCTGGCGGTCGCGCTTGGTGCTGCGGCCTACGGTGCGGTTCTACGCCGGCCACAGGGTCGCATTCGCGGCGGTTATCCGCGTTCGCTGTATCTGGTCATTGGCGATAGCGACATCGAACGCAAACTGCTCTGCATCCTGCCGCAAGGTTATGACAAAGACACGCCGCTACAGATCAGTGGCCTGAATTTAAAGCTGCGCACCGGCCAGCCCGTCCGCTTTCAGCTGGTGTCGTCAAATCGTCGCCCGCAAGATCAAGCCGGAGATTTGCTGGAATTTGACGCCACGTCCTTGCATCCGCTGCCACCTTTGGATACCCAGCTTCAATCCGGGCAGGTACACGCATCCATGCTGGTCGATGTTAGGCTCGAAGCGACTCTGGCAGACACCGGACTGTTTCACCTTTATTGCACGCAGCATGGTGGTGGCGCAGAGCAGCGCTGGCAGCTTAATTTCAACACCCGCGGCGCGCATGGCGCCGCGCAGGTCCGTCGTGACCCATCTACCCAGACGGATGAGTGCGAAGTGACTCCTGCCGTGGCGCCGGCCAAGGTTCAGGCGGTCCAAGATGTGCTTGTCAGTTACTACGGCAAGAAAAAGCCAGGCAGCTTGGATATTGCTCCGGCAAAAAACCTCATGCGCGAGCTCGAAGGCCTTTTGGACCAGCCGCGTGAAGCGTGGGCTACACCCTTTCTCCGCGCGCTGTGGCCAAGCCTTGAAGGTGGCATCAACCGACGGAGTCGTTCGATTGGTCACGAGGGAACTTGGCTTTACCTTGCCGGGTTTGCTCTGCGTCCTGGCTATGGCTATGAATTAGACGAATGGCGTATGGCGGACTTATGGCGCGTCTTTGAACTCGGCTTGGCCTTTCCCAAGGAGAAGCAGGTCGAGGAGCAGGCGTGGTTGATGTGGCGCCGTGTTGCCGGTGGTTTAAATAAAGCCCAACAAGAGCGGATCTTTGATCGCATCTTTCCTGCCATCCGCAAGAACGAGGTAAGTTCGCCTGAACTCTATATGCTTGCCGGCTCTTTAGAACGAATCGACATGGGACAAAAGATCCGTTTAGGCCAGCAGCTGGTGCAGCAGATCGTTGGCGGCAGACAGCAGTTTGTCAATCAGCGCGTTTGGGCGCTAGCACGCATCGCCAGTCGAGTGCCGCTCTACGGCGGTGCCGAGACGATCATCCGGCCAGAGGTGGTGGGCACGTGGTTCCAGGAGCTGCGCAAACTCAAACGCCAGGCTCCGGCAGTTGCTAAATTATCCCTGTTTCTGTCGCAGGCCGGTCGAGTGGTCGATGATCGGGAATTTGATTTAGATGATGCCCAACGCGACGACTTTTTGCGCCATCTGGTGACGGTTGGCGCCAGTGCAGAACAGTCGCGCGTGGTTCGAGAGTTCGTGCCGGTAGACCACGCTGCACGGACTCAGCTGTTTGGTGAGAGTCTGCCGGCTGGATTAATTCTCGGGTAGGCAGCCGCTGGCGCGACATTCCCATGTTGCGCCAGGCTCTAGCTACTTTGAATGGGGCGCGGCCTTGGCGATGACCCTTAGCGTTGCTGCGTGCAGCTTGCCGTTGGTCGCCACACCGCTGCCGGCGTGGATATCGGGTATACCATCAAAGGTTGTGTAGCGGCCGCCGGCCTCTTCGAGAATGACCAACATGGGTGCAGCGTCCCAGACGTTTAGCTGCGGATCGACCATGATCTCGGCGCGTCCAGTGGCAACCAAGGCGTAGCCATAGCAGTCGCCCCAACCGCGAAAGACCCCGGTTGCTTCGCACAGCTTGCCAAACACTTCAACCTGCTCAGTGGCGACAAAGCTCTGCATCCAGGTCGTGCAGAACATCGCGTCTTTCATCGAAGCAACACGAGATACCTGGGCCCGATGCGTTGGCACGACCGAATAGCCGAAAGCACCGTCCCAATGCATCCCGCGCTGCCAAAAACAGCCTTCGCCCTTCGATGCATAAACGATCTCACCCAGGGCCGGCAGAAAGATCACACCGACGCGTGATTCGCCATGATACTCGGCCCCGATCAGCGTGCCAAACAGCGGCACGCCGCGGACGAAGGCTTGAGTACCGTCGATGGGATCTAGGTACCAGGTCCATCCGGAGGTGCCGCTGGTTGTCCCGTACTCTTCGCCGACGATGGCGTCGCTTGGGAAGTCTTGGGTCAGCGCCGTGCGCAGCTGCCGCTCAGCCGAGCGATCGGCCTCGGTGACTACCGTCCGATCGACTTTGGTTTCGACCCTTAGATCGCTGTCTTGAAACGAGCGGTGAACGACGGCACCGGCGACCTTTGCGGCCGCCACGGCGAATTCCAGGCGCTTTGCCGTCGCGAGAGCTAGTGAATCATGCATGGACTTCTCGACATGATGGCCGATTCCTCGGCATGGGATGCTCAGTTTTGTCTGACGTCGATATGAGTGTCGGGTACGGGCAGACCGCGGCGCCGGTATTCCTCGCTGAGAAAAGCGGCCCATTTTGGCCCGAGCTCTTGCGCCGTGATCACCAGCTCGCGACCAAGTGCGACGTAGCCGACTTCCGGTGAGGCCCAACCCGCCAGGGTTTTTAGATAGAGTATCTTGGCAGGCTTAAAGCCAAATCGGACCGCCGCCTGCCACAGCGGCTGGTTGATCACGGCTGATGCGGTGTTTTCATCAGGCTGCGACAATAGCTCGTGACTCAAAGGATCTTCCAGGCTTTGCTGTAGCTTGTACACATGCTGGGCGTAGCGCGCGGCAAAGCGTGGCGCCGAGACTAAGCCGCGCAGGACTTGTCTTCGACTGACCATCAAGTCGGGAAAGCGGACAAAACTATCGACGTCATTGGCTGGCGGTGCGTCTAAGGTCTCGCTGGTGAAGGGCAAATTGCCAGTGGTGCCGAGTTCAAGGGCGGCAAGGATACTGGCCGTGCCTTCCGCAACACCGTCCTCCTCCGCCTGCTGCCGCAGCGAGGGGATGGTCATCTGAGATTTGTGTTTATAGCGGCCGCCGATCGTGTAGTCGATCAAATGCGCCATTTCGTGGGCAATGGTGAATGGGTCGAGGGCGGGAGAGGAGAAATGCAGCGCCGTATGCGGCCGTTTTTTGCGCCAGGACACGCCGAATGTGGGCCGCGTTTGATCCTTGGTCAAGGTGATGACGACGTCGCGCAGTTGCGGCAAGCGCAGCTCGCGGAGGAGCACATTATAGTCGGCGATCACCTGGTGGGCGTAGTAGTAAGTATGCACATAAGCCAGGCGGTCATCGTTGACATCGTAACAAAAGCAGCCATCGATATCGGGCTGCAGGGATTCTGGTAGTGGTCCAACCTGAACCAAGGCGTCAGCGAGATAATGCCCACTGGTGAAGGGCGGCAGGACGACGGTCTTTGGTACAGGCTTGTGGTGATGCCAAACGGCGACATGGCCGGTCACGGAGTCAGCGCTTAGCGCACTCTCGGAGATCAAGGCGGAGGCAAGCCCGGCGCCAAGGAGCAACATGGCGAGCGAGCCACAACATCGCATCGCTAAACGGAGCTGGACCAAACTCATCACCACTATGTGCACCTCATAAAAACTGCTATCCGGCGACCGAAATCGCGCTAGCATCGGGGCGACGGTCCTGGGCCAGCAGCGACTTGGTGAGGCCGCTGCCCCTTACCAACCAGGCGGCGCCAAGGCAAAGCAAAGCACTGGCCCAATAGGGCCAGCCGATATCCTGGTCGTAGAGAAAGCCGGCGATGATCGGCCCTAGTCCCCGAGCCGCCGAGGCCAAAGATTGCCCAAGGCCTAGTATGCCGCCCTGTTCGTCCCGCCCAGTGCATTTTGACAGTAGGGTGGAGAGGGTTGGTGAACTGCATGCTTGGCCCACCGAGAGAATCCCAAGCGCTGCGACAGACAGGCCCCAGGTCATGGCAAAGGGCACGCAGATTAAGCCCAGCGCCATGATCAATGCGCCGAAGGTGGCCAACCTCTGTTCGCCAAAGGCCTTGGTTAATCGTCCGATGAGTCCGCCTTGAACGATGACGACGACGACCCCGATGAAGGTAAACACGTAGCCTAGATCCACAGGCGTCATCGCAAAGCGTTTAGCTCCCAGCAATGCATAAGTCGTCTCCATACCGACAAAGCCCATGGTGACGAGGAAGGTCGCCAGCAGGACCGGGCGAATCCCAGGATCACGCAGCGCCGTGCCTAGGCCAGCAAAACTAAAGCGGCGGCCATGCGCTCCAGCACTTGCCAGGGCTTCCGTTCGCTGCGCTTTGGGGCGAGATTCCTCAAGGCGAAACCATGCGGCGATCCAGTTGATTGCGGCGATGCCAGCCGCGACAAAGGCCGCAGTGCCGTAGCCAAATCGGGCTAAGCCCGCACCGATCGCTGGGCCAAAGACAAAACCCATGCCGATAGAGGCTCCAAGTAGTCCCATGTACTTTGACCGCTCCTCGCGGTTGGTCACATCCGCGACATAAGCTTGGGCGGCGGCGATACTGCCGCCAAACAAGCCGGCCATGGCCCTGGCGGCGATCAGGACGCCGAGGCTTCCGGCTAGTCCAGTCACGGTCAAGGACACCACCGAGCCAGCCAAGGCCAAGAGCAGTAAGGGGCGTCGCCCATAAACATCAGACAGCCGGCCGACGATCGGCGCACCGATAAATTGGGCGGCCGAATAAGCGGTGGTGAGCACGCCGACCCACAGGCCGGTGGCGCCAAAAGACAGAGCATAAAAGGGTAAAATCGGCAGGATGATGCCAAAGCCAAGCAAGTCGATAAAGACGGTGGTGTAGACGATCACCAACGAGGCCATCTTCGATTTGGGCAGAGGCGGGGGAACTGGCGCTATGGTTTCGGGCTGCATACGGGATCAAGGCCTCCATCTGCTTCAGTCTATGTGCGATGCCTGCCGAGGGCAACCTCCCACTGGAGACTTCAGGTGACGCCGAGGTTTTGCGGCTAACCGGCTAAAATGATATTATGATTTCATGTCTATACGCAAATATTGGGCGCCTCTTGCCGGGCTATGTTTGTTTGCGACCGTCACCGTGGCGGTTGCTACGGTGGCTTTCGTGCTGCGCGCCGGCAGCCTGGTTCAGGCTCAGCTCGTCTCCGCCGCTGAGTTCAAGGAGCAAACTTTTGCCCTGACCAGCGAAGTCTTTGACCGCCGCGGCGAGAAGATCGGCGAATTTGCCGCCGAGCAGCGCTACTACGTGACGGTCAAAGAGTTGCCAGCGCCCGTCATTCAGGCCTTTGTCAGTGCCGAAGACAAAAGCTTCTACCGCCACCACGGTATCAACCCGTGGTCCACCATGCGCGCTGTCTGGGCGAATCTCAAGGGTGGCGGCTTGAAGCAGGGTGCCAGCACCATCACCCAGCAGCTGGCTCGGTTACTTTTTCTCGATCAAAGTAAAACCTTGGAGCGCAAGATCAAGGAAGCGCTGCTCGCAGTGGCTTTGGAGCGGCGGCTAAGCAAAGATGAGATCCTCGAGCTTTACCTAAACAAAATCTATCTCGGTAATCATAGCTACGGGGTCGAAGCCGCCGCGCGCAACTATTTTCGCAAGCAGGCGAGTCAGCTCACCATCGCTGAATCCGCCGTACTGGCGGGCTTGGCCAAAAGCCCCAACGCTTACGCTCCCCACCGTCACCCAAGTGCCGCGAGTCAGCGCCAGCGGGTAGTCCTGCAGCGCATGGAGGAGGATGGCTTCCTGGCGCCAGGTGAGGCGGCGACTTGGGCTAAGCAGCCGCTGACTGTTGCAGACGGCCCTGAGGGCTATTCTGAGGCCGCGGCAGCCTATGTCGTCCAGGCGGTGCGTGCGGAGATCGGCCGCAAGCTTGAGTACAAGCAGCTGCCGCATCGCGGGCTGCGCATCTATACGACCATCGATGCTTCACTGCAACGAGCTGCGGCTAGACACCTTCGCGAATCGCTACGAGTATCGCGACGAACCAATAGGCATCCAGACGGAATTGAAGGCGCCTTGGTCAGTCTGGAGCCGTCTAGCGGTGCGATTTTGGCCATGCAGGGTGGAGCTGACTTCGCGCGCAGTCAGTTCGATCGAACCACGGCGACCAAAAGGCCGCTTGGCGCGCTATTCCTACCGTTTTATATCGGCCTGGCGCTGGAGCATGGCTACACCATGATCAGCCGTATTGGCGATGATCCGCTTGGCGGCCACCAGATGCTACAGTCGTCTGGGGCGCCGTCGCTGTACGAAGTCCTGCGCGACGGCGATGTCGTTGCCGCAGCGCCGCTGTATGCTGCTTTGGGTCATGGGTCGGTCCAGGACTTTGTGCGTCGGCTAGGACTAGTCTTTGAGCATCAAGATCTGACGCAGGCTTACGGTAGCGGGGCTGCTTCCCCCCTGCAGGTTGCCGTTGCCTACGCGGCCTTCAGCAACGGTGGCCGTTTGGTGGTGCCTCACCTTATCGAACGCATCGTGACGGCAAATGACGTGACGATCTATCAGGAGAAGTCTGGCCCGAGCAGTATTCAAGTCGTCAATCCCCAGGCTGCCTACATCGTTCACGAGGTCCTGCATGATGCGATCGCTTATGGTCATGCGGCAAAGGCTAGGGGCGTGTCGGCAAGTGCGGCAGGCATCGGCGCCATGACCCAAGATCGCCATGACGCTTGGTTCGTCGGCAGTCTACCTAACCTGGTGAGCGTGCTATGGAATGGAGCCGAAAACGGCAGGGCCCGTCTCGACCGTGATCAGGCCCAGGTAGTGGGCGGGCTCGCCGCCGCCTGGGCTGCTTATATGCGTGCGGCTCCAAAGGCTTATCTCCAGTCTGCAGAGCGTCAGATGCCTCCGGATGGGATCTCCTATGCGAAAAGACCGGCAGCGGTGCCAAAGGGCGCACCGAGCTTGCCCTTTCTCTCTGGAAGTGAGCCCAAGCAGGCGCAGCGCCGACTGTTCTAGCGGCATGGGCCGTCGTCTTGGGCGGAAGCATTTTGACTTCTCCCGTGGCCTTGACTTACACTCCCGGCTCGCCCCGGCCTGGGCTCAACTAGTCCCAGCCGGCGGTTAAGGAGACTCGCAACAGCAATGGCCAAACGTTACCGCCTACCGTCGATGAAGCGCAGCACCAACCTGATTCGTATTGCCCGTACGTGCTGGACTGGCGGGAGAGGTTCGGCTAAAGCCATTTGGGTGCCGGCTCCGGCAGCCAGTGACGCCGCGTTGATTTCCCGGTCGATGCGGCGCTTGGCGATTCTTCCCGACAAAAGGTCGCCGCAGGTTCGTTTCCATCTGCGGCCGACCAAGAGTCGCTAAAGATAGCGGTCTAGGCCTAGCCGAGTGCGCTTAAAAAGCGCTGCCACGTGGCATCCAAAGCATTCATCGGCACCGGCGTCGTCCAACGGTTAGCTTGGGCCTGATAAACAGTGCCAACTGCTTGCAATAGAACCCATGAGGTCGCGGCATCATCCTGCGGAGTATTTTTTTTGTCGTGTCCGATCAGGCGCTTTAAGTCTTGAAGCAGCGCCGGGTCATGAATATCAGCGACTCCCAAGCGCGTCTGGAGATCACTCAGCGAGCGGGTACAGCCAGCTTCGTGCAGCAGTTCGCTTAGCTCAGTTGCTGCGCCCTCAGACAGGTGCCCCAGGTCGCGGCTTAGCAAGACCGAGAACAGCAGGCCAAGGCCGACCGCTTCGCCATGGAGTAGGGTAGTCTCGCCCTTGGTTCGCTCCTGAGATAAGGCCTCGAGAGCGTGTCCTAGTGTATGTCCCAAATTGAGGATGGCTCGTCGACCTATCTCCGCTGGATCGTCTGCGACGATCTGCACTTTGTAATCCATGATCGCCGGCAGTGCGGCGGCGATGGCGGTCTCATCTCGTGTTCGCACCGCGGCGGCAAAGGCCCTCGCTGCGGGAACAGCGCCGGCAAGAATCAGGTGTTTGATGCATTCAGCGCTGCCGGCTAGTAGCTCGCGTTCGGGTAAGGTGCGCAGCCAGCCGGGCCAGACGTAAACACCGCTTGGGAAATAAAACAGCCCGAGTTGGTTTTTTCCGTAAGGCGAAAAATTCACCCCAGTTTTGCCGCCAACGCAGGCATCAGCCATGGCCACTAAGGTCGTCGGTACGAACTCCACCGTCGCCCCAGCCAAACCCGCGGCAAAGGCCGCGACGTCCGCCAGAATCCCGCCGCCGAGAACGCGCCATGCTTGTGGTGATCCGGCCGCCTTAGCGGCTTTAAGGATCTGCGCGACGGACGTCAACGTCTTCGTGTGTTCCGTGAGTGTGATGACCAAATCATCGGCGCCACGAACCGCTGTGGGCCAGTGTCTTGCGACATGTCCATCGACGATCTGCCAAGACCCGCCCTTAAGTCGGGGCGGTGTTGCGCCGGTCCAGACGCTTAATTCATAGCGCCCCTGGAGCGGCCTGCGCACGACTTTATCTCCGGCACGGCGGCGCGCCACCCCCCGTTTGTACACGCGGGCGGCGTCGCGAACTTCAGGTCGGTCGCTCTCCCAGCCGGTTGCCCGGCCAAGTTTCATGTCAAACGCTTCGCCGAGGACGCTTAAGGTCCCTGCCGCCCAGCCGAGGCCTGCTTCGAGCTCCGCTTCTTGAGCCGTCCCTGCGGTGGACCCCTCATATTCCGGCCAGACGTGCCAGCTAACTGGCGCCACTGGGGGGTCTTTCATACTCCACGAGACTTTCAAGACACTGTCATCCATCGCGGCCGTTCCTATGGGTGTTCCACATAAGACTAATCTTATCAGCTGGTTATTCGACTCTGAGCGGCGTCAGCAGGGCCCCAAAGCTCAAGCCGACCGTGGCGCCGCCGATAGATACAATGGACCTGATAGCACTTTAGCGCTGGGGATGAAACAACGCCATGAAACACAACAAGTCTGCACCACGAGCTGACAAGACGTTGCGCCGGCAGATTGAGTCCATCAAGCGTCAGAAGATCATCAATAAAAAGGTGGTCAGCCTGGCCGATTTTCGTGAACTGCGTCAGCGTATCGACACCCGGTCGATCCTGGTCGTTGATGACGATGATATCATGCGCGCCGCGCTAAAGCGCATCCTGGAAAACGAAGGCTACAAAGTGATCATGGCTGTTGATGGGTTAGAGCTATCTAAGGTTTTGGAAACCACCCGCCTGGATCTTATCCTGCTAGACGTCAACCTACCTTGGGTGGACGGCTACGAGCTGTGTAAGTTGATTAAAGACCATCACTCACTCAAAGAGGTCCCTTTGGTCTTCGTGTCGGCCCGCAAGAGCAAACAAGATATCCAAAATGGATTTGACGCTGGCTGCAATGATTATGTGACAAAGCCTTTTGATATCGACTATATAACGGGCGTGATTAATAAGATGTTGCTGAAGTCGGGTTAAACTGGAGATAGGCACTTGACAGTGTTGGGGGGTGTCAGGTACCACACTAAATCTGTTGAACTTTTCGTTGTGATTTTTCCTGAGTAGCTCAGTTGGTAGAGCAGGTGACTGTTAATCACCGGGTCGCAGGTTCGAGTCCTGCC
>CAIYRB010000022.1 GCA_903928445.1 uncultured Pseudomonadota bacterium | reverse complement strand
TGAGTAGGACCAGATTGATCCATGGCGTTGGCGCCAAATTAATCCATGGTCACGTTCTTGGCGCAAAGCGTTACCCATTACCACTTCCATCACCCTCTTAAGGGTTGCGGGAAATGGAAACGGGTAACGCCGGTAAATTTAGAGCATAGCTAGACTGTAGCCCTGTTCGGTCCTGGTGACGTAGCCTGCCTCTAGCTGCTCTTTGATGACCTCGCAGAGTGTGGCCATGCGAATGCCGCATGCGTCCCTGATCGCGCTTAAGCTCATCGGTGATGGCTGCCCATGGAGGCTCTGCTTAATCCGCTCGGCGGGGGTCAGCTTTACGATGGTGACCACTTCACCGGCGTCTTGTACCTCTAGGGCGAGGCGCTCGCCGGCTTCCACCAAGGCGATTGGGATGCCGGGCTGAGACGCTGCAGCGCGGTGCTCGATGCTCAGCGAGAGCTGGTTTGACGCCGACCGTCGCATGTACAAGTTCGAGTCGCCCCAAGCATGAAATTCTGAAGAGCCCCTTAAAGCTTGTCCGGCACGCATACCGCCGCCACTTTTTTTGGCGTGGTGGACGACTAGAATGGAGGTTTTATGGCGCTTTTGCATCTGGCGTAGATTGCCCAAGATGACAGCGACCTCGCTGCTGGAATTCTCGTCAATGCGGTGGAGACGTACGAAAGGGTCGAGAATCAGTAGTCTAGGGCGTAGCGCTGCTACGGTTTCGTTGAGGGCATCAATATCGCTCTGCTGATCGAGGCGAAGCCGCTCAGATGTAATGACCTGAATATCGCAAGCGGAGAGACTGACGCCGCGCGCTGCGGCGACACCAATGAGTCTATTTTTGACGATCCGTGGGGAGTCTTCCGCAGCGTAAAGGAGGACGCGACCTGGGTTGGCGACTCGGTAGCGCCCTAGGCAGGGCTGACCTGATGATATAGCGACAGCCATGTCTAAAGAGAGAAAACTTTTGCAGCATTTTGGCTCCCCACCTAGGATACCGACAGCCTCTTCGCCCCATAGTCCATCGATAAGCCAGGATGCTTCTCTAGCTTTATCTTCGAGTTCGGTAGCCTTCAGGTAAGGCAGCATGGTCATTTTGCACCCCTAGGTTTCGTTGAGCGCGGCTTTGGCGGCTGATAAACATCAAAAAAAAGCTTTTCGTCGATCTGTGCCTGTTCCGTAGCCACCGCTCTGGCCAAAAGTTCGTCGCACGTATTCATTAGAGTGCTAGGACTGCCGCCGGAGTGGGCGACTAGGGCGTCGATGATACCAGGGGTCATGATCTGGCGGTTGCCCGCTGCCGTAAGGCTATGGTCCAGCATTTTTTTGAGTTCCTCGTCAGTGAGCGGTGCAAGGGTGAGTTTTACCCTGACGCGCCTGGCCAGTGGCAGCAGGTCTGCCGCCTTGAATCGTTCTGCAAGGCGCATGTCGCCGGCCAAGACCACGGTCAATATTCGCTTAGAGTCGAACTCGTCGGCCATCAGCAGTCGTAGCTCTGATAGAGCCACCGTCGGCATATCCTGGCATTCATCGATGAGGAGGACGGGCCTGAGCAAGGTCGATTCGATGTGGCTTCGCCACTTCTTGCGCAGCGCTTTAAAGCCTCCGTAGCGGTTCGAGGCACGCAGTTCAATGCCGAAATGTTCGCCAATCTCGCGGTAAAAGTCAGACAGCCCACTTTGTGGTCTGTCGATACGCGCTACGCATACTTCGCGCAAACCCTTTAGCTGCTCATCGATCAGGCGGAGGGCCACCGATTTTCCCTGCCCAGGATCGCCCATCACCGTTGCGATGCCGCCGTCCATGACCAGGTTCTCGATGCGCCAGATGAAACTGTCAAGTTCAGGCCTTTTATGTAGCGCCTCAGTGGGCACATCAGGCTGGAAGGGGTTCCATTTAAGGCCATACAGAGATAGGAGCTTTTTATTATTCAGCGTCATCGATTTCTTCGTCTTTCTTGTTGCTATCGTCTTTAGGTAAATAAGCAGGCATGCCTAGACGGGCATGATCGTCCATGAGACGACGCAGCAGCGCCGGCAGCTCGTTCGTCAGTGGCACGATGTCGACCAAGACTGGGTGGTCCATGACACGGCGGCGCGAGTCAGCGTTCTTGGCCTTGTCGAGCGGATAGATCCGCCCCATAGAGTCGCCGGTGCGAAAGTCCACCAGATGGACGTGACTCATATCCCAAACGGCATACTTCAGCGTCAGCTTTTCGAGGTGGCGAAAACGCGATGGTATCTGGTAGCGCCGCCCTTCGAGGCTGACGGTAGAGTCGCTGCGGCGCTGCGTGCGAGTCACCTCGCGCATGAAGTAAAAACGTAGCGTATCGCTCGACGGACAAGGCCTGCCAACATCCTTGCCGCGGGCGAAACGGTCAATCGGCCGCTCCTTCATCTCGTCATGGACTTGGCGGTTGTACTCCATCTCCACCCAAGCCTGGGTGATGTCATTTAGCTGCTTAAGAGTCAGCTCCTTTTGGTTTTCAAGCATGGCCATAAGACGGCCTTCGACCTTGGTCCACACAAACTCACACTTGCCATTTTGCTTCGGAGTTCGCGGCCGGGTCCTGCAATGCTCGACACCCAGCCGCTTGAGGCCTGCGGTAAACTCACCTGAGATCATAGCGCCGCCATTGTCACTCATCAGTTCGGCGGGGACCAGGCGCTTGGACACGGCCTGAGAAAAGCCGTGAGACAGACACTCGGCTGACTCCTCCAAGTACCACTGCATGTGGCAGGCAAGGCGCGAGTAGTCGTCAAAGATGCCAAGCAGGATGGCCGACATCCAATTCCCATTAGCCACGAGGACCTTAAGCGGATTTTTATGGAAATCCAAATGCCATAGGCTGTTCACATATTCGCGCTCGTAACTGAGAGTCTCTTGCACTTCGTTTAGGTTCAGCACCGTCGTGGCACCCAGCATGTTCCGGGGCTTTTTACGCTTAAATAGCCCAAGCCCCTTCATGTACCGGCGCACCGTTGGATACGACGGCGCTACTCCAAGTCCTATCTGGTCGATCGCAACCCGCAGGTTGTCGGCGTGCAGCTGGTAATTCCAAAAGGGATAGGCGCCGTATTGCTTCAAGATAAGATCAGCGACTTCGTCGCTGATCCTCCTGCTTTTACCGAGATCGTTGCGAGTTTTCGACCTCAGTCGTCCGACTGGATCGGCACGGGCATTTCTGGCAGCGTAGTACCACCCTTCAATCGTTGAAAACTTAAAGATCTTGTCCTTGCCGCTGAGTGGATGACGCCATTGCTTTTGCGATAGCAGGCGCAGCTGCGGAGCAAGCTCTCCCTTGCCTGGCGGCGCTGCGAGCAGATGCCCGATAACCGAATAACGAAACTCTGCCCACAGGCGGTGGGGCGACTTCGCCCCCGTCTGTTCGCTCATGCACATTTCTCCTGATTATGTCGCTAAGGACGCCGGCTAATCAGCCGATTGATCGAGAAAGGTGTTTAGCAGCGCCGATTAAAGACGCGATAGGCATGAGTTCTGCGCGAAAATGCCTGCGTCGCCTGGCCCCTGGACCTGCGCAGCTGCTATCGCGAGAAAGGGGCAAGAAAGCCTAACAATGATGCGACGCCTGAGCCTGGGTCGATCATGTCTTTATAATGGTCTAGCAGCGACTGAGGCAGGTCAGTTTCTAGGAGCGAGGGCATAAACTGGCCGCGCTGTATCCGCCAAAACGGCGAGACCATAAAAACCTCATGCCACCACCGAAGCCAGCGCTGCACTGTTTGGCGGCTGACTTTGAGCTGCCTCGCGAGGGTCGCCGTGCGGCCCTGGCCACCGCCGTTACTAAGGGCTTGTTAAACAATAACTGACAGGTTTTCTGTTACCGTGGACTTATTTTGTAGTTCCATTCACCGTGGAATTTATCTCGCTTTAATTTAATAGAGGCAAACTGTTCGTCGGT
>CAIYRB010000021.1 GCA_903928445.1 uncultured Pseudomonadota bacterium | reverse complement strand
GAAGTAGGGAGACACGGAATTTTCGGACATGTTCTAAGTCCGCTGGATGTATATCGGTGCGGGCGGGGCAAAACTTTAGCGACTGCGGTGGGGCGGTAAAAAAGCGCGGATCTTTGGGAGACTGCCAGATCCTTCGGGGATGATTTGGGCGGAGCGTCGGACTGAATTTGTGCATTATCTCATCGACTTTGGCGCCCACCCAGGATGATCCTAATCCCTCAACACCACTCAGGCACCTTTCGACCTCAGGCATTGGCGCTAGCAAAAGCCCACCGTCCAGTTTACTATCCTACTATATCGGCGATAATCGAGGATAGAAAGCTTGAATATATTCATTCCGCGCACCTTGGATCTTAGTAACTTACTGAAAAAAAAGTCATTCTTTCTTTTTGGGCCGCGTTCGACGGGCAAAAGCTCGCTGCTGAAGCGTCAATTGCCAGAGGCCCGCCGCATCGATCTTCTCGACTCTTCCTTCCTGCTCCGTTTGAGCCAAAGTCCACAAGATCTGCAAGCGATTGCCGAGAGTGCAGGGCCGATTGGGCCTCAGGACCTCGTGGTCATTGATGAGGTTCAAAAAGTGCCAGAGCTGCTCAACGAAGTGCACCGGCTCATAGAAGACCGCGGATGGCGCTTTCTGTTAACCGGCAGCAGCGCCCGGAAGTTAAAAGCCACGGGAGTCAATCTCCTCGCCGGCCGTGCGTGGATTGCAAAATTGTTCCCCCTCACTAGCTGCGAATTGGGTGACACATTCAACCTCGAAAAGGCTTTGCTCTACGGCTCTCTGCCGCAAGTCTACATCAGCGGGTACCCCACAGAAGAGCTCGCCGCCTATGTGACGACCTATATTAACGAAGAGGTAAAGCAGGAAGGTTTGGTGCGCAAGATCCCATCGTTTTTGACCTTTCTCAAACTGGCAGCACTTACGAATGGTCAGATGCTCAATTTCGCAAAGCTTGCCAGCGACACCGGCGTCGCGGCCACGACGATCCGTGAATACTACAGAATTCTTGAAGATACGCTCATCGGCACGATGCTAGAAGCATGGCAAGATTCGACCAAGCGCAAGGCGATCACCACGTCTAAATTCTATTTTTTTGATTGTGGCGTGGTTCACCGTATTCAAGACATTCGCGCCTTAGAGCGCCATTCAGATCTTTATGGACGAGCTTTCGAGCATTGGCTGTTCTGCGAGCTAAGCGCTTATCTCTCGTATACTCGTAGCCTCGACACCCTGCGCTACTGGCGCTCCACGACGCAGTTTGAGGTTGACTTTCTCGTCGGGACGACCGCTGCCATAGAGGTAAAGGCTGCCAATAAAATTCAAAAGTCAGACCTTAAAAGTCTTTTGGCCCTGCGTGAGGAGGGCGTCTTTAAATATTTTTACCTGGTATCCCATGATCCGGTTGAAGCTCTCAAAGATGGCATTTATTGCCTCCATTGGCGGACCTTTCTGGAGCGCCTTTGGTCACATAAACTTTGGCAAGATGTGGGCAGCCACAAGACCGGCGGTAGTAGCGTATAAATTTTGGTGACTGGGGTGAACTATCTTTGCGCTTGTGCGCTGCAGCCTTAGCGGGTAGTGTTTATCGGCTCTACCATCGAGATGCGCCATGCCGACCCGGCCCACTGCAGCACGACCCACATCAGCTAAAAAGCCGCGACCTAGTGTTCCAGGTGAACTTTATCTGCGCGACTGCCGGGACCTGACGCTGCACGGTGGAATCGATCTGACGGGTCATCCAACCATGTTAGCCGTCATGAGCGGGCTCGGCACCAAAGGCCTGACGCCTTCGCTCTATCTGGCGCAGTCAAAGGTCTACTGGCAGTGCGGCACACTGCGGACGGTGCTCGAGGCCAGCGGTTACACTCCCGGCAAGATGGAACTCTATCAGGCCCTCTACCCTGCCTTGACCTCGGCCTTGCCGCTGCCGGGCGCGGCGGTCATCGACTATATCGTCTCCGGTGGTGGTGGCGGCGAGGCGGCATCCGTGGCCATTGCCAAGACTCAGGTGCAGCGCTGCGCAGACTTTCCGCGTTGGCGGCGGTTTCGATTCGTCGGTGGTGAGGTGTCGGCCCGCAGCGACGCGGCGGCACTTTTACTGGCAACAGAGGAGCGGCAGCCCGGACTTTTGACGGATTCCTTTCGCCTGTTACTGCAGGCACTTCATGATTTTCATCAGTCGATCGACGCGGCTGAGTCGCGCCAGGAATTGATTATTTTGGGCGATGATGAATTGGCGATGGGTCAGGATCTCAAACTTACAAGCCTAGCTAAAGCGACTTACTTAAACATCAACGACAAGTGGAGCAGCTACTTTTATCTGCTTGCGGCCCAAGCCGACACCGTGCGCCAGCTGCTCGCCGCTAGCGGGGCGCGGCTAGCCTGCTGGGATCCGGAGGCCCTGGATGCGCAGTTGTCCTGCGCGAAAAAATACTGGGGAGTGGTCGCGGACGTCGGCGCTGAGGCGATGCTGCGCTTCGCGCGCGCTGCCGTGGCAGCGCAGGGACGCGGCAGCATGTGGCCAGATCAGGTGTCAGGGCCGACGTCCACGCCTTTTGGCGACAATCGTAGCGACTATCTGCAGAGGCCGCAGCGACTAGACCTGGTCACGGCGCTCAATGGCGCCTGGCGCGTGCTGATCCAGCGCGCTATGCAGCAGCGCTTTTATGCGGCGCAACCACTGTCCGTTGCCCAGATGGCAGCAGCCTGGTCGAGACGCTTTCGGGCCGATTCGACTTGGGCGACGCTGAGCGCTGGGCTGCCGTCGCGGCCGCTCGCTCAAGGCGGCGCCCTGGTTGTGCGTACCGATGCACCGGCGATCACCGCAGGTCCCTTAACGGGGACCTCGGCCGGTGCAGGCTACCTTCGTATCGAGCCCGCGCAAATGAGGCCGCATGTCGCGGCGATTCTAAAGGGCTCGCAAGGCAAAAAATTCCCGGCGATTGCCGAGCGCTACCAGACCTTGACTGGAGCTGTTAGCGAACTTCAAGGCAGTGGTGCTCGTGCCGTAGCTGGTCTTTATAGCGACGAATCAAGGCAGATACTGTGGCCGCATGGTCGCGTCTGGCAGGCGGTCGACTTAGCTCTGACCATGGCTGCCCAGCCCGGGCTGATGTTGTGTCCGGAGGTTTTGGTCCATGGCTGCGTGCGATTATCGCACAGTCGCTGGGAGCAGCACGATGTCAAGGCCCGCACGGCCGCGGCTGCAGCCGACGCGGGGCTGCAGTGGCACCGGGTCGAGCGCTGGTTTGCCGGTACAACCCCCTGGTCTTGCGATCCGGTTAGGCTGAAAAAGCCAGCACTCTACCAGGACACGCGCTCGAATGCCTGGCCGTTGACCTTCATCGACGGCGGTATCGCGGCCGCCGAGGTGCGTCTAGCCGTGCGTTTTGTCACGGTTGGAAGTGGTGACGAGCTAGTTGGTTTGGCCAGCGTTGAGCACCTCGTCGCGTCGTTCGCCAAAGCGACGGCCGCTGGCGCCACTGACGCCGCCTACGCCGATATGCTCGCCGAGTTTGGTGCCGGACTTCGTTTTGAGGCGCGCCCCTACTTTACCGTGGAAGGGCGAACGGTAGACGAAGCGGAGTGGTTCAGCGCCGTCAAAACCTCGGCGGGTTACTTTCGCTTAGCCTCTGGCCTGGTGGTCGATACTGCCGCGTATGAGGCCAAGACTGACGAGTTTATCCTACGCAAGCGCGTCTATGCGAAGTTTCTTCAGCTGCGCCTTGGCGATATTTGGCCGGTCCAACAACAAGCTCTAAAGGCTGCAAAGGGCACTCTAACGCCCGAAGAGTACCTGCGCCACCTTAGTCTCCAGATCACTCCGGTGCTGCGCACTCTCGACCAGCAGGCCTTGCCGCCGCTGGTTGAGAGCTTGCTCGGTAACCGCCTCGGCGACCTGCGCCAGATCTTGCGTTCCTATCAGGCCGAGGGCTTGGCGTGGATGTACCTGCGTTTGCACATGGGCTTTGGCGTCTGTCTCGCCGACGAAATGGGCTTGGGCAAAACGCTGCAAACAATCGCTTTGCTGCGGGCAATGCGCGCAACCGGGCGGCCTTCACTCGTGGTGATGCCAAAGACCTTGCTTTATAACTGGCGCCGCGAGCTCGCGACCTACGGTGGCGATCTGCGGGTCAAAGTACACGGTGACGACGTCGCGACCGAACCCGCGGATGTTTGGCTGGTCACTTACCCGCGACTTCGTATCAATCAGAATGAGTTTATCGATAGGGATTGGAATATCGTCGTGCTCGACGAGGCGCAGGCGATCAAGAATGCCGACACCCAGGTCGCCGAAGTCGCCGGCAAGCTGACCTCTCGCTACCGTGTGGCGCTGACCGGTACGCCGGTCGAGAACCGAGCTGCCGAACTTTGGTCGATCATCAACTGGCTGAATCCAGGGTATTTGGGCCGACAAATCGACTTCAATGCCTACACTCAATTGGCGCGCTCGTCGCAGCAAAAGGTCGCCTTGATGGCACCGCTGCGCGAGAGTTTGGCTCCCATCATCCTGCGCCGAATGAAAGCCGATCCGTTGGTGGCCTTGGGCTTGCCCGCAAAGGTTCATCTTGACCTTGGTTGTGATCTTTCTGAAGAACAGATGACGCTCTATGAAGCCGTCATCGAGACCGTCATGGCTGAAAATGAGCTTGGTCTGCCGAGCTTTGCACGTCGTGCCGCGTATCTGAAGGCGATCTTGCATCTGAAGCAGATCTGCATTCATCCGGAGCTCTTCTACGGCGACCAGGATGAAGCCGAGGTGGTGGCGGACATCGATGCGGCGACGGCGGTGGCGACCAAGAAAATTCGTCAAGCAGTGTTAAAGCGCCTGAATATCCGGGCGAAATCTGCCACCTACGGCGACTGGTTGCAGCGCAGCGGCAAAGTCTTGGCGGCGGCCGAGCTGATCCAGTCGCTGCGGACTTCTAGTCGAGGGATTTTGCTCTTCACCCAGTACCGCGGCGCCGCCGACATCCTGCGGCGCATTTGCGGCGCGACGTTGTCTACCGCGGATCAAGCCGACACGCCGTTTGTCCACGGCGGTTTGACGGCGGAAGAACGGCTTAATCTCGTCGATGAGTTTAACGACCTGTGCCGCCAGCGTCGTGACACCGACGCCTGTCCGGTGCTGATTCTCAGTTTGAAGGCCGGAGGTACCGGTTTGAATTTAACCGAGGCCGACCGCGTCATTCACTTCGACCGGTGGTGGAACCCCGCGGTCGAGGACCAAGCCAGCGACCGTGCGCATCGGATCGGCCAAAAGCGTTCGGTGTTTGTTCACACCCTGACCAGTCAGGCGACGATCGAAGAGTCCATCGGCAAGATGTTTGTCGAAAAGCGGCGGCTGGCCGAGGATCTTCTCGGCGCCGCCAGCGCTGAGGGGGTCGGTGATCTGCTGCGCAACAGTGAAGGCTTTCTCGATCTCGTAGATCCGCAACGTTTGTTTAGTCAACGGCTGCGAGGTCGCGCGCGTTGATGGCGCCAGTGGGAGTCAAAGGGAGTCAAAGGGAGTCAAAGGGAGTCAAAGGTGGAATCGGGCAGTAAACATAACATCGAGGTCTCTGGCGATAGTCCGGTCTTGGCCTGGTTGCTGGCGGCCTGTGGCGAACGCGCACCATGGCTGCACCTTGAGCCGGACGTCGTCGTGATTGATTGGGAGATGCTGCTTCGTCTGGAAGCTCTGGACGGGGCGCCGCCACTTGGCGCCCTGCAAAAGGTGCTGCCGCGGCTGCCTTTGGTCATGTTTACACCGATGTGTCGGGGTGAGCGGGCGTTTGAGCGGGCTGCAACCATCAGCGAGGACTACGATGCGCGCGACAGGCCGCTGCCGACTAAGCTGCGGCAAGCGTTTAGTCAAGTCGTCGCTGAAGCCACCGCGTTGCTGCCCGTGCTGGTAGCGAAGGCTCGTGATCTCGGCACTTTCGGACGGGACCAATACGCGATCCATAGCGTTAACACCCTGGTGTCTGAGCTGCGCAAGGCGGTCACCAGCCTTGACTTTGCTGCAGTAACAGCCTTTACCCAGGTGCAGTGCCGATTTGATAAGCGCTTGGTGGTCGCTGAAGGCGATGTCGATCAGGTGATGCACAGGACTATTTCCAGCCGTTATGGTGCGCGCAAGGTTTACTCGCCAGAGGATCGCCTGCGTGTACAGCGATTAGCTCGGCGCTTGCTGCGAAGCAATCTCCGCATACTATCTATGCTGACGTCGATGGTGGAGTCTGGGGTTCCCAGCGGCTTGCCCGTGCTGACGCCGGATCTGGCCGAATCCTGTGAGCTGCTGGCGCGTCTAGAGCCAGAATTGTACCGCCTCATGGCGCCGCGGTTTGGGCCTGCTGATTCGTGCGAGTCATCCTTCGTGACGGCGCATCAAGCATGGACGACGGTGTCTGACGAGGTGACTGATCAGACGAGCGATGTTTACTACCGACGCTTTGTCGTCGACAAGTTCACCGGCCGACCGGCACCGCTTGGCTATTGCCTGTTTGCATTAGAGAATTTGCAGCGGGCTCTGCAACCGACGCCAAGGGGTGCGATTGAGGAACGGTGCAGCGGAGTCCATCTGGCGCATTTCGCGACAGCAGTAGCCGCCGCTGACGCCCAAGCAGTCCAGTTCAATAACCTGCTTGCTACTAGGGCCGAGGCTTTGCTAGCGCCAGCGGCAGTGGCCGCGGCGATTGAGTGGTTGTTTGCAAAGAGTCCGTTGTTGACCTTGCTGGCATCAGGTGTGCTGCAGACATACCCAACTCTGGGGGGCGTCGGGGTGGTGCAGGCCTACGGATTCAGCCTGTCTGCTTGGTTGGTGGCTAGTTCGGTGGCGACTAAGATACTTGGTGCAGAACCTATGACCTATGTGGATGCATTAGAGGAGCCAAGCGAGGAAGCGGATGGCGACGACGGTCTCGGCGCTGGCAAAGTAGAGGTGACGCACCTCACTGGACGGTTGCTTTGGGAGCGTGCGCACGCGTCGTTGGCTTGACTGGTTGGCTTGACAGGTGACCATCTCGTGCTCCATCAGATCCGCGCCGATGTGGTGTGCGAGGGACATGACTACTTCCGCGCCTCAGTGGTCACTCCCAAGCACACAATTTTAACCACGGAGGCGCGGAAGTAGGGAGACACGGAGCTTTTCGGACAGCCTCATAGTCCAACTCTTTCTAAATAATTTTTACGTCTTCAATCTTTTTGTGAAGATCAGGGATGTGTACCAGAGCGTTGATCTCCTGCAGTAGACGTACCATGCCGGCCAACTTTCTTCCTATCAAAACTAGATCTTTGGGGGGTGACGTGTGCTTAATGGTGAGCCCTAAGGACTGACCAACTTCGCGCAACTCGCTATGAGGGATTTCTTCTTTAATCGAGAGTAGGCCGTCCGTGTTTTGCGTCACTTGCTGCAAAATGTCTATGAAGATGCGCAATTTTTCTTTAGTCTCAGTTGATTCCTTTGGGCTGAAGTAGCCATGATCCTCTATAGCCTGGACCATGGATTTAGAGTCATCCTTTATCAATTTCATCACTAAACCATGGAGGCGATGTCGGAATTCCGCTTCGTAGGTCCAGGTTGCACCAAAATCTAGCAGCACTAGTTTTTTTTCATCTGGTCGGTATAAAAAGTTGGCGTAATTCGGGTCAGTCTGTACGACACCTGTGGCAAATATCTCAGTCACAAGTAGGTGCATGATCAGACCGCTGAAAACGTCTACATCTGCGGCGCTTGGCTGTGACTTAATCCAATCATTGATCCTGACGCCGTGCTCATATGATTGAACTAAAACCGTTTCAGTCGTGTAATCATGGAGCACGGAGGGCACTGCGAATGACGAGCCTAAGAAGTGCCGTCGTGCTAGCTCCACATTTTTAGCTTCAATAAGGTAATTAACTTCTTGTTTTAGGCTTTTGGTGATTTCCTCTAGTACTGGCGCGACGTCGACTTTCTTGCCTGTGACCGTAAGCATTGTCGATACTAATGTTTTCAGCGACGACAAATCAGAATCTATGCTCTTGGCGACGCCTGGATATTGGATCTTGATGGCAACAGTTTGACCACTTATCGTAGCCTTGTGGACTTGACCGATAGAGGCTGCTGCAATGGGCTCAAAGCTTAGATCCTCAATGGTCTCAAATTTTTCTCTACCAAGTTGCCGCTGAAGAATGAAGCGGACTTGGTCTATCGGCATAAACGAAACTTGATCCTGAAGTTTGCGGAGGATCGCCACTACTTCAGGATCGAGATACTCTGCCGCTTCGATACTCAGTAGTTGGCCAGCTTTCATGGCGGCCCCCTTGAGTTTGCCGAGAGTCTCTACCATGTCTTGTGCTTGCTTGATCCGAGTGGTGACTGTGGTCTTTCCGCTGATCTGGCCGGCGACTTCTCGTGCTGCTACGCGTGCTCCAGATGCGAAGAGCTTGGTTGCCCTGATAAAGCCACTTTGCGGAATGGCGTGTTTATCATTCTTAGCCATTCGAGGCTCCATTTACTTAGCTTAGGTGTTTTGATCCACTCGTAGGAGGCTTGACTAAGATATGCAGCAATTAGTCGAAAAGGGGCAGCGTGATTGCCCCCTTTTTCTAATCGGATCAAAGCTTGTCAACTTTAGTAGTCACGTCGTCACGGGCCCGGCAGGCGGCCTCGATTAGTCGAGGCTGCTTACCAGATCAGGCAGCCCTGGCCGGCCTTAAATCTTGGATAGAATCAGCTAGGTATAGGATAAAATAGCTATTTTAGCGGTTTCATCAGGGGGCCGTGACGAATGGGGTTTAGGCTCATCAACGAGAGTGCCAGGAAAAGAACACCATCATCTCCAGCCCCGGTGAACTACGGATTATTACAGGAAGGTGTTTGGTCGTCTTGCCAGCAATGCAACGCTTGATTGCGTACGGCAACAGCGTAACGGCATGATCTTCCAGC
The DNA here is from genome assembly GCA_903928445.1 of uncultured Pseudomonadota bacterium. Lineage (GTDB taxonomy): Bacteria > Bdellovibrionota_B > Oligoflexia > Oligoflexales > CAIYRB01 > CAIYRB01. The sequence continues at coordinate 33,590 of CAIYRB010000021.1, read as the reverse complement.
ATCACCACAAAATCCTGGGCCAGCGTTACCGCTCCACGAGCCACTGGGGTCGGTTCCACAATGGCCAGCCATCCAGGAAAGATCGTTGCAATCAGACCCTGCCGCCACCAGCTGGAAAAAATCCTTATATTGACTCATATCGGTGGTGTCATCGTGATGGGACTGAACCGAGGCGGAGTTGCTTGATTTCCCACCACATCCACTAAGTAGGACGATGGCACAAACTGGCACGAGGAAACTAAAAGCATTTCTGACTATTGATGACATTGAAGCAACCTTTCTGTGACGCGACATTCCGTTACGCTTGACATCCAATATTGACGTGTCTGCAATTCTCGCGCCATCCCTTCTCTGGTCAAAAATATAACAATAACTGACAGTTTTAGCTTAGGCCAGGTGAAGAAACTGTTGACACCTGACAGCACCAGCATGAGGGGCCTCAAGCCGCTGACTCGCGGGGTGTATCAAGAAAACAACTAAGCTCAAGGTTGACGGCTCGAAGCCGATAGATGCGACGCGCGAGGGTGCATCGAAGGGTTTCGAGCTGTAAGGCTTATTTATTTATGGACTTATAGATCAGACCATTTTTTTTTAAAGTTTTTTTGTTTGTTTGCCGATACGAGAAAAAGTCTTATTTGGTGTCCATAGAGGTGGCTATTATCGGGGGTCTTTATGACTATCTATCGTAGTTGTTTCGTTGCCTTGTCCTTGTTTGCCACAACCTCCTGCTTCAAGTCGACCGGCTCAGATACGGCGCAATTTGCCGGAGCTGGTGGCACAGTAACGGCATCAGTAGACAACGTGGTTGCTGTTGTAAACGATCAAGCAGCGATGGTGGCTGCTCTTCAAAATAAGGCGAAAGTCTCAGACTACTATAGTGAACTCATGAAGCAGGCCAAGGTGATCGGCACTGTAACGATCGGGAACCTTCAGTTCCGCGATCTGGGGCGTTTCTTCGAAAAAAACCGAGACTTGATCACCGACATCGATAAACAATATGCCAACGTAGGATCATTCCGAGCCTCTATAAGCGGCAACTCCAATAAGAAAGTTTCTGCCCATGATATCCTAATGGCACTCAAGGCTCTTAATACCGCCATGACGCAGCCAATGGCCCTGCGATCGAGATCCGCTAGTTTAAATTTGGTGATGAACGAACGATATTCCGATGGAAACTATGTGGACTTCAGTGATGCACTCGCATTAGCTGACAATGCCAAGGACGTTAACGGTGGATGTACTGAGGCTGAAGCCGACACCTACCGCCAGACGATTGCAAAGCCATTGTGTGAGTCTTCGCAAGGCGGCAAACAGTATTTGGAGCAAGTTGGAAAACTCGTTGGCTACGGGAGTACTGCCACCGGTGCTATTGCGGGAGCGGCTGCGGTGGTGACACCTGCGGCCGTCGAGGGCGCTAGCGCTGGTGTGGCTGCCTCAATAGGGGCGGCAGCAGGTAGCGTCGGCACGGGCTTTGGTTTACTTGGCGGAGCCATCGCGCTGGTGTATTATCGCTCGTCGAGGGATGCCAAACATTTTTGTCCCCAGGCTGTGAAAGCTGCCCCCATATTTCACTGTGAGTGCTCGGATGACGATGCATGTCATGACGGCATAATCGGATCTTGAACATACCAGCAAAAGACCTAAACAGCGAAACCCCCCGGAATGCCTATCGCATTGCGGGGGGCAGTCGTTGCAGATCAATCAGTCATCAAGCGAGGCAACCCCACCAGCTGGTTTGAAATCGATCTTGGTGGCACCCGCAACCTGCAGTGGTGGCTTAGGCGGTGCAGGCGGTGTGAGCAGGGTGCGTCAAGACAGCTGGGGTCGCTAAATATTAGGCCCCTAGGCGGTCGAATCATTGTGGCAACAAGACTACCGTCTTGAGAGTTCCAGTCAATCCAGTTTTAGATGTCTTTTCGTAATTTGTCGGGGAAATAGTGCCAAAGCTATAACTGTTATTGCTAAAATCAAGTCCATCGAAGTACAAGCGATTCGCCCCGCTTCCGTCCTTTTCTGGGGATTTGCTGAGGTTATAGACCTCCAAGTTGCTAGCTAACGCCTGCCCATCGGTCCCGCGTTTTAGAAAGTACTTTCCTTGCGTATTATCGTAAGAACTGTAATAAGGCACGTCGTCGACCAACCACAATTTTATAGCCTGCTCTGAGCTGAGTGATAACAGCGTCAAAGTCTTGGTTGCTGCGGCGACTTGCGCAAAGCCCTGATACTCTGAGGTCCACTGATCACCGCCACCAGCTGCGGCCACCTTTGGCGCACATTGAAAACTGCTGACATTGAATTTAACTGTGTTATCCACCGCCGTCGTCACTTGCTGCGGCGCCACAGTACCGTTGGCGCTATAAAAGTCCGATGCCGCAACACTGCTTGTATCAGAGCAAATATCGCCAGAAATACCGTTGTACTGCACGTTGTCTCGGTTCCAAGTAGCAGAAGCAGTAAAGCATGTTGCCGATGTCGTATTGGTGCCAGAGCTACAACGCCCCACATCAGTCCAAGTCCCCGACTTCGCCGCGCAGCTCGTTGCATCAGCGTAGGCTGCGGCAAGCATCGGCACCCCACTGACTACACAGTGTGGACCGCGGACCTCGGCATGACAAGTGACCACACCAGCATTTTTCCTCCTGACGTTACCAATGACGAAGACATTGCCCTTGGAGTCCTGCTTGATCGAGGATATTTGACTACCTCCGCCAGCAAAAACCTGCCCTTCTGAGGTACAGCGGCTGTTGAATTCAGTCTTCCATGCGGCAGGCGGTGCGTTGTTACCAGACTGCGGATTGTACGAATACTTAGTCGTATCCTCAGACCTGGACATATTGACCCAACTCCAAATGTCGCCACCACAGGTAATGACGTTAGAGATCCGCGCCGTCGCCGACGAGCCGGTCGGGTCAAATTTAAAGACGCAAGCGGAGTTCCAAGACGCGGTCGTCGAGGAGGTAGGATCTGGACCAAAGAATATTGCCTTATCAGTCGCATCGCCAGTAATCGGTTCAAAGATAAAATTGTACCAGTCCCGAGCAATCTCGGTGACGCCCGAGCCCGTTCCAGGCGCTACGTAGCGAAAGAAACCACCATTGCTTCCTCCTCCTGCCGAGCCCTGGCAAGAGCTGGTTCCGGTATAAAAGACCCCACCCCGAGGCGTCACTAGGAAGTCTTGCACACAGATATTGCTATTGATGACTTCGGTCCTGGTCTGCAAATCTCGACTGAGTTTATAGACCACCATGCTCGGACTGTTGGGAAGCGAACCCGGGTAGTAGACGTTACCGGATGAATCAAATTGAAAGACGCTGGCTCGGGATGCCTGCCAGTTGTTAATGAAGTGTTTGTTGTCGATGCATTCTAAATCCTGAGCATCGGGTGAATTCTGCAGTACATCGAGGGTACCGCCTTTAACTCGGAAGATTTGGCACTGATTACCAGCAGACATATCACTGGGATTAGTGCCCTGGGGGGCATCCTTGTAGGTAAAAGGCCTTTCGAAGTGTAGATAAACATCCTTTTGCGGTGAAACGGCAATGGTTAAAACCTTGGGCAGGCTTTGGCCCGGACCCTGACTCGGACCTCCTGGTTGACCATTGCCCGGTGTCTGGCCACCGCCCTGATTTACTGATGCAGCGTTGGGGTCCTTCTTAACGCTCATGGCTGACTTAACATTGCCATCCTTATCGACCTTCTGCAGGCTACCTGAACCGTCCGCCTGTGCGCCACCTGAACTCGCATCAGCCAACATCGCGAGGCTGAAATCTGGGCGTTCCAACTGTGCACTAGAGTCGGAGATGCCCATGGAATTAGGTAGGCTGAAACGAGGCGAGCCGACCAGCGCAAGACGATCAGCGGTTTCGTTGTGCTGCTGCAGCAGCAAACTCTGGCTGGTTTGCGCTGGATCGACCACCAGGATCGCCAGACTACCACTTAGGCTCGCCTGCGGCGTCAGAGTCTGGTTGCCGCCTGGCCCACCACAGCCGCCCTGCGGTCCGCAGCTGCCGCCATTGCCGCCACCGTTGCCTTGACCCCCATCTTTTTTCTTACCACAAGCCCACGGCATAGTGAGCAGCACCACGCCTGCCAACGCGATGAAGTTAATCCGTGTAGACTTCATTGGAATGAATTGCTTTTTAGCCATAAATGGCGACCCCCCGCAGGCGTTATAAAGGCACCTGTGGAGGTATCGGGCCAAGACCGAGTAAGCTTTAACAACAGGCCCTAACCGCTAGCAAAAAATGCGGCGCAAATGCCTAGTGATTCCTCTTGAATGCACACTTCGGTGCCAGGAGATCAAGGCCAGAATCATCCCCCTCTTTGCTTAGTTTTTCCGATTTGATCACGCCTCCCGGCGTTGATCATCGGCTAGCTGCCCGTCACCGAAACCCCGCCGACAAGTATATACGGGCTCAAAAAGCCACCGCTCACCAACTCCGTCTCGCGGCTGACCCCAAGCACCTCTTCGGCAATGGTAAAGAAGTTACCCGCGATCATCGTCTCTGTGACGCTGCCAACGTCTTCGCCGTTGCTGTAAAGACGGCTGCCTTTGGCGACGCCGCTGAAGTCACCTTTGATCGGATCGGCATTGCCAGAGAAGCGATCAACTACCAACAGTTGTTTATGGGAGCGCAGTAGCTCGGCCTTACTGGTGGTTCCTGCCGCGACTTCAAGGGCGAACGGTCCGCCGGAGGTGGCGGTGGATTTGCCCTTGCAGCGTTTGGCGCTGTAGCAATCGTGGAGGATCATCTGCAACACGCCGTGCTCGACCAGGGTCTGTTGTTTAGTCGGGAGGCCGTCGCTGTCAAAGCCTGTCGCGCCGGAGAATCTTGGGTCATGCGGATGATCGCGAAGCGTCAGCTCGCCTGAGACGACGCGTTGTCCCACCGACTGCGCCCAGCGACTCTTGCCGTCCATGACCTGGCGTCCGCCTGCATGGTAGAGGAGCGAGTCGACGAGTAGCTCGTGGACGGCGCGTGGGGTGAGTAAGATGGCGCCTTTATAGGTCGGGCACTGCCGGGGTTTAAACAGCGCCAGTAACTTGGCGACAAAGGAGGTACTGTCGCGAAGGCAGCCCGGAAGAATGGCGCTCTTGGTGAGGGCAAAGCCGGAATCGTAGTCAAAGCCGGTGACCTCCTCGCCGTCGCGGCCCATGCCCATAAAGCTCCAGCTCGCCATCGCCTGGCGTTCGGCCTGGCGCATGCCGGTGCTGCTGGCTAAGGCGTGGCAAGATACATCGACTGCCATCTCAAAGCGATCGAGGGCGATGCGGGCATCGCTCGTCAGGCGGCCGAGCACCTCTTGCATGAAGCCTTGGATCTCCACCAGATCCACCGCAGCTAGTTCGTCAGTGTATAAAAATGGCAGCGGTTTGGCCCTGGGCGCTTCGCTCAGGCTCGCCAAGGTCAAGAATTCGTCGGGTACGGAATATTTTGCCAGGGCTAGTGCGCTGGCGGCGGCGTGATTGATGCTTTCTTCGGTCACCGTGTTGACGGACGCCGAGCCCTTTTTCTGATCTTTATGAACCAATAGTCCAATGCTTCGAGAAGACAGGCTGTTGGCCAGCGAGAACACCTTATTTTCGACCACCAAGCGCTTTTGGAAGGACGCCGACGTGGCGATTTTGGCGGCATCGGCGCCGAGCTTTTTTGCCGCATCGAGGCCATAATTTGCTAGTTTTTCCAGTGTCTGGGCGGTCTGTTCGATCGACTCGCGAGATTCATTTGCTTCATTCGCTTCATGCCCTTTGGCTGCACCGTGACTCATGCTTGTTCTCCTCCGACGGTGATCTTGCAGCGCACATACGGTCCACCGGCATCGACCTTGGCGGCTTGGCCTTTGCCGCAGTAGCCGGTGCCGAGGTCCCAGAGGAACTCCTGGCTGACGGCATCGACCGTCTGCAAGACGTCAAAGGCGATCCCAGACAGCGTGGCTTCGCGCAGCAGTTCGACCTTCTTGCCGTTGCGCAGGCGCCAGACGTAGCCGGTGCCGAACATGAATTCGCCGTTGGCATCGGCTTGGCCCGATCCGGCGCCTTCGACGAGGTAGCCGTCCTCGACCCCTGCAATCATATCCGCGAGGCGACTGGTCCCGGGCATCAAGTAGGTGTTGCGCATGCGAATCAGCGGCTCGTCGTTAAACAGCCAGGCGCGGGCATTGCCGGTTGGGGCGACGCCAAATTCGTGCGCGGATTCGCGGTTGTGCAGATAGGAGCGGAGAAAGCCGTCTTTGATGATGACGGTGTTTTCGGTCTCGACGCCTTCATCATCGAAAGGCAGATTGCCGACGGCATAACCGGAGATCGTCTCGCAGCCGGAGTCGGCCATGGTGACCAGATCCGAGGCGACGCGTTGGCCGATCTTGCCTTGGGCCACCGAGCCGGATTTGACGAAATCGGCCTCGACAGTGTGACCGATCGCTTCGTGGCACAGTAGGCCGACGACCGCGGGTGCTAAAATCACCGTCTTCTGCCCGCCCTCGGGGTATTTGGCGGTGAGCAGATCGACGGCGATGCGCGCCGTTTCGTCGACGGCGTTGTCGAGTGCTGGATGCTTAAATAGGCAGTTCCAACCGCCAGATACCCCGGCGCCTTTATGGCCGGTGGTGCGCTCGCCATCTTGCTCAGCGATCGCGGTCATGGAGAACTCGGGTTGGGCCAGCTGCAGCGAGCAAGCGACGCCGTCGCTGGTGACGATCGCCTTCTCCTCGATGATCTCTTTATACTGACAACGTGCGGTATGCATGCGCGCCGAGGCTGCCGCGAGCTGGCGTTCGTACTTGACGACTTGGGCCAGCTTGTCCTCGAGCTTCATCTGCGTCAGCTCGGTATAGCCGGGGCCGGTGAACTGCTGTTGACTGAGGCGCCCCCGCGCTAGTTCCAACGCTGGTCCGGCTTTGACCTTGGCCAACATGCGCGCGTTGCTTTGCGCCTGGTCGATGGCCCGCTTGATCGCCCGCGGACTGATATCTGCCGTCGCGGCAAAGCCCCAGGCGCCGCCGACCAGAGCTCGCACTCCGACGCCTTCGGTGATGGCGTGATTGGCGACATCGACGCGGCCTTTTTGCGCGACAAAGGAATTGGCCGTGCGCTTGTGATAGCGCAGCTCGACGAAACCCTGTTGGCCTTGCAGCAACTGCTGTAGCGTATCCTTCATGCGGAGGTCCCCCACGAACTCGCCGGCTGCTGGCGGTCCGTCTTGTTCGGTCCTAACTCCGCCTTTTAGTTGCGGGCGGTCAGGCCATTTTTAGCATAGAAACGGGCGCGACGCCCGTATTGCTCGTACAGCTCCCTGGTGGCCGGCGGGCTGACCCCGGCAGCTTTAGAGTACGCCAGTTCGCCGTCGCTGAAAGCATGTAATTGCATCATGCGCTCGGCGATGAGGCGGTACCATTCAAAGGCAAAGGTGGGGGGGAGCGACGGATCGGGCGGGACCTCCGTCAGGAGTCGCCGCAGTTCGCCGCCGCTCAAGTTGGTCTGGGGATTGCGCAGCTTTAGATAAGTCAGTAGCCACGGCTCGCCGTGGATCTGCAAGACGGGGTTCGGTAAGGTGCGGCGCCAGCCGGCGAGGTAGCGGCGCCATTCGAGGGCCTGCTGGGCATTGATGTGGGCCTCGTCCAGCTCGATGGTCAGACGGGCGGCGATGTCGCGGCTGAGGCCGGCGCCGAAGAAGCGTTCTTTACCCTCAGCCGCCAGCTGCTTTAATAAGGCGACGCTGCTAGAGGTGTCGCCTTGCAGCTTGAGGATATCGGCATCGAGCAGCGCTATCTCGATATCGGCCAAGCTGCTTGCTGGCGAGTGGTGGGCTGCGGCAAGCTCGGTATGGAGTTTGGCAAGGGCCTCGGCCGAGGGGATGTGTTCGGCGGCAATGCTGTTTAGCTGCTGGCGCCATAAGGCGACCTTGGTCTCGCGGTCTTGCGGGTCCAAGTGGGCCAAGTAGGGGAGGTAATCGCGCTCTGGGTCCCAGCTGACCAATTGGCGCATGCGTGTATAGAGGTTGCTGCTGCGGCTGGCTTGGAGGTCGGCTTTGCTGTGCGGGCATAGGTCGTGGAGCAGTCCTGGATCGCTAAACAAGGCCGCTGTATAGAGGGCGTTGACCTTGGGGTCATAGTCTTTGCTGATGTGCTCCTGCCAAGCAGCGGTGAGACTGGCTCGGTCCTGGCCAAAGGCTTCCTCCCAGCTTTTACCGGAGTATAGGGCTTTGACCGCGGCGGTGCCTTTATTGGCCAAAATATAGCGCAGCAGAGAGCCCGCAACCGTATAGGCGCGGTCGCCCGAGACGCTCCAGAAAGCCGGCGTAAATAGCGTGTCAAGCGGTGGCAAGCGCTTGTTGAGGAGTAGGTCGGCGCTAGCTTGGTCGAGGGTCAAAGCTCCTGGCTGCGGTGCGAGCGCCACGGCCAGTCCTTCGGTGAAAGCCATGTTTGGATGAAAGCCGATGCCTTTGTAACCAAAGCCGGAGGCCAGGGCATGGACCAACTCATGGCGCAGGGTCGGATGCGGCCAGGTCTCGGCGGTGATATGGATCGACGGCGTGTGGACATCGGTGACATCGGTGGCGCCGGCGCCAAACCACAGCTTTTTTTGGTCTTTTGATGGGTATACGTAGACCGTGACATGGGGTAGTGGAGGGGTGCTTGGAGTTTGCAGCGCGGTGCGTAGCTCGTCCATGTGGAAGGCGGTTTCACGCACCACGTGCTGGATGTCTTGCGGCATGGCCGTGCCGGCGGCAACCGGCTGGTAGCGCAAGGTGAAGCCTTCGCCTTGGACCACTGCCGGGAGCAACTGATCGAGCGTGTCTTTGCTATTTTGACTGCTTGGGTAATCGGCGCTGAGATGGGCGGTGATCAGCGTCAGGGTGAATGCGAGGACGAGCGCGGCGACCTGCGTCACCCGCCGCTGCAGCCACGCGATCATCAAGAGCGTGAGGGCCAGTGCGAGGTGGCTGGCGCGGGCTAGGATGAGGCCGTGATCGACACTGATAAAGCTGTCGTAGATGGGACCGTGCCAAAAGCCGAGCAGCGGATGCATCAAATGCTTCTGTGGTGCTAGCCACAGCTGCGCTCCGGCAGCGAGTGTCGCTAGCAGATAGGCGGCGGCGAGGGCAAAACTGGGCCACAGTCGGCCGCTGCCCTTGCTGCGCAGCCGCCACAGCAGGTGCATGATAGCGTGTGCCAACACCCAGGCGGGGTACCATAGAACCAGCATCCAGAAGCCAAAGCCCGGGCCGCTGCAGAGGCAGGTGTGCGATAGCAGCATGGCGCAGGCGGGAGCGGCAGCGATCAGCGGACTGAGTAGAAAGATCCAAAACACCTCGAAGGCGTAGGGCGGACTGTAGACACCGTCTTCTTGCGGCAACAGTCGCAGCGGCAGCGCCAGGCCGACCAAGGGCAGCAGCAGCAGCGCCGCGTAGGAGGCGAGCAGCACGTACTCATACTCGAGGTTCGTCCCTACCGGCAGGGCTAGTGGCAAGGTCGTCGAGATGAGATAAACAGCGATCAGTATCAAGTAGCGCCACAAGGTCGTTGCCCTCAACTCGGTGGTTGCGCGCTGGATCCGTCGTCCGCACGACAAGTGCAGAACTAGCTCCAGACTCCTTCTGGACTAGTTCAGGACTAGTTTACATATGATTAGACAGACTGGAAAAAGGTCCATTGCCGCGAATGCGGCGTGCACAAGGCGAGCAGCGCGGCGCGTTGGCTACGCACGGTCTCGGCCAGGGCCTCCAGATCGGTATTCAGCATGCGGCTGGTGGCTGCCTTATAGAGCAGCGACAGATGCAGATCGAGGGCGCCGAGCAGAAAGCCGAGGCGAGTGGTCAAGGAACATTCCCACGGCTGTTGCTCGGCATCACCTTGAGTGGCCATGGCATCGTAGTCGGTAAAGGCTTCGATGATGGCGTCGTTGCCGAACAGCTGCACCAGCACGCGCAGCTCGGCAACCTTGGCGTGGATCACCTGAGCCGTTTCACCTTTGTAGACGCTGGCCCGGTAATAGACGAGCTGGCAGCGAACCGCATCGATGCGGTGGTGGGTGAGCTCCATCAGCTCTAGTAGAATGTCTTGATGCCGGCAATGGAGCATACCTGCAGTTCCTTCCGTCGCGTCTGAGCAGCGAATCTATGAGGCGATAAATTTTTTCCTGTAAGTTTATTTTAAGGAGCGCGGCGGGGGCTGTCAAATCGTTGACCCGTAAGGGTTCTAGGGAATTCGCTTTAGGCCGAGTGAATCATCAATGCTTCTTTGTAATTGGCCTCGCATCGCTTTCTAAACAGAAAATCGATGGGGCAGATTTTCACCATGTCAGGCTGACTTTGGCATCGGCATTGGCAAGTGTCAGATGAATAGCGGTCTTTGCAACCATTTGTGCGGAGTTGGCATCGACGCTCGGTGTATCGAAGATGACTAGGTACTCGCTGGACCAATGCGTGACGCCAGGGAAGAAGGGTCGCCAACGCACCTTGTCATCGATGCGTTTAATCAAGACCGGCTTGAGCGGACCGTCCTTGCTTTCGAGTAGGACCGTCCAATGGTGCACATTGGTCAAGTCGATGCGGTCATCGCCGCCCGGAGCATTGAGCGTCACGAAGAAGCCGGCCTTTGTCGTCGCTTCTTGAAAGCCCGCCTCGCCACGCTTATACACCCGCTCAAGGCGTCCAGCGAAGGCGGCGCGAAACTCCGGCGACAGGTAGGTCGCGGTCATGATGTAGCGGGTCTCGAAGTCCTTGAAGATGGTCCGCTCGCGCGTCGCCTTGGTGAGCTCGCTATAATACGGCTGATCCTCGACGGCGCTGGTGTTTAAGTCGATGTCTGGCTCGACCGAGCTGACGCAGCTGGTGACCGGCCAAAGCAAGGCGAAGAGGACGGCTGAACCGCTTATGTTACGCATCTGGGCTGGCACTCCCCGACATGGGCAAAAGACCGGCCAAGGGCCTTAATTGGTCACCTTATTGCGGCCCGTTTGCTTTGAGTTGTATAGCTTTTTATCCGCTGCTTCGAGGAATTCTTTTGGACTTGCGATCCCCGCCTTCAGCTGCGACACACCCATGGAGATGGTCTGCCGGTGGCTGATGCGCTTGCGCTGGCCGTCCTTTTCGACTTCGATCAGAAACGAGTGACTCTCGTGTTTGTGGCGGATCCGCTCCGCCAGCTCCGCTGCCGTTCGAGCCTCCGTATTGGGCAGGATGATGACGAACTCCTCGCCGCCAAAGCGGCCGAGGATGTCGTCCTTGCGCACCGCCGATTTGACCAAGGCGGCACTCTCTTTTAGGATGTAGTCGCCAGCGTTGTGGCCGTAATTGTCATTGACCGGTTTAAAATGGTCCAAATCGTAATAGATGATCGCCAGGTCGCGGCCATAGGTGCGGCTGAATTTAAACTCTGAATCCAACGCATCGAGCAGATACTGTTTGTTAAAGATCTGCGTTCCAGCGTCGATCGTTGCCATGCGGTAGATTTTGTCGTGCATCACGCTGTCGACGTTGTCGTGGGCAAAGAACTTCAGCAGCACGGTTCCCAGGCGGATGATATCGCCGTCCTTCAGGGGGTTTTGGCCGTCGGTGCGCAAGTCATTGACGAAGGTGCCGTTGGAGCTGCCCATGTCCTCGACGACGACGTTGTCTCCGATCACGACGAGGCGCGCATGTTGCCGGGAGACACTGGCTTCATTGATGATGATCTGAACGCTTGGCGAACGGCCAATGACGTTGATTGGTTCGGTCAGCGGATAGCGCTTGCCGAGTTTGGCTCCGCTGTACTGCACGACGCAGGCATTTTTTCGCTTTGATCCCTGGAGGATGGTCAGGTTCGGCGACTCGGCAATGATCGTTTTTTCTTCCGACATGCGCCCCTACAGTCCGTGGCTGGGAAATTCGAAGTTGGGTGGAATTCCCCCTATCATAGCACCGCTGCGCTGCTAACGCCAAACCAGTCCCGCCCCTGGCAGCTCGGCCAGAGATCCGACTTTTTCCTTGTGTTACCACGGTTTCGCTCGTTAAAGTAGCCGCTCATTTGGGCTTAAGGGGGCATTTTATGCGGATAGCCGTGGTTGGTACGGGTTACGTGGGTTTGGTCACGGGCGTCTGCCTTGCCGAGGTCGGTCACCATGTCGTCGGGGTGGATACCAATACCGACAAGATCAACAAGCTGAAAGCCGGCATCGCCCCGATCTATGAGCCCGGTATCGAGGCGCTGCTGAAGCGCAACGCCGAGCACGAACGCTTGGTCTTTACCACCGACCTCGCCTTTGCCCTGCGCGGCTGCGACTGCGTCTTTATCGCCGTGGGCACCCCCCCTGGTGAAGATGGCTCCGCCGATCTGCAGTACGTCAAGGCCGTTGCCGCTGGGATCGGGCAGCACGCCCAGTCCTCGATGCTCGTCATCGTCAAGTCGACCGTCCCGGTCGGGACCTGCGATATTGTCGAAGCCGTCGTCGGCGCTGAGCTGAAGAAGCGGAACTCATCCTTGCATTTGCCCGTGGTCTCCAATCCCGAGTTTCTCAAGGAAGGCACGGCGATCGATGATTTCATGAAGCCCGACCGCATCATCGCTGGCACCAACGACGAAGGGGCCCGGCAAAAGCTCCGGCAAATGTACCAACCCTTCGTCGTCGATGATCCCAGCCGCCTCTATTTGATGGATCGGCATTCCTCGGAACTGACCAAGTACGGCGCCAATGCCATGTTGGCGACGCGCATCAGTTTTATGAACGAGCTCGCTCGACTGTGCGAGAAGGTCGGGGCGAACATCGACGAGGTGCGCCTTGGCATGGGGGCTGATCCGCGCATCGGCCGTAAATTCCTTTATGCGGGTCCAGGTTACGGCGGTTCTTGCTTCCCCAAGGACGTCTCCGCATTGGTCAAGACCGGCGCGGCCCAAGGCCTGGACCTTGCCGTGATCAACGCCGTCGAAAGCGCTAACGCCGAGCAAAAACTTTGGGTTGCTGGCAAGCTCAAGCGCCACTTCGGCAGTTTGAAAGGCAAGCATATCGCTGTTTGGGGACTGGCCTTCAAGCCCGGTACAGACGATGTACGCGAAGCTCCAGCCAAGACCATCATCGAGTTTTTGCTGCGTGAAGGCGCCACCGTCAGCGCCCACGACCCTGAGGCGATAGCAAATTTTGGCACGGAATTAGGGCCACTTAGCGGCCTTGCCTATGCTAAATCAGCCTACCAAGCCCTAGAGGGGGCCGATGCGCTTGCGCTCGTCACTGAATGGAGCGAGTATAAGCGCCCCAATTGGGATAAGGCGAAGGGGATGATGCGTTCGCACGCGGTCTTCGACTTCCGCAACCAATACGACCGTAATGCATTGGTCGGCTTGGGCTTCTACTACGAGTGTATCGGCCGGTAAGCGGTCCGCTCCATTTGGCCGATAAGGGTCAGCGGCATGATTTTAGCTCTCGATATCGGCGGCACGAAGGTCGCTGTAGCCACCTTCGCCCGCGGCCCTAAGGGCCTTGTCATGGGCGAGGTCAGTCGCTACAAGACCCATGATTTTCCAGATCTAGAATCCGTCCTGCATCACCACGTGGCGACCACGTCGGCGGTGTCACTGCGCGGTATCAGTATCGGCGTCGCGGGCCCGGTCCTCGGTCGGGTCGTTGCCTTGACCAATCTGCCGTGGAGCATCGATGCCGACCGCTTAGCCGCAACCTTTGGCGCTCCGGTGTTTTTGCTCAACGACCTGGAAGCCCATGGGCACGCCATTCCAACGCTCGATCCATCGTCCCTTCTGACCTTGCAAGCTGGTACGCCGCGGCGCGGAAATATGGCTTTGATCGCCGCCGGGACTGGACTGGGCGAGGCTCTGCTGATCCGCCACGAGGATGAATTAATCGTCTGTCCCTCGGAAGGCGGTCATGCCAGCTTCGCTCCAACCGAGATCAAAGACCTCGACCTCGTGCGTTTTCTCCGGCCGCGCTTTCCCCATATCAGTTGGGAGCGCGTCGTCTCCGGTCTCGAGGGATTTCGCAATCTTTATGATTTCATGCTCGCCACTGGAGATTTCAAAATTCCCGAGCAGTGGCAACGCCAGCTTCGTGCCGAGCATGACATCGGCGCGCTGATCTTTCAGGCTGCCAGCGAGGGTGAGTCCTTTGCTAAGTATTTGCTCAATTGGTTTGTGCGCCTTTACGGTGCCGAAGCCGGTAATCTTGCACTTAAGGTGATGGCCGTTGAGGGTGTGTACATCGCCGGTGGTATCGCTTCGCACCTGTTGCCCTACCTAAATACAGGTGCGTTTACTAAAGCGTTCGCGCACAAGGGGCGCTTTAAGGCGATGCTGGGGGGAGTGCCGATTCATATCATCACCGATGGCAACGTCGCCTTGATTGGTGCGGCGGCTTTTGCGGCGAATAAGCTGCGGTAGGCGGCGGAGGCTCGGACCGCCGCTGCCCAGTACGGAGCTAACCTGGCTGAAATGATAGGGAAAAGACCTATGTTTGGGCGGGTCTCGTGGTGCGGTATGGGCGCTATGCTTTCATTTCTCCGCGGCTAGTGTAGATTTGATCATCATTTCTACACTAGGCGTGGAGCAATGATGATCAAATCTACACTGATGGTATAGAATTGAGCAAAGGGGGGTGCGCCCAACCCCCATCGACCCTAAAGGGGAGTCCATGTTTCATCGCATTGCCACCCGCCCAACCAAGACTTTCCTGCTGCTCGGCCCGCGTGGGACCGGCAAGTCCACTTGGCTCAAAACCTTGTCCTTCGATCTGTCGATCGACCTACTCAAGACTAAAGACTGCCTGGAATACCTGCGCGATCCTGGTTTATTAGCGCCCCGCACCGCGCATTTACCAAGCGGCAGCTGGGTGTTGATCGATGAGGTGCAAAAAGTTCCAGAGCTGCTGGACGAGGTCCATCATTTATACGAAGAGCGCAAGCTGCATTTTGCGTTAAGTGGCTCCAGCGCTCGCAAGCTCAAACGCAGCGGGGTCAATCTGTTGGCTGGTAGAGCGATCAATCGCCGCATGTTTCCACTGACTTTTCCTGAATATGCAACAGGCGACTTTAGTTCCGACGAGCTTACCGAATGGGGCACTCTGCCACTAGTGCTTGATCAGTTCGAGCACCGCGCTGAGACCTTATCTAGTTACGTTGATAACTATCTGCGGCAGGAGCTACTCGAAGAGGGAATTGTCCGCAATATAGAGCCGTTCGTCAGGTTTTTGGCTGTTGCCGGGCAAATGAATGGACAGACCCTCAACGTCGAAAACGTCGCCCGCGAGTCCAAAGTCGGACGCACGACGGTCGACAAGTATTTTGCGGTGCTCGTTGATACCTTGATTGGCTTTAAGTTGGCCGCTTACCAACCAAGCATACGCGTCAACGAAGTCGCGCACCCCAAATTCTATTTCTTCGACGCCGGAGTCGCTAGAGCGGCCGCTGGCCTGGCATTTGACAGCCTGGATAAGTATTACAAGGGCTTCTTGTTTGAAACCTATCTGCTCAATGAAGTGCGTGCCTACAATGAATACTCCGGACGTCACCGCGATATTTTTTACTACGCATTACGTAGCGGTGGCGAAATCGACCTGGTGATTCAGCTCAAGAAAAAGACGAAGCATGCTCCTGATGAGATCATAGCGTGTGAATTTAAACTCGGTAGCACCTGGCGTTCTGAATGGGCGAAGCCCTTCGCGATCTTAATGGGCGGCGAATCACCGACGCAGGTGAAGCGCGCCATTGTTGTCTATACTGGCCAAGTTCGCGAGGTGCGGGGGGCCGTCGAGCTACTACCAGTGGCAGAGTTCTTGCGTGAGCTCTTTGCTGCTAAGCTGTTTTGACCTGGTGGGTCTTGTGACGAACCGTCCGCTGGTCCCCGCGGTGATGTGAGCATTCAACGTCAGGTGGCACGTTGTCAAATGCGCGCTGGCAATGCTATTGCGGTGCATACAAAATCTGCTGCCATGGCCGATGCTCGCCAGAGCTGCCAAACTTTTGCCACACGTCCTGGCGATTGTAGATGGTTTCCATGTCGTATTGGTAGCTGTCAAACACGCCTTGGTTATAACCCAGATGCTTTTTAATGCCGATATGCAGGGAGCGACCACTGCCCAAGCGGTCACAACTTGTGCCACCGTCGGCTTTGCAGCGTAGGTTGCGCAGTCCGGTCAAAGCGTTGCATTTATAGCCTGCGGGCGAATGCTCGGAAGGGTTGCAGTCGAGCCCGACGGCATGGGTATCGCCCCAGCGCGACTGCGTCAGACCACAGCACGGATCCTTGGGATTGCCCCAATCTTCGCAGGATTTGTTGACGTCCCAGGAGGACTCGCGCACCGCCGAGCCGGCGATGATCAGGCGGCATTCATCAAAGCTGACGCCGGTATCAGCGGCTCCGCGCGGGTCCGAGCAGGCTTGGTTGATCGCATCGACGGCGGCTTGTTGCAGGCGGTCTAAACCATACCAGCCGTTTGCTTGCAGTCGACTGACGCTTTCAGTGCGCGTGCCGCAGGCTGATGTGAGGGTCAGTAGTCCATATAACATGACGAGTTTAGGCATGCACTGCATGTGGGTCACTCCTTATGCGGCGCCAAAAGCACGAGGTTTTAACTCTGTAGCTTTTGTGCTGCAAATTTCGCAAATAAACTGAGGGTCTTCAACTATAGCATCGTGAGATAGGCGATGCAAAAACCAAAAGTAATTAAAAATAATTCGTTTATACATGAGAAAGATACATTAATGACTTAAAACCCCATTTTTTGCTTTACTTAACTACCTAAAATCAATGCATTATTGCGACTAAGGCGGGAAAAGTTCTGCGGTTTTTAAGTTTTCTCAATAAGCCGCCGATAGAAGGAGTGTCTAAAGAGGGGGATTCGCCTTTATGCGCTCATTGGCGCTCAACAATTCACTGCTGACCGGTTTGGTCGTGCTGCTTGCCGCATGTGGTCAAGGCTCCAAAGCTTTGCCGACCGACAATTTGGTGAAGTCGAATCTCAATGGTTCGATCGCGAGTACTTTCAATGTGACGCAAATGCTACCGTCGGCCGCAGCAGCTGGGGCTGATGTTAAGTTGTCCGGTTTAGGTCTCAGTGACGCTGTCACCATCCTCGTCGGTGGCGTGGCTGTGGCGATCACGGCGCGTGATAGCGATAAGAGCGTGCATTTTACCGTCCCGGAAGGAACACCGGGGATTCAGACGGTGGTGGTCAGTAAAGGCCCCCAAAGCAACAGCCTCAATCTGCTGCGTCTTGCCAACGATGGCGCTGCGGTGCTTGCCGGATCACTATCGATGGCTTGCAAGGGCGAAACGTACTACGGTATCGACGGTCAAAAGCTTGAAGGCACGCGCGACTGCAACAATCTAAGCGCAGCGACGCCGACCGATGGCAGGCAGATCGCTGGACGCCCGGTCGATCCGGCCCAGCCGGATCCAGGCTCGTATCTGGTTTGGACAGGTAACAAGTGGCAAGGAGTGGTGATCAAAGCGGCGGCGCCTTTGACCTTTGATCCGGTGTCAGGTGCCCTTGCCATGGCGAGTGCGACAGCGACTAGCGATGGTTATCTGGCGGCGATTGATTACGCTAAATTCTTATCTAAACAAGATGCCATTACCGGATCGACCGCCTTGGTCGTGGGTGGACTCATCGCGAGTCAGAAAAAAAGCCTTGAAATGATGCCCTATGGTACCTCATCGGGTCAGACCAGCGAGGTCCATTTTGATGCGTTGAGCGGCGGCAATTATGTCGGATTTAAAGCACCAGATGCGGTGCCCGCGTCCTTGATTTGGACCCTTCCAGGCGCCGACGGTGTGAGCGGCTACACTCTAGTCACGGACGGCAATGGCCACACCAGCTGGGCGGCGGCGGGTGCACCAGCGTTGCCGAATGTCGGCGCGGTCGGGACTTATGTCAAAGTGACGACCGATGCCCAAGGACGGATTACGGCGGGAACGAGTTTGCTCACCGCGGCGGACATTCCAAACTTAGATGCGGGAGTGATTGGTAGCGGTACCCTCAGTGTGGCTCGCGGCGGTACCGGCGTCAGTTCCACTGCGGTATTTCCCACCTCCGGGACCGTGGTGACGGAAGCTGGGACGGAAACCTTAACCAACAAAACTCTGTCCGGTGGAACGATCAGTAGTGCAACCATCAATGGTGCCACGTCGATCAGCACGACTGGGTCCGTTAGCGCGGCGTCGATCACGGCATCGGGCACCGTGACCGGAGCCGCGTTGTTGTCGCAAGGGCCTCTTCGCATCGAGGGCAATGGTACGAGCGCCAATCGTTTGATCTTAAATGACAAGGGAGCGACGAATGCTCTGGCGTTTAAAGCGCCCGACAACCTCGGTACTTCCACCACCTGGACACTTCCGGCTGGCGATGGCGCGGTTGGACAGTTTCTTGCGACCAACGGCAGCGGCAGCTTTGCCTGGGTGTCTGTCGGTGCACCGACTGGTAGTGCAGGCGGTGATTTGGCCGGGACTTACCCAAATCCAACACTGGCGACGACCGGTGTCACACCCGGCACATACGCTAAAGTGGCGGTCGATGCCAAAGGTCGCGTCACTGGAAGCACAGCGCTAGTTGCCGGAGACCTTCCAGTGCATTCCGCTGCATTGATCTCTAGCGGTACCTTGACCGTCGCCAACGGCGGTACCGGTGCTACAACGATCACCAACAACGGTGTCGTCATCGGTGCGGGTACAGGCCCCTTGTCGAGCGTGACGGGTACGCTGAACCAAGTAATGACGGTGAACGCATCCAGCCAGCCCGTCTTTGGGACGATCAACCTGAGCTCAGCTGCGGCAGTGTCCGGTACGCTTTTGGTAGCCAACGGTGGTACAGGTGTGACGACGGGCGCTGCGAATTTGATGTTCGCGACGCCTAGCGGATCTTCGGGTGCACCGTCGCTCAGAGCCTTGACGGCGACGGATTTGCCGGTGCATAGCGCGTCCTTGATTACGTCCGGTACTCTTGGAGTCGCTAGCGGCGGTACAGGACTGACGACGACACCAACCAACGGCCAAATCCTCGTCGGCAACGGCGCTGGTTACAGCCTATCAAATATCGTTGGCGGCGCTGGACTTACCGTGTCCAATTCATCAGGTACGATCACCATTGCAGCCTCGGCCGACCCTTCACTTATGCTGAAAAAGGATGGTTCGACACCGCTGACGGGCCCATGGAACGTCGGCACGCAGGACTTGACCAGCATCGGTAACATGGCACTTGCAGCGTCTAAAACGCTAAACCTCGGTACCTACGGTGTCGACCCTGCTGGGCTCATTGCTGCAGACAAAGGCAAGATTTGGTTTAACACTGCGACCAACCAAATGAAGTATTGGGACGGATCGACAGCGCAGGCGCTTGGTGTTTCGGGGGCTGGACTCACTAGCCTGAACGGGCAGTCAGGAAGTACCCAGACCTTTGCCGTCACGGCCACAGGTACAGCTCCAGCTATCAACTCGGCGACCAACGTCCACACCCTAAGCATTCCTCTAGCATCGACGGCGAGCGTGACCGCTGGCCTTATCTCCAATACCGACTATGCTGCTTTCACCGCTAAGCAAGCTGCGGGTAACTACATCACTGCACTCACTGGTGACTTGACGGCAGCTGGTCCAGGCTCTGCCGCAGCGACTCTAGCACCTACTGGAGTTGGTGCTGGCAGCTATACAAAGGTCACCGTCGATGCCAAAGGCCGTGTGTCGGCTGGCACCACCCTGCTGCCAAGCGATATCCCGCCGCACTCGGCGTCGCTCATCACCACCGGCACTTTGCCCGTCAGCGTCGGCGGTACCGGTGCTACCAGCTTTACTAACAACGGCGTTTTGCTTGGCAACACAACAGGCAACATTCTAACCACTGCTGCTGGTGCTGCTTACCAGAGCCTGACCGTCCCAAGTGGCGGCGGTACTCCATCGTTTAGCGCGCTCAACCTGTCCCAAGCCGCAGCCGTCACCGGCACCCTTGCAGTAGCCAACGGCGGCACGGGTGTTACGACGGGTGCTGCGAATTTGATGTTCGCAACTCCAAGCGGATCTTCGGGTGCACCGTCGCTCAGAGCTTTGACAGCAACGGACTTACCGGTGCATAGCGCGGCTTTGATAACATCGGGCACCTTGGGCGTCGCCAATGGCGGTAGCGGCTTAGCCACGACACCAACGAACGGCCAAATTCTCGTCGGTAACGGCGCTGGCTATACTCTATCCAATATCGTCGGTGGCACTGGACTTAGCGTGGCAAACACGGCTGGTACCATCACCATCTCAGCTACGGCCGACGCATCGCTGATGGTGAAAAAAGACGGCACGACGCCGCTGACCGGCCCTTGGAATGTCGGCACCCAGGACTTAACCAGCATCGGCAATATGGCGCTGGCCGCTTCCAAAACCTTAAACCTCGGTACCTACGCCGTCGATCCCTCAGGCCTAGGGACCGCTGATAAGGGCAAAATCTGGTTTAACTCAGCCACCAACCAAATGAAGTACTGGGACGGCTCTGCGGCTCAAGCCTTGGGTATCTCAGGCGCTGGCCTCACCAGCCTTGGTGGCCAATCGGGCAGTACCCAGACCTTTGCCGTCACGGCCACAGGTACCGCTCCAGCAATCAACTCAGCGACCAACGTCCACACCCTAAGCATTCCTCTAGCCTCGACAGCTAGCGTGACCGCTGGCCTTATCTCCAATACTGATTACGCCGCATTCACGGCTAAACAAGCTGCCGGTAACTACATCACCGCACTCACTGGTGACTTGACGGCAGCTGGTCCGGGCTCTGCCGCAGCCACACTCGCACCTACTGGGGTTGGTGCTGGAAGCTATGCCAAAGTCACCGTCGACGCCAAAGGCCGCGTTACTGCCGGTGCTTCACTCGCAGCCTCGGATATTCCAGCTCACTCGGCTGCCTTAATCACCTCCGGCACCTTGGCCACGGCCAACGGCGGTACCGGCGTTAACTCATCGGCGACCTTCCCGACCACTGGTGTGGTGGTGACTGAAGGAGCGACGGAAACGCTGACCAACAAAACGCTCACTGCTCCTGTTATTGGCACGATCGTCAACACCGGCACTCTGACCTTGCCAACCAGTACCGACACCTTGGTGGGCCGTGCCACTACCGACACCTTGACCAATAAAACGCTGACCAGCCCAGTCATCACTGCCGGCACCATCAACGGCGCTTCTTTGATCACTGGCTCCACCTCGATCAACACCACCGGCACGATCGCCTCTGGTGCGATTTCGACCACCGGCGGCCTAACGATCCGCGGCACGGGTGCTGCGTCCAACCTGATGACACTGAACAATGGGGCCAATACCTTCGGTCTAAATTTCAAAGCGCCGGACGCCCTGGCTGCCTCAGTGACTTGGGTGTGGCCAACGGCCGATGGTACTTCGGGTCAAGCTTTGTCCACCAATGGCTCGGGCTCGTTTAGCTGGGTCTCGGGGCTTGCTCCTTCGGGCGCAGCCGGCGGCGACCTCACTGGTACGTATCCAAGTCCAACTCTCACCACCACCGGGGTGACGGCTGGTAGCTACACGAAGGTGACTGTTGACGCCAAAGGCCGCGTCACGACCGGATCGACGCTTGCTGCTAGCGATATCCCACCTCTACCTGCATCGATCATCGGCTCGGGAGTACTCGGCGTCGCCAACGGCGGTACCGGTGCCGCCACCATCACCAACAACGGAGTCGTCATCGGTGCTGGCGCTGGCGCCCTCTCAGGGGTGACAGGATCGACCGGCCAAGTCATGATCGTCAACGCCTCCAACCAACCGACCTTTGGCACGGTAAATCTCGGTACTGCCGCAGCCGTCACCGGCACCCTTGCAGTAGCCAACGGCGGCACGGGTGTTACGACGGGTGCTGCGAATTTGATGTTCGCAACTCCAAGCGGATCTTCGGGTGCACCGTCGCTCAGAGCTCTGACGGCGACCGACTTGCCGGTGCATAGTGCGGCTTTAATTACATCGGGCACCTTGGGCGTCGCCAACGGCGGTACTGGGCTTTCCGCCGCCCCGGCGAACGGTCAAATTCCGATCGGCAATGCGACCAATTTCACACTTGCCACACTTAGCAGCGGCACCGGTATCAACGTGGTCAACTCGGCTGGCGCTATTACGATCAACGCGACGGCAGATGCTTCGACTAAAGTGACAAAGGCAGGCGATACGATGACCGGTGTGTTGAATCTACCGGCTAATGGCCTTGTGGCAGGGCTGAATCAGCTTGTGCTTTCGGGTGGGAATGTCGGGATAGGCACGACAGCGCCGAGTTCCACCTTCCAAGTGACCAGCGGCGCAAAGAGTTTTTCTGCTGACCTTACCGCCAACGGTACCGATGCGCTGGTCCAGCTGAAATCGAGCACAACTTCCGACTGGTCTCGATTCGGCACCAACGGCAGTGCATTGGCTTTTCTGACGCAGGGGGGCGATGCGTCGGGTACGGCGCCTGCGATGTTTATCAAAAACAACGGCAACGTCGGCATCGGCACGACCACTCCCATAAATAAACTCGATATTAGTGGTAACGTCGCGATCGGCACTTATGGCGGAGCCGCCGCCGCCCCCGCGAACGGTATGATCGTCAGTGGCAACGTCGGAATTGGCGCGAATTTTAATTCAAATGCCGTCAACTCGGCCTTGGACCTCAACGGGGCAGTGACTTTGCGGAGTGCGACCGCACCAACGACTTTTGCTGGGGTCGCTAGCTTGTATTTCAATGGCACTAAGCTGATGGCGCAGGAGGGGGTTGCAGCTCCGGTGGCTGTGCTTAGTAGCAATCTAGTTGCCGCCGGTGCGGGACTCGCCGGCGGCACGATTAGTGCCGCGAATAGCTCGGGAACGATTAGTTTGGCCACGGTGGGGCTCAGCGCAGGGACCTACGTGGGGGTTGTCACGGATAATTATGGACGTGTGGTGAACGCAACGACGACGATTACGTCTAGTCGGATCAGCGATGCTTCGAGTAGTCCGGCCGCGAGTGTCGTGACGACCTATGATGCATCGGGGAATTTGACCGGGAATAATCTTACGTCCAATGGATTAGTTACGGCGACGAATGGCTTGGTTGCGCTACCGACGGCTGCGGTCACTTGCCCTGGAGCATCGACAGGCACCATCTGGACGGACTCCAACGGTGAGATGTGGGTGTGTCTCAATAGCCAAAAGTTGGCCATCAAACATTCGGGTCATCTGATCTTTATGACTAGCACCAAGTACGATGGGTCGCAGATTAGCACCACTGCCCAGGCCGATACTGCTTGCGCAAATGCTGCGGGCACTGCTGGCCTCTCAGGTACCTTTAAGGCCGTGTATTCGACATCCACCAGCAATGCTAATGCTCGGATCACCCTCACTAAAAACGTCTACAATATGCATGGGGATCTGGTCGCAAAAAATAGTACCTTTTGGACCACGTCCCACTACTCTGCGGTCATTTACAACGAATACGGTGGCAGTGAGCCTCTTTATGTCAATCAGGCATGGACGGCGACAACGGCTACCGGGACCTATGACTCCGCGGGTGACTGCTTAGGTTCCACCTCAGGAAGCAAGCGCTTTGGCATTGGTAACGCCGCCAGCATTGCCAATAACGGGGAGTGGGTCAATTCTGCTACTTCAACTGCACTAGGCACAACAACCGTCAACTGTAACGTCCCGATCTCTCTCATGTGCATCGGCCAATAATTCCTACCTCCGCCACCCATGGAACCGCTCCACCCACCTTAACAACCCCGCCGGAGCATGCTTTCTCTTCCACACTCCCGCCACCGCCTTATTCGCCTCAACAAAGGTCGGATACGCATGAATCGTCCCCAAAATCTTGTTGAGCCCCAACCCAAACTTCATCGCCGTCACATACTCCGCAATCATCTCTCCCGCATGCGCCGATACAATCGTCACCCCAAGAATCTTATCTTTTCCCGGGACCGTCAGCACCTTCACAAAGCCATAGGCCTCGCCTTCAGCAATCGCCCGGTCCAGGTCATCCGTCCCATATTTAGTCACCTCATAAGCGACCCCGCGTTCTTTCGCCGCAGTTTCATTCAGGCCCACCGTCGCCACCTCCGGGTCGGTAAACGTCACCCAAGGCAAAACACGGTAGTCCACTTTAAATTTCTTAAACGGCGAAAACAGTCCGTTCACGGCGCAGTACCACGCCTGATGGCTCGCGGCGTGAGTCAACTGATACGGTCCGCAGACATCGCCGCAGGCGTAGATATTGTCGCCGTTGGCGCGCAGGTACGCATCCATCTTAAGGGTGCCATTGCTATTTAAACTCAGCCCAAGCTTGCCCAGATCCAAACCCTGCGTTCTCGCTCGACGCCCGACGGCCAGCAGGATCTCGTCGAATCCAACCACCAACTCGCGCCCGTCCTTTAGACAGACCAGCTCCTTCTGCCCACCGTTTATCCTCACCTCGACGGCGGTGGCACCGCATTGCACCACCACTCCACACGCCGCTAGATGCTGCTGCACGACTGCTGCAGCATCGTCGTCTTCGCGCGGCATCAAGCGCTTGCCGAGTTCGATCTGCGTCACTTCACTCCCCAAGCTTTGGAACGCCTGCGCCATTTCGCAGCCGATCGGTCCGCCGCCTAGAACGACGAGGCGTTTTGGCCGCTGTTGGAGCTGCCAGAGATTCTCTGAGGTTAAGCTGCGTACCTGGTCTAGGCCCTTGATTTTGGGGACGATCGGACCCGCGCCGGTGGCGATCACGATGGTTTTGGTTTTGAGCGTGCGGTCTCCGACGCGCACGGTGTGCTTGTCGATGATCTGTGCTTCGCCGGAGATGCAGTCGACGCCTAGGGACTGGTAGCGCTCGATGCTGTCGTGCGGTGCGATGTCGTCGATGACCCGCTGCACCCTGCCCATGACCGCTGCAAAGTCTAGTCCAGCACTGTCCACCTTCAGACCCTTGAGGCCATAGTGCTCGGCCCTTTTTAATTGGGCCAGGACCTTGCTGCTTTTAATCAGGGCTTTGGACGGCACACAGCCGGTATTAAGGCAGTCCCCGCCCATCTTGTGCCGCTCGATGAGGGCGACCTTGGCTTTCACCGCAGCTGCAATCAACGCCGTTACGAGCCCCGCCGAGCCGGCGCCAATCACGACCATATTATAGCGTTCTTGTGCCACGTCTCGCTCCTTGTGATTAGCCGCAGCAGCGGCGATCCAAGGGGAGATCTTAGCAGCAATTAGGCGGCGCCGGGTGCTTTCTTCGAGTCCGCGAGTTCTTTTTGCAGTTGCTCGAGTTTGGATTTGGCCGGTGCAAAATCCGGCGTTTTGCGGACGATGCGTTCGAGTAGCTGGGTCACGTGGTCGTTGACTGTGGCAGCATGACTCATTTCCCGCTTATCCCCAGAGTCCAAAGTGGACGCCCGGTTGCTGTTGACCGCGCGAGCAGACGTTGACTACCGCGCGGACGCGACGACTCCTGCTGAGGTGCGGCTTGCTTGCGCGCCGTCGGCCTCGACGACAGGCCGGAGAGTAAACAGCTCGTGTCACTTCCTCGCTGGATGGGCGTGTTTCTTCTTGCGGTTCCAGGGAACCGGCTTATCAGGCATGGTGCGACGCATGAACTGGTCAAAGAGGGGCACGGTGAACGCAACCGATCCATATTCACGGCTGTAAATCATGCCCTTTTTAATAAGACCGTCCCTAACAGTTCCGAACTCGTTGACTTTCCCCTGCAGCACCTTGGCTACCTCGCCTGAGCGATGGACTCCCGGTCCCAGTTCAGCGAGTGCCCGCATGTACTCCCGCTCCCGGTCAGACAGGCGATCGTATCGCACCCGGAAAAAAGCCTTATCGAGCCTCGCCACAGCCAATTCGTTTGCGGCCTTTACACTAGTAAGATCGATGGGCGACATGGGCGCTACGTTCCAGGAATGGTAGCCCCACTCCTGGAGGAAATATGGGTAGCCTTCCGTCATGCGGATGATCTCGACCAGAGATTCTTCGGTGAAATTGACACCGGCCTTCCCTACTGGTTCGACCAAGGCTCGGCGAGCCTCTGCGTCAGACAGCGGCCCCACGTCGGGGAAATCGAAGAGTCGCTCGGCATAAGACTTGGAATCTCCAGCAAGAGCCGGGATCTGTGGAAGCCCCGCGCCGAACAGCACAATGGGCAGGCTCTTTTGGGCCATGCGGTGCATGGCCATGATGAGCGCGCTGAACTCATTGGGTGCAAGATATTGGAGTTCATCGATGAGGATAGCGATGCCGACGTTGCGGTCCTTGGCCGCCTCCCCAACCGCCACAAATAAATCTGGCAAATCGATTTCTATGTTGCCGCTATCTGCAGTGCCGCGCTCGGGGTTTATGCCGAATTCAATGTCGGCGATGGTGACCTTCAAGCTAGAGAGGAAGCTTTTGAGCACGGCGAGGCCTCGCCGTGTTTTCTCGCTGACGGCCGCCATGCTATCAAGCGCAAAGAGTATCTGTCGCATACCAGGAGCAAGGAGTGCTGCGAGCGACTTTCCGTCGTGACACTCCACGATCAGCGAGCGATAACCGACGGATTCAGCACGGCGCTGCATATCGTTCAATAAGACCGTCTTGCCGACGCCCCGCAGTCCGACGGCAAGGAAACTTTTTTCTGATCGCCCGGCCAAGACGCGTGACAGCAGCAGGTCGGCCTGCGTCAGGATGGCATCGCGGCCGGCGAGCTCTGGCGGCGGCGTGCCGGCACCCGGGGAGAAAGGATTTTTATGGGGATTCATGGGTATAGAGACCTTAAATTAGTTTAAGGTCTTATAGGTCATTCAGGTTAAACTCACAATAACTTTCTATAAGTTATGTAACCATCCTTTATTAATAAGGTATTTGTCCGCCCTGAGTGGTGTCGGTCCAGCCGACAGCATTTAGGCAGCGCCGGGAGTCTTCTTCGCATCCGCGAGTTCTTTTTGCAGTTGCTCGAGTTTGGCCTTAGCCGGGGCAAAATCCGGCGATTTGCGAACGATGCGGTCGAGTAGCTTGATGGCGTCTTCGAGGTCGCCCTTACTGCTCTGCAAAATTGCCTTATTGTAAAGACCCTCGATGTTGCCGGGATCGAGCTTGATAACCTGGTTGTAGACCTTGAGGGCTTCGTCGGGTTGCTCGGTTTCTTTGAGGCAGACGCCGAGCTGGTTTAAGTAGGTGACGTTCTCTGGATCACCGCCCAAGGCTTGGCGGATATATTTCTGCGCCGATTTATAGTCGCGTTTGGCGAATTTGGCTTGGCTTAGGTAGTGGTAGAGAGCAGGAAAATTTAGGTTGTTCTTGATCGCGGACTCGAGCAGCTCGGCGGCTTCGTCGTAGCGTTTCACTTTAAACAACAAATCGGCTGCATCCTTGTAGCGAAACGGATTGAGCGGTGACAGGGTGATCGCTTGCTTGAAGCAGTTGATCGCCTTGTCCCAGTTGTTTTGCGCGGCATAGATTCCGGCTCTTTCAGTAAACAAGTGGACGTAGTTTTTGTTTTTGGCTTCGGCCTCGTCTAGGAGCTTCAGGGCCTTTTCTGGAGCCTGGCGTTTGATCTCGATCCTGGCAATGCCGACCACTGGCCTGGCTGCTTTTGGTGCGGCCGCCGCGAGGTCTCTGTAGATGCGCTCGGCCACGTCGAGATTACCGTCGCGCACCTGGGATTTGGCCAGCTCGTAGACCTTTTCGGGGTTGGCCGGATTGTGGAACTTGGCAAACGCTGAGCGTAGCTTGGGGGCGATGTCGCCGAGGGTAAACGGTTTGACGAGAATCTCATCGACGCCGTTCTCGACTGCCAGCATCAGCTTTTCTTTGCTGACGTTGTCCATGGTCAAGCAAAACGGGGCCCGGTCCAAGTCGGTGGCTTCGCGTAGCTCCGTCAAGAAATCGAGGCCACCCATGACGGGCATGTCCATATCGCAGACAAAGGCACTGATGGTGAGCTTTTGTTGGCGGATCAACTCAATGGCTTCATAGCCGTTGGTCGCTTGCCGAGTCTGGCCGATGTTGAGCTTTTGAAGTTGGTGCGCGACGATGAGGCGCAGGTCCGTCTGATCTTCGATGATCAAGATGGTGTCGTTAGAAGTCAGTGAGGCAGGGGTGGCGATTTTATACTTCGCCGACAATGTGCGCTGGTCGTCAGCCATGGAAGCTCCAATATTCGGGGGCTAAATACTTCTCGGTCTTCCCTTGGGGAAACTTGAGTGCGCCGTTTGACCCACCCTGTGGTTTCCCGCCAGGCTCCTGAGTGGGAGAATTTAGTTGTATCTTCAGGCAGATACCGGCCGGGTTCAAGATTTGCTCAGAGTGTCCGATAAGTTTACCATGGAGTGACCTAACAGCCAGGAGTGAGCAATGAATTTTAAAGCGATGATGATGGCGCCGATGATTTTTATGGCCCTTGCTTGCCACCAAAATGCCACTACGGACGGAGCCACGACTGACCCAGCCATGCTCAATCAACGGGTGCCGACCATTACCGATGAGCCAACTAAGGTTCAAGCTCCGACCGGAACGGACAACGCAGTTCCAGCCGACGCTGCGCCCGCAGTGGCAGGGAGTTGCCAAACCGTCGACGGGCAGGGTGGCGTGACTAGCTGTACTGACTACTCACAGCCTGCTTTTAGCGCTGACGCGGCGCAGACAAGTTGCGCACAGGCCAACCCCAGCAATCGGTTTACAGCTGGCCAGGCCTGCACGCATGCAAGGGCTAGCGGCGGCTGTGTTTCAGGGGAAAGCAAAACCACGACGTGGTTTTATCTTTCGCCGAACGAAAGTCCCGGAAGCCGCCCAGCGCCTAGCTGCGACGATGGTCAGCTGGCGACGCCTCCCTGAGGCAGGCGGCGGTCGGTAAGGCGGCTTGCGCGGCGATCGTACGAGTTGTTGGCGAGGCTGTCTAGCTTCTTTTGGTTACAAATGGAACGATCTATCCACAGCGACTGTGGGTAACGTTCCCCGGCGGGTGCTAGAAGGTCTTGTGTCAGCTGGCTTCGCGGGATTGGCTAAAAATTGAGCAGATGGAAAAGTTTTTTGTCGGCGTAGGTCCTCTCTAACCATTTAATAACGCTATTTGTTTGTTGACGGCTTGGGGATTTGCTGACTCCCCTCCCATTGACCGCGCTGAGGGCCGTTGGCTCGGCCGGACGGTGGCGTTTTGCCTTCCTGACGTCGAAAGATCTGGCGTCAAGTTAGGTGCTTGAGAATCGCTAGTGCTTAAAGGTTGTCCCAGCTGTACCCGCCTTGGGCAAAGGCGTGGTCGGCTAGGCTCTTGATCAACTCATCATCATTATCGTCGATCTTATTGAAGTTGCCGCGCACGCGCCGGGAAACCTGGCCACAAAAGACCGCCAAGATATCGACTTCTTGTTTGGATCCGGCGGCGTCTTTGGTCTGTAGCGAAGTACTGACCCGGCTGATGACAGAGGCCAGAGCAAACAGGTCGATCATAATGTCGGCCAAGCGGCGCGTCGCAAACTGCTTGTTGACGATATCCTTGCCGTGTTTACGTAGGATGCGGTCCACCGCCGCGGCAAGTTGCCGGGTGCAGGCCTCAAAGACTGTGGTGAAGGGCTTTAAATCGGCATGCGCCAGGGTAAACAGCGCTTTGCCATATCCGGTGGCGTAGTTGACGCGGCGCCGAGCATAATCAGACAAGACCCCAAAGCCCTTGATCGGATCATTCAGGACGTTGCCGATCGTCTTGCTGACTTCCTTGAGCTCGCGCCCGACCTCGTTCATGGCGGTTAGGGCGATAAACAGGCGGAGGATCTCGTTGGTGCCTTCGAAGATGCGGTTGATGCGCGCATCGCGGACCATGCGCTCGTAGGGAAACTCGCGCATATAGCCGTTGCCGCCGGCGACCTGCAGCGCCTCATCGGCGGTGCGCCAGAGGCACTCCGAGGCGAACACCTTGCTGATGGCAGCCTCGACGGCGTAGTCTTCGACACCGCGGTCGATCAGTCCCGCGACCATCGCCACCGTCGCTTCGGCGGCGTAGCAGTCCACCACCATGTGGCCGAGTTTTTGTTTGATCAGGCCATATTCGGCGATGGGCTTACCAAATTGTTGACGGTCCTGGGCCTGGCGCGAACTGAGGGCGATGGCTTTTTTCATCATGCCGATGCAGCCTCCGCCGAGTCCGGTGCGGCCGCTGTTGAGGATCTTCATCGCCAGCTTGAAGCCCTTGCCGGGCTCGCCGAGCACCTGCTCAGGCGTGAGCCGCACGTTGTCAAAGCGCACCGACGTCGTCGAACTCGCGCGCAGCCCCATTTTGTCCTCGTGTGGACTGGTGCTCACGCCTGGCATGTCGCGAGTGACGATAAACGCCGTCATCTGTCCTTGCTCGCCGCCGGTGCGGGCGAACACGGTAAAGAAGTCGGCGATGCCGCCGTTGGTGATCCAGATCTTTTCGCCCGTCAGCAGCCAGTCATTGCCGTCTTTGACAGCGCGTGTTTTGAGTGCGGCGGCGTCCGAGCCGGCGCCAGACTCGGTTAAACAAAATGCCGCAATGATCTCGCCTGTCGCTAGGCGTGGAAAGTAGCGGGCCTTTTGGGCGTCGGTGCCAAACAGCAGCAGGCCGCGCATACCGATCGAGCTGTGCGCTCCGGCGGTGATGGTCAGAGACGAGTCATAGGTCACCAGCTCTTGCAGGGTACGCGAATAGGCCGTGGACGAAAAGCCGAGGCCGCCGTGCTCCTCCGGGATGACCAGACTAAATAGCCCCATGTCGCGCATCTCCTGGAGAAACGCGGCCGGCATCTCGCCGCTGACGTCCCAGGCGCGAAAGTCGGCGTCGCGCCCTTTTAGCCAGGTCGCAAAGGCGTCGCGCAGCTGGTTGAGGGTGGCCTTTTCTTCCGCTTTCATCTCGGGAAAGGGAAAGATCTGCTCTTCGTCGATGCGGCCAAAGCAAAGCGAGCGCATAAAGCTTGAATCGTTTTTGTCGGTGCTCATGGTCTTGGCCTCGCCTAATAGGTGCTTGATCCATCGCCGTTAGTTTATTCTCCGTCATTTGTCGCCAAAGGTTAAGTTTGGGCCATGCTGGCTAGATGATGAGAAGTCGCTATCTGGTCGCAAAGGCTGTCCGACCTGCCAGAGGAAGGATCTGGCGCGCACTTGCAGGCTCCTTTGGGCACTTCTAAAAAAGTTGTCTTAACATAATAAAAATAGTTATTTAGCTAAATATATGGGGATTCGTCTGAGCTTTGGACTTTAGCTTCGCGAGGAATCTGCCGAGACAAATAGAGGTCTAGGGTATGCAAAGGTCAACATGGCTAAACGTATCATCATTATCGACGACAACGCCTCGACACTCGAGGTCACTCGGCAGATATTGGTTCAAGCCGGCTACGAGGTCAGTACCTTTTCGGCGATGCAACCAGGGCTGCAAGCGATCGCGCAGAATCCGCCGGATGGGGTCTTGCTTGATATCGCGATGCCGGGTGTGGACGGCCTCGAGGCGTGCCGACGCCTGCGCCTGAGTCCGCAGCTAGTCTCGATGAAGATCTTTATCCTCTCTGGCAAGCGTTTTGATCAGGAGCGCGACCGCGCTTTGCGGCTTGGTGCTAATGCCTATATAACGAAACCGATCACCCCAGCCGAGCTGGTCCGGCGTGTGGACGAGACCATGCATGGGGTCGTCAAGCTGACCTACTGGGGCGTGCGTGGCACTTTGCCGGTCACCGGCCATCGCAGCCTGCGCTACGGTGGCAACACGCCGTGCGTGACACTATCGATTCCCGACGGTCGTCTGGTGATCTTCGACGCTGGTTCGGGAATCTACGAGTTGTCGCGGAGTCTGGCGGCGGCGAAATCGCAGCGCCTCGAAGCCTTGCTGCTGGTGTCGCATCCGCATTGGGACCACGTCAATGCCTTGCCGTTTTTTGCGCCGCTGTATCAGGCGGGAAATCGCATCGAGATGTATGCTCCGGGGAGTACCGACGTCGATGCTGAGTCGGCGTTGTTCTCGCAGATGGGCGATATTCACTTCCCGATCAGCAGCCGTGAGTTTGCCGCGCAGCTGACCATCCGCGGCCTGAGCACCGGCTCCTTCGAACGGCGGGGACTCAAGGTGTCGACGATGGCCCTATCGCATCCGGGCCTCTGTCTCGGCTACCGCGTCGAGTTTGACGGCATCTCGGTATGCTATGTGACCGACAATGAATTGTTTGACCGCGAAGGGTCCCGTGAGTCGGAGGAGTATATGGAGCGACTCGCCGCCTTTGCCCATGGGACGGATGTTTTGATCACCGACACCACTTACACCGATGCCGAATATCCCCGCTTTGTCGGTTGGGGGCATTCGCGGGTCAGCGAAGTCGTGGAGCTTGCGGTACGCGCAGAGGCTCACTCCGTGCATCTGTTTCATCATGATCCGAGCCAGTCTGACGACGACATCGACCGCAAGCACCAGGATGCAGCTAAGATGATCGCTGACCGTGGCGCTCCGGTTATTTGCGTGACGCCGAGCGAAGGTCAGACCTTTGAGGTCAAGCGTTCAGAGGCGCCTACGGTTGTTAAGATCGCTAGCTGACTCTGCTGTTTTGAAGACTGGAACCAGGCGATGTGTATCTGAAAAGGTAGCGAGTGCCATGAGGCAATTAAACACGATGAACTTTCAAGCGCTACTGGCCTTAGGCCTCGCCATGTTCGGAGGGTCTGCTTCAGCGTCTGATTTCGACATGTCTAATCCGACCTTCTTCCTCGATATTGATGCAGGCTACTCCATCTTTAAGAGTGAGTTGGTGCAAAGCAATGATACCGGGATCACCACGCGCTATGCATTTGGTGTCAATGGCGGCGCCAGCCGGCAGATCGGCATGCTATTTGCGCGTGAAAGCTCGACCATTGCCTTTAAGAACACGGCTAGCACGATGGCTATGAGCTGGCAGGACATCGATCTGCGCTATCGTCTCGGTCCATTTTATGCTGGATTGGTCGTCTCAAGTACCAGTTGGGCCGTGACTTCGCCGCCTCGGGTCGCCGGTAAAATCGATGCGACGGGGAGTGCCGCGGACTATATAGACCTGGTCGGTAGTGGTTACGGTGGCAACTTCGGTTTACAGCTGCCTGTTGGCAGGCGAAATTCGATGTATGGCGACGTGACCTATGTGACTACCGGAACGGTGCAGCAAAAAGCCGCCGGTGCGACTGGCTCCGCCGCTGCTACAGCAGCGGCGGCCAGGGTTTCAACGATTGGCCCACGCATGGAGGTCGACCTCGGCGCGGCCCTTGGCCTTGGCCACAGCTCCTTTGATGCGATGTGCGGCTTTAAATATCGAACCTACTCGGTAAGCGTCGATGGCACTGCCAGTAAAGAGCTTCTCAACACCACCTATGTAGGGCTGCGAACAAACTGGACTTTCTAATGGCGGTTGCTCTTCCAGTTGGCTCCCTGCTTGGCAAGGCCGCGGGGTAGGGCCCGGCGTTCAATCATCACTGGCATTTTGAAGGCTAGATCCGGACCCATACCTAGTCGAACCTAAAGGGAAAAGTGCGTTTGTTTCTCCTATACTCCACCAAATTGCGCCACTTGCTGTGGGAGGAAAAGACGCCCGTATAAAGTTGCTGATGGGCGCGTGGAGGAGGCACCATGGCACAAATTTTTTCGAGCTGCTCCGAAGGTGACAGCAAGATCGCTTGGGTACCATCCGCAAACCGGCGTTTCATGCGGTATATGAGGT
>CAIYRB010000020.1 GCA_903928445.1 uncultured Pseudomonadota bacterium | reverse complement strand
GGACCCGTGTGCCCTGATGGAGCTGAGATTCGGATCATTGAGGAGGTCTTTCCTCGCGTCCAAGCTCGGCAATGGGTCTTGTCTCTGCCCATGCCGCTGCGCTTTTTATGTTCCCGTGATCGACCGAGTACGATAGGGAGGCAATCCACAGGTGGTCCGTTTCATTGAAGACCTCCTGTAGCCAGGTCGATTTGCCAGTGCCTCGGGCGCCAAAAAGTGCCGAAGTGGCCTCAACCAGCTCGGCGTCTATTTGCTCTCCAGTCCGGTCTGGTACGGTCAATTCTGCGGTGCGCACGAGCGCATCCACCGGGAGCTCAAGGCATACATCGACGATTTCAGCGCTCACCGTGACCTAGGCCGACTCGTTGCCGACGTCGCGCGGCACCGTGACGATCACAACCATCGTTGGCCTCTTTAGTTTTGCGGGTGTCTTTTTCTTTAGCCTGTCGCGCCAATAATGCTGAACGGTGCTGCGGTCCGCATCGACCAAGCAGGAATGGGCTTTGATGAGGCGATGTTCGTGCCTAGGTCTGGACCGCGTTTGTTGCAAGAGACCCCCGACGTGCTCTACCTGGGGCGTATAAGCGCTGGCAAAGGCGTTGGGCAGTTGGTCGCATGGTTCGAACAGTTGGCCGGCGACGAGCGCTTTCGTGGCATCCGCTTGGTCCTGGCTGGGCATCTGGAAGATAGCGTCACGGTGCCAGCTGATCCCCGCTTTGAGTACCGAGGCTACGTCTCTGAGAGCGAAAAATTGGAGCTCATGCGCGGTGCGGTGACAGTGGTCAATCCTTCAGCGCACGAGAGTTTGTCGCTGATCGTCATCGAAGCGCTGGCCTTAAACGTGCCGGTGTTGGTCAACGCACACTGCGACGTATTGCGTTACTACACAGAAGAAGTGCCTACTGCATTCGGCTTTCGCGACCTAGAGTCGTTTACGGCAGCGTTGCACCGCGTGGTGGCTACGTCGTGGAGCAGCGAGCAGGAGCAACGAGACCTCGACTTCGCGCGGGCTTGGGCCCTAAAGATGTTTTCTTGGTCACAGATTCTTTCGGTTTATGAACAACAGGTCAATGCTTAGTTCAATTTTTTGCCCAGCCAGTCGGTCCATAACATATTCGAGTTTTAAAGATTCGTTTGGTCAATCGCAAAACATGGCCATGATCATCGCAAGTGATTTGACACATGGGCATCGAGTCGATCACCTTAGTCTGGTTGCTGGCGAATAATATCACTGATCCCCTGCCGCCAATCAACCACTACATAGTCGATGTTATATTTTGCGGCGAATCTCGATAGTTGACTACGTTCAAAATTTCTTTTTAGCTTTTCTAGCAGGCTGCTTTTTTCGGATGCACTGACCGGGCGAAACTTCACTTCGCTAACGGTTATGGTGGTTTCGCTGCTAAAGCGAACAGAATCTATTTCGATATCTCCGCCTTCATAATACCGTGAGGCGGATGGGAATAGGCTGCGATAGCTCTCTTCAAATACTATGGAAGCATGATCATTCAGTAACTTCTGCTGCGTCGCCGCTTCATAAATGGACCAACGCGATTTGTGAGGAGAATAAACACCATAATGGAAAAGCACAAAAGGATCGACAACACGATACAGACCTCTTTTAGAGGTTCGTTCGCTTTCACCGAACGGAATGTCTCTTCTGACGATATGCGACGTAACCAGAGCGCTTAGAACTTTGTTTAGACTGGTCTGCTTGATGCCAAGTCGTCCAGCTATTTCAATCGGCTTATGCGCGCCTCTGCCGATGGCTTCGAGTGCAGCCATCGAACTGGCGCCCGTGATATGTTCGTCGCTAGTCAGACGCAACATCTCGTTATCAAAAAAGGCATTTTCGCCGAAAAATAGCTGATATGCCGCATCCAGCGGCTTCCAGTTTGGTTGAAAAGCACGCCAATACTTCGGTATGCCGCCCACCATACTATAAAGTAAGAAGCTCAACGGATCCTTGGGGGCGACCTTAACAGCTTCGCAGAAGTATCTGTAAGCAAGCGGCCGAATATTGAGAATGCGTCTTGCCCGACCGTAAAGGGCAGCGTTACCATCGTAAAAAAGCTGCTGCATCATCGTTTGGCTCGACCCTGCCAGACATAGGGTTATGTGCGGTGGACAATGATGATCAAGCCACTTTTGAATGCGAGATGGCAGCGATCGATCGCTGGCCACTAGATAGGGAAACTCATCCAAGACAAAAACATGTCTGTCTTTTGGTAACGTCATGAGCTGCAAAAGCTCTTCCCAATTTTTGGGCTCAATGTCGAGCGCAACGCTGCCTTTAAAATCTGCCCAAAGCTGCTGGATCTGCTGCGAGACCGAGGCTGATTCAATGGCCTGGCTATACGCCATGACTCCGCCCCTACGGGCCCATTCGCGGATCAGCTCCGTCTTCCCGACTCGGCGCCTGCCCATCAAGACCACGAGGTTTGATTCGCGGGCTTCCTCGTCAAAATCATGCAAATCTCTGTTTCTATTCAGAAAAACTATATCCAAAGCGGGGCCCCCACTAAAACCATTCCCAAAATAATTATTCTCATTGGAATAATCTTAGATGAAACGCTCAAGGCGGGCAATGCTGTTGGGGCCCCGAGGCATCCTGGCCTCTCCTCCCTTCCACTACCGCCAGCATCCGAAAACGAGCTGACTCCACCTCCTGAAGCATGGCGAGGCACTTACGAAAGGATTGCTCGTGAGCTTGGGCTCCTCGACGACTTGGATGCGGCGTTCATCTTGGTCAAGGGGGTCTTATCGAAAATCCGCCTCCTCAGCAGAATCTGTGGGTGCATGAATCCGGCCGAGCCCCATCGCGGACCAATGCTAGCACCGCCCTCGCCCCTGTCCAGGCGACCGCTGGCGCGGCCCGCCCTCCTTATGCCAGTTCAAGATTAAGTCGGATCCGGGCCCATTCTGCTCTCAAGTTAATTTTCGGCCACAGCCCAACAGCGCGCTCTGGTCGCACCACATCAATGACATGCATCTGAGGGGACCGCTCACCTCTTAAACCTTCATTCATGGGGCGTCTCGCCGGCATCGTGCTGGATCTCGCACCACGAGCCTGCCAACCCGCAATCGTCGACACGGCAACACCGCAGCATTCAGCGAGCACTCGAAGTGGCACGCCCTTGCTTCTTAACCCAACAGCCTGATCGATCACACGAGGACGATCAGTTGCGGACTGGGCAAGCTTTCTTAGCTGCTCGATAGCCTTGACCGTGACTGGATCTAAATGCCTCGGGCGTTGCTTGCGACCGACGGTGTCTTTTTTCCGCGTCATATTTGGCACTCCTCCTGGCCATGGATTTGGCCCAAGGAGTACGCTAGCAAGTCGTGCTATCCTAAAATATACCCGCTAGAGTTGTGCTTACCTTTGAATTCAAGTTTTCGACTTTTTTTTGGCTTCCTTGCCATGATTGCCGCCCGGACGGTTTCGATTTTTCCAATATCGAAGAGACTGCTGATAAATTTAATGATTACAGAAAGATAGAGTCGTTTCTAGGGGAAAGTTACGAATTGAATGTGTGGAGTCAACACACCCGCCCAGCGCACAAGGTGAGTCCGGGGTGGAGGAATGAGGGCCACGAGACGCAAGGTGAATTCCTCGGGGGTGAGAAGAAGATGAGTAACACCGCTGGCGTAAGGCGTCTTGAGCGTTAGTTTGACGTCACCGTCGGTCTGGATCTCGAGGCGCTCATTGGATAGAGGGCCGCGTGCGATGTATTCGATCAGTTTATAGAGACGGTCGCGAG